>NZ_JBIAHG010000025.1:0-94464 GCF_042870385.1 Streptomyces sp. NPDC006602 | reverse complement strand
CGCCCGTCGAATACGAGACCAACCACTACATGCAATCCACGAAACCCCAGGTCACAACCACAATCTGAGATCTCTACCGAACCCGGGGCGGTTCAGTTCCTAGAGATCAACGAAGCCAAGTCCAGCCAGTCGGGAAACGCAGCCTGGCGTTCGGCGTCTGAGGTGTAGGGCTGGTGGTAGGCCCACTCGTCGAGCAGAGTTCGGTGGAAGCGTTCGACTTTGCCGTTGGTCTGCGGACGCCAGGGCCTGGTCCAGCGCAACGCGGCTCCATCCCACCGACCGTAGGCAGCGCGCCGCCGGCCTCCTCGATACGCATCACACCCGTTTGTATACCCCGATGGGTATACTGCAGGTTGGATTCGAGAATACCCCCAGGGGTATTTGAGCAGGAGATGAGCATGGCGACTGCCCAACCGGCACTGACGGAGACGGATACCTCCACCCCCCATCAACTCCCCGGAGCACTGGGGAGGTTGGGGGGTCTGGGCCACGACCCGTCTGCGACTTGTGCTGGAGCTGTGGCCGGCCGTGATCGCGGGCCTCGGCGCGTTCGCGCCCCAGGTGACCTCCGCACTAGCGGGTGCCGGCTGGCAGGCCAACGGGTCGCAGTCGGTGCGGGTGCGCGAAACTGGCCCAGCGGCACTTCGGGGGCAACGCGTCGTCGGCGCTGCAGGCGGTCGTCACCACGGACAAGACCACGGACCAGCAGCTCTCGGATCCGGCGGTACAGAAGACGATCGCGAAGGCGACGGACCTGCTGAAGGCTGACCCGCGGATCTCCGATGTCGTCGCACCTCAGCCGGGCGCGACCATCAGCCGCGACGGGAAGACGGCGGTCCTCCTGGCGGGGCCGACGCCGATTCCAGCGACATGGTGCGTGCCGCCGACGACCTGAAGAAGTCGCTCGCCGCCCTGTCAGGCCATGGAATCACGGTCAACGCGACCGGTTCCTCGGTCATGTGGAGGGACTCCCCTCTCCGACTCCCTGCCGCCCAAGGAGATGCGCATCGTCCTGTCGTCGCCGTCCTGCTCGACGCCGCCCTCGTCCGCCTGATCCTGCTGCCCGTACTGCTCCGGCTCACCGGCCGCGCAGCCTGGCACACCCCTGCCTGGCTCAAGCGAGTCCTGCCCGACATCCCCTTCAGCCACGAGTAGCGAGCCGGGCATCCCCGGCCCTCACATGTCGGCGCACGACACCGCCGACCCGTAAGCCCACCCCGACAACACAAGGAGCGAGAACCATGTGTCAGAAGACCCTATGCCGAAAGTGCCAGAAGGCCACCTACCGCGGCTGCGGAATGCACGTCGAGCAAGTGCTCGCCGGAATCCCGCCGTCCCAACGCTGCACCTGCGCCAAGGACTCCGCACCTGCCGGGAGTCTCTGGAAGCGCATCCTCGGCCGCGGCTGATGGGTGTGTCAATTTAGCGGCTGATCTTGGTTGTTGAGTGGTCAGTTGTGCTCGGGCTCAGGCGGTCCTCGAAGGCGATCTGGAACACGTTCAGGGGTGCCTTCCAGCGCATGGTCCACCGCTTGCGGCCCTAGAGCTGTCGGCTACTGCTCGCCCAGACTGGTGGCGCGTTGATCCACCTCAATGTCCGAGCGCCGTACGCCGGTGAATCGTGTGGGCCGGAAGGCCCCAAGGAGGTCCTGCTCCTGATCGGTTGTGATCTCGGCCGCGACCAGACGTCCCAGAATCGGCGCCAGGGTGACCCCGCTGTGCGAGACGAGGCAGTAGACGCGGGACTGCGGGGAGGCATAGCCGGCGACGGTGTGGCCGTCCGCGGGCAGTGACCGGAAGCCGATGCGCAGGTCGATTTCCGGTGCCCGGCCCGGGTCGGGCAGCAGTGCGGAGAACCGTCGGGTGAGAGTGCTTGCGATGTCCCCGTCCGCGGACGGCGGGTCTGCCGGATCGACGTGAGCGTTCAGATCGAGAGCCTGCAGGACGGTATG
Organism: Streptomyces sp. NPDC006602; assembly: GCF_042870385.1. Lineage (NCBI taxonomy): Bacteria > Bacillati > Actinomycetota > Actinomycetes > Kitasatosporales > Streptomycetaceae > Streptomyces > Streptomyces sp. NPDC006602. The sequence goes on along the minus strand of NZ_JBIAHG010000025.1, from coordinate 92,513 downwards.
CCCGCCAGCCTCGGGGCGGAGGTTGAGGCCGGGGCTGTGGATCACGCAGCGCAGGTCGAGTTGTGGTGACCTGGCGTACCCGAGCAGGCCGACGGTCTGCGCTCCGCGACCGGCATCCGTCACCATGGGAACGTCGATCCCGGCCCGTGCGGCGAGCCGTTCTGTCCAGCGGCCTGCCGCCAGGACGACTCGATCGCCCGTGCAGACCTCGCCTCCGGCCAGGGAGACGGATACTCGGTCAGGCCCATCGTTGATGGCTACGACCTCGCCGATCGAGAACGTGGCTCCGTGCTGCTCGGCGTCCGCCAGCAGGTTGTTCACGAAACGGTCCGGCAGAACGTATCCCTCGCTGGGGAAGTGTGCGATGGACGTGACGGTCGCCGGGATGCGGAGGCCGCCTGCGGTCCGCGCCGCTTCGTTGGGGGTGACCCAGCGTGCGGGGTAGCCGAGTGCCTGCAGTCGTTCCACGTTGTCGGCGAGCCGCTGCTCGTTTGCGGCGTCCGCCCACTGCAGCGCTCCGCTGGGGAAGTACGACGGTGCGCCGCGCAGTTGCCCGGCGAGCCTGGCGTGCTCCTCCATCCCTGCGAGGTTCAGCCGGTGGTAGTCCGGGTCGGGCTTCCGGCTGGAGTTGGTCCAGGCGAAGGTGGTCGCGGTCGTGCCGGTGCCGGCTCCCCGCTGATCGAGCAGGAGAACGTCCTCGCCGGCGACGGCAAGCTGCCTTGCGACGCTCACGCCCAGCACGCCGGCACCGACGATGATGACCTTCATTGTGTGTGCGCATCCTTTCTGGCAGCGGCACGCTGCTCACTTGGCGGGGACGGGAAGCTCCAGGAAGAACTCGGCGGTTCCCGGACGGACGAGGGTAGTTACCACCTCGACGGTGCTGCCGTCATCGGCACGCAACTCCCTGCGCCTCATCAGCGCGGGCGTTCCGGTCTCACTGTGCAGCAATGCGGCGTCGTGCTCGTCGAGGGCCACCGGGTCGAGGTAGAGCCGCATCGAGTCGATCGGTACTCCTTTGCGCTGCAGATACGGGAGGGTGACGAGGTCTTCGAGGTTCTCGTTCAGCAGGTCGGGGGCGGCCGCGAAGAGGACGACGTGCCGCTCGATCGACTGCGGCTCCTCGCGTACGTTCAGTTTGCGGCGGACCAGTTCCACTACGGCCGTGTCGGCGGAAGCGCCAGGGAGGGGCAGGATGGCGTCGGTGGCCCTGACGATCCGCGCGGAAACGACTTCGTGTCTGCCCGGCGCGCCCTTTGTGGCTGCCGCAGGGGTGACGAAGTTGAGCAGATTGATCTGCCGCGTCACGTCCGCCACGAACGATCCGTGGCGCCGCTGGCGGATGGCGAGCCCCGCCTCGGCCAGGTCGTTGAGGACGCGTTGGGCCGTGGCACGACTGACGCCGTACTCGGCGGAGATATCCATCTCGCTTGGCAGACGCGAGCCAGGCGAAAGGGCCCCGGAAAGGATCTTCGCCTCGAACTCTCGCCTGATCTGTACATAGAGTGGCACGGTCATGGTTAGACCGTACATTTACTGGATTGACTGGTCGGAGTGAGCTGACCAGCCCAGTCTTCAGCGTCCGAGCCCCATGGGCGGGGTGCGGTTCCCGACCTGTCCCGCGCGGTTGCCGGGCAGGTTCGACGGTGACCACGGAGCCGAGCCGACGACGGTACGGGCGCGGCTGCGCCTGAAGCCTTCCGGACCGCCGATGATGGGCGATCGGCCCCGCCTTCCACCGATTCGCTGAAGACACGCTGGGCCCCGTACCGGCCGGCGCCGTTCCCACGGTGGAGATCCGGCAGTCGAGCGCCAGAGGGCCGGACCCTTGCCTGATTCGTCATGTCGGTCTCCCGCCTGATCTGCCCTCTAGACCGTACAATTAGGCAATTGACCGGTCAATAGTGCCGGTACCGCGGCAACAAGATCCCAAATCCCTGGACCCTGGCCAACCACGCCTGACGGCACAGACCGTGGAGAGCCCGGTGCGTGGAAACGCGCACGCCGGGTTCGGCGAGCGGCCCGCAGAAACGGACCGGTGGCGACACCGGCACCGCGCTGCGGCCGACTCAACCACCCCGGTGCCCAGTTGCGCTTCACCGAGTCGACGGGCTGCGGCTGACTTGCTTCGCGACCAACACGAAGGGTGGCCAGCTCGCCGATCTCGAACTACGTCACCGCAGGCGGGCCCGCTGCGAGGACCGCATCCGAGGCTGACTGGAGATCGTCTCCCTCGCACTCGACCTCCTCGCCTGGATGCCGATGCTCGCCCTGACCGGCAAGACCCGCCGCTGGGAGCCCAAGAAGCTCCGCCTGCGGCTGTTCTCCGCCGCTGCCCAGCTCGTCACCATCAGCCGTCGCCACCGGCTCCGCTTCACGACCCGATGGCCCTGGACCGACGAGATCACCCGGGCAATCGACCGGCTCAACGCCTTGCCGAGCCCGGCTGACCCGCCCCACCGACCGCCCCAACCCGCACCACCCCACCGGGAAAGTGGAACCCGGCGCCCACCCGACGCGACGACCGGGCCGTCAACCTGCCCCAGCATGGAGAGACCGCACCTCGCAAACACAGAGTCCCCGTCAGCACACCAACGAGGACTCATGAACGTTCTGCGTTTGACGATGGCCCGCCACGGGGCTGCACTGGATTCATGGATGCTGCGCGACTCCGTCCCTAGGGAGAGCAGCGATGACAACCATGGAGACGTTCAACCTTCTGCAGCCGTACAAGATCGCCGAGGAGACTTTCGTCATCCCGTGGGCCCTCGAGGCCCCGCCGGTCGGCCACTTCCCGATGAACTCGATGGTGATCCGGGGAGCCGAACCGGTCCTCGTGGACACCGGGGCGCCCGCAGTGCGCGCCCAGTGGCTGGAGGCAGCCTGGTCCGTCGTGGATCCCCTGGACGTACGGTGGATCTTCCTCACCCACGACGACCGCGACCACGCCGGCAACCTCCTGGCGGTCCTCGCCGAATGCCCGAACGCGACCCTGCTGACGACATGGTTCTCCATCGGCCGCATGGCCGAGGAGTGGGAGACCCCCGTCAACCGGTGCCGCTTCATGACCGACGGCGACACGATCGACGCGGGCGACCGCACCCTGGTCGCCAAACGACCGCCGCTGTACGACAACCCCACAACCCGCGCCCTCTTCGACCCGAAGACCAACGTCCTGTGGGCCGTCGACACCTTCGCCACGAACGTACCCACCCCGATACCGGACGTAGCGGCGCTGTCCGCGGACGAATTCCACGACGGCCAATTCTTCGGCGGACGCCTGGTCTCGCCCTGGGTCGCGTTGCTGGACACCCAGAAGTTCCGGACGGTCGTGGACGACTTCCAACGCCTGAACGCCGAGGTCATCGCTGGCTGCCATTCCCCGGTTCTCCACGGCCCCAAGATCTCCGAGGCCTACGACCTCCTCCGCCAGCTCCCCGAGATCCCCCCGTGGGCAGAGTTCACCCAGGCCGACCTGGACCAGTGGATGGCGGTCGCCGAGAGCTCGGTACCACCGGAACAACCACGACCGTCGGGGACGTGACTGTGGCCGTGGCCCTCTAGATGTGCTGTCCGGACAGCTTGGTGACGCGGCTGGCTCGGGTAGGGCTGCAGGACGCTTTCCTCGGGCGCCCCGCAGCCGCTGTAGCTGCTCCGGGGTCCTCGGGTCGTGCCGTCTTCCCGCTCACCCCTGACGGTGCGATCGATGAAGAACAGCAGGCCCGTCGCACGGTCGCCTACCAGCTTGCCGCCTACGACGGCCTGCCGTGCCGTTCGCTTGTCGGCGGCCGGCGCTCTGGAGACCCCCGACGAGGGCTTGGACGCGGAACGCGCCTGGGCCCCGCACAGCGCCGCACTCTTGTCCAGCCCTGGTCTTCACCGCGTGTGCGCTGCGGGCCTGCGCCGGGGCCGATGCGTCGAGAGCGGTGTGGCGTTGGGTGCCTCAGGGTGTGACGGCCCGGCGCTCCAGGGCGCTGTAGGGGGTGGGGCCCAGGACCAGGGGTCCCATGGCACCCGCTCGCCCCCCTTTCGAGTGGGTGGCCGCGCAATGAGGGGTAGGCAGGCGAGTCCCCCGTCGTCTGCCTACCCCATGCGTGCTCCCCGAGAGGCGTTCGGTCCGAGGGGGTGTGCGCACTGGACTGGGCACTCGCGGCCCGAATGATCACAATCCGCGATTCAGGGCTGGGGGACATGCGAGCATCGTGAGTCTTCGCCATCTTCGAACATGCAGTTCGGAGGCTTCTGGCGTGGCGCTCGCTCGGGATACTCATGCTGATCTCGGGCGGGAGTCTGCGGTCTTGATCATCCGTTATGTCATCGGTCGAGGCTGTCACATTTGGGTCATTGAACCCAACCCGGCCAGCCGGGTTGTTAATGTCAAACAGCCGCTCGCGGCGGCGCGGCCCGAAGGGCATATCAGCCCCCAGCGTCATCTCCCGGTGCGGTACGCTCTCGCGGCCCACGGCCGGCGACGGCGTCCGCGAGGGACGCAGCCAGGTCTCCGTTTGTATGTAGCGTGCGGAAATGACAAGAAGCGAGCGCATCGCGGACCAGCTGGACCGGCACTGGCACAAGAACCTGCGGCCGCGGCTGCACGGTCTTGCCGATGAGGAGTACTTCTGGGAGCCGGTGCGTGGCTGCTGGAGCATCCGCCCACGGGGCACGTCGGCCGCACCGATGTCGGCAGGTTCGGGGGAATGGACGATGGACTCCGCGTCCCCTGACCCGGTGCCGGCGCCGGTGACCACGATTGCCTGGCGGCTGGCGCACATCATCGTCTCCTGCCTGGGCTATCGGGTCGGATGGCACTTCGGCGGCCAGGACGTCGACTCCCAGACATTCGCCTACGCGGGGACCGCTGACGAGGCGCTGAAACAGCTCGATGAGATGTATGGGAGATGGAACGCGGGGGTCCGCGAGCTCTCGGACGCTGACCTGGAGAATCCGCCCACGGTGGGTCCCGAGCGGTTTCCCATGGAGGGCATCGTCCTGCACGTCAACAGGGAGCTGATCCATCACGGCGCCGAGATGTCCCTGCTGCGCGACCTCTACCGCTGGCAGGACGGAGCCGTACCGCGCCGAATATGACTTTCCGGTAACCGGCGATCGAGCTTCGGAAACCTACGTGGACTCCGTGACGCTTCGTGGCTGCGAGCTTCAGTGATGATCGAGGTGGGTGTGCGGGGTCTGCTGGCGGACCGCTACCAGTTGCAGGAGCCTCCGACCAGATCCTCGGGCGCCCTGTGGCGGTCAGACTGCTGCGTGCCGAAGAGGCAGCGGACGAGCGATTCCGCCTGGAGGCGCAGACCGCGGCCCGGCTCAATGGATTCGGTCGGTCTCCGATGGTGAGGACAGCGTGATGCCTGGGCTCCTCCAACCGCCTCCCCGCCCAGACTCTGAGCGGGGTCGCCTCCCTCGCGCTGCTGGGGATGCTGTTCGAGGTGGGCGCGGTGGCGGTACAGCCGTAGCAGTGGCTGCCCGGCGTGCAGCATCAGGCCGATGCCCACCACCGGCAGCCCCGCCGCGGCGATCCGCGGCGCGCGGAACCGTCGTCGTGTACTTGGTTCAGCCGATGCGCTCCAACTGTCCGTCAGCGCCCGGCGGGAACGGCCTTGGCCAGGCGGGCATAGACCACAACGTTCGCCTGGTAGCCGGTCGCCTTGGTGTACCTCCCGCCGCAGGTGATGACGCGTAGTTCCGGCTGCTGTGTGGCGCCGTAGACGAGCTCGTTGGGGAAGGCGTTCTTCGAGTGGACCTCGACGCCGTATACGGAGAACAGCGCCGTGCTGCGGTCAGCACGTCTGACGGCGATGGTGTCGCCCTTGTGCAGAGCGCCCAGGGCGTAGAAGACTGCCCGCCCCCGCGGGGTGTCGACGTGCCCGGCGATGATGGCGTTCCCGGTGCTTCCGGGACGTGTGCCGTCCTGGTACCAGCCGGCCAGGTTGTTGTCTCCTTCCGGCGGTGTCTGCAGATGCCCGGTCTGGTCCGCCTCCAGGCCGATGACCGGTGCGTCGACGCCGATGCTCGGGATGCGGATGGCCGTAGGCGGTGAGGGTGCCATCGGCATCACGGACGGTGCTGGCACCTGGATGGATCGCACGACGGCCTGCGCGGCATCGGGCAGGGGTGGCGCCTCGGTACGTGTGCCCGCGTAGATCGTCCAGCTGCCGGCCGTGAGCGCGGCGGCGGCCGCAGCGAGGCCTGCGCGGGTGCCGTGCGAACGTGGCCTTGCGCGCAGGGGGCGCCTGTCCGATCGCGCCCCCTGTCCCTGGCCCGTCAGAGCCGGGCGCCGGCGGCACCGCGGCGGCGCAGCAGAACCGCCCCGCCGACCAGCCCAGCCGCGGCAAGCCCTCCGCCGCCTACCATCTCGGCGGTGCTCAGTCCGGACACCGCGCCACCGGCGCCGGCCTTCACCCCGTCTTTGAGACTGGTGGTTGGCACGAACGCGGTGGTGGTGGGGAAGAGTTCCTTGCCGCACGTAACCTCGGCGCTGATCCGGTCGACGGTCACGTTTACGGTTCCCTGACGGAGCGTCACGACTCGAGTGCCCGCCGGCGTCGTGAACGTTGTACCGGCGCCATCGGCGTCGCGGATGACGCCGTTCGTCTGGACGACCTGCAGTTGGCCGACATCCGCGCAGGCGATGATGTCGCCGTCCTTGAGTATGAGGCTGCCGCCCTCGGTACGGCCCGTGAACGGTGTCGCCCTCGTGCTCGGGGTTCCGTCCGCGTATGCGGGGCTCGCGAACGTCACGGTCGCCGCGAACGCTCCGGCCGCTGCCAGCGTGGCGGTGTACCTCGCTGTCTTCCTCATGGTCACCGCGGACATTGGTCCTCCTTACGTGGCGAGGTCAGCGGGCTTTCGCTGACACCTTCACCCCCATGAATCCCCCGGGCATATCTGGATGTATATAGACCGATCGGGTGTTTCTGCTTGCCACTTCCGCATGTCGCGGTGACATCGCGGTCAGGGTCCGTCGGGTCCGCTCGTGTCGGCTGCCGCCCTCCAGGGTGCTCGCCGAAGCAAATCGGTCAAGTGCGTGGCGCGTAACCGCGCTGATGCCCAGGAGTGGCGGATGACGGTCCCCAGGCCGCTACCATCACGGCATGATTACGGCTTGGTCACCCCCGCGCATGGTGCGGGCCCGTGCATCTGCGGGTCCGTTGCTGCGCATGCTGGCCATGGCCGTACTGCTGTTCGGCGTCGTGTTCACGCACGGACTGCACGTCGAGAACGTCAAAGGCCACCTGGTGACCAGCGCGGCAGCGCCCGCGCAGGTGCTGTCCGAGGGCGCCTTCGACGCCACGGACCCACAGGTCCTGTCCCAACGTGCCGCGATAGGCGAGCGGCATGGAGGTCATGACCCTGCGCATCACGGTGAGTACTGCCTATCCGGCCAGCCACAACAGGGACCGGTGCTGACACCGCCCTGCTTTGCAGCGTCGGTTAGCGAATCCACTGCCGTCGGGCCTGCCTCGGTCAAGCGCGGCCAAGGCGAGCCGGTTCAATCTGCCGCGTCGTCGGCGGCCCTGAGACTGTCCGTGGTCCAGCAGGTCTAGAAGCCGCAGTTCTCCCCTTCCGGCTGCCCGGGCCACGCCCCTCTGACGGGCGATGAGAACGGTTCGCCGACTCGCGCGACACGACCACCAGTACCCCGCACACCTCGACGGGGACCCGGCGCTGCTTGGTCGACGCCCCTGCCCCCCACCCATGCCTGCCCGCTTCCCTCTGCCTTGGCTGCCGCCGGGCCGACCCCGGGCGCACGGAGGACCTTTGCCGACCAGCTCCCGCATGCCCACATACGCCCCACGGACCGTGGCCGACACGCGCCGACCGCGCCCACTCGCCCGTCTGCTGCGGGCCGCCCTGCTGTTGCGGGCCGCCCTGCTGTTGCTGATCGGCCTGTGCGCCGGCGTACACGGACCTACCGGCGATCCGCACCAGCCGGCACCTGCCGTCACTGTGGCCTCGGCGCCGGTTGCGAGCGACGGGGCGCCCCACGGCCCGCACCGCCACCACGGGGACGCGGAGTGTGCCGACGAAGCCGTCCGTACGACCGACCACGTTGCTCAGCAGCCACCTACCGGGGCCGGAACGGCAGCGCTCGTCGGCCTCTGCGTGGCGCTGGGACGGCCGCGAACACACCGCCGTCCCTACCGATTCCGCACAAGACATACGGGCAGGACCGCACTCGCCCGCACCTCCCGCTGGCGCATCTAGACCTCTCGCCCGCAGCCGATCCCGTACAGGCTGCCGCGCCACGGCTCCACACCCCCGGACGGGACCGACCGTCCCGCGTGTGGCCGTAGCGCGAGATGAAACACGCACCGCGCATTCATCGAGCGAGAGCGAACGAGATGCAGTCACTGACGAACACCGCCGCCACGCCCGACCGGTCCGCCCTGTCGGCACTGGTGGGCAACACCCCGCTGCTGCGGGTGTCCAAACCGCTGACACCGGCAGACCGCGGCTTCTGGGCGAAGCTCGAGGGCTTCAACCCCGGCGGCATCAAGGACCGGCCTGGCCTGCACATGGTGGAACGGGCCCGCGCCCGCGGCGACCTGCGCCCCGGCGCCCGGATCATCGAGTCCACCAGCGGCACCCTTGGCCTCGGCCTCGCCCTGGCCGCAATGGTCTACGGCCACCCGGTCACCCTGGTCACCGACCCCGGTCTGGAGATGTCCATGACCCGGCTGCTGACCGCCTACGGCGCCCAGGTCAATGGGGTCTTCGAGCCCCATCCCACCGGCGGCTGGCAGCAGGCCCGTCGCGAGCGCGTTCAGCAGCTGATGGCGCAGCACCCAGGCTCCTGGTGCCCGGACCAGTACAACAACCCGGACAACACCACCGCCTACACCCCGCTCGCCCTGGAACTGGCAAGCGAACTCGGCCACCTCGACGTCCTGGTGTGCAGCGTGGGCACCGGCGGACACTCCGCCGGCATCTCCCGTGTGCTGAAGCAGCTCTACCCCGACCTGAAGGTAGTCGGGGTCGACACCATCGGCTCCACGATCTTCGGCCAGCCGGCCCGGCCGCGGCTCATGCGAGGTCTGGGATCGAGCATCTACCCCCGTAACGTCGCCTACGACGCCTTCTCCGAGGTCCACTGGGTGGCCCCGGCCGAGGCGGTGTGGGCCTGCCGTCAACTGGCCACCTCGCACTACGCCACCGGCGGGTGGAGCGTGGGTGCGGTCGCCCTGGTCGCCGGATGGCTGGCCAGCACTCTGCCCGCGGACACCCGGATCGCGACGATTTTCCCCGACGGACCGCAGCGCTACCTCGGGACGGTCTTCGACGACGCCTACTGCGCCGCCCACGGGCTGCTGGACTCACCGCCCGCGCCTGAGCCCGAGGTGATCGGGCGCGTGGACGAGAAAGAAGTCGCTCGCTGGACCCGGTGCACCAACGTGGTCGACCCGCTCACCCTGACCCAGCCGTCACAGGAAACCGACGTGCTCGACGTACTCGACCGGGAGGAAGGGGCCGGCGAGAGCGCCGGGCTCGGTCACCGCGACGCTGTGGAGGAGAGCCGGTGAAGGGCACCCTCGCTCAGGTACGCACCTACGAACGCAGCGTCCAGCTGCTGATGGTCAATCAGTTCACCATCAACCTCGGCTTCTACATGCTGATGCCCTACCTGGCCGCCCACCTGTCCGGCACCCTCGGACTGGCCGGCTGGGTCGTCGGACTCGTCCTCGGCGTACGCAACTTCAGCCAGCAGGGCATGTTTCTCGTCGGCGGGACGCTCGCCGACCGGTTCGGATACAAGCCGTTGATCGTCGCCGGATGCGTGCTGCGCACGCTCGGCTTCGCCACACTGGGGCTGGTCGATTCACTGGCCGCGCTGATCGCCGCCTCCGCGGCGACGGGGCTCGCCGGGGCGCTGTTCAATCCGGCGGTCCGGGCGTACCTCGCCGCGGATGCGCGGGAGCGCAGGGTTGAGGCGTTCGCGCTGTTCAACGTCTTCTACCAGGCCGGGATCCTGCTGGGCCCGCTCGTCGGCATGGTGCTGACAGGAGTCGACTTCCGCGTCACCTGCCTGGTCTCCGCCGGGATCTTCGCACTGCTGTCCATCGTCCAGATCCGGGCGCTGCCCACCCGCCGGGCCGACGACAGCAAGGCCAAGGAGAACGACCGGGAGGGCGTACTGGCCCAATGGCGCGGCATCCTCGCCAACCGGCCGTTCCTGCTGTTCTCCGGCGCCATGATCGGCTCGTACGTCCTCACCTTCCAGGTCTACCTCGCGCTGCCACTGGAGGTACGACGGGTCGGCGGTGACGGCGAGTTCGGCACAGCGGCGGTCGCAGGGCTCTTCGCCGTCTCCGGACTGAGCACCATCCTCGGCCAGACGAGGGTGACCGCGTGGTGCAAAGCTCGGTACGAGCCGGGCCAGGCACTGACCCGAGGTCTGGCGGCCATGGGCCTGGCCTTCGTGCCTCTGCTGCTGTCTACCGCCCTGCCCGCCCTCGATTCCGGTGTAGGCCTGTGGCTGTTGGCCGCGGTGCCGCCCACGCTCGCCGCGCTGCTCCTGGCGGTCGGCACAATGATCGCCTACCCCTTCGAGATGGACACCATCGTCCGCCTCTGCGGTGACCGTCTCGTGGCCACGCACTACGGGCTGTACAACACGATCTGCGGCATCGGCATCACCCTCGGGAACCTGCTCACCGGCGCGGCCCTCGACGCCGCCCGCGAGGCCGGGATGCCGGCGCTGCCGTGGATCTCGCTGTGCGCGCTTGGCCTCGCCTGCGCGGCCGCCCTCTACGCTCTGCACCGCACCGGGCGACTGGCGACCCCGGCGCCCCAACCGCAGCCGGCCGTCGCCTGATCCACAACCGTTGCGGGACCAGGGGCGGGCGCCGCACGGCGCCCGCCCCTGCCGGGACGTGCCAGGTCGCCGGCGCACAGGAGGCATGCAGCCAACAAAGCTTCCGACGGCAATCCTTGTGGCTAGGACTCGCACGCGGCACCGGCGGACCGATCGGCGAATACCTCGGTGCACGCCTTCGTGCTGGAGGGCGACTACTCCCGGGGCGTCCGCGCCGCTCAACTTCTTCGGCCCGCTGATCTTCCTCACGGACTCCTCGAAGTTCACGCTGCCCGTGGGAATCCGCTTCTTCCAGAGCCTGTACCAGACCGACTACGGCACCCTCATGGCAGCCAGCTGCCTCACTGTGGCCCCGGTGATCCTGCTCTTCCTGGTCGCCCAGAAGTTCTTCGTCCAGGGCATCGCCACGACGGGTGGCAAGGCCTGAAAGGAAACGCTCGGTAACCGTGTTGCCGTCACGGGGCAGCTAAGTCATCCGATCACTCGCTCAACTTTCTTTGCTGTACGCCCCGTTGACAGTAACTAACGGTCCATCGGACCATCAGACATCCGATGAATGGGAGCCGCTCATGAGTACGTATCCAAGACGGCAGGTTCTGGGGGCCGTGACGGGTGTGACAGCCGTGGCCGCTCTTCCCATCGCCCTGGGTACCCAGGCGCAGGCCGCAGAGCCGGTCGCCGGGCAGGCGGGGCAGTGGGTTCCCGTTCCCGACCCGGTACCCGTCCCGCTCGACGCCCTCTTCGACAACGACGGCATCGACACCGCCACCGCACGCGGCGGCGACTTCGACGGCTCGGGCTACACGTTCCCGGGCGAGGAACTCCCCGCCGGCCGGGTCGAGGTCGACGGCGTCCCCTTCCTCTTCCCGTCGTCCGCCGCGGGCGCCAAGAACAACGTGGTCGCGCTCGGCCAGCGCCTCGAGCTGCCCAAGGGCCGCTATCTGTCGGCCCTGTTCCTCACGGCGGGCAGCTACGGCAACGCCTCCGGTGCGGCCACCGTGCACTATGCGGACGGTTCGAGCACGACCGCCGGACTCGGCGGTTCCGACTGGTACTCGGGGGGCGGCTCACTGTCGGCCGCGTACCGCTACGCGCCGGACGGCACCAAGGACGAGCACCGCGTCGGGATCGGCACCTCGGAGTTGTGGATGGATCCTCGACGGGAGGCGATCGCGCTCACGCTGCCGACGACCAACCCGGCGGAGGCCGGCAAGTCGTCCCTGCACGTCTTCGCGCTCTCCCTCCAACCGGTCGCCCAGGGGCGGGCACTGGCACTGCGGGACGCGCACTCCACGAACTCGCTGCTGGAGTCCACGGGCGCCCAGAGCGTCGAGGCCACCGTCGTCAACGCGGGCACGGTCGCCGTCCTGGCGGCCGACGACGTGTCGGTGGGCGTGGAGGTGCCCGGAGCCCGCACCGTCGAGCCCGCCCGCGTCCGCCGCCTCGACCCCGGTGAGCAGTCCCGCGTCCGCGTCGGCATCCGCAACCGCACCGGCACCGCGCCCGGCACCACGCAGGACGGCACGGTGACCGTCAGCGGACGGGGCGCGCAAGTCGCCTCCAGGAAAAACAAGTTGACCCTCGGTGTCGCCGACTACCAGCCCACCGACGCTTCGCTCACCGGCCATCAGGCGCCGTACTGGTTCCAGGGCGCCAAGTTCGGCATCTTCATCCACTGGGGCGTCTACTCGGTGCCCGCCTGGTCGCCCGTCGGCAAGCAGTACGCCGAGTGGTACTGGAACCACATGCAGGACCCGGCGAACGCCGTCTACGCCTACCACCGGGAGAAGTACGGCGAAGACTTCGCCTACGACGACTTCATCCCCCAGTTCACCGCGGAGAGGTTCGATCCACGGGCGTGGGTGGAGCTGTTCCGGGACGCGGGCGCGCAGTACCACGTGCTGACGTCGAAACACCATGAGGGCTTCGCCCTGTGGGACACGAAGGTCTCCGACCGCAACTCCGTGAAGATGGGACCGAGGCGCGACCTGATCAAGGAGCTCTTCGACGCCTCCAGGCGCTACACGCCCGAACTCCACCGCGGCCTGTACTTCTCCATGCCCGAGTGGTTCAACCCGGACACCCCGTGGATGGGCCACGCCCCGCGCAACCCGTACACCCTTCAGCCGGAGCCGTACACCGGATACACCGCGGGCAAGGATTTTGTGCGGGACTATCAGGCCCCGCAGATGCTGGAGCTGATCCACGGCTACGACCCGCAGCTCATCTGGTGCGACATCGGCGGTGCCAACGACAGCCTCCGTGTGCTCGCGGAGTACTTCAACCACGCCAAGAACCGCCGCCGGCCCATCGAGGTGACCGTCAACGATCGCTCGGGCATCGGCTTCCACGACTTCACGACCCCCGAATACACGACGTACGAGAACACGGTCGTCGCGAAGTGGGAGTCCAGCCGCGGCCTCGACCCCTTCAGCTACGGCTACAACCAGGCGACGCCCGACGACGCCTACATGACGACCGAGGAGGTCGTGCACAGCCTGGTCGACATCGTCTCCAAGAACGGCAACTTCCTCCTCGACATCGGGCCGCGTGCCGACGGCACCATCCCGGAGATCATGCAGACCCGGCTGCGTGAGACGGGCCGCTGGCTGCGCACCAACGGCGAGGCGATCTACGACACGACGTACTGGTCCCGCATGGCACAGCTGGGCGAGGACCTGCGGTTCACGGTCCGGCAGAACGAGGCGTTCTACATCCACTCGCTGGCCCGGCCGGGCGCGAAGCTCACCGTCGAGGCCCCGGTGCCGATCCGCGGAGGCGACAAGGTGACGATGCTCGGCCACGACCGCCCGCTGACCTGGACGGTCAACAACGGCTCGCTCGTGATCGACGTACCCGAGTCGGCCCGGGGGGCGGGGCAGTACGTGTGGGTGTTCAAGGTGGAGTGGCAGGGTTGAAGTTCCCCGTGATCGTGGACAGCGGGTGGTTACGCTGCGGGGGCGAACGACCGCTCAACCATTCACGCGTCGCCGACAGGGACCGGCAGTCAAGAGCCCTTGGGGAAGGCGCAGTCCGGGTGCCTCCCGGGCTTATTGTTCGGCTGCCTCCGCATGGCGGTCGCTGTCCATCGTCGGTGCTCCAGTGACGGCCCGGCATCCACGCACCCGACGGGACAGCAGCCGCTTGCCTGTGTCGTCGATCAGCACGCAGTGGTGATGGGTCTTCCCGGCGTCGATGCCAAGCCCAGATCACTGTCACTCGCTTCTCCGGCGGTCGTACTCGTACAGGTACCACGGACGACCTCGCGGTCGAGTCCCTACTGAGCGATCAGTGCCGCAATTCCTAATGAGCAGCTTCGTCGTCGTGGGGGCCGGGCGGCGAATCCTGGGCAGCCACAGACGGCAGAGAACTGAAAGCCACACCCGCACCCCCTGGGTGAGCCAACCCTACGAATGGCTCGCTCATCCCGATCAACAAGGTAGGGAGAACTGAGTGGCCGTTTGACAGCCTGGCATGGCCTACGCCGACTTCAGGCCCCGGTACTGCGAATGTATGGTGTCGCGGTGGCATGCCTCTTGCGGTCTTTGCCGCCTTCCACTTCACTGTGCGCGTCTTCTGGTTCTTGGTTTCCCGCTGTTCGGATGCAGCGCACCCCATCGTGCGGGTCTGTGCTGCGCGCTCACACCGAAGGGAGCAGTCGCGATGGGTGAGCATCAGTTCGGTCGCTTGCAGATCCCTGAGGAAACCCAGCTCCAACGGCCTTTGCCAGGAGAGGGCTCGACCGCTGATCTGACTGCAAGCCGTACTGCCGACGCGCGGTACGAGATCTACTGGGTCCCCTTCCCGTTCCGGGGACGGCACGGGCCCAGCAAGGATGCGTGAACTTCTTCACGGCGGCGCCGCCCCCCACCAGTTCCCTCGACAACCAGAGGAGCGCGACTCCATTAAGGCCTTGCTGAGGCGGCGGGTTCCGCAGCGTGAGGTTCCCCCGCTGCGCGGGAGTGGCTGACTAGGGCCTGTCCGGCGGATCTTGCCGGACAGGCCCCTGGTCCCTGGGGAAGGCTCAGCGTTTGAGCGTGAAGGTGAAGTCGCCGGAGAGCTTGCCGCTTAGCCGGACTGCCGACACGAGTTTCCCCTCCGTGATCAGTTTCTCGACCTCGGCCCGCGAAAGACCGCAACCTTCAGCGATCAATCGCGCCGGCCGGACAGGGATCCGCGCCGCAAAGCGGACCGAGACGTCGATCGCCTCGCGGTCCAGGTGGTCCGATCCGCCGGTGTCGAGGCGCCAGGCGTTGTCCCAGTCGAGGGCGATGCGATTACGGCGCCGCACGGCCGGATCCTGGAGCAACTCGGCTGTCAGGCCAAGGTCGTTGGCGTGCAGGCGGTCCAACAGCTCAGGCCGTACGGAGCGCACATTCACCCGCTCCAGGACCGTGAGCTTCGCGGTCTCCCCGCAAGACATACAGAGCACGAGGAGCCAGGCGTCGAGGAGCTTGTGGTGTGCGTTGACGCGAAACTTACCGTTTGCCCGGAAGCGTTCGGACGCGCACGTGTGGCAACGGCGGAGGACGAGAGGCAGGCAGGTGGGCATGACAACCCAGTTGTTGAGCACAGAAGTACACCGGTTTCAGTGAGAAGACCGCAGCAGAAAGGAGCGCGGCGCACATGTGCGACGCGCGACGAATCAGCACTCGGGAGGTCTCACAGGGTGTACAACGGCACGTCCTTGCCTAGACGACTGGTTCGGCAGCACGGTAACGGCGCATAGCGGCGCTGCTCCACTGGATTTTCGGGCGCCTCACCGCCAGGTTCTGGCCGGCGGATCATGGGCGGAGCCAGAGTCGGATCGAGGCAATGGTGACGGTGCCGTGGAAGACGTAGGCGCGCTTGTCGAACCTCGTCGCGACGGCCCGGAAGTTCTTGAGGGCGTTGATCGTCCGCTCAACTTCGTTCCTCCGCTTGTAGATCGTCTTGTCGAAGCCGGCGGGCCGACCGCCCCTGCTGCCCCTTCGCTGCGCATAGGCGGCAGAATCCACGATCTGAGCAGCTGGTGTCGTCATGCCCGTCATCCTGCCTGCCACCACTGACAACACCCCGGGCGAGCTGCCGCCCGGATCCCTGCCGAGGGGCTGCGGCCGGTCCTGAGCGTTGGGTTGCCAGATCACCGGCTCGCTGCTCACCAGCCGTGCCGAACGCATGCACCGGTCTCGCGACAAGCAGATCGAAGCGTGTGCCGCCATCCTGGCTGGACCCGGCCGCCGCAGCGGTCGGGCGCACCCGGGCAACCGCCTACTGAGGCTTGGTCGCGATCTGGATCAGGTTGCCGCAGGTGTCGTCGAAGACGGCGGTGGTGACGGGGCCCATCTCCAGGGGCTCCTGGGTGAAGCGGACGCCGAGGCCGCGCAGGCGCTGGTACTCCGCGTTCACGTCGTCGACGGCGAACTGGGCGAGTGGGATGCCGTCCATGACCAGCGTGTCGCGGTAGGTCTTGACGGCCGGGTGGCCGGCGGGCTCGAGTAGCAGTTCGGTGCCGTCGGGCTCGTCGGGCGAGACGACGGTCAGCCACCGGTCCTCTTCGCCCACGGGGACGTCGTGCTTCTTCACGAAGCCGAGGACCTCGGTGTAGAAGTGCTCGGCCTTGGCCTGGTCGTCGACGAAGACGCTGGTCAGGTGGATCTTCATGGTGTGCTCTGCTCCGGTCCGGATGTGTTGCGCACGGGCCATCGCTCGGCGATCTGTCGCAGCGGGTCTGTGTTGAGGTCGTGAAACTTGTAGCGGCCCTCTCGCCTGGTCTCGACGAGCCCGGCGCCCTCGAGCACGGCAAGGTGCTGGGAGACCGCCTGGCGTGAGATGCCGAGCTGGTGCTTCATGCTCAGTCGGGAGCAGATCTCGAACAGTGTCTGTCCGGACTTCTCCGTGAGCTCGTCGAGGATGGTGCGGCGGGTGGGGTCGGCCAAGGCTCTGAAAAGGTCATCGGCCACAACCACTTGATAGGCAAGTGTTCACTTGCCTATCAAGTGGGAGATGCTACGGCGCCCCGAGGTGGCCCCGTCCAGCCCCCTTCGCGAGCGCACTCAATCGTCCGCACTCAATCGTCGGTGACATGGGCGCGCACGGCCGGAGGGCTCGTCTCACCGCTGCGTGGATGCTTGGGGCTTCCGGCACGGGGGAGGGCTCCGGCAGAGGTGGCCAGAGCCGGCACCGGTTCCGAATCGGGCGACCTGGGGTCGGCGGGAGCGTGACCGCTGCCCTTCGGCTCCCGCCGACGAGGCCCCGGGCGTATTCGTAGCCTCAGCGCCAGTCGGGTACGCCCGCGACGGGCGGCAGGTGGGCTTCGATCTTCGCTCGCACCTCCCGCATCACGGAGACGATGCGGACCTCGTGTTCCCGGGTCAGCCGGGCTACCGGGACCGAGCAGCTGATGGCGTCGGTGGCCGGTGCGTCGTACCGCAGGGCGAAGCCGAAGCCGGCGATACCGGTCACCGTCTCCTCGCGGTCGATGGAGTAACCGCGTTCGCGCACCTGGGCCAGGTCGGAGAGCAGCGCGGCACGGTCGGTGAGCGTGTTCTCCGTGAGGGTCGTCAACGGCCCGTCCGGGATCGGCAGTTCGTCGTCGGGGCGCTCGGCGAGCAGCGCCTTGCCGAGGGCGCCGGCATGGGCAGGGACGCGGCGGCCGACGCGGCTGATGGTGCGCAGGTACTCGTGGGACTCACGAGTGGCGAGGTAGACGACGTCGGGGCCGTCGAGCCGTGCCAGGTGGATCGTCTCTCCGAGCGCGTCCGACGCCTCGTCGAGGTACGGCCGGACCGCACGGATGCGCCGGTCGCCGTCGAGATAGCTGGTGCCGGTGAGCAGGGCGCGGATGCCGATGCCGTAGAGGGAGCCGGTGGCGTCGGTGCGGACCCATCCGCAGTCGACCAGGGTCTGGAGCAGCTGGTACATGCTGCTGCGCGGCACGCCCAGTTCCTCCGCGAGCTGGTCCAGGCGCGAGGGGTGCTCGCCCCGCGCGGCGAGCAGTTCCAGCAGCGCGACGGTCCGGGCCGCCGACTTCACACCGCGGACACCTCTCACCTCCGACATGGGCCCATCGTAAATCCGCGTCAATCCGGGTCTGCCCGACCATTGACCGACTTCGTTCACCAATCTAACCTCCATCTGCATACGTAGACGCCATCTGCATACAGGGATGAGACATGACAGGGATCAGCGCGGAGGTCGCAGGGGTCGCCCAGCGACTCCGTGACGGCATGGCGAGCGGGGTGCTGTCCTTCCCCCTCACGAGCTTCCGGACCGACGGCAGCCTCGACCTGGACGCCTACCGGGCGTACCTGGCCGACCGGTTGGCCACCGCACCCGGCGCGGTGTTCCCGGCCTGCGGGACCGGAGAGTTCTTCTCGCTGGACGAGGACGAGTACCGGGCGGTCGTGCGGACCACCGTCGAGGTCGCCGACGGACGGTTGCCGGTGGTGGCGGGCATCGGCTACGGCTGGGCGCAGGCGCTGCGCTTCGCCCGTATCGCGGAGGAAGCCGGCGCGGACGCCGCGCTGGTACTGCCCCACTACCTGGTCGGGGCCCCGCAGGACGGTCTGGTGGAACAGCTGCGCCGGATCGCCGAAGGCACCCGGCTGCCACTCATCGCCTACCAGCGCGGCCAGGTCGCGTTCACCGCCGACGGCCTGCGCCGGATCGAGCGCATCCCGACCGTCATCGGCCTCAAGGACGGCCACAGTGACCTCGACCGGCTCCAGCGCCTCACGCTCGCCGCCCCCGAGGACTTCCTCTTCTTCAACGGCGCCGCCACCGCCGAGATCCAGGCCCGCGCCTACGCCACCGTCGGCGTCCCCGCCTACTCCTCCGCCGTCCACGCCTTCGCCCCCGAGATCGCGAACGCCTTCTTCGCCGCGCTGCGGGACGGGGACGACGCGGGCGTGACCAAGCTCCTGCGTGAGTTCTACGTCCCGCTGGTCGAACTACGTGACCGGGTGCCGGGCTACGCCGTCTCCCTGGTCAAGGCCGCCGCCCGGCTGCGCGGCTTCCCCGTCGGGCCGGTTCGCGCCCCGCTCACCGACCCCGGCGCGACCGACCTCGCCGACCTGGAGAAGGTGCTGGACCACGGCCTGAGCCTGGTCGACGCCCTACGACGACCCGCTTGACGAACAGGGGCACCCCTCGCGCCCGTCCGACGAGCCCCGCGGGTGCGCACGTCGTGCCCGCACGATGACCGATGTCCAGGACCGGACGGATGTCCCGGACCGGGCCGGGTGCAGAGAAGCCTGTGGTCCCCAGCAGCCCCCGGGCCGCCACCCAACCGTCTCTCCTCGCTCCTCCCGTGGGCCGGTACGGCGACAGTCCGCCGCCGTAAACCGCCCACACCACCCCTCCCGCACAGCCACGCGGCAGCGCCCTGCCGCTCCTCCGTGGCGTGCTGCCGATCACGCCGCACACCGATCGGACCGCCCCCACAGTCGGCGCCGCCTCCGACTGCTCACTCAACAGTTCAAAGGGGAACTGCATGCCTCTCCTCGTAGTCGGGATCAGCGTTCTGGTTCTGCTTCTCCTCATGACCAGGCTGAGGCTCAACGGCTTCGCGGCCCTCCTGCTCGTGGCGGTCGGTGTCGCACTGGTCCGGGGAATCCCGGTGGCCACCATCCCCGACGTCCTCTCCGAAGGCATCGGGGACCAGATCGGTGACACCATGCTCACCATCGGACTCGGCGCCATGGTCGGCCGTGTCATGGGAGACTCCGGCGCCGCACAGCGGATAGCCGGCAAGCTCCTCGACGCCTTCGGCCCGCGTTGGGTCCAGGTGGCCATGGTGGTCACGGCCATGCTGATCGGCGTGACCATGTTCTACGAGGTCGCTTTCATCATCATCGTGCCGATCGCGTTCACCCTGGTCAGGGTCACCGGAACGAAGCTGCTGTGGGTCGGCCTGCCGATGTCCATCGCCCTGTCCACCATGCACAGCTTCCTGCCGCCGCACCCCGGCCCCACCGCCGTCGCCGCCACCTTCCACGCCTCCGTCGGACTGACGCTCTTCTACGGTCTGTTCATCGCCATTCCCGCCGGCGCGCTCATCGCCCTCACCTGGCCCCGCCTTCCGTTCATCAAGGCGATGAACCCCTCCATCCCCAAGGGCCTGGTCAGCGAGCGCGAGTTCACCGACGAGGAGATGCCCGCACTGGGCTGGTCGCTGTTCGTGGCGCTCTTCCCCGTGGCGCTGATCGTGGCCGCCGCCGTGACCGACATGGCCACCTCCGGCGAGAGCCCGTTCCTGCACTTCGTCGCCTTCATCGGCTCGGCACCGATCGCGCTGCTGCTGACGCTGTGCCTGGCCATCTGGGCGTTCGGGCCGCGGATCGGCCGAAGCCTGGAGGACGTCGGCGCCTCCTGCACCTCGGCGGCCCAGGCGATGGCGATGATCCTCCTGGTGATCGGCGCCGGCGGGGCCTTCAAGAACGTCCTCGTCGAAGGCGGGATCTCCGACTACATCAAGGACGCCACGGACGGCTGGTCCATCTCGCCGATCGTCCTTGCCTGGCTCGTCGCCGTCATCCTCCGCATAGCGCTCGGCTCTGCGACGGTCGCCGTCGTCACGGCCTCCGGCGTGGTGCTGCCGCTCCTGGCGGGCAGCGGGGTCCACCCGGAGATGATGGTGCTTGCCGTCGCCTGCGGTTCCATCGCGTGCTCCCACGTCAACGACCCCGGTTTCTGGCTGTTCAAGGAGTACTTCAACCTCTCAGTCATCGAAGCGATCAAGGTGCGTACCACGTATACGACGGTGCTCGCCGTCCTCGGCCTGGGGGGCGTCCTGGTGGCCGAGTGGGCCCTCGACGTCCTCAGCCTGTAACCCGACTCATCCATGACACAAGGGACTTCGACCATCATGAGCAGTCAGCCGACCGTCACCGAGTTCGCCGTCTACCCCGTCGCCGGCCGCGACTGCATGGAGCTGAACCTCTCCGGCGCCCACGGCCCGTACTTCACCCGCAACGTCGTCGTCCTCAAGGACTCCGAGGGCCGTACGGGACTGGGGGAGGTGCCCGGCGGCGAGAAGATCACCCAGACCCTCCGGGACGCCGAACCCCTCGTCCTCGGGGCGAAGGTGGGCGACTACAAGCGCGTCCTGCGCGAGATCGGCGACCGTTTCGCCGACCGCGACGCCGGTGGTCGGGGCGCCCAGACCTTCGACCTGCGGACCACCGTCCACACGGTCACCGCCGTCGAGTCGGCGCTGCTCGACCTCCTCGGGCAGCACCTCGACGTCCCTGTCGCCGCGCTCCTGGGCGACGGCCAACAGCGGGACGCCGTACGCGTGTTGGGCTATCTCTTCTACGTCGGCGACCCGGACCGCACCGACCTGGAGTACGTCCGCGAACCGGACTCCCCTGTGGAGTGGTACCGCATCCGGCACGAGGAGGCCCTGACCCCGGAGGCGATCGTCCGTCAGGCCGAGGCGGCCTACGATCACTATGGGTTCCGGGACTTCAAGCTCAAGGGGGGTGTCCTGGAGGGTGCCGCGGAGGTGGCGGCCGTACGCGCCCTCAAGGACCGCTTCCCCGAGGCCCGGATCACCCTCGACCCGAACGGCGCGTGGTCACTGCGCGAGGCGATCGAGCTGTGCCGACCCCTGGTCGGCACGCTCGCCTACGCCGAGGACCCCTGCGGAGCCGAAGGCGGCTACTCCGGACGGGAGATCCTCGCCGAGTTCCGCCGCGCCACCGGCCTTCCCACCGCAACCAACATGATCGCCACCGACTGGCGCCAGATGACCCACGCCCTGGCCCTCCAGTCGGTCTCCATCCCGCTGGCCGACCCCCACTTCTGGACCATGCAGGGCTCCGTACGCGTGGCGCAACTGTGCAACGCCATGGGCCTGACCTGGGGCTGCCACTCCAACAACCACTTCGACATCTCCCTGGCCATGGTGACCCACTGCGGCGCCGCGGCCCCGGGCGAGTACAACGCCCTGGACACCCACTGGATCTGGCAGGAAGGGCTGGAACGGCTCACCACCGCCCCACCGCGCATCGTCGGGGGAGAGATCGCCGTCCCGGACGGCCCGGGACTGGGCGTCCGCCTCGACATGGACCGGCTCCTCGCGGCCCACGACCTCTACCGGGAAAAGGCGTTGGGGGCACGCGACGATGCCGTCACCATGCAACACCTCATTCCTGGCTGGAAGTTCGACAGCAAGCGCCCCTGCCTGGTGCGATAGACACCTGCCGAGTACCCGTACGTCGTTCCGGCATGGTGGCCGGCCGGGCCGACCCCGTTTTTTGTCTTGCGGTCCGGTCAGCCAGAGCTCCTCGGCCTGCCCGAGGGCATGGGCACGTATCGCTGGAACTGAGCCCCCGAAGTCCGAGGAGCACCCGGACCGTCCACCTCCCCGAGATACTCCGCCCGGAGTCGCGCCCACACTTGTCCAGTCAGCGCACAAGGAACCAGGCGGCTCCTCGGCGGCCGGCCACGGCTTCGAAGCCGCTGTGTCAGTCCCTCCCATCCACATCGGCGCAGCCTTGCTCGGCCACCTCGATGTTCAGACCACCCGCGGCTACGTAGCCGTCTTCGACGAGGACGTCATCGCCCACTACACCGAGTTCCTCGACCGCCGCCGGGCCATGCGACCGCCGGCGGAATACCGGCTGCCAACCGGCGAAGAGTGGAGCGACTTCCAGGAACACTTCGACAAGCGCAAGGTCGAGCTCGGCTCCTGCGGACGCCCCTACGGCACGCCCTGCGCGCACGAGCGCGCGTGCATCCGCTGCCCGATGCTGTCGATCAACCGCAAGATGCTGCCCCGCCTCGACGAGCTGGAGGCCGACGTGCTGGCCCGCCGCCAACGAGCGGTCGACAAGGGCTGGCGTGGTGAGGTCGAAGGACTCGACCTCACCCTGAGGTTCCTGCGCAGCAAGCGAGCCCAGGGCCACCGCACCGCCAGGATGGGCAGGGTGGACCTGGGTATGCCCACCCTGCCCCGGCAGCAGGTCGGCTCTAGGCGGCCCACTGGCTGATCGCCTTGGCGCTCTCAACCTGACGAGCGGTCTCGCCGGACAGGTCGGCGGTGAGCGTGCGCTGCTGCGCGCTACAGGCCCGTGGCACCGTTCGATGAGGGCGCCGGATCGATCCGCATCGTCGCGGCGTGTGCCGCGGGGCTCGCGGCGAGGACGCCGGCCGCCTGTCCGTACTTGTTCCGGTAGGCGGCGTCGATCTCGGAGGTGGGCCTGGTGTCACGGGTTTCCAGGAGGACGTCGCGGGTGACGGCCCCCACCCGGATCTGTCCGTGGCTGTGCTTCTGGGCCGCCTGGTACCAGCGGGAGCGGCCCCCTCGGTAGGCGCGGACATACAGCTCGCCACCAACCAGGACCATACCGATCTCCACGCCAAGGTGACCGTCGTCCCCGGCGGATAGGACGAGGGATTCGGACCCGGTGAAAAGGGCGAGATCCTCGGGTGTCCAGGTGGTCATCGCGGCACGTCCTCCGTCCGGTCGGTGCTCGGTTGCTGGGTGGTCCATGAGGTGAGGATGCGCAGGGCGTCGTGGGAGGGGCTGCCGGGTTCGGCGGTCAGGATCATCAGGCGCTGTCCGGAGCCATCGGGGCTGGTCCAGGTGTCGCAGTCGAGAGTGAGGTCGCCCACCAGGTGGTGGCGGTAGTGCTTGGTGCTGTAGCTGGCACTGTTGACGCGGTGTTCGGCCCACCAGGTGCGGAAGTCGGGGTCCTGGAGGGACACTTCGCCGACGAGCTGGGCGAGGTCGGGATCGTCGGGGTCGGCCGCGGCCTCCATACGCAGCGCGGCGACGGCTTCCCGGGCGTCGTGGGCCCAGTCCTGGTGCAGCTGCCGGACCACCGGGTTCGTGAACAGCAGCCGCATGTAGTTGCGCCGGTTCGCCGGGAGGGCGGCGAAGTCGGTGTAGAGGGCTACGGCTGCGGGGTTCCAGGCCAGGATGTCAAGGCGTTTGCCAAGCACGAGCGCGGGGGTTTCGATGAGCTGGTCGAGCAGACGCCGCATGGCGGGACGCAGGCGCTGGGCGGGTCGGCGGCGGCGCGGGCGGGCGTCGCTTCGGCCGGCGAGTTCGTAGAGGTAGGTCTCCTGGTCGCCGTCGAGGCGCAGGGCGCGGGCCAGGGTGGTTAGCACGGGTACCGATGCCCGGACGCGGCCCTGTTCCAGTCGTGTGTAGTAGTCCACGCTGATGGCGGCGAGCTGGGCGACCTCCTCGCGGCGCAGTCCGGCGACTCTGCGTGCGGAGTCCGGCTCGGGAAGGCCGCACTCCTGCGGTGTCAGCTGGGCCCGGCGGGCCTTGAGGAAGGCGCCCAGCGCCCGGGAGTCGGAGTCTGCAGTCATGCTCTTAAGTGTCATTGCGCCGCGACGGTCACGGCACATTTGTGAGGGGGCAAGTTCTTTCCCAGGCAGAAACCTGGCTCTCCCGCTCGTAGGGAGACTGACAGAACGTGGATGTGTGCCCGGCAGGGTGCGGGCCCCCGGAGTCCGCCGCGCCTGTGCGTTACGACACGTCATCACGTCCCAGGGAGAGTTCCTCATGGCCCAGACCACCGTCAGCTTCGATAGCGCCGGCATCCCGCTCGCCGGCCACCTCTACACCCCCGACACTCCGGCGTCGGGTCCGTGGCCGGCGCTAGTGGTCGGTCACCCCGGCACCAGCGTGAAGGAGCAGACCTCCGGCACCTACGCGCAGCGGATGGCCGAGCGCGGGTTCGTCACCCTCGCCTTCGACGCCGCCTACCAGGGCGAGTCCGGCGGCCTACCCCGTGGCCTGGAAGACCCCGCCCAGCGGGTGGAGGACTTCAAGGCCGCCGTCTCCTACCTCACCACCCGCGACGACGTCGACGCCGACCGCGTCGGCCTGCTGGGCATCTGTGCCTCCGGCAGCTACTCGCTGGCCGCCACCGGCGGCGACCACCGCGTCAAGGCCGTGGCCACCGTGTCCACCGCCGAGCCCGCCCGCCAGTTCCGTCTCGGCGCCGACGGCACCCAGGACCCGGCCGTCTTCCAGGCCCTGCTGGACACTGCCGCAGCGGCCCGCAGCGCCGCCGCACGCGGCGAGGACCCCGGCACGATGACAATGTTCCCAGAGACTGCCGAGCAGGCCCGCACGCTTGGCGGCCAGCACGGTGTCGAAGGCTTCGAGTATTACTGCACCCCGCGCGGCCAGCACGAACGCTCCGCGAAGACCCTCGCCTGGGAGAGCATCGACAGGATGGCCTTCCACGACGCCTTCTTCGCGGTCCCGCTGATCGGTCCCCGCCCCCTCCTCCAGATCATCGGCGAACGCGCCGTCACCGCCTGGATGGCCGTCGAGGCCCACCAGCGCGCCACCGGCCCCAAGGAAATCCACTGGATCAAGGGCGCCAGTCACGTCGACCTCT
Source organism: Streptomyces sp. NPDC006602 (assembly GCF_042870385.1). NCBI lineage: Bacteria > Bacillati > Actinomycetota > Actinomycetes > Kitasatosporales > Streptomycetaceae > Streptomyces > Streptomyces sp. NPDC006602. The sequence continues at coordinate 67,337 of NZ_JBIAHG010000025.1, read as the reverse complement.
ACGACAAGAAGGAGTACATCGACCTCGCCATCGACAAGCTCACCTACTTCTACACCACCCACCTCATCACCGGCTGAGGAGCACTCCTCTGCGGTGGATAAGGACCTCGAGGGCGTACGATCTGCGCGCCCTCTCGGCGAGCCGCCTGATTACACGAGGTCGCCAGTTTCACACCCCTCCACGGCCGCCGTGGAGGGGTACTCATCCCAGGTCCGGCCATCGAGTAGACGGCCGCCTGCCTTCGGGGCCAGCCCGCCGACCTGCTTGAAGAACAGGGCCACCCGGAGATCGACACACCGGTCTCGAATGTCGCGGACCCAGGCCAAGTCCAGCGATCGGTGAGCCGAGCCGCTCTCGCCGCCGACGATCACCCAGTCGATCCCCGACAGCTCCAGGGACGGCACCGGCCCCTGGCGCACGCCGCCTGATCACTGCGCCGGTCGGCCCCCGGCAGTTGAACAAGGTCCGCGTCCCGCGTCTGGGACCGGGAGACCGCGCACCCGGCCCGATCGCGTGCGCGCGGACAAGTCCGCCACACCCACGACCTGGTCCGCCAGTTCGCCGGCATGCTCGACGCCCGCGATGCCGCACCGCTGCCCGGCTGGCTCGACCAGCTCGCTTCCAGCGGGCTGGCACCCCTCGCCGGCATTGCCACAGCCCTGCGCGAAGACCAGCAGGCGGTCGCCCAGGGGATCACCACGCCCTACAACTCCGGGGGCCTGCGTGGTCAGCAGCCGGTCCCGGTGTCCATTGCGTCAGGTCGTGCGCCTCGCGGAGTGCTCGCGCGGCGCGGCACCGATCACCTCGGTGGCCTCGGTCTCGATCAGCTCAGGGAGCATGCACCGCCATCGGACGCACGCCCCGGGCAGACGCCCGCGCGTTCCGGGACCCTGCCCGGCTACACCACTTCATGGGACGCGAGCCCAGGTGCCGGCGCAGCGAGAAATCCCCTTGCGCAATGGTCAAGAGTCGTTGACCATTGCTCGCATGCCTGCCGATGAGCTTCCCGAGACGTTTCACGTCACCACGGACGAGCAGTTACGCGCCGTCTCCAATCTCACGCGTCACCGGATCATGGCCGTGCTCCGCTTCGAGCCGGCGACGATTACGCAGATCGCCGAGCGGGTGGGCCTTGCGAAGGGGAGTTCCAGCTATCACGTGCGGCTGCTGGAGCGGGCCGGCTTGGTGAAGGTGGTGCGGACGCGGAAGGTGCGGGGGGTCACCGAGCGGTACTACGCGATGGCCGCGCGGGCGATCGTGCTGCCGGACCCGGGCGAGGGAGGGCCGGATGTGCTGATGCGGCATGCGGTGGCGGATCTGGAGGCGTCGCCGGTGGATGGCGAGCGGCATGTACGGATGGCGCATCTTCGGCTCACCGAGGAGCAGTTCGCGCAGCTGGGGGCGCGGCTGCAGGCACTGGCGGACGAGTACCGGGAGCTGTCCGATCCGTCGCTGCCGGACGCGTCACTCGTCTTCGCACTGTTCCACCCGGCACCGCGCGACCAGGCGGACGGGGACGCCAAGTGACCTCAGACGTTCGAAAGTTCCCGACCGGGTTCGGACGGCTGTGGACTGCGCAGACGGTGTCCTCGCTCGGTGACGGGGTGTCGCATGCCGCGCTGCCCCTGCTCGCGTTGACATTGACGCGGGATCCGATGGCGCTCGCCGTCGTCACGGCCGCGGGGACGCTGCCGTGGCTGCTCTTCGGGGTGCTCGGCGGTGCGCTGGTGGACCGCTGGGACCGCCGACGCACGATGTGGGTCGCGGACACGGCTCGCGCGGTGCTGCTCGCGATACCGGCGGCGGCGGCCGTGCTTGACGTGCTGAGCATTCCGTTGCTCGCGGCCGTCGCCTTCCTGCTCGGCCTCGGCGGACTCTTCTTCGATACGGCCGCCACGGCCTATCTGCCGGATCTGCTCCGCCGCGACCCCGCACTCTTGGAGCGCGCCAACTCCCGCTTGCGCGGCGCCCAGACCGCCATGTCCGGCTTCGCGGGGCCCCCTGCGGGCAGTGCGCTGCTCGCGCTCGGGCGGGCGGTTCCGCTGCTCGCCGATGCGGCGTCGTTCGTGCTCTCCGCACTGCTCGTTCGTACGCTGCCCGCCATGCCCCGGCCCGTGCCGGAGGTCCGCGAGTCGCTGCTTCGGCAGGCGCGGGCCGGGGCCTCGTACGTCTTCCGGGACCGGTTGCTGCTCGGGCTCGCGCTCCGCCCGGCGGTCGGGAACGTCGCCTTCCTCGCTGTGGAGACCGTCCTCGCCCTCTTCGCGCACGACCGCCTCGGCATCGACACCTACGGCTTCGGCCTGCTCCTCACGGCGGAGGCCACCGGCGGCCTGCTCGGTGCAGGCATCGCCTCCTACCTCGGCCGACGACTCGGCACCGGCACCGCACTGACTTGCACAGCCGCCGTCGAGGGGCTTGCCATCCTGGGCCTGGCCGCTGCCCCGAACCCGTACGTGGCCGGGCTGGCGCTCGCCGTCTGCGGGGCCGGCATGGGCGCCACGATGGTGCTCGGGCCCTCCCTCCGGCAGGCGATCGTCCCGGCCCACCTCATGGGCCGGGTCGCTTCCACCTCCCGCATGCTGGCCATGTGCGCCGCCCCCATCGGGGCCTTCCTCGGCGGCTGGCTGGCCACCACCTACGACATCCGCACCCCGCTCTACGCCGCCGCCGTCCTCCTCCTGGCGATGACGGCCATCACGGCATCCATGACCAGCAACCGCCGGGTCGAAGCGGCGCTGCGTGCCGCCGCCCCGGCCGACCGTCCAGATCACCCGGCATCCAAGGATCCCGCCCAGGAGAGTGCACCCGACTTGTTGTGACGCCTGCCGCGAAGGCGACACAACAAGTCGGGAGCCAGGCCCCGCGGGGCGCAATGAGAGGCCCGGTCGGTCGGGTGTGCTGGCCGTCATCCTCATCGTCCTCGGCGTCCGGATCCCGGGACGAACTCCTGCCCGGCCACCTCTGCCCAGGCGTGTGCTCTCAGCCGTGCTGGTTGAGAGCACGGGTCAGGTCCCGGTTCGCCGCCCGTGCAGTGTCGAGTTCGGCCCGCCGTTCCTCCAGGGACCGGGCCAGCTCGACGGCGTGCTGTTCGAGGTAGGTGATGAAGTCGAACTGCGAAGCGACTTGTCGCGGGGAAAGCCGGCGGCCGTGATGCGGCGCTCTGAGCGGCGCCGGGCGCGGTCGTCGCACTCATGAGGGGAGGGGGTCGGGGCGAATCCGGGTCGAATTCGCCGCAGGCTGGGGAAGCCGGGTTCGTCCCGCGCCAGGGTGACGGCCACCGGCGGCGGGGTCGCCCCAGTGGGCATAGGGAGGACCGCAGGCCCTCACCACGGCAGGCGTCAGCCACCGTGCCGAGTGCTACACGGACGCCGACCGCCGCAACGCCGAAGCCGCCCGACGCCACTGGGCCGGAGTGCCCGGCGTCCGGAGGCGGACGTCGGGCACTGTCGGACTCCGGCGGAGGGATTACCCCGCGAGTTCCTTGGTGATGCGGTCGAGCATGAACGCGGAGGACTCGAGGGCGCGTTCTTCCCAGGCGAAGACGCAGGCGGTGGCCACGCCGTCGAAGTTGAGTTCGCGGAGTGTGCTGAAGAAGGCGTTCCAGTCGACTTCGCCCTGGTCGATGTCGAGGTGCTGGTGGATGCGGGCGGTGGTGCCGGGCGGGTTGAGGATGTAGCGCAGGCCGGAGGAGCCCTTGTGGTTGAAGGAGTCGGCGATGTGGACGTGCTGGAGCTTGTCGCCGGCGTGGCGCATCATCGCCGCTATGTCCGCCGTGGGGTCCGCGCCCGAGAGGTGGAAGGAATGGGGTGCGCAGTAGAGGTAGTTCACCCAGGGCTTGTTGATCGCGCGGACCAGGTCGACGGCGGGGGTGTTCTCCTCGCAGAAGTCGTCCGGGTGCGCCTCCAGGTTGAGGGCGATGCCCTCCCGCTCGAACAGCGGCAGCAGTTCCTCCAGCGAGCGCCAGAACGCGGCCTCGCTCTCGGCGGCCCGCTCGGGGCGGCCGTTGAACTCCGAGTTCATCAGGGGGCATTCGAGGTCGGCGGTGATCTCGATCATCCGCTTCCAGTAGCGGACGGCGGCCTGCCGCTCGGTCTCGTCGGGCGAGGACCACTTGTACAACGGCAGTACGGAGGAGAGCTTGACGCCGTGCGTGCGCAGGGAGTTCTTCAGCTCGGCGATCCGCTCGTCGTCGGCGCGCGGGTGCAGGAAGAACGGCATGAAGTCGTCGCGGGGCGACAACTCGATGTATTCGTAGCCGAGTTCGGCGACCGTGCGGACCATGTCGTCGATGGGCAGGGCGCGGAACATGTACGGGTCGAGGGCGATCTTCACGCGGCACCTCCGTAGAAGGCGGGTCGGGGCTTGAGGTCGGTGGCGATGACGTGGCCCGACTCCAGGGCCTCGACGGTCGCGCCAGTGATGACGGTGGCCGCGTAGCCGTCCCAGGCCGACGGGCCCGTGGGTTCGGTGTCGGCCGTCAGGTTCGCGATCCACTCACGGAACTCCGTGTCGAAGGCGTCCGCGAACCGGCCCACCCAGTCAGTCAGTACCTCCGTGCTGTGCTGACCGGCGCTGCGCAGGCCGACCGTGGCCGGGTCGGGCAGCCGGACCAGCCCCTCCTCGCCGACGGTCTCGCATTGGATGTCGTAGCCGTACTGGCAGTTGACGAAGACCTCCAGGTCGATGCGGACGCCCTTGGCGGTCTCGAAGAGCATGATCTGCGGGTCCTTGAGGTGCGCGAACCGCTTGCTGGTGGCGCGCGGGGTGATCACCTGGGTGGAGATGATCTCGTCGTCGAGCAGCCAGCGCAGTACGTCCACCTCGTGCACCGCCGTGTCCAGGGCGGCCATGGAGGACGTGTACGACTCGGGGACGGTCGGGTTGCGGTGGGCGCAGTGCACGATCAGCGGCTCGCCGATCCGACCGGAGTCGATGACCTGCTTCATCTTCCGGTAGCCGGCGTCGTAGCGGCGCATGAATCCGACCTGGACCAGGCGGCGGCCATGGGTCGTCTCCGCCTCGACGATCCTCAAGCAGTCCTCGGCGGTCGTGGCCAGCGGCTTCTCGCAGAAGACCGGTTTCCCGGCGGCTATCGCGTTCAGCACGTGCTCGGCATGGGTCGGGCCCCAGGAGGTCACGAGCACGGCGTCGACGTCGTCCGCTGCGATCAGGGCAGCGCCATCGGGCAGCACCCGGGCGCCGACCGGCGCCGCTGCCTCCTCGGCGCGGGCGGCGTCGATGTCGGTGACCGCGGTGACGCGGGCGCCTGTGACGGTGTCGGTGAGGCGCCGGATGTGCTCCTTGCCGATCCAGCCGGCGCCGATGACACCTACACGTACAGTCATGATCGTTTCCTAACTGGTTCCGACTAGGAGAAGCGCGCCCGGAGTTCGGCTTCGAGGGTTTCGAGGGTGCGGCCCTTGGTCTCGGGGACGTAGAGCTTCACGAAGGTGAGCGAGAAGACGCCCGCCACGACGAAGAGGAAGAAGGTGTTGGAGACTCCGATCCCGGAGACCAGGGACGGGAAGACCAGGCCGATCGCGAAGTTGGTCAGCCACAGCACCACGGCCGCGACCCCCATCCCGAACCCGCGCATGCGCATCGGGAAGATCTCCGAGAGCATCAGCCAGGTCACTGGGGAGATCGCGCCCTGCTGGAAGGCGAGGAAGGTGACCGTCATCGCGAGCACGGCGTACGCCCGGCCGTCGCCGGACGGCAGCGCCAGCGAGAACACCCCGATCAGCAACAAGGCTGCCGTCGTACCGATCTGACCGGTCATCAGCATCGGCCGACGGGGCACGCGGCCCAGCAGCCAGATGCCGACGAAGGTGGCCAGTACCGAGATGACGCCGTTGGCGATGTTGGCGGTCAGCGCGCTGTCGGCGGCGAAGCCCGCGTCGGTGAGGATCTGGGTGCCGTAGTACATGATCGTGTTGACGCCGGTGATCTGCTGCACGATCGCGATGCCGAAGCCCATGAACATCAGCTTGCGCAGCCACGGCGTGGACCTCATGTCCTGCCAGCCGCCGAGCTTCTCCTGCTCCTCCTTGACCGCGAGCGCGGAGACCTCGGCGAGCTCGGCCTCGGCCCGCTGCTGGGAGCGCACCTGCTTGAGCACGTCGAGAGCCTCGGTGAAGCGGGTCTGGGAGGCCAGCCAGCGCGGGCTCTCCGGCATGATCAGCATGCCGAACCACAGCACCACGGCCGGGATCGTGGCGAGCACGAGCATCCAGCGCCACACCCCGCCGGACTCTCCGCCGACCTGGGCGATGATCGCGTTGGAGGTGAAGGCCAGCAACTGCCCGCTGACGATCATCAGTTCGTTACGGGTGACCAGCGCGCCGCGCCGCTCGGCGGGGGAGACCTCCGCGAGGTAGACGGGCACGGTCACCGAGGCGCCGCCGACCGCGAGGCCGAGCACGAACCGGGCCACCACCATGACCGCGACGTTCGGCGCGAGTGTGCAGCCCAGCGCGCCGACGAAGAAGATCACGGCGAGGGTGAGGATCGTACGGCGCCGTCCTCGCGCGTCCGACAGCCGGCCGCCGGTGATCGCGCCCAGCGCCGCGCCGAGGAGCAGTGAGCTGGTGACCATGCCTTCGGTGACCGCGGTCAGACCGAGGTCGTCCGTCATGTACGGCAGGGCGCCGTTGATGACGCCGGTGTCGTAGCCGAAGAGCAGGCCGCCGAAGGTGGCGATGACGGTGATGACGCGCAGCCGCCGGGAGACGGCGGGCGGGGCGTCGTTGGTGAGGGTGGGGGCCTGAGTCGCGCCGTCCCTGACGTCCATGGTGGCCTCCTAGCGGTCGAGGTTCGGGCGTCGGGTACCCGTCAGCCCGCAGCCGGCCAGGTGCTCACGCGTGCTGACCGCGATGGGCAGCGGCACCTCGGGAGCGCACGGGTACAGGTCCTGCTCGACGATCACGAACAACTGGGCGTCCAGCTTGGCCAGTTCGGTCACCACGTCGGCCGGGTTCGGCACACCGGCCGGGGGTGACACACAAACTCCGCCCTTGACGGCCTCGCCGAACGACAGGTCCTCGGCCGCCACTTGGGCCAGCACCGCCGGATCCATCTGCTTGATGTGCACGTAGCCGACGCGCTCGCCGAAGCGGCGGATCAGGTCGAGGTTGTCACCGCCGCCGTAGGCCACGTGCCCGGTGTCCAGGCAGAGGTTGGTGTAGCGCGAGTCCGACTCGTTCAGCAGCCGTTCGATCTCCGGCTGGGTCTGGATGTGGCTGTCGGCGTGCGGGTGGATGACGAGGCGTACGTCGTACTCGTCGAGGAGCAGCTTGCCGAGCCGGTCGGCGGCCTTGCCGAAGCCGGCCCACTGCTCGGCGGTCAGCTCCGGCGACTCCGTGAACGCGCCGCTCTTCTCGTCCCGGTACATCGGCGGGATCAGGACCAGATGGTGGGCGCCCGCGGCAGCCGTCAGGGTGGCGACCTGGCGGACGTGGGTGAGCATGTCGCCCCAGGCTTCCGGCCGGTGCAGTGCGCCGAAGGCGGTGCCGCCGGAGACCTGGAGCCCACGGGCGTCCAGCTCGGCCTTCAGCCGCTGCGGGTCGGTGGGGAGGTAGCCGTAGGGTCCGAGTTCCAGCCACTGGTACCCGGCCGCGGCCAGCTCGTCGAGGAAGCGGGTGTACGACACCTGGTGTTCGTCCTCGGGGAACCAGACTCCCCAGGAGTCGGGGGCGGAGCCCAGGCACAGGTTGCCGGCGGTGGTGCGGAGCGGGGATGGCGCCGTTGCCATGGCGTGTCCTTTGGGGGGAGGGACGGGGGTCAGTGGGAGGTGGGGAAGTTGAAGCCGGCGGAGATGATCTGGGTCTGCTGGGGCCAGCGGGTGGTGACGACCTTGGGGCGGGTGTAGAAGCGGATGCCTTCGGGGCCATGGATGGGGTTGTCGCCGATGAGGGAGTCCTTCCAGCCGCCGAAGGAGTAGTACGACATCGGGACGGGGACGGGCACGTTGATGCCGATCATGCCGACGTGGATGTTGCGCTGGAATCGGCGGGCGGCCTCGCCGGAGGCGGTGAACAGGGCGGTGCCGTTGCCGTAGGGGTTGGCGTTGATCAACGCGATCGCTTCGTCGAGGGACTCGGCGCGCACGATGGCCAGGACCGGCCCGAACAGCTCCTCCTTGTACGCCTCCATCTCGGCGGTGACGTGGTCGAGCAGGGACGGGCCCGTGAAGAAGCCCTCCTCGTGGCCGTCGACCTTCAGCCCACGCCCGTCGACGACCACGGAGGCGCCCTGGGCGGCGGCGGTGCCGACCGCGTTCTCGACACGTTCCTGTGCGGCCTTGGTGACCAGCGGGCCCATCTCCGTGCCGGGCACGTCACCGGGGCCGACCTTCACCTCGCGGGCCTTGCGCTCCAGGACCTCGACCAGCCCGTCGGCGGCGTCGCCGACGGCGACGGCCACCGAGACGGCCATGCAGCGTTCGCCCGCGGAGCCGTAGGCGCCGGCCGTGATGTGGTTCGCGGCGAACTCCAGGTCCGCGTCCGGGAGAACGACGGCGTGGTTCTTGGCGCCGCCGAGGGCCTGCACTCGCTTTCCCTGCGAAGTGGCCTGCTCATGCACGTACTTGGCGATCGGCGTCGATCCGACGAAGGAGACGGCCTCGATGCCGGGGTGGGTCAGGATCGCGTCGACCGCGTCCTTGCCGCCGTGCACGACGTTGAAGACGCCGTCCGGGAGACCTGCCTTCTTGTACAGCTCGGCGACGAAGTTCGCGGCGGAGGGGTCGCGCTCGGAGGGCTTGAGGATGAAGGTGTTGCCGGTGGCGATGGCGATGGGGTGCATCCACAGCGGGACCATCGCGGGGAAGTTGAAGGGGGTGATGCCGGCGACCACGCCAAGCGGCTGGCGGAAGTTGTGCACGTCCACGCCACGCGAGACCTGGTCGGAGAAGCTGCCCTTGAGGACGTCGCCGAGGCCGCAGGCGAACTCCACGACCTCACGGCCGCGGGTGATCTCGCCGCGCGCGTCGTCGACGGTCTTGCCGTGTTCGGCGGAGATGATCCGGCCGAGTTCTTCCTCGTGGTCGACGAGGAGCTGGCGGAAGGCGAACATGACCTGGGTGCGTTGGGTGAGGGACGACTCCGACCAGGTCTCGAAGGCGCGGGAGGCTGCCTGGACCGCCGTGTCGACGTCGGTGGCGCCGCCAAGGACCACCTGGGCCTGCTCCAGTCCGGTGGCCGGGTTGAACACCGGCTGGGTGTTGGAGGCGGAGCCCGGGGTGAGGGAGCCGTTGATCCAGTGCTCGATGGTCTTCACGGTGCGGGTTTCCTTTGCGGGGACGGGGTCTTACAGGTAGTGGCGCTGGGTCTGCTTGTGGCCGGCGTAGGTCTCGTAGGCGGCCTGGGTGGTGCCGAGGGCGGAGACCTCGCTGACCGGCACGTCCCACCAGCCGTGGCCGGGCGGGTTGGGTCCGTAGAGGTCGGTCTCGACATGCACGACGGTGGTGCGGCTCGACGCCTTGGCCTTCTCCATCGCGGTGCGGAAATCCTCGACGGTGGCGGCGTGCAGCACGTCGGCGCCGAGCGATGAGGCGTTGGTGGCCAGGTCGACAGGGAGGACGTCGCCGTCGAGCTGGCCTGAATCGCCGTTGCGGTAGCGGTACTTGGTGCCGAAGCGCTGTGAGCCGAGCGACTCGGACAGGGCGCCGATGGAGGCGAATCCGTGGTTCTGGACCAGGACGATGATGACCTTCAGGCCTTCGGAGACCATGGTCACGATCTCCTGCGCCATCATCAGATAGGAGCCGTCACCGACCAGGACGACGACCTCGCGGGAGGGGTCGGCCATCTTGGCGCCGACGCCGGCGGCGACCTCGTAGCCCATGCAGGAGTAGGCGTATTCGACGTGGTAGGCCTTGGGGTCCCGGGCCCGCCACAGCTGCTGGAGATCTCCGGGCATGGAGCCGGCCGCGTTGATGACGACGGCGCGGTCGTCGAGGACGTCGTTGAGGGCGCCGAGGATCTGGGTCTGGGCGGGCAGGTCACCGGTGTTGCGGTCGGGGGCGAAGCACTCCTCCTCGATCTCCCGTGTGCGGGCGATGAGGTGACGGGTGCGCTCGCGGTACTCCGCTGGGACCTCCCAGTCCGTGAGTGCTCCGGCGAGGGCCTGGATGCCGAGCCGGGCGTCGGCGATCAGCGGTTCGGCGGCGTGCTTGACGGCGTCCAGGCGGGCGACGTTGAGGTTGACGAAGGTGACGTCGGGCCGGCCGAAGACGGTGTGGCTGGCGGTGGTGAAGTCGGAGTAGCGGGTGCCGATGCCCAGTACGACATCGGCCTCGCGAGCCAGCTCGTTGGCGGCGTAGGAGCCGGTGGAGCCGATGCCGCCGACCGCGTAGGGGTGGTCCCAGGGTACGGCGCCCTTGCCGGCGTGGGTGTCGGCGACCGGGATGCCGGTGGCCTCGGCGAACGCCCGCAGGGCGGTCTCCGCACCGGAATACACGGCACCCCCGCCCGCCACGATGAGCGGCTTGCGGGCGCCGCGCAACAGGCGGGCGGCCCGCTCGACGGCGGCCGGCTCCGGCACCGGGCGGCCCACGTGCCACACCCGCCGCCGGAAGAAGGAGAGGGGCCAGTCGTGGGCCTCGGCCTGCACGTCCTGCGGCAGCGCCAGCGTCACTGCGCCGGTCTTCACCGGGTCGGTCAGCACCCGCATCGCGGCCAGCGCGGCCGGGATCAGCTGCTCGGGGCGCGAGATGCGGTCGAAGTACTTCGACACGGCGCGGAAGGCGTCGTTGACGGTGACGTCGCCGCCTCGGGTGTCCTCCAGCTGTTGCAGCACCGGGTCGGCGGCGCGGGTGGCGAACATGTCGGACGGCAGTAGCAGCACGGGCAGCCGGTTGGTGGTGGCCAGCGCCGCGCCGGTGATCATGTTGGTGGAGCCGGGGCCGGTGGAGGCGGTGCAGGCGAAGGTGGCCAGCCGGTCGCGCATTTTCGCGTAGGCGACCGAGGCGTGCACCATGCCCTGTTCGTTGCGGGCCAGGTAGTAGGGCAGGTCCGCCTCGCCGGTGGTGGCGGCCTGCAGGAGGGCCTGCCCGATCCCGGCCACGTTGCCGTGGCCGAAGATGCCCCACACCCCGGGGACGAGGCGCTGTTCCTGGCCGTCACGCTCGCTGTACTGATTCGCGAGGAAGCGCACCAGGGCCTGCGCGGTGGTGAGTCGGACGGTGTTCATCGCTGCGTGAGTCCTTCGAAGGGAAGCCGGTCGTCGATGTCCTGGGACTCCCAGGTGGTGCGGACCCAGCCGTGGGCGGGGTCGTCGCAGATCAGCCAGGCGCGGTCCTGGCCGGGGCCGGCCATGGCGTTGAGGTAGTACAGGTCGTAGCCGGGCGCGGCGATGGACGGTCCGTGCCAGCCATGCGGGATCAGGACGGTGTCGCCGGAGCGGACCTCGGCGAGCACGTCGATGGGCCGCTCTTCGGTGCCGTAGACGCTCCCCCACGCTCGGCTTCGCTCGCGCGGGGGCACCCCCAGGTATCCGAAGCCGTTGCCGTCGCCGGCGACCTGGAAGTAGTAGATCTCCTCCAGCTCCGATTCGATGCCGGGGCGGGCCGTATCGTGCTTGTGCGGCGGGTACGACGACCAGTTGCCGCCGGGTGTGAGGACCTCGCAGACGAGCAGCTGGTCGGCTTCGAAGGAGCCGGGCAGGCAGTAGTTGTTGACCTGCCGTGAGCAGGCGCCGGCGCCGCGCAGTTCGACGGGGACGTCCTCCTTGGGCCCGTACCGAGCGGAGAGTGAGCTCCGCTCGGTACGGGCGGAGGGCAGCGCGAACAGACCTCCCTGCGCGCTGCTGATCAGGGCCGCCGACTCGGGCGGCAGATAGGCGAAGTCGGTGACCGAGGCGAACACGCCTGTCCTGCCTTCGAGTTCGAAGGTCCCGCCGTCCGTGGTGACGGCGCAGGAGCCGGTCAGCGGCAGGACCAGGAACTCGGAGTCGTGGGTGGACAGGGCGTGTGCCTCGCCCGGCTTCAGGGTCAGGATCCTGAGGCCGGAGTATCCCCAGCCCGCCGACTCGGGCGTGACCAGGACGTCGTAGGGCCCGTCGGCCGAAGTGCCCCTGGGCAGGTGGTATTTGTTGCTCACAGCAGGCTCACCGCCTTGTCCACCGCACCGGCCACGTCGCCGCCCGCGGGGTAGAGCAGGGAGCGGCCCACGACCAGGCCCTGCGCGGTGGGCTGCTTGAGCGCCTTGCCCCAGGACGCGAACGCCGCCTCCGGGTCGGTCACCTCACCACCCAGCAGCAGGGCCGGGAGGGTCGAGGAGGCCAGGACGCGCTCCATGCCGGCCACGACCGGGAGCTTGAGCCAGGTGTAGGCGGTACGTCGGCCCAGCCCGGACGCGATCGTGACGGACTTGACGACGGCGTCCGTCGACAGGTCGTTGCGGATCCTGCCGTCCTGCCATGCCGACATGAACGGCTCGACCATGGCGATGAGGTGACGGTCATTGAGCTCGTTGACGGCACGCGCGGTCTCGGACAGGGCGGCCGGGGTGGCCGGGTCGTCGAGGGCGATGCGGGTGAGCATCTTGCCGCCGTCGAAGCCCATCGCGGCGATGGTCTCGGCGTCGTAGCCGGTGAATTGGTCATCGATCTCGAACACCGAACCCGCCAGCCCGGCCCGGTTCATCGAGCCGAAGACGCTCTTGCCGTCCAGGACGCCGAGCAGGAGGAGGTCTTCGAGGATGTCGGCGGTGCCCAGCACGCCGGTCACGCCGGGGCGCTCCAGGGCGGTGCACAGGCGGTCCAGGAGCTCGGAGCGGTCGGCCATGGCGTTGGGGTCGCCGCCCACACCGTTGGCGCCGCGCGCGGGGTGGTCGGCGGCGATGATCATCGCCTTGCCCTGCTCGCCCAGCAGCGAGGTGGCCTTCACTCGGCGGGCGGCGGCGGCCGTGATGGCGCCGGGGTCGCCCACGCGGGCGGACACGATCCGGCTCAGCTTCTCACACTGCACGGGTCACCTCATCGAGCCTGGTGTTGACTTCGGCCTCGGTCGGCATGGCGTCCGAGCAGGACAGACGGCCGGCGACGAGGGAGCCGGCGGCGTTGGCGAAGGACACCGCGCGGCGGGTGTCCCAGCCGGAGAGCAGGCCGTGGCACAGGGCCCCGCCGAAGGCGTCACCGGCGCCGAGGCCGTTGACCACGTCGACCGGGACCGGGGGGATCTCGGCGACCGCGCCGCTCTGGTCCATGGCCAGGACGCCCTTCGGGCCCTGCTTGACCACCGCCAGCTCCACACCGGCGGCCAGCAGCGCCTTCGCCGCCGCGTAGGGTTCGCGCTCGCCGGTGGCGACCTCGCACTCGTCGAGATTGCCGACCGCCACCGTGCTGTGCCGCAGTGCCTGGCCGTACTGGGTGCGCGCGTGGGCGGGGTCGGACCAGAACATCGGCCGCCAGTCCAGGTCGAACACCGTCACCGCGCCCTTCGCCCGGTGCTCCAGTGCCGCCAGGGTGGCCGAGCGGCTGGGTTCCTCGCTCAGCCCGGTGCCCGTCATCCAGAACACCGCCGCGTCCCGGACCGTGCCCAGGTCCAGCTCACCGGCGGTGATGTCCAGGTCGGGTGCCTTGGGCAGGCGGTAGAAGTACAGCGGGAAGTGGTCCGGCGGGAAGATCTCGCAGAACGTCACCGGGGTCGGCGCGATGTCCGACGTACCGACGAAGCGGCTGTCGACGCCGTAGCCGGCCAGTGCGGTGCGCACGAAGTCGCCGAACGGGTCCCGCCCGGTCTTCGTGATCACCGCGGCCGTACGGCCGTACCGCGCCGCGGCCACCGCGACGTTGGTGGGGCTGCCGCCCAGGTACTTGCCGAACGAGGTGACCTCGGCCAGCCCCACGCCCGTCTGGAGCGGATACACATCCACTCCCACGCGGCCCATGGTCAGCACTTCGAACGGCATGACGCTGGTTTCCCTTCGTTCCGGAGACGCCGGTGAGGGCTCCGGGGAGCTGTCGCGGAAGAATTCCTGCCGCGCTCTACTAGCGCGCTCTAGTGCGAGTACGATGACCCCAGTCCAAATGTCATGTCAATAGGTTGTTGCCAGAAGATTTCGCGATCATCGCTAAGGTCGCGGGCGTCGGAGGGTGAGTTCACGGTGGATGCATCGGGCAAGCAGCGGCCCACGATGGCGGACGTCGCCGAGAAGGCGGGCGTCTCGCGGGCGCTCGTCTCGATCGTGTTCCGCAACCAGCCGGGCGCGAGCGAGGAGACCCGGCAGCGGGTGCTGCGGGTCGCCGACGAGATCGGCTACCGGCCCGACAGCGCGGCCCGGCTGCTGGCGCGTGGCCGCAGCCGCACGCTCGGCGTGATGTTCACCGTCCAGCAGACCTTCCACACGAACCTGATCGAGGGGATCTACCCCGAGGCCGAGCGCCTCGGCTACGAGGTCCTGCTGTCCGGCGCCACGTCGGGCCGCAGCGAGGAGAAGGCCGTGGAGGCGCTGCTCAGCCACCGCTGCGAGGCGGTGATCCTGCTCGGCTCCTTCGCCGAACCCGACTTCCTGGACGAGCTGGGACGCCGCACGGTCGCGGTCTCCGTCAGCCGCCGGGTCCCGCACGCGCACGTGGACTTCGTGCACTCCGCCGAGGCCAAGGGGGTGCGCCAGGCGATGGACCACCTCGTGGAGTTGGGACACCGCACGATCGTGCACATCGACGGCGGCCGCGGCCCCGGCTCGGCCGAGCGGCGGCGGGCCTACCGGGCGGCGATGCGCCGCCATGGCCTGGAGGCCGAGGAACGCGTCATCTCCGGCGAGCACACCGAGCAGTCCGGCATCGAGACCGGGCGTCTGCTGCTGACGGAGCGCGAGGAGGGGCGCCCGCTGCCGACGGCGGTCCTCGCGGGCAACGACCGCAGCGCGATGGGCCTGTTGATGTCTCTGACCCGTGCCGGCGTCGAGGTTCCGCGCGACATGTCCGTGGTCGGTTACGACGACAGCCATCTCTCCCACCTGATGCCGATCGGGCTGACCACCGTCCGCCAGGACGCGGGACTCATGGCCGAGCACGCCGTCCGGTACGCGGTGGAACGGCTGGAGGACCCCCAACGCGAGCCGCGGGAGGCCGTGGTGGAGCCGAAGCTGGTGGTACGGGGGACCAGCGGGCCGCCACCGAAGCGCTGACGCCGAGCGGCGGTCAGGCCGTCGTACGGGCCTGGGGTGCCGCCTCTGCCCGGACCGTTCCTGAGTCCTCGCCGGGGAAGGAGATGCCGCACAGTCGGCGGATCTCGTCCATCATCCGGAGCGTGGACACGGAGTCGTCCAGCGGCCGCAGCGGCGTCTGGAGCCGTCCGGCGCCGATGCATCGGGCCACCTCCGCGGCCTCGAAGTGCAGGGCGTCGTGGGCGGTGCGCGCTTCGCCGTACGACAGCGGTGTCCCGCCGCCCGCCGGGGTGAGGAGCACCTCGCCGGGTTGGTAGAAGGGGCCCGACAGGCTCAGTGGCGTGGGTTCCGGCGACCGTGGCCGTGGTGGGCGTGTCGCTGAACAGCGTGGTGTGGACGATGCCCTGGCCGCCGTCGGCGTCGCGGAGGAGGGCGGCGATCTGGCCGTTGACGCCCGCCGGGTGGGGCTGGGCGAAGGCCTGTACCTCCACCGGCTCGCCGAGGACCGACACGGCGAAGGAGAGCGGGTACGTGCCCAGGTCGAGGAGGGGCCCGCCGGCCAGGTCAGGGCGGAGAATGCGGTGGCCGCCCGCGAAGTGCTCGCCGTGGTCGGCCAGTACCGTGCGGATGTCACCGAGGACGCCCGCGTCGAGGATCTGCCGTACGACGTCGAATCTGGGCAGGAAGAAGGTCCACAACGCCTCGGCGCAGAACAGGCCGCGCTCCGTGGCCAGTCGGGCGATCTCCGCGGCCTGGGAGGCGTTGGGTGCGAGGGGCTTCTCCACGAGCGTGTGCTTGCCGGCCGTGAGGGAGATCCGGGCGCAGTCGAGGTGGGCGGTGTGCTCGGTGGCGACGTAGACGACGTCGACGTCCGCCGCCGCTGCCAGCTCCTCGTAGGAGCCGTACGCGCGCGGGATGCCGTGGCGGCCCGCGAACTCCTTTGCGCGGGCGCCGTCACGCGACGCGACGGCCGTGAAAGTCTGCCGGGTGTGGCGCTGCACGGAACGTACGAAGCGCTCGGCGACCCAGCCTGTGCCCAGAACACCCCAGCGCAGTATGGGCGCTTCCATCGAGGCCGGAGTGCGCGGGGAGGGAAGGGCGGTGGGGAAGACGGGCATGCTCAGACCTCCGGGACCTGGACGGCGACGCTGCGGCCCCCGTTCTTCATGGACGTGATGACAGCCTCGGCCACCGCGCTCGCCACCAGGCCGTCGTCCGCGGTCGCGAGTGGAGAGGGCGTGCCGGAGGCGACCGCGTCGGCCCAGGCCTGGAGTTCGAGGCGGTAGGCGTCGGCGAACCGGGGGCGCCAGTCGGCCGGGTAGCCGAGGGAACGGGCGCGGGCGGAGTCGGTGACGACGCGCGCGGGGTGGGCCAGGGCCAAGGTGCCGCGCTCGCCCACCACTTCGCAGCGGACGTGGTAGCCGTTACCGGCGTTGAGGAACACCTCGACGGTGGTCAGCGCGCCGTCAGCGGTGCGCAGCAGCATCAGTTGCGGGTCGCGCAGGCCAGTGGCCGTGCTCGTGGAGCGGGTGGCATGCCAGCTCACCTCTTTGATTGTCGAGTCGAGCAGCCAGGGCACAGTGTCGAACTCGTGGACGGCCGACCCGGTGATGCTGAGTTCGTCGGTGGCACCGGAAGCTGAGAAGAGGCCACGGCTGACACAGTGCAGCAGCAGTGGCGCCCCGCAGACACTGTCCGCGATCGCATCCCTGAGCTCGGTGTACGCGGGGTCGAAGCGGCGCATGAAGCCCAGTGAGATCAGCCGTCCGCCCGTCTGCCGCTCCTCTCGTACGACACGGACACATTCGGCCGGTGTGGGGGCGAGGGGCTTCTCGCACAGTACGGGTTTTCCGGCCCGTACGGCCGCGACGGTCAGATCGGCGTGGGTGGTGTCGTGCGAGGCGATGACGACGGCGTCGACCTCCGGATCGCCTATCAGGGCATAGGGGTCATCGGTCGCACGCGCCCCGGGGACGGCGTCCGTGACGGTGGCGGCCCGCTCCACGTCGATGTCCGCGACCATGGTGACCACGGCCCCGGAGACATGACGGTGCAGGGTGTTCACATGATCGGCGCCCATGTTGCCGGCGCCGATCACTCCGATGCGTACGGTGCTCCTGCGAGGCTTTCCCCATGTTGGCTTGGATGCCGGTGGGCGCCTTCGGCCAGGCGTCCTGGGAGCGGGGGCCTATGGCCGGACCGTGGACGCCCACCTGGCATGTGTGGACAGTTGACGCGTGCGCCGTTGTCAGGACGCGGCCGCCTCGCCCGTGGCCGCCACGGGTGCGGTGAGGTCGACCTCTTCGGGGAGTTCTTCGACGTCCACGCCGCGGACCTGGGCCAGTTCGTGTTTGAGTGCGGCGAGTTCGGTGCCGCCGGCCATGTGGTTGGTGAGTTCTTCGAGGGTGATCTCCCTGCGTTCGGCGGACAGTTCGAGGGTGCCCAGGCGCAGCACGCTGAAGTGGTCGCCGACCATGTAGGCGTGGTGCGGGTTGTGGGTGATGAAGATGACGCCCAGACCGCGCTCGCGGGCGGCGGCCACGTATTTCAGCACGACACCGGACTGCTTGACGCCCAGCGCGGCGGTCGGCTCGTCCAGGATCAGCACGCGGGCGCCGAAGTAGACGGCGCGGGCGATGGCCACGCACTGGCGCTGGCCGCCGGAGAGAGTGCCGATGGGCTGGTCGAGGTTGTCCAGGACGATGCCCATGTTGCGCAGCTCTTGGTCCGCGGTCTGTTTCATCTTCTCGATGTCGAGGCGGCGGATCGGCCAGGGGCCCTTGGTCATCTCGGAGCCGAGGAAGAAGTTGCGCCACACCGGCATCAGGGGCACGGTCGCCAGGTCCTGGTAGACGGTGGCGATGCCGCGGTCGAGAGCCTGGCGCGGGGTGGTGAAGTGCACCGGTCGGCCGTCGACGAGGAACTCGCCCTCGGTGTGCTCGTGCAGCCCCGAAATGATTTTGATGAGGGTGGACTTGCCGGCGCCGTTGTCGCCCAGGATGCAGGTGACCTGGCTGGGGCGCACGGCGAGGTCGACGCCGTGCAGGGCGCGGATGTTGCCGTAGGCCTTGCCGACGTTGCGCAGCTGGACGATGGGGCGGTCGGCGTCGTCGGGGACGGTGTCGGCGAGGACGGCACCGTGGGTGCCGCTTGCGTTGTTTGTCATAGAGGTCACCTCCGGGTCGCGGTGCGCTGGACCCACAGATTGATCAGGACGGCGCCGAGCAGCATCAGGCCGAGGAAGGCCTTGAACCAGTCGGGGTTCCAGCCGGCGTAGACGATGCCCTGCTGGACCATGCCGAACATGAACGCGCCGAAGACCGGGCCGATCGCCGAGCCGGCGCCGCCGGTAAGCAGGCAGCCGCCGATGACCGCGGCGGAGATGTAGATCAGTTCCTGGCCCACACCCTCGCCGGACTGGACGGTGTTGAAGGAGAACAGCTGGTGCATGCCGACGAACCAGGCGCCGAAGCCGACCAGCATGAACAGCGAGATCTTGGTGAAGGCCACCGGCACGCCGACGGCCCGCGAGCTGTCCTTGTTGCCGCCGACTGCGAAGGTCCAGTTGCCGTAGCGCGTGCGCAAGAGCACCCAGGTGGCGATCGCGGCGAACAGCAGCCACCAGAAGATGGTGATCTTCACCTGCACGCCGCCGATGTCGAAGCTGGAGGCGAAGACCTTCCTGGCGCTGTTGAAGCCGTCCATGTTGCTGATGTCGTCGGTGGCGACGTTGCCGGTGACCAGCTTGGTCACCGCGAGGTTCACGCCCTGCAGGATCAGGAAGGATCCGAGGGTGACCAGGAAGCTGGGCAGTCCGGTCTTGACCACGAGCCAGCCGTTGAGGAAGCCGATGCCCAGGGAGACGACCAGGGCGGCGATCACGCCGACCCAGACGTTCGTGGTCAGCTGGTAGCTGAGCATGCTCGCGGTGAGGGCGGAGGTGATCACGGCGACGCCGGCCGACAGGTCGAACTCGCCGCCGATCATCAGTAGTGCCACCGGGACGGTCACGATGCCGAGGGTCGAGGACTGGTAGAGAATGTTCGCCATCGAGCCGGCGTCGCGCACCGGCGGCGCCGAGATCAGGAAGAACACGTAGACGGCTGCGGCGCCGAGGAAGACGCCCACATCGGGCCGGGCCAGCGCCCTCAGCGTCAGGGTACGTTGCACAGTCCGGCCGTCGGTTTCCTTCGGGCCGGGGGCCGGCGGTGTGTTCACCGCCGGCTCGGCATGCTGGGCCGTGCTCATCACCGTGTCCCGTTCGCGGCGAACTTGGCGACCGTGTCGACGTTGGTCTTGTCAATGAAGGCCGGGCCGGTGAGGACGGGTGCGGTGCTGCCGCCGCTGAAGTTGCCGTTGGTCTTGTACAGCCACAGCGAGTCGACCGCCAAGTAGCCCTGCAGATACGGCTGCTGGTCAACGGCGAACTCGACGGTGCCGTCCTGGACGGCCTTCACCAGGTCCTTGTTGAGGTCGAAGGTGGCGAGCTTGGCCTTGCTGCCGGCGTCGGACAACGACTGGACCGCCGTCAGCGCGATCGGGGCGCCGAGGGTGACCACCTGGTCGATGGAGGAGTCCTGCGTGAGCTTGGCGGTGATCGTCGACTTCACCGACGGCATGTCGGTGCCGTTGACGTAGAGGGTGTCCGTCTTGCCGCTGAAGCCCTTCCTCAGGCCGGCGCAGCGGGCCTCCAGCGCGACCTGCCCCTGCTCCTGGATGACGCACAGGGCGTGCTTGGCGCCGAGTTGGTTCAGGCGCTGGCCGAAGGCCTGGCCCGCGATGTTCTCGTCCTGGCCGAAGTATTCGAGCATGCCGAGCTTCTTCCAGTCGCCGACGCCGGAGTTGAAGCCGACGACAGGGATGCCGGCGGCGGTGGCCTTGGCCACGACGTCCTTCATGGCGGCAGGCTTGGCGGCGGTCAGGGCGATGCCGGCGACCTTCTGGTCGATGGCGTTCTGCACCAGGTTGGCCTGGTTGCCCGCGTTGGGGTCGCTGGAGTAGACGAGCTTGATGTTGTCCTTGGCGGCCGCCGCCTGGGCGCCCTTGCGGACCAGGTCCCAGAAGGTGTCGCCGGGGGAGGCGTGGGTGACCATGGCCACTGTCATGCGCGGGGTAGTGGCCTTGCCGGCCGAGGCGGCCGCGTTGCCCTCCTCGGACTTCTTTCCGCCCGAGCTGCTGGAACAGCCGGCGGCCAGCAGGGTTCCGGCGAGGACGGTAGCGGTGAGAGCGGCGGCTCGATGGTTTCTGTGCATGTCCCTTGCACCTCGCTGTGCTTGTCGGGGTGAGTCTGTGATGAGCGGAAGCGTGTCCGGCGTCGGCGGTCGATGCCTGATCACCGAGAGACGACGCGGGTGCGCGGATGGTGTGTATGTGCCGTGCGTGGCGGCGCGTTCTTCTGCGGCGGTCCTAGGTGTGGACCACCTGTTCACGGCCTGGAGCGCTTTAGTAGCGCGCTCTAGTTGGAGAGACTATGGAGCCGCTCCGCAGGGATGTCAACAGGTATGTCAGGACGTACCAACAAAGTGTCCCGAATGAAATTGAGCCGCGGATCCGGCCACCGGGCGAGCGGCACCGACCACGCGGGTGGTCGTCTCGGGGAGCCGAGTACCCCATGTGTTCAGTAGGGCGGCGGCATCCCGCAGGCAGCCGGGGCGACTTCGGCGGCGAGTTCCGGTGCCGTCCAGCTAGGGCGCATATCGAGTCGTGATCAACTACCTGCTGCGTGGGCCGGTGGCGGCCGCCTGCGGCGACTCGCGTGAGATCATCCGTCCATGAGCAGCGACCTGGAAGTAAGCGCTCTGGCGATCAATGTTGTGATACCGCAGGCCCTCCGCTGGACGGACACCCGACGCGGTGAAGCGTTCACGCTGACCACACTCAACGTCCGGCTTCTTCCGGACGGTCACCTAGCCGTGAAGGCCTATGGCAGACCAGTCGGTGGTGGTCGGGGCGCATACGTCTCGTTCCCTGTCCCCGATAAACCCGAGCTGGCGGCCCTGGTCTCCGATGCTGCCAGCCGTGCCGGGGCGTTGTGGGCCGCCCATCGTGGTCTCGGCTGAGCCCAGTTCGACTCGACAGCGAACGGTGTCAATCCCAGATTTCGCCCTCACGGCGAGACCTGGGCCGGTAGACCTTCTTGCGTGATGCGAGTGCAACTGAAGGATGCAGAGTGGGAGTTCATCGGGCCATACCTGCCGATCGGCGAGTACGGCCCGTATCCCGAGCGGCTGCGGCAGCAGTTCGAGGGCGTGATCTGGCGGTTCAAGACGGGCGGGCAGTGGCGGGAGATGCCGACGGAGTTCGGCGCCGGGTTGACCGTCCACAACCGCTTTAGGCAGTGGCGTGACGCCGGGGTCTTCGAGGCTCTGCTGGAGGGCCTGATCACGGAAGCCGCGAAACGCGGTGAGGTGGACTTGTCCCTGGTCAGCGTCGACTCCACCACCGCCCGGGCCCACCACGACGCGGCCGGTATGCACCTCAACGAGGCCGTCGTCACCGCCCTGGAGAAAGCCGCCGCCGAGGAGGAGGAGAAGGCCAGGTCAAAGGGGCAGCCTCGGAGAACAAAGCGGGCAGGAGGCCGAAAGCGATCCCGTGCGGGAAGAACGAAGACGCGTCCGGCGTCGGCGGAAACTCCGGCTGAGGGCTGCCCTCCTCGGACGCTCCAGGGGCGGGCAGACCAGCAAGGTCCACCTCGCCGCCGACCGCAAATGCCGCCCGCTGGCGTTCATCCTGACCGCGGGCCAGGCAGCGGACAGCCCGCAATTCATCCCCGTCCTGAAGAAGGTGCGGGTACGCGGGCCCGTCGGCCGCCCCCACACACGGCCGAACGCGGTCGCCGGGGACAAGGTCTACTCTTCCCGCGGCAACCGCGCCTACCTGCGCAGACGCCGTATCAAGGCGGTCATCCCGGAGCCCTAGTGTCATTCGACGCGTCAGCCCTGCGCATGTCGACGCAGTGTCGCCGGCCGCGACAGCGCAGCACCTCCTCCAGTACGGATCCTCCCGTTCCGGGCGAGGTCGTCCTGGGCGTGGACACGCACGGCGAGGTTCATGCTGCCGCGGTGATCTCCCCGCTGGGGAAGGTCCTGGGCGCCGAGTCCTTTCCGGCCACGGCGGCCGGCCACCGTCGGCTGCTCCAGCCGCCGTCCCCGCCCCGGCCGCCGTCCGGTCCTCCGCCGGCGTCCCGGTCAGCGGGCCGCCGGAGCACAGTCGGCGCAGGCGGTTGGCGGCCAGACTCACAGCTCACCCCCACATGTCCACGCGCCCAGCCGCGCGCCGCACGTCCCGAGGACAGCTCACACAAGGCCACTGAGGGGGGCGCCCACTCTGAAGAGCCTCTCAGCGGCGCGTGCTTCCGCCGTCCGCGACGACGATCTGCCCCGTGATGAACGCGGCGTCGTCGGAGGCGAGAAACGCCACGACGCCCGAGACGTCGGCCGGCATCTGCACACGCTTGATGTTCTGCATCCGCACGGTCTGCTCGAAGAAGAACTCGCTCGTGTTCTCCGCGGCCGTGGCGGTCCGGACCAGGCTCGCCGCGACGCCGTTGACGGTGATGTGGTGAGCGGCGAGGTTGGCGGCCAGGACAGAGGTGAGTCCGTTCAGCGCGCCCTTGGCGGAGACATAGGAGACGAAGGGAGGCGGCGGAGTCCAGTAGCTCGACGACGTGATGTTGATGATCCGTCCCGCCCGCCCCGGACTCCTTCAGATCCGGCAGGAACGCCCTGGAGGCCAGGAAGGGACCGTCCACGTTGACGGCGAAGGTGCGACGCCACTCGTCGAAGGTCACGTGGTCGATATCGGCCGACAGAACGTTTCGCTCATCACCGGGCTGATCCAGCAGGATCTCGCGCCGTCGTCGGCCCAACTGACGTGGGTCGCCGACGCCTTCTTTCTTCCTGTCGCCGCGTTGGAACTGGGCTTCGGCGTGTTCGGCGACCTGTTCGGCCGTAAGCGTCTGCTCGTGGGGGGCGCCGCGCTCATCGCGGTCGGCTCGACCGTCGCGGTCCTGGTGCCGGGTTCGGGATACTCGACCGACACCCGGGTGTCGTTGCTGATCCTCGCCCAGCTTCTCAGCGGCATCGGGGCCGCGGCCATCTTCCCGACGAGCCTCGCCATGGTGGCGGCCGGCACCCACACCACCGCCACCCGCGCTCACGGCGTGGCGATCTGGGCCGCCGCGCTGTCGATCGGCGGTTTCCTCGGACCGCTGCTGGCGGGTCTCTCCACCAAGATCCACAGCGGCTGGGCCGGGAACGCGAACTGGCGCTGGGCCTACGTCGGTGTTCTGGTCATCGCCGTGGTGAGCGCGCTCCTGTCGCTGGCCATCGCCCGCAACTCCTCCGCGCCCGAGGGCCGGTCCCTCGACTGGCCGGGGCAGATCACTTCCGCACTCGGCCTGTTCGCTCTGCTCTACGCCGTGATCCAGGGCTCCGAGAGCGGCTGGGGGAGCCCGCAGATCGTCATCGCGTTCCTCGCTGCGGCCGTGCTCCTCGGGCTGTTCGTCTTCGTGGAGAACCGCGCGGACGCGCCGCTTCTTCTCCTGAGCGTCTTCAAGAACCGGGCGTTCGCCGTGAACTCGGTGGTCACCGTGATCGGGATGTTCGGCTTCCTCGCGATCATGTACTCCACCAGTATCCGTCTCACTATCGTCCAGGGAATCAGCCCGCTGAAGGCCACTGTCGCCTACCTCTTCTTCGGAGGCATCGGCCTTGTGCAGCTGCCCCTCACCTCCAAGCTGCTCGAGCGGTACAACGCCCGGAGGGTGCTCTTCACCGGCCTGGTCCTCATCGGCGCCAGCGGGCTGTGGTTCGCCGGCGTTCCGACGAGCGATCGGACACTGACCGCCATCGTCGGGCCGCTGATCCTCGCCGGCGTCGGCTCGGCGCTCGCCTTCGCCGCCATCAGCGCGGTCGCGGTCAACACTTTGCCCAACCACCTCGCCGGCATGGCGAGCGGCGCCACGAGCACGTTCCGGGACCTCGGGTTCGCGCTCGGCCCCGCGATCATGGGCGCTGTCGCGCTGAGCCAGGCCGCCAAGGAGATCTCCCGCAACCTGGCGGACAATCCGACCCTGAGCAAGGCCTACGCGGCTTTCCAGGCCGCTCCGGCCCATGCTCCCGCGGATCAGAAGCCGCAGCTGGAGGCGGCGGTGCACGCTGTGGGCTCGGGCCCGCTCGGCGCCAACTCGGTGCCGGGCAGCATCACTTCGCCGGACGGTCACGTCATCCCCTTCAACCCGCTCAAGGACGTCGCTTTCCACGCCCTCAGCAGCAGCTACTCCCTGGCGTTCGTGTTCGGTGGCGTAGGCCGCTCTGGTGGCGGCGGCGCTCACCCTCGTGGGCGGGCCCGGTGGCGTGGACCAGGCTCATCTCGACGACGACCCGCACACCCTCGACGGCTGACCGCCCGACGGGCACGCCGGCGCCGGGACAACCGGAGCGCTCGCCGCGACTCCCCGAAAGCGGTAGTCGCGGCGGGTTATGGCGTACAAGAGGCAACGATCGACAGACACACTCGGACAGGAGTCGCACCATGACCACGACACACCCGGGGACGAGCAGGAACGACATTCGCATACCGGCCACGGTCGCCGAGGCGGAGGCCGCTTGGCTCGTTGCGATCACGAAGGGAGACGAGGAACAGCGTGAACTCATGCTCCCCGACTGCGTGATCGTGCACGGCCCGGTCGGGAACGTCCATGAACGCGAGCGCTTCCTCGGCTACAACGCGTCCATGGGACCCACCGTCGAGGCCGAGACCAGCGAGGTGACCTGCCGGGAGCGGGGCGGACGGGCCATCGTGACGTGCTTCCAGAAGATGCGCATCCGGCGCCTGCCCGACCTGCCGCCGTTCCTGGTTCAGGCCGTGGCCACCCGGGTGTGGTTCTCGACCGACGAGGGATGGCGCCTCGGTCACATGCAGCTCTCCCGGCGGCAACCGCCGGCATGACGCGCATGACGCGCATGACGCGCATGACGTGCCGCTTTCCTCGCCCCGCGAGAGGTCACGAGGTGCGAATGGGGATGCCCGGCCTCCACCCGAGACTCCTGGACAACCCCAGTCCGCTCGCGACGAGCGAGGGAACGGCCGCCTGCAGTTTGATCGAGCCCGAGGCCACCACGACGGAGAGGGCCGCGACGACTTTGCCGCGGCCGTCGACGATGCGCGTCGCGACCGACTCGGCCCCTTCGCTCAGCTCTTCCTTGACGACCACCGTTCCCGTCGAGCGACAGGACGCCAGCTGGCCACGGAGTTGGGCCGGGTCAACGATCGTTCTGGGAGTGAAGCGTCGCAGCCTTCCGGCCAACACCTCATCGATGAACGCCGGACTGCTGTGGCTCAGCAGTACCTTGCCGACGCCCGAGCAGTGCAGGGGCAGCTGGCCGCCGACCTGTGAGGTCAGACCGACGGCGTTGACGGCCGACAAGCGCTCGATGATCACGGCCTGGTCGCCCTGGAGGACGGCCAGCTGCACATGCTGGCGAAGAGCCGTGTACAGGTCCTCCACGAACGGCTGCGCGGCGCTGCGCAGCGTCTCGGCGCGTGGTGCGAGGGTGCCGAGGCGCCACAGCGGCAGGCCGATCGCGAAGCGGTTGTCGCTGGTGCGTTCCAGCGCGCCCGCCTCCACGAGTTCGAGCGTCAGGCGTCTGGCGGTGGCGTGCGGCATGCCGGTGCGCCGGACCAGGTCGGCGAGGGTCAACTCGGTGTTGTTGGGGTCGAAGGCGAACAGCAGATCCCAGAGTCGGGAGCTGACAGTGCGTCCTGGCTCGTTCGCGCGAGGCATGGGCCTCTCCTTCATCCGGTGTGGCGCAGGTGACTCTACCTTCTATGTTCATTGGATGAATAAAGGTGTTCTTTCAGTGCGTACGTTGCCGGACTCTTGCAGGCAGCCAGTCACCACCTCGCCAGAGGTCAACGGGAGTGAAAGAGCATGATGACTACGGAAGCAGGCCCCAGGATCGCGATCCTCGGTGGCGGCATCGGAGGCCTCGCTGCCGCGGCCTTCCTCCGCGACAAGGGCTTCCACAGTGACGTCTACGAGCAGGCCGCAGCCCTCACCGAGGTCGGTGCCGGCCTGGTGATCGCCCCCAACGCCGCCCGCCTGCTCCGGCGTCTCGGCGTGCTGGACAGGTTCATCGAGCGCGCGGTGCAGATGGAGATCGGCTGGGAGTTCCGGCGCTGGGAGAACGGCACCGTCCTCTCCGCGGAGAACCTCCAGGACGGGTGCAAACGCCTGTACGGCGAGCACACCTACACCGCCCACCGCG
This sequence comes from Streptomyces sp. NPDC006602, assembly GCF_042870385.1. Taxonomy (NCBI): domain Bacteria; kingdom Bacillati; phylum Actinomycetota; class Actinomycetes; order Kitasatosporales; family Streptomycetaceae; genus Streptomyces; species Streptomyces sp. NPDC006602. The sequence goes on along the minus strand of NZ_JBIAHG010000025.1, from coordinate 40,957 downwards.
CCGACCTGCTGAATGCCTTGAGGTCGGCCGTCCCCGAGGACTCGCTCCACCTCGGCAGGCGCTGCGTCTCGGTCGAGTTCGAAGGCGACCAGGCGGTGCTGCGGTTCGAGGATGGCGAAACAGTTCGCCCGGACATCCTCATCGGTGCCGACGGAGTCCACTCACGCGTGCGCAGCGCGATCGTCGGGCCGACTCAGGCCAGGGAGTCGGGCATCTGCGCCTACCGGGCCCTCGTGTCGGCGCGCAAGGCACCCGCATTCGCCAGGCGGCGCGCTCAGACCCTCTGGATCGGCCCCGACCGCCACCTCGCGCACTACCCGGTCTCCGGCGGGGAGTACGTCAACCTCGTCGCCTTCGCACCGGCCGGCGCGAGCAGCGTCGAGTCATGGACGGCCACCGCGACACTCGGGGAACTGCTCGACGAGTTCGACGGCTGGGATCCGCGTCTGGTGGAGCTGATCAGGTCGGCCGACACACCGGGACGCTGGGCGTTGCTCGACCGCGAACCTCTCGACAACTGGAACCGCGGCAACGCGACCCTGCTGGGCGACGCGGCTCACCCGATGTTCCCGTTCTTCGCCCAGGGCGCTGCCCAGGCGATCGAGGACGGCGCCGTCCTGGCTCTCTGTCTCGCGGAGGACCCGGACAGCCCGTTGACGGCCCTGGGACGCTACGAAGAACTCCGCCGACGCCGCACGGCACGCCTGCAGGAGATCTCCCACGGACGGTCCCACATCAACCACCTTCCGGACGGCCCCGAGCAGCAGGCCCGCGATCTGGCGTACTCACAGGCCGACCCCCTCAGGGCGAACGGCTGGATCTACGAGTACGACCCCGAGGTCGCCGTCTCGGCCTCGGTGTGAATCAGCCGCGACGCTCCGACCCGGCGGTCCCGGTCGACGGGTCTCGACCTTCCCTCGTCGAACAAGGCGTTGACCATCCAACGAACACGGCCATTGTCGTCCCCCGGGCCACACCCGAGACTCCGGTACGGACGGCCCGCGACATGGCCCTGGTCCCCATGACTCCAGTCGAACCCCTGCGTACGTCCCGAAGGGCGGATCACCCAATGGCACCCGCAACCGGTAGTGGGCTCGTCGTGCGAACCCTGCAGCGAGCCGGAGTCAACGTCGCCTTCGGCCTGAACGGAGCACACGTCGACGGCATCTTCCAGGACGCCATGGACGCCAAGCTCCGCATCGTCGACGTGCGCCACGAGATGAACGCCGGCCACGCGGCCGAGGGTTACGCACGGGTCACCGGGGACCTGGGTGTCGCCGTCGTCACGGCCGGAGGCGGCTTCACCAACGTCCTGACCTCCATCGCCAACGCCCATCTGGACCGGACCCCCGTCCTCTACATCGCCGGCTCCGGCCCCCTGGAGACCGACCAGATCAACGACCAGCAGGCCGGCTTCGACCAGGTCGCCATGGCAGCCCCGGTGACCAAGTTCGCGCACCGCGTCACCCGTACCGAGCTGGCACCGGCATCGCCCCGGCCGGTGGCGTCGACCGGATCATCGAGGCGCTCGCCACCGCCCGGCGGCCGATCGCTCTGGTCGGCAAGTCCTTCGTCACCGCCGAGGCGCGGGCCCACCTGCACGAGTTCGCCGCGCTTACGGGAGTGCCCCTCTTCTCCGACTGGGAGGGACTCGGGGCGATCGTCGGCTCAGAGCACCATGTCGGTCTCGTCCAGACCCTGGCCACTGTCCCCGAGGACGAGCGGCCCGACCTGGTCCTGCTGTTCGGGCTGCGCTTCGGACTGGCCACCCAGTTCGGCACGGGCGGACTGCTCCCGAAGAGCGCGCGGATCCTCCAGATCGACCCCGACGGCCGTGAACTCGGCCGCCTCCAGGAGGTCGAACTGGGCATCCAGGCCGACCCGGTCGGCACGATCGGCCTGCTGAACGAGCGCCTGGGCGACAGCCCCGTACCCACAGGGCGCGACGACTGGCTCACGACCCTGCGGGACGTCTCGGACACCCGGCGGTCCGCACTCGCCGCCGAGACCGAGGACCACGAGGACGCCGCGATCCACCGTTCCTAAAGACTGAGCGGGAGTGAGTCCTGTTGCCAGGACTGCTGCTCAGCCGGGTGTCCCGAACGGTGTTGGGCACCCTGGTCGCCCGCTTTCGCTCCACCACCGGGCGGCGCGCATCTGGTGCGGGGTCCGGGCGGGTGGGGGCGGGTTTCCTCACGCCTGCGGGTGTCCGGTCGGGCCTGGACGGTCCGATGCCCCGCACCATCACTCTGGTGATGCGGGGGCGGTGTCGTCCGTCGCCTGATCGGATGCCCGAGGGCGCGTCGCCCGACCGCGATGCTCGCCGCATCGTGCCGGGAAATCTTGCGAGTCGGTGTGGTCAGGGGCTTTTGCCAGTGCTGGGCACCCCAGCGGCTGGTGTAGGCCGGGTCGACCGCGACGACCGCCACGTTCTGTTCGGCGGCCATCGACACCAGCCGGGCCTTGAGCTTCGCGGTCGGGAAACGGGACAGCAGCCGCCTGAAGCGTTTGTTGCGGCCGTGCTGCTCACGGCCCTTCTCCGCCGCGAAGTCGAGGTCTTCGATGGCGATCGCGGCGGCCCCGCAGCGGCGGGTGTGGTGCAGCAGCCGGGTCAGCGTGTGCCGGATCTGCGCGTCCCGGTGCTCGGTGCTGCCCGACAGGTCGTAGAAGAACCGCTGGGGTTCGCCGACCGGGTTGCCGTGCACGTCCAACTGCCAGGCGGCGAGGTGGTCGTCGTTCATGTCCACCCCCACCACCCCCCGCGCCAGGACCGCCTGAAGCGGCAGGACGGGGGCGGCGGCGCGCTGCCAGGACGCGGTGACATACCAGCGGCCCCGGAGCACGTCGTGGTGGATGCGGTAGGCCACCGCCCGGTTCGCGGTGATCCGGTCACGCCACTCCTGACCGCGGTGCTGGAACCGTACGACCGCGTCGAGGAGGTAGCGGCCGTGCGGGGCGTTGGCCAGGTGGGCCAGCGGGGCCGGGAGCTTGACCGAGAGCCGGCCGGTGTCGGTGACACGGATGGTCTCGTTGCCGAACCGCTTGCCCGACTCCCCGTCCGCGGCCAGAAACATCCGCTCCGCCCGCCACCGCCGACGCCACGCCGCTGTATCCAGTCCGGCCGCCTCAAGGTGGTGGCGGGTGTTCGCGAGGCGTCTGCCGCCGCGCACCACCCGCACCCGGCCCGCCGCCCGGTCCGCCTCCACCACCACCAGCCGGTCCTTCAAGGTGTGCAGGCGGCGGGACTTGGCATGCCACTCACCCCGCGAGGCATACCCGCGCACCAGCCCCTCCCGCCTGTCGGCCTTGGCACCCAGCGCCCGGCGTCTGAAGGCCGAGCAGGTCCGCGAGCCGGGCGAGCGCCGCACGCCCGACGCTGCCCGCGATCGCGAGGACCGCGAGGCCGCCGAACAGCGGGCCGAGCTCGCCCTGAATCTCGTGCAGGAACGACGCTTCCTCAACGCCAGGGCCATGGCCGGCCGCCGCACGCTGTTCGCTAGCATCCCTGCCTATGACGATGCGGGGGTGGCGACTGGGTGTCGTGGCGGTGCTGGCAGCGATCTGTGTCTCCGGTCCAGAACGTCCGGCGGTCATCCGTACGGCGTCGGACCTCGGCCCCCTCCCGGCGGACCGCTACGACTTCACGCCGCAGGACCACCAGCGATCGCAGCGGGCATCGGCGTTGCTGGTCCGGCAGTGCATGGAGGAGCGTGGCCACCCGGACTTCCCGCTCGACCCCCGCTACCCCAGCGACCCCTTCGTCATGACCGTGGTGAGCACCGACTACGGCGCCCTGGATCTCGCCACCGCCCGCCGCTGGGGCTACGGCTGGGACCCGGAAAAGTCCCGGGCTTTCCGGCCGAAAGGCCGCCGGATGACGAACGCCGAGTATGCGGACTTCCCCGCCTGCAATGCCGAGACGAACCGGCGGCTGATGCGCGGCATCGACCTCAAGCGGGACTGGCTCTACGCAAGTACACGGGCGATCGAGGTCGACAAGGCGGTCAAGCGCGACCCGCGCCTCCGTGCGGCATGGGATGTGTGGTCCCGCTGTGTGGCAGAACAAGGATTCAAGCGCTATCCCGACCCCGTCGCGGCGTACACGGACACCGCCTGGCAGCGGGGCAGTGACGGCAACACCCGCCATACGCAGCGGGAGCGGGCCACCGCCGCCGCGGACGTCACCTGCAAACGCCGCCACCATACAGCCGAGCTCTGGCACGCTGCACGGGCGCGGAAGCAGGCCGTGGACATCACACGGCACCGCGACCGCTACGCCGCCGGACTGCAGGCGCTGCAGACATACCGATCCAACATCACCGAGGTGCTGCGAAAGCTCGGCCAGCGGGGCGCCGACGCAGGACGGTGAGTCCCGCGAGAGTCGACGGATACGTGGCCACCGCTCAGCCGACTGACCTTGAGCCCCACGCCCCCAGCGGCGCCAGCCGGCTGGGCAAGCGTGTGGCGCCCCCCATCCGTGGAACGGGACGGGCAGCGCCACACATCGAAACCGGAAACTTATCCGGGGAACGGCTTGCTCGCGTCGTCGTCAGCCTTGATGCACGCGTCGAGCTTCTTCTGGAGGGCGGCCGCGTCGTTGAGCGCCTTCTTGGCCGCCGCGATCTCCCCCAGCTGCTTCAGCTTCGCGGCCTTGGTCTTGAGGTTGGCGATCTGCTGGCGCAGCTGGCTCGTGTTGCAGGTGACGGAGGCCTTGACCGATACCTCGCCCCGGTCGGCCGACGTGGCGGCGTGAGCGGGCACAGAGGTGATGAAGAAGCCTCCGACGATGGCCGCAGAGACGGCCAGGACGGAAAAGCGCTTGGTCATGAGTTGTTTCCCCCAGGTAGGGCGTGCGTTGGTCGGAGTGGATCTTACAGACCGTTGTGACCCGCCAGTAACCGGAGGGGGTGAGGTACTCGACGCCCGTCTCCACAACGGGAGTTGCGTCACCGGCGCGGATTGGACTTTCGGCAGTGGTCGGACGGCGCCCGATGTCCGTACCGTCACCTCCGTGGACATCGCAATGATCAACGGTGAGACGGCGACCGGAACCGCCGTATCACGGCGGGTACTTGATCCCGGGGCCGCTCTCACAGCGGCTACCGCGGTGGCTGCCGGTCTGAGTGTGATGAACCTTTCGTGGGCCGTCCCGGCTGCCATCGCCGCGTTCCTGGCAGGACGACGACCTGGACGGACGGCGCCGACAGCGCTCGCGCTGGTCGCGATTCTCGCGGCCAGTGTGGTGGTCTTATCCGTCGTTCCTGCTTGGCTGCCCCTGGCCGGCCGGTTTGTGGCAGTGGTGGTTGCCGCCACGATGCTGCCATGGTTCGCGGGCCGGTTCTGGTGCCAGTATCAGCAGCTTGTCCGGGCCGGGTGGGAGCGTGCCGATCAGCTGCAACGCGAGCAGCAACTGATCGCTGATCAAGCCCGGTTGCGTGAACGGGCGCGTATCGCCCAGGACATGCACGACGTACTCGGCCACGACCTCAGCCTGATCGCCCTGTCGGCCGGCGCACTCAAACTCGCGCCGGACCTTGAAGAACATCACCAAAGGGCCGCCGGGGACATCCGAGCCAGAGCCGCGGCCACGGTGGAGCGTCTCGGCGAGGTGATCGGTGTCCTGCGGGAGGCGACCGACACAACGGCGATGGCCCCCAGCAACTCCAGCATCCCAAGTCTGACCTCCGAGGCTTCCGCGGCCGGCCTCACGGTGGAGTTGCGCATCGACGGCGAGGCGGACGACCTGCCGCCCGTGGTCGAACGGGCGGCTCACCGAGTCGTGCAGGAAGCTCTCACCAACGTTGCCAAGCACGCGTCCGGCGCGACCGCGACTGTCCGACTGACGCATACGGCAACAGAAACAAAGGTCGTCGTGGTGAACGGCCCGCCATCGTCTGCGGCCGACCAGCGGCTCCGGCCTCCCAGTGGAGGGCGTGGCCTGATCGGTCTCGAAGAACGTGTGCGGTTGACCGGCGGTTCGTTCGACCACGGCCCGCGCGACGGAGGTTACGCAGTCGTCGCGCGTATCCCGCACGCGCCCTCGCCGCCACCGCCGCTCACGCCGTCAGCCTCTCGTGGTGACGAGTTGCCGCAGGAACATCGCCGCGCTCGGCGCAGGGTCGGCCGGGCCCTGGTCGCCGCGGTCATGGTGCCCCTCGTGACGGGAGCGTTGCTGAGCGGGGCTCTCATGGGCTGGGAGACGCTGTCGGCGGCACAGTCGGTCCTGGACCCCCGCGACTATGCCCGCCTTCATGTGGGGCAAGATCGTGCCGAGGTGGAGCGTGTCCTGCCGGACCGGCAGACGAACCACCGACCGCTGACTGCCGAGCCGACGGGAGACGGCACAACGTGCGAGTACTACGCAATGACGGCCAACAGGTTCGACGACCGGTCCGGCGACGCCTACCAACTGTGCTTCCGGAAGGACACCCTGGTGTCCCTGGACACGATCACCCCGTGAGCGTTCGATGATCCGGGTACTGATCGCCGACGACGAGCCGATGATCCGTGCAGGGGTACGCGCCGTTCTCGCCACGGATCCGGACATCGAAGTCGTCGCCGAGGCCGTCGACGGGCACGAGGCCGTGGAGCTGGTCCGACGTCATCGTCCCGCGGTGGCCGTCCTCGACATCCGTATGCCGGGAATCAACGGCATCGACGCCGCCGCGGAGATCCACAACACAGTGCCGACCACGAGCGTCATCATGCTGACGACCTTCGGTGAGGACGACTACATCCTGAAGGCGCTCGGTGGTGGTGCAGCGGGCTTCCTGATCAAGTCGGGTGAGCCCGAGGAACTGATCACCGGAGTCCGTGCGGTGGCCGAAGGCGCCGCCTATCTGTCACCGAAGGTCGCGGCCCGGGTCATCGCGCACCTCGCCGCGACGGGCGTGGGCACCCTGGCCGGTCGGCGCTCCGCCGCCCGTCATCGGGTCGCCGCCCTCACCGCCCGGGAAAGAGAGGTACTGGCCTTTGTCGGAAGCGGCCTGTCCAACGGGCAGATCGCCCGGCGGCTCCACGTGGTGGAGGGAACGGTCAAGGCCCATGTGAGTTCCATCCTGGCGAGGCTGGGCGTCGACAACCGTGCCGCTGCCGCGGTGGTGGCCCACGAGGCCGGGATCATTCCGCCTCAGCCTTCCCAGCCGTGATGCCGCCGCCTGGGCAAGGGGCATGAACGCAAGCAGCACGGCCGCCACGATTGCGCCGCCGAGCGTCGCGCCGGCGAGCACATCGTGCGGGTAATGAACCCCCACCAGCACGCGCAGCAGCGCAGCGGCCCCGGCCATGGGCAGCGTGATCCAGGCGAGGCGGGGCCGCAGCACGGCAAGACCGATGGCCAGGCCGGCGGCCAGGGTGGCGTGGTTGCTGGGGAATGACCAGTCTGCTGCCCCGGGGCATTCCGCGACGGGTTCGGCGCCCGCGTGTACCGCACGGCAAGGACGCTCCTCGTCCACTACGAGCTTCACCGCTTCGCTCACCGCATAGGCAGCGAAGGTGCCTAGGCCGGTCAGTACGGATCCGGCGACCTCCCGCGTGTCTTTGCGGCGGATTGCCGTCCCCCACATCCAGACCAGCAACATTCCGAGGATCACAAGAGTGCCCTCGGTGGCCACTTCCAGGAGAGGGCCGAGCCACGACGGTGCATCCTCCGCCGCCCTGGTCACCGACCGGTACACGGACGCCGAAGCGCCACCCGTGACCTCGACAGGACCGGCCTGGCCCAGCCCTCCGGGGGACAGCCAAGTGACGACTCCTGCACCCACGCCCAGGACGGCCAACGCGCCGAGCAGCCGACCGGTTCGGACTTTCCTTCGCGGTTCTCGTTCCACGAAGCCCGAACGTAGAAGCGGGGACCCGTGAGGAACCCGAGCCGAACGGCAACAGCGGACCTTGCCGATCGTCAGGGTTGACCGCGACGGTCAGGCAGTCATGCGCCCGCGGGGGCGAGGACGATGTCGAAGCGCACCCGGCTCCACGTGCCGTCGAGGACGCGGCCGTCGGGTGTCGGCGTACCGGCGGGCTGCCGTTCGAACCGCTTGATCAGTGAGTCCTTCACGCCGAAGACGGTGTCCTTGCGGCCGATGGGGTCGCCCTCGGGGAAGATGTGGGTCACCAGCGTGCGCCCCCCTTCGTGGGACACCATGAAGTGGAGGTGGGCTGCGCGCAGCGGTGAGCGGCCGACCGCGTCGAGCATCTGGCCGACGGGTCCGTCGTCGGGGATGGGGTACGGCGTCGGGGTGAGGCCCCAGAAGCGGTAGCCGCCGTCGGCCGCGGAGAAGAGGTGCGCCCGGCCTGCGCGCTTGCCGGCCTCGTACTGCACGTCGTACAGCCCGTCCTCGTCGGCCTCCCAGACCTCGATGAGCGCGCCGGCGAGCGGGGTGCCGTCGGTGTCGGTGACGGTGCCCTCGACCCAGCAGGGCTCGCCGGGGGCACCGAAGGCCAGGTCACCGCCGAGTTCGATGGCGGGGGAGTCCTCGACGAAGAACGGCCCGAAGACGGTGGCCTCGGTGGCGCCCTTGTAGGCCTGGTTGTTGACGTTGATGGTCTGCATGCTCGCGCCGAGGGTGTCGGAGAGCAGGATGAACTCCTGGCGGACCTCGTCGGTGATGTGGCCGGCCTTGGTGAGGAAGTCGATCGCCGTCCCCCACTCCTCCTCGGTCAGCCGGACCTCCCGGATGAAGGAGTGCAGGTGCTTGACCAGGGAGGTCATGAGCTCTTGCAGCCGCGGGTCCTGGCAGGCGTCGAAGGAGGCCACGACGGTGTCGACGAGTTGCTGCTCGACCGCCTGCTGCTCCGGCGACACCTCGCGGTAGATGGTGCCGTGTGCACCGGCCTGGGCCGAGCCGGGGTTGACGTAGGTAGCCATGACGGCCTCCTTCAGATGATCGGGTCGCCGGCCCAGGCCGCCTTCAGCAGCGCGGTCAGGTTCTCGTCGGTGACGGGGGTGGGATTGTTGGCGGGGATCGCCTTCTTGATCGGCCCCAGCGCCTTGGCGCTGCCGCCCTCGGGCATGCCGTAGTCGCGCAGCGCCCTCGGCGCGTCCAGCACCTCGCGCAGGGTGGCCAGGCCGGCGCCGGCCTCTTGGGAGCCGAATGCCTGGGCGATACGGGCTTCCGCCTCGGGGGCGTGCGGGGCGTTGAAGGCCAGCACGTAGGGCAGCACGACCGCGTGGGTCTGTGCGTGCGGGAGGTTGAACATGCCGCCGAGGACGTGGCAGATCTTGTGATGCATCCCGGAGCCGACCGAGGCGAACGCGACGGCGGCGAGGTAGGCACCGTACAGCGTCTGCTCGATGCCCTCGACGCCGGTCGAGTCCTCGGCCACCGCCGGCAGACCGGTCGCGAGTGCGCGGATGCCCTCCTGCGCCAACGCCCGGTCGATCGGGTCGGCACGCGGTCCCCACATCGAGTCCACGCAGTGCGCCATCGCGTTCAGTCCGCTGGCCACGGTCATCTCGCCGGGCAGGGAGGTGAGCAGACCGGCGTCGTAGACGACCGACGCGGGCAGCACCTTGTCGTCCACGCCGGTGGTCTTGGTCTCGCCTTCGGTCAGGCCCCACACGTTGGTCGCCTCGGAGCCCGCGTAGGTGGTGGGCACCGCGACGATCGGCAGCCCGGTGGTCAGCGCCACCGCCTTGGCCAGACCCGTGGTCGAGCCGCCGCCGACGCTGACCAGGATGTCCACGCCCGCGTCGACCGCCGCCCGACGAGCTCGCCCGGCGACCTCGACCGGCACGTGCATCACGACCTCCTCGTGACGAAGGACGACCGGGATCTCCTTGGCGATCGGGTCGGCCAGCTCCTTCTCGCGGTCCGACGCGATCAACATGACTTTGGAGCCGCCGAGTGCCGCGACCTCCGCCGCCACGGCGACGGGTGACTCCCCGGCCGCGAACACCACGCGCTGGGGAAGGGTTTCGTGGGTGAACTTCATCAGGCCTCCGCCAGCCATTGCTTGCCTTCACCGTAGAGCTGCTCGACTGCTGTGCCGGTGAGGCCGGGAAGCCCGTCCTTCACCGTGAACCCCGCCTTGGTCTGCAGGTAGGCCAAGTGCCGATAGCCGGTCGGGAACCGGTTCAGGAGTTCCGGGGCCAACGTGAGCGAGGCAGCGGGGTCTACGACGTCGAGCCGGTCCTTCTCGTAGATCGGCTGCCGGCGCACGAGGGTCCAGCGCCCCTCGTGGCGGGAGAGGAAGTCGTAGAAGCGGCCGGTGCAGACGACATCGACCTCGACGCCGTCGACGCTCGCGCGCTGGTTGATGGTCATCTTCGTCTGGGCGATGGCCCGGTCGCCGACGATGTCCGCGGTGTGGCCGCCCAGGAAGTGGAGGATGCTGACGCCGTTCTCGAAGCCCTCGCGGCTGGCCTTGATGAAGTCGGTGGCGTTTCCCTGGAACCAGGTGGCGCTCATCCAGCCGTCGCGCGGATGCCAGACCGTGGCGAAGCGGTCCCAGTCCCCGGCGTCGCGCCACAGCGCCCAGTTCTCGAGGAGCTGCCGGATCTCGTGGCGGTCGTTGTCGGCCTGCGACATTGTTGACTCCTCGGAGGGGTGGAGATGCTGGTACAGGGGCGTCGTCAGACGGACCGGAAGAACTCCTCCAGCTCCCGGTCGAGTTGCTGAGAGGCCTCTGTTTCTCGGGCGTCCGCCAGCCATGCCGCTCCCACCGCCGGGCTGAAGGCCGCGGCAAGGCCCCACAGCCATGGGAGCACGGGCCGGGGGCGCGGCGCACGCCGTGTCACGTGCGCCGTACGGCCTCGCCGCATCTCAGATGGGGTAGTGGCGGGAGCCGGACTGGATGGTGATCCAGCGCAGCTCGGTGAACTCCTCCAGTGCGGCGCGGGAGCCGAAGCGGCCCCAGCCGCTGGCGCCGACACCGCCGAACGGCATCTGGGGTTCGTCGTGCACGGTGGCGCCGTTGATGTGGCAGATGCCGGACCTGATCCGGCGGGCCACGTCGAGGGCGGCGGCCGCGTCCTTGCCGAAGACCGCGGCGGAGAGTCCGTAGTCGGTGTCGTTGGCGACCGTGACGGCGTCGTCGGTCGAATCCACCTCGATGATCGAGACCACCGGTCCGAAGGTCTCCTCGGTGTAGATGCGCATGTCAGGCGTGACCCCGCGCAGCACGGTGGGGTGCACGAACAGGCCGTCGGCCGTGCCGCCGGCCAGGACCTGCGCGCCCTTGGCGCGGGCGTCCTCGATCAACTCGACCACGTGGTCGCGGGCGGCGCTGTGGACCAGCGGGCCGATCTGTGAGGCGGGGTCGCTCGGGGGTCCGACGACGAGCTTGGAGGCACGCTCGGCCAGGCGGGAGGAGAGCTCGTCGGCGACCGTTATGTCCACGATGACGCGCTCGGTCGACATGCAGATCTCGCCCTGGTTCATGAAGGCACCGAAGCTGGCCGCGGCGGCGGCCTCCTCCAGATCGGCGTCGGGGAGAACCAGGAAAGGCGCCTTGCCACCGAGTTCGAGCACGACACGGGTGAGGTGGCGACCGCCGAGTTCGCCGATGATACGGCCGACCCGGCTGGACCCGGTGAAGTTCACGCGCGTCACGGCGCGGTGGGCGATCAGCGCCTCGACGACGCTCGGACCGTCCTCGGGCGCGTTGCTGATGAGGTTGACCGCTCCGGCGGGCACGCCGGCGTCGTGCAGCACCTGGACGATGGCGGCCTGGGTGAGGGGCGTCTGCTCGGAGGACTTCAGCACCACGGTGTTGCCCCACACCAGCGGCCACACGATGGAGCGTACGCCGAGGATCAGCGGCGCGTTCCAGGGTGCGATGCCGACGACGACGCCGACCGGCTGACGCACGCCGAGGGCGGTGAGGCCGGGCACGTCCGAGGGGATGACCTCGCCGACGGCCGCGTACGCCTGGGCGGCCGCCTCGACGAGCATGCCCTTGGCGACGTGCACGTTGAAGCCGCACCAGGGGAGGGTGGCGCCCATCTCGCGGCTCATCGTGGCGACGATGTCGTCGGTGCGCTCGCCGAGCAGGACGGCGGCCCGCTCCAGGACCGACCGGCGTGCCGGCGGGAGGCTCGACCACTCCGGAAGGGCGGCCGCCGCCGCGTCCACCGCGAGGTTGACGTCCTCGACGGAGGCCGCCGCGACCCGCGCGATCGGTTCACCGGTCAGGGCCTCGGTCGTCTCGAAGTAGCGGCCGTCCCTGGCCGCGACGTGCTCGCCCGCGATGAGGAGGTCGCTGGTCCGGACCGCGCCGGACGGGGGAGCCTCGGTCTCAGTGGCTGACATGTGTTGCCTCATCTCAACAGCAGCGGCGATCGCCGCACGAACCCTGCGTGTCGAACTCTCCGCCCACGGCGGCATGCCCTGAACCCTCATGTCCGTTCATCGAACAGCCGCATGAGGGTTCAGGGCGGTCGGCCTTCCCGGGCCTCGGGCCTCTCGTGTCTCAGGCCGGCGGCATGCGCTTGGCCTGGTGCAGGTGCGCCAGGCGCCAGCCCTCCGCGGTCTCCTCCCACACCCGCGTCACCGCCTCCTGGACCGGGAACGGCGGGAGGTTCTCGTCGAAGATGATGTGCATCTCCTGGAGGCACGTGGTGATCGCGGTGGTGCCGTGCACCGTGATGCTGAGATTCTCGGCCTTCGCGAACACGTGGCGGCGGCGGGTCCAGGTGAAATGGGCGAAGGCCTTGCCGTCGTCGATCTTCCCGACCGGGCCGTGGACGCCCCGGAAGTCCGCCAGCATGAGGGCGGTCATCGCTTCTTCGCCCTCGGTGAGGGCCACGAGCCAGGCGGCCTCCGCCTGCTCGACCGCCTCGATGGTGCCGGTGGGTGCGGTGGATGTGGTGGACGTCGTTGTCGTCATAGGTCCAGCTCCAGGATCGGTGAGAGTGCTCGTGACGAGCACGTGGTGAACATGCCGTCGGCGCGCTCACGGTCGGTCAGGACGTCGTCGCGGTGATCGGGCTCTCCGGCGATCACGCGCACGATGCAGTAGCCGCAGATTCCCTGCTGGCAGGAGTAGGGGGCGTCGACGCCGGCCGCGAGCAGGACATCGAGGATGCTCTCGCCGTCCTTGATCTCGAACTCGCCGCCGGTCTTGGCGAGCCGCACCGTGAAAGCCCCGCCGGCCGTGTGGGCGGCGGCGTCCTCCACGGGGGCGAAGCGCTCCTTGTGAATCGCTTCGGCGGGCCATCCCGCTCCGAGTGAGGACGAGATCACGAAGTCCATGAAGCCGCCGGGACCACAGACGTAGACCACCGTGTCGGGGTCGGGCGGCCCGATGTCGGTGGCGGTGCTGAACCGCTGGTCGTCCGGGCCGTCGTCGAACCGGAGCCCGTTGGAGTCGGCATGGCCGTTCGTGGTGATGCAGGGCATCACACCGCTCATGGGGCCGCTGCTGGTGCGCCTGCTCGGCAAGGTCGCTCCGCGGGTGATGCTCGCCGCCGGTCTGGTGCTGACCGCGGCGGGGCAGCTGTGGCTGGCGTCGCTGCCCGTGAGTGACACCGGTCTGCTGACCCTGACCCCGGCGCTCATCCTCAGCGGCATGGGCTTCGGCCTGCTGATCGGGGCGCTGACCGCCGCAGCGGTGAACACCGTGCCGGTCGAGCTCAGCGGGATGGCAAGCGCCGTCACGACGTTGCTGCGCGGCTTCGGCCAGGCTCTCGGACCGGCCGTCATCGGCACCGTGGCGCTGACCTCGGCCGGGAACGCGCTGGCCCAGGCCTTGCCGCACGCCGGTCTGGCCGCCGCGCAGCAGCACGCGGTGCAGGCCGTTGCCGCCGAGGGAGGCCCGCTCGCCGTGGCCTCGGCGCCCATGGGACCGCGGGTAGGCGCGCTGGTGACGGAGGCGTTGACACATGGCTACAACCTCGGGTTCCTGGTCACCGCCCTCGCCTGCCTGGTGGCCGCCGCGATCAGCGTGCTGTTCCTGCGCGGCGGCCGCAGATCAGGCCTGGCCGTCCCCCTTCCCTGAGCAGTGCCGCGCGCACCTCGCTGCTGTGCTCGGCGGCCATGACCCTTCCGCAGATCGGCAACGGCCGGGCGGCGTGGGCCCGTCGGATCCCCCTCGGAGACCGAACAACGGTTACCGGCGACGGCCGAGCAGCAGCCCGCCGGCCGTCAGGGCCGAGGCGAGACCGAGGACGCCGACGGCGTGGGCCATGCTGCCGGTGGCCGATTCCAGGCCGATCAGGACGAGCGGGCAGATGAACTCGCCCGCGAAGAAGGCAGCCGTCCACAGACCGGTGCCGCGGCCCCGGTCGGCGTAGCTGAGCCTGGACATCGCGATGGTCAGCAGCGAGGGCAACAGCATGCCGGTGCCGAGGCAGTTGAGCACCGCACCGACGATCACGATCAGCGGGCTGTTCGCCAGAGCGATCACCACGAAACCGGCCGCGCACAGGGCGAACACCAGGGGCAGCCTACGGTCCGGGCTGCCGGACAGTCTGGTGAAGGCGATGGAACCGACCACGGTGGCGGCGCTGGCGACCGCGGTGGCCAGGCCGATGACGCCGGTGGACTTCACGCCCAGGTCGTCGAGCAGGTAGGACATCTCGACGGGCACGGTGTAGAAGACCATCGCGCCGAACACGGTGAGTGCGCAGATGCCCGCCAGCAGGCGCACGGGGAACGGCCTCTTCTCGCCCGCGGGTTCGGCTTCCGCGGCGCCGGCCGGCCTGGGCCTGGACAGGGTGAGCGCCATCGCGGGGGCCAGCAGCAGGCCCACGGCGTAGATCCAGAAGGGCGCGCGCCAGCCCGCCGAGCCGAGGGCGCCGCCGATGACGAAGAACGCGGTGGCGGAGATGGAGGCGCACATGGTCTGCAGAGCCAGGTAGCGTTCCCGCGTCCGACCGCTGTAGTAGTCGCCGATCAACGTGGTGCAGCAGGTCATGATGGCCGCCTCGGCGATGCCGACCAGCACCCGGCTGATCACGATGGCGCCGAGCGAGTCCAGCCACAGCGGGGCGGTACCGAGCAGCGCGTACAGAAGCGTCGCCGCGACCAGCAGCCGTACCCGGCCGAGGCGGTCCACGATGACGCCCGCGAAGGGGGCGAGCAGGGCGAGCGCGAGCGCGGGGATGGTCAGGACGACCGGGACGAGGGTCTTCACTCCGGGCACGATCGCGAAGTGTTCCTGCATCTTCGGCAGGACCGGCGCGAGGAGGACGGCGCCCAGCACCGGCAGACAGCTGCCCGCCATCAGGAGCACGGCGCGCAGCGGCCCCGCGCTCTCGGTATTCGGGCGGAGGCTGTCGGCGGGCGCGGGCGGGGAAATGGGTCTGGACATGCCGAACTCCACGGGTGGTGGCAGAGGTGCGGCGCCGAACCGCTGCGGCTGGGTCACGCAGCGGGGCACCGGCGCACCAGGGGGGACGCGCCCGGGACAGCGGGCGTCGGGGACTGCCCCGACTATGAGCCAGGCCGTTCCCGGCGACTACCCCTCACGTGATCGCACTGCCGGATCCTCGTCATCCGTGCCGCGGATGGGGTCTGCCCGCACGGCCGATGCCACGCGGGCGGCCGTGTCCCGCAGCCAGATGTGCCCGGTGTCGTGGGTGTGGACGGGGTGCCACCACAGCGCCTCGCGCAGGGGGACCGTCTCGTAGGGCGGCGTCATGATCCGTACCGGTGCGGTGCCGCGCAGGCGTTCGGCGAGGAGTGCCGGGACGAGGGCGATCCGGTGGGTGCCGGCGACCAGGAAGGGCAGCACCGTGAAGCTGTCGACGGAGACGCTCACCCGCGGTTCGATGCCGAGCATGCCGAGCTGGTGGACCGCCGGGGTGTCGTAGGCGCGCAGGTATGTCACCCACGGCAGGCGCGCCAGGTCGTCGCGGGAGAGGCGGTCGCCCACCTCGGGGTTGTCCTCGGCGACGAGGAATACCCAGCCGTCCTCGTACAGGTCGGTGACGGGGAAGTCGCTGATGATGCCGTGTGGCATGACCACGCCGTCCAGGCTGCTCAGCACGGCACCGGCCACCTCGGTGATGCGGGGCGGGATCTGGACGAAGCGCACGCGGACACCGGGCGCCTCACGGTCGAGGATCCGGGTGAGCTCGGCCCCGAAGACGGCCACCGCGTAGTCGCTGACGGCCAGGGTGAATTCGCGGGACTCCGTCGCCGGATCGAAGTCGGCCTGGCTGGTGAAGAGGCGTTCCAGCTGGTCGCAGACGGTGGAGGTGCGGTCGAGCAGTACTTGGCCGAGGGCCGTCAGTTCGTAGTGGCCTCCCACGCGGGCGAGCAGGTCGTCGTCGAAGTGCCGGCGCAGCCGGGCGAGCGCGCCGCTCATCGCGGGCTGGCTCAGACCGACGCGCCGGCCGGCCCTGGTGACGTTGCGCTCCTCCAGCAGGGCGCGCAGGGCGACGACCAGATTGAGATCAAGGCTTGCCAGGTTCACGGCGGCACTCCAGCGTGCGATGGCGTCGACAGGATAAGTCCGACGGATGACTGTCATCCGGATAATCGATTTCCCTTATCCCAAAGGCTGCGGCCAGATTAGTCCCATCGCAATCAGGAGGACACGTTCGTGAAACCCGCAGCCACGTCCGTCCCTTTCGCGGGACCTTTCGCCCTCGGTACTCTCTCCGCCCCTGACGGTATGCTGTTCCCCGCTCTCGTCACGCCGGACGGCCGCGCCCTCGACCTGCGCGCCGCCCTGGGTGAGCGGGAGCTGACCACCCGCACGCTCCTGGAGAGCTGGGCCGAGGCCACACCCCGCCTGCATGCCCTCGCCAGGGACGACAAGGCTGCCTGGCAGCCTCTCGGGGACCTGCGGGCGCACGCTCCGGTGGAGCCCCGGCAGGTCTTCCAGTCGGGTGCGAACTACCGGCAGCACGTGATCGACCTGGAGGTCGCTCACCGCGCCCCCGACGACCCCCGCACCGTCGAGGAGGCTCGGGAGGAGATCGCCGCTCTCATGGACCGGCGGGCGGCCGAGGACCTGCCGTACGTGTTCATCGGCCTGCCCAGCGCGATCACCGGGCCGTACGACGATGTACACCTTCCCGACTGGGCCGAAAAGCCGGACTGGGAACTGGAGTTGGCGGCCGTCATCGGTAAGCCCGGCTACCGGGTGTCCACGGACGAGGCGCTGGAGTACGTCGCCGGCTACACCATCGCCAACGACCTCACCGACCGGGCCACCGTCTTCCGCCGGGACATGCCCGCCATCGGCACCGACTGGCTGCGCAGCAAGAACGCCCCCGGTTTCACCCCGCTCGGCCCGTGGATCGTGCCCGCCGAGTCGATCGCCGATCCCGGAGATCTGCGGGTCACGCTCAAGCTCAACGGCGAGACCATGCAGGACGAGTCCACCAAGGACATGCTCTTCTCAGTCGCCAGGCTGGTGTCGTACATCTCCCGGACTTCCCGACTCCTGCCCGGCGACCTCGTGTTGACCGGCAGCCCGGCCGGCAACGGCATCCACTGGGGGCGGCTGCTGCGCGAAGGCGACGTCATGGAGGGGTCGATCACCGGTCTTGGCGTGCAGCGCACCCGATGCGTGGCCAAGGAGACGGGTTCATGAACCGGAACGACCCTGAGGGCGCGATCGCCGAGGCCGCCAAGAAGTACTCCAACTGGGGCCGCTGGGGCGAGGACGACGTGCTCGGCACCCTCAACTTCCTCGACGAGGGCAAGCGCCGCGAGGGCGCCGCGCTCGTCCGGCGGGGCATGAGTTTCTCGCTGTCGCAGCGGTTCGACATGGACGGCCCGCAGAAGGGCTGGCGGCGCCGCACCAACCCGGTGCACACCATGCTCGACACCGGCACCGACGCCGCCCTCGGCAACCAGGGCTTCCCGCACGGTATCGGCGGCGCCGACGACGTGATCGCGATGCCGCTCCAGTGCTCCACCCAGTGGGACGGCCTGGGGCACATCTTCGACCACGGCAAGGCGTGGAACGGCCGGGCGGCCGAGAAGGTCGTCACCTCCGACGGCGACCTGGTCACCGGCATCGAGCACATGGCGCCGCACGTCGCCGGGCGCGGTGTGCTGCTGGACGTCGGCCGCGTGATCGGCGACGACGGGGAGCTGCCCGACGGGTTCGCCGTCACCGAGGAGCACCTCACCCAGGCCGCCGCCGCCCACGGGGTGCGGGTCGGCCGCGGGGACATCGTCATCGTACGCACCGGACAGCTCAGTCGGGTCCGCCGCGACGGCTGGGGCGACTACGCGGGCGGCGCGGCACCCGGCCTGTCGTTCACCACGGCCGGCTGGCTGCACCGCACGGAGATCGCCGCGATCGCCACCGACACCTGGGGTTTCGAGGTCCGGCCAGGCGAGTTCGAGCACGCCTTCCAGCCCCTGCACCAGGTCGTCATCCCCAACATGGGCCTGCTGATCGGCGAGATGTGGGACCTCGACACGCTCGCCGCGGACTGCGCGGCCGACGGCGTGTACGAGTTCTGGCTCACCGCCGCCCCCCTCCCGATCACCGGTGCCGTCGGCTCGCCCGTCAACCCGATCGCCGTCAAGTAGCCCTCGCCCAGAGCGACATGAGGACAAAGGACTTCCCCATGAGAACACCCCGCACCGTCCTGGTCGTCGGCGGCGGATCGGCCGGCAACGCCGTCACGATCCTGCTGCGCCGGGCCGGACTGACCGTCGACCTCATCGAGGCCAGCGAGGACTGGAACGCCACCGCGGGTTCCGGCATCACCGTCCAGGGCAACGCCCTGCGGGTCCTGCGCGAACTGGGCGTGTGGGAGCAGGTGCGGGCCTCCGGGTTCGGCTTCGGATCGCTCGGCATCACCGGCCCGGACGGCACCGTCCTGCACGTCGTCGAGGACATCCGCACCGGCGGTGACGACCTGCCCGCCACCGTCGGCATGCAGCGCCCGCAGTTGCAGTGCATCCTCATCGACGCCGTCCGGGCGAGCGGCGCCTCGGTGCGCCTCGGCACCCGCGCCGAGAGCTTCGACCAGGACGCCGACGGCGTGCGGGTGCGTTTCAGCGACGGCAGCGAGGGCCGCTACGACCTGGTGATCGCCGCGGACGGCATGGGATCGAGCACACGAGCCGCGATCGGCATCGCCGACCGTCCCGTGCCGACCGGAATGGCCATCTGGCGCATCGCCGCTCCCCGTCCCGAGGGCCTGGAACGCACCGACCTCGCCTACGGCGGCCCCGCCTACATCGCCGGCTACTGCCCCACCAGCCGGGACACCATCTACGCCTACGCGGTCGAGGACAACCGCGATCGCGCGTCCATACCTCCCGAGAGCTACGCCGACGAGATGCGCAGCCTCGTGCAGGCCTACGGCGGCCACTGGACCGAGATCGTCAAGCACATCGACGATCCGGCGAAGGTCAACTACACCTGGTACCACCGGCTGCTGGTGGAGGGCTCCTGGCACCGCGGACGGGTCGTGCTGACCGGTGACGCGGCCCACAGCTGCCCGCCCACCCTGGCTCAGGGCGCTGCGATGTCCCTGGAGGACGCGCTGGTCCTCGCCGAGCTGCTCACCGGCACCGACGACTGGGACGACCAGCTGTTCCAGACGTACTACGAGCGCCGTATCTCGCGGGTGCGCCCGGTGGTGGACGCCTCCATGCAGATCGGGCAGTGGCAGCTCGACGGGGTCCACGACGCCGATGTGCCCGGCCTGGTCAACCGTATGTCGACCATGCTCAGGGACCTGCCGTGACCTCCCACCCGCCACCCGGCCACCAGCCCACGGCGAGCACCGAGCCGTACCCGTGGGCAACGGTCGATGTGCACGCCCACGTCCTGCTGCCCGCGATCGAGGCGCTGGTGGACGGCTTGCCGGGCCTCGCCGAGGCGAGAGCGCTCGACGCCCGCCGCAACGGACCCGCCGCGCTCGCCGTCAACGGGCCCATGGTGCGCGAGCGGATCCCCCGGCTCACCGACGCCGGTGTGCGGCTGGCCGCGATGGACGCCCAGGGCGTCGATGTGCAGCTGGTAAGCCCGTCCCCGTCGCACTACCACCACTGGACGGACGAGGCGACCGCCGACAAGGTGTGTCGACTGGCCAACGAGGGCACGGCTGCGCACTGCTCGGCCGCGCCGGACCGGTTGAAAGGGCTCGGCCTGGTTCCGTTGCACCAGCCCGACCTGGCCGTCCCGGCGCTCGAACACGCCCTGGAAGTTGGTCTGTTGGGCGTGGAGATCTCCAGCCACGCTCCCTCCTTGCCCGCCCTCGGGCAGGAGGGACCCAGCCGCGAGCTGTCCGACCCGGCCTACGAGCCCTTCTGGCGGCGGGCCCAGGAAACCGGCGCGGTGCTCTTCCTGCACCCGTTCGGCTGCACCCTCGACGAGCGGCTGGACCGGTGGTACCTGTCCAACACCGTCGGCCAGCCCACCGAGAACGCCGTCGCGCTGTCTCACCTCATCTTCTCCGGGGTCCTGGACCGCCATCCGGGACTGAAACTGATCGCGGCGCACGGCGGCGGCTACCTCCCCACCCACATCGGCCGCGCCGACCACGCCTGGTCCGTCCGCTCGGACGCGGGCGCGGACTGCGCCCACCTGCCCAGCAGCTACCTCAAGCGGCTCCACTTCGACTCCCTCGTCCACGACCCCCACGTCCTGCACGCGCTGATCGCCGCCGCGGGCGCGGACCGGGTACTGCTCGGCTCCGACTTCCCCTTCGACATGGGCACCGAGGACCCCGTCGGGGCACTGCGCGCCGCCCACCTGCCCGAAGCCGACTTCCACGCCGTACGCGGGGGCAACGCGGCAGCGCTGCTGCGGCTCGCCTGACCCCCACACAGGAGGAAACCCATCATGAGTGCACGTCTGCTGACCCACCTCCGCCACGTCGACCTCGCCGTACCCGACTACGACAAACAGCTCGACTTCTATGCCGGCGTCTGGGGCCTGAGCAAGGTCGCCGAGGACTCCGGCATTTCCTTCCTCGCCGCCGAGGGCAGCCCGGAGCAGTACGTCGTCCGGCTGCGCAAGGCCGAGGAGAAGCGCCTCGACCTCGTCTCCTACGGCGCCGCGAACCCGGCCGACGTGGACACCATCGCCGAGCAACTCCTCACGGGCGGTGTGCAGTTGATATCCCAGCCGGGCAAGGTCGACACCCCCGGAGGCGGCTACGGCTTCCGCTTCTTCGACGTCGACGGCCGCACCATCGAGGTCTCCGCGGATGTCGAGGCCCGGCAGCACCGCAGGATCGAGGAGAAGGAGTCGATCCCGGTCAGGCTGTCCCACGTCGTCCTCAACTCCCCTGATCTGAACAGGACTCGGGAGTGGTACGAGCGCCACCTCGGCTTCCGCCTGACCGACACCCTCAGCTCGCCGCACATGGGCGAGGTCATGCACTTCATGCGGATCTCCAACCAGCACCACTCGATGGCCGTCGCGCAGGGACCGCACACCTCCGTGCACCACGTCTCCTTCGAGATGCGCGGCATCGACGAGTACCTGCGCGGCACCGGACGCCTGCTGCAGGCCGGAGTCCACAAGGTCTGGGGTCCCGGCCGGCACACGGCGGGCGACAACACCTTCACCTACTTCCTCGACCCGCACGGCAACACCGTCGAGTACACGACCGAGCTCGAGGTCGTCGACGAGGACACCTGGCACCCGCATGTCTACGACTTCTCCCAGCCCGAGATCGCCGACCAGTGGGGCACGGCCAACCCGATGAACGAACTCGTCGCCAAGGAGTCGTTCAACGACGTCGACCCCGGCGTGTTCGTCGCCCCGCCGGTCTGACCCCCTTCGGTTCCGGGGGCGCGGCACGGCCTGTCCTGCCCTGACTGCCCGCCGCGCCCCCGGAACTTCCCGCCCCCGAGAACCCCGTAGCAACAGAGCCTGGAGCCGCACATGCGTTTCGCCGCGTACGAGCACCGACACCAGCGCCAGGTCGCCGTCGTCGGCGAGAACGGCCGCCTCCATCCGGTCCCCGGCGAGCGCACACTCACCGAACTGATCACAGAAGGCGCCCTCTCAGAAGCGGGGGCCACGGCCCTCGACGCCCCGGCCGGACCGCACGTCTCCCAGGTGCGACTGCTGGCGCCGCTGCGACCGGCCTCCGTACGGGACTTCGTCACCTTCGAGGAGCATGTCGAGGGCGTACGACGCTCGGTCGACGGTGCGAGTGGCGTGCCGGACGCCTGGTACACCGCGCCGACCTTCTACTTCACCAACCCCCACGCCGTGTTCGGGCCGTACGACGACATTCCCATGCCCCCGGGGTCCCAGGTACTGGACTTCGAACTCGAAGTCGCCGCCGTCATCGGCCGCGAGGGCCGTGACCTCACTCCCGAGCAGGCACGTGAGCACATCGTCGGCTACACGGTCTTCAACGACTGGTCCGCGCGCGACCTCCAGTCCGCCGAGATGAAGGTCGGCCTCGGACCCTGCAAGGGCAAGGACACCGCCACCACCCTCGGTCCGTACCTGGTCACGGCCGACGAACTGGAGCCGTACCGGGACGCCGAGGGCTTTCTGCGGCTGGCCCTGACCGCCGAGGTCAACGGGCAGGTGGTCGGCAAGGACCTGCTGTCCAACATGAGCTGGACCTTCGAGGAGATGGTCGCCTACGCCTCGCGCGGCACCCGGGTCGTGCCGGGTGACGTCCTGGGCTCGGGCACGTGCGGGAACGGCGGCTGCCTCGCCGAGCTGTGGGGGCTGCGGGGCGAGCGGACTCCGCCGCCGCTGGGTCCCGGCGACACCGTCACGCTCACCGTCGAGGGCATCGGCACGCTCACCAACACCGTCGTCCCCGGCGTCGATCCCGTGTCCCTGCCGGCCGGTCGGCGCCGCAGCCGGGAGCGGCCATGACGGGCCTGCGCTCCAAGCGGCTGCTGGGCAAGGTGGTCGTGGTCACCGGCGCGGCTCGCGGCCAGGGTGCCGCTGAAGCCGAGGCACTGACCCGCGAGGGCGCCCGGGTGATCGCCACCGATGTGACCGAGGCACCCGGCTGCCGCCGTCTCGACGTCACCAGCGAGCAGGACTGGGCCGATCTCGCCGCCGAGTTGAAGGAGGCGTACGGGCAGGTCCACGGCCTGGTCAACAACGCGGGCATCACCTGGCGGGCCCGTCTCGGCGACGTACGCCCCGAGGACTTCGACCGCGTCCACGCCGTCAACGTCACCGGCCCGCTGCTCGGCATCCAGCACCTCGCCCCGCTGATGCCGCCCGGCGCCTCGATCGTCAACGTCGGCTCCTCCGCCGCGCTCACCGCCCACTACCCGGTGGCGTACACCGTCAGCAAGTGGGGCCTGCGCGGGCTGTCCCAGACGGCCGCGCTGGAACTCGGACCGCGCGGAATCCGCGTCAACACGATCCACCCCGGCTACATCGAGACCGAGATGACCGCCTCCGCCGCCCCCGCCTTCCGCGAGGCCAACATCCGCGAGACCCCGCTCGGCCGCACCGGCACGGTCGACGAGGTCGCCCCGCTGATCGTCTTCCTGCTGTCGGACGAGTCGTCGTTCATCACCGGCGCGGAGATCCCCGTCGACGGCGGCCTCACCGCGCACGGCGGAGTCAAGTCCGTCTCGGACGCCCTGCGACCGGAAACCCCATGACCGACACCCTGGGCCGTGCCGCCACTAGAAGGGACCTTCGCAAGTGAACAAGGTCAGCGCCGGCGCCGCGGAGGCGGTCGCCGACATTACGGACGGCGCCTCGCTGGCCGTCGGGGGCTTCGGCCTCAGCGGCGTGCCCGAGGTCCTCGTCCGGGCGCTGTACGCACAGGGCGCGGACGGTCTGAAGGTCGTCTCCAACAACTGCGGGGTCGACGGCCGCGGCCTCGGCGTTCTGCTGGCCGCGGGCCGCATCGCCCGGGTGACCGGCTCCTACGTCGGCGAGAACAAGGAGTTCGCCCGCCAATACCTGTCCGGCGAGCTCGAGGTGGAACTGGTCCCGCAGGGCACGCTCGCCGAGCGGCTGCGCGCGGGCGGCGCGGGCATCCCCGCCTTCTACACCCCGGCCGGGGTGGGCACCCAGGTCGCCCGGGGCGGACTGCCCTGGCGCCATGCGGCCGACGGCTCGGTCGCCGTGGCCTCGCCGCCCAAGGAGACCCGCGACTTCGACGGCCGTACCTACGTCCTGGAGCACGGCGTCACCACCGACTTCGCCCTGGTACGAGCCTGGCGCGGCGACCGGCACGGCAACCTCGTCTTCCGTAAGTCCGCCGCCAACTTCAACCCGCTCGCCGCGATGGCCGGCCGCATCACCGTCGCCGAGGTGGAGGAGCTCGTGGAGCCGGGTGAGCTGCGGCCCGACGAGGTGCACCTGCCCGGCATCTTCGTCCAACGGGTCGTGGCCCTCACCGCTGGAGAGGCAGCCGACAAGCAGCTTGAGAAGAGGACGGTACGCACCTGATGGCCTGGACCCGCGACCAGATGGCCGCCCGAGCCGCCGCAGAACTCACCGACGGCTCCTACGTCAACCTCGGCATCGGCCTGCCGACCCTGATCCCCGGGCATCTGCCGGTCGGCGTTCATGTCGTGCTGCACTCCGAGAACGGCATCCTCGGCACCGGGCCCTACCCCACCGAGGACGAGGTCGACCCCGACCTGATCAACGCCGGCAAGGAGACCGTCACCCTGCTGCCCGGCGCCTGTTTCTTCGACTCCGCGCTGTCCTTCGGGATGATCCGCGGCGGGCACATCGACACCGCCGTCCTGGGCGCCATGCAGGTGTCGGCCGCAGGCGACCTGGCCAACTGGATGATTCCCGGAAAGATGGTCAAGGGCATGGGCGGCGCCATGGACCTCGTCCACGGTGCCCGGCGCGTCATCGTCCTGATGGACCACACCGCCAAGGACGGCACCCCAAAGATCGTCGGGGAATGCTCCCTGCCGTTGACCGGCGAGCGGTGCGTCCACCGCATCATCACCGACCTCGGCGTCCTGGACGTCACGCCTACCGGCCTCGCGCTCGTCGAGACGGCACCCGGGGTCACCGTCGAGGACATCCGCGCCCGCACCGGCGCGCCGCTGCACACCGACGCCGTCACGGCCGCCTGCTGATCCCCCCCGTCCCTTCATCCCGCACGGAGCCCCGAGATGACCGTCTTTCTCACCGACGCCGACGTCAGAGCCGCCTTCGACTGGGCCGACGCCATCGCGGCACTGCGCAGCGCCTACGCCGCACCGCCCGACGAGTCCCGCTTTCCGTCGCGCACGATGGCTCGCGGAGACGGCCTGTGGCTGCGCACGCTCAGCGGCGTGCCCGGCGACGGCGGCCCCATGGGGGCCAAGCTGATCGCCGCCTCACCCCGGCACCGGCGCGCCTCGTATCTGATCCCGTTGTTCGACCAGGAGAGCATGGAGCTGACGGCGCTCCTGGACGGCCACTCCATCACCGGTTTCCGTACCGCCGCCACCTCGGCGCTCGCCGCCGACCTGCTCGCCCCCACCGGCCCCCTGCGGGTAGCTGTGATCGGGTCCGGCTTCGAGGCGCAGAACCACGTCCGTGCCCTGGCGGCGACCCGGACGCTGTCGTCCGTCACGGTGTTCAGCCCCAACCCGGCCAGCCGCACCCGCTTCACCGGGGAACTCGCCGACCTCGGGCTGCCGCTCGCCGCCGCGGAGAGCCCCGAGGCGGCCGTCGCCGGTGCCGACCTGGTGATCTGCGCGGCCCGTTCCCGGGACGAGCAGCCGACCCTGCGGGAGGCTCCGGCCGGCATCACCGTCGTGTCGATCGGGTCCACCCTTCCCGAGCAGCGCGAACTGGCGACCGAGCTGATCGCCCGCGCCGAGGTGATCGTCGCCGACATGGTCGACGAGGTCACCGAGGACACAGGAGACCTGATCGCGGCGAGGAAGGCGGGCGTCGACCTCGCCGGGAAGGTGGTCCCGCTCGCCGACGTCGTCTCCGGTCGGGCGTCCGGCCGACCGGCGGACGACCCTGGCGCGGTCGTGATCTACAAGTCCGTCGGCTCGGCGGCGCAGGACCTCGCCGTCGCCGCGATGTGCGTCCGGCGGGCCGCCGGACTGTCCCTGGGCACCGAACTGCCCGTCACCATCTCCCCGGTCTCGAAGTGAGCGACCCCGTGAGCAACGCCGTGCGCAGAGAACTCGACGACCCGTCGCTGCTGAAGAGCGCCGCGTACGTCGACGGCACCTGGATCACCACCGACGCCACCCTCGCCGTACACAACCCGTCCACCGGCGACCTGCTGGCCGAAGTGCCGCTCCTCGACCGGGCGTGGACCACCGCGGCGATCGACGCGGCACACCGCGCGCTGCCGGCCTGGCGAGCACGTCCGGCCAAGGAGCGGTCCCGGCTCCTGCGGCGCTGGTTCGACCTGGTCACCGAGCACGCGGAAGACCTCGCCCGGTTGATCGTGCTCGAGGAGGGCAAGCCGTACCCGGAGGCCGTCGGCGAGGTCGCGTACGCGGCGTCGTTCCTGGAGTGGTTCGCCGAGGAGGCCAAGCGCATCCGCGGTGACGTCATGGAGGCGCCGGAAGCCTCGCGCAGGATCGTCGTCCTGAAGGAGCCGGTCGGTGTGTGCGCGGCGATCACCCCGTGGAACTTCCCCGCCGCGATGATCACCCGCAAGGCGGGGCCCGCGCTGGCCGCGGGCTGCACGATGGTTCTCAAGCCCGCCGAGCAGACTCCGCTGACCGCCCTGGCGCTCGCCGAACTCGCCGACCGGGCGGGCATCCCGGCGGGCGTGTTCAACGTGGTCACCGGTGACCCGCGCGAGATCGGCCCCGAGCTGACGGGCAACCCACTGGTCCGCAAGATCACCTTCACGGGCTCCACCGAGGTCGGCAGGCTGTTGCTGGCGCAGGCGGCGCAGACCGTGAAGAAGACGTCGATGGAGCTGGGCGGCAACGCGCCCGTCCTCGTCTTCGACGACGCCGACCTCGACGAGGCGGTCGAGGGCCTGATCGCCACCAAGTACCGCAACACCGGCCAGGCGTGCATCAGCGCCAACCGCGTCTACGTACAGGACGGGATCCACGACGCGTTCGCCAAGAGACTCGCCGAACGGGTCGGCGCCCTCGCCGTCGGCGACGGCTTCGACGAGGGTGTCCAGCAGGGCCCGCTCATCGACGAGGACGCGGTGGCGAAGGTGGAGTCCCACGTCGCCGACGCCGTCGCCCACGGTGCCGTGGTCCTGCACGGCGGCAGGCGCCACGCACGCGGCGGTCTCTTCTACGAGCCGACCGTGCTGACCGGCGTCACCGCCGAGATGGCCGTCACCCGCGAGGAGACCTTCGGCCCGGTGACCCCGTTGCTGCGGTTCACCGACGAGAGCGACGCGGTCCGCATGGCCAACGACACCGAATTCGGCCTCGCCGCCTACCTGTTCGCCAAGGACGCCGAGCGCGTCTGGCGCGTCGCCGCCGCCCTGGAGGCGGGCATGGTCGGCATCAACACCGGCCTGATCTCCAACGAGACCGCCCCCTTCGGCGGGGTCAAGCAGTCCGGCATCGGCCGTGAGGGCTCGGTCTACGGCCTCGACGAGTTCCTGGAGCTCAAGTACCTCGCCTGGGAAGGCGCGAAGACCCCCGCCCCCGCCCACGATCCCAACTGATCACACCCGAAGGAGCGCACCGCCATGGCCCGCTACACCCGCGCCGAAGCCCGCGACTGGGCGCGCGAGAACCTCGTCGGCGTCGTCAACTGCACGATCCCGTCCTTCACGGCCGACCTGACGGCGATCAACGAGAAGGCGATCCGCCACGACACCCGCCTCGCCATCGAGCACGGCTTCACGGGCACCCTCGGCGTCTCGGAAGTCTCCATCCAGCTCCCCGAGTACCTGGACTTCCTGCGCGTCATCAAGGACGAGGCCGGCGACCGGCTGCTGCTCACCCACCACGCCAGCTGGAACAACCTGGAACAGAACATCGAGGCCGTGAAGGGCGCGGAGGAGGCGGGCGCCGAACTGGTGCTGCTGTCGTACCCGCCGAACTTCTACCCCGAGTCCGAGCAGGAGATCTACGACTACACCAAGGCCGTCTGCGACGCGACGAACCTCGGCGTCATGCTCTTCCCCATGTACCTGTGGGGCTTCAGCCCGCGCATCCACCCCTCCGACATCCCCGTACGCCTGATCCGGCGCCTGCTCGACGACTGCCCCAACATCGTCGCCATCAAGGCCGAGGGCGGCTTCCCCAGCATCCAGAGCGTCATCGAGTGCCACCGTCACTTCGGTGACGAGGTCGTCATCTCGATGCCCATCGAGGGGGAGTTGATCCCGCTGTCGCAGATCATGCCGCTCCAGTTCTCCGCCACCAGCGACCACGAGTACTACGGCCCGATGATCCCGCGCGTCTTCCAGCTCCTGCGGGAGGGCAAGTACGACGACGCCGCCGACATCTACTGGCAGCTCCACCCCGCCCGCAAGATCAAGGGGGGCCTCGCCCCGGCCCTGCACGGCGGCGCGTTCATCAACCGCCAGGCATGGAAGTTCCAGGGCTGGCTCCAGGGCTACAACGGCGGCCCGCTGCGCATGCCCACCCAGCGCATCCACGACGCCCAGATGAACGCCCTGCGCAAGGGCCTCGTCGACGCAGGTCTCGAACCGAGCACGGACCCGTTCCGCGAGTTCTTCATCGGCCGCAACCCGGCCTGAGCCGCCCGAGACTGCCGTGCCCCCGCCGCGAGCCGTCTGCGGCGGACGCCCCCTCCGGTGCCGGGAGTGATCGCCACACCGCCGCGCGAGCATGAGCCTTACCTGACGGTCGCCCTGTCGACTGTTTCCGGCGGCGTGCGGCTGTCTCCCGGAGGCGAGACATCACTGGCCGCGTCCCCAGTATTCCACCACCGGCTCGGACAGGTAGCGCCGCGCCCGCCGGCTCGTCCGTTCCTCATGGCACATGTACCCGGTCGGCATCCCCTTCCGTCTCGGCCCGGAGACCGCCAGCGAGATCACCCTGCTCGCCCTGTTCGCCAGCGCCGGCACCCACGGTTCCGGCCTGCCCATGCCGACCACTTCGAACTGCTCGGTTATGTCGTGGCCGCCATCTTCACGGTCTCCTGGCTCACCGCCGCCGCCATCTGGCGCTACCGCGGACTCGCCGAGAAGTACGGCGACCGGCAAGGTGCCGCCGACGAAGTACCCCTGCGCTCCTGAGTTCCAGGTACCAGCTCACGGCCGCCTCGTTTCCACGCCGTCCCGACAGGCCGGAAGGCGTGCCAGAACGCCATCAGCCGACCGCCGGGCCGGAGCACCTGGGCCACCCTGGCGTGCCCGCGATCGGATCCACCCAGTGCCAGTCCTGCTTGGAGATGACCGCGTCGAAGGCCCGGCCAGCGGGGTCCCAGGACTCAAAGGCCCCCACCTCGGCCGCGATTCCATTGAGCCCCGCGAACGCCCCAGTGCGCCCTTCGGGCTCGACACCGGACACCCGACAGCCGGCACCCGGCGGCCTGGAACTGCTGGGTGGCGATGCCGGTACCGGAGGCAATACCAAGGACGGCGGGCGCAGACCGGGGCGGCGACCTGCCGTACACGTTCCTGACAGCCCTGGGGCCCAAGTCCCGCCCTTTACCAGGGCGTTCAGTAGGCCAAGATCGCCTATGGTGGCCCGTACCAGAGCAACACCGTCGCGGAGTCCTGACATCGTGGGGCTGGATCTGAACCTGTTGGTGCCGTTGGACGCGCTGTTGCAGGAGCGCAGAGTGACTCGGGCGGCCCAGCGGCTGGGTTGAGCCAGCCCACGGTGAGCGCGGCGTTGGCCCGGCTTCGCCGCCACTTCAACGACGAACTGCTCATCCGCGTGGGGAACGCCTACCAGCTCACCCCGCTGGCCGAGCGCCTCGCTGCGCACACGGCGCAGGCGCTCGGCTCGGCGGACTGGGTCTTCCGGCCCCCACGGCTTCGAACCCGCCCACGCGCGGCGTGAGTTCACCCTGGTCGTGACCGACATGCATCTGGCAACTTTCGGCCGGGCGCCGGCCGCCCTGGTGCGCGACGCGGCACCGGGGTGCGGCTGCGGTTCGAACACAACACCCCGCACATCGTCCACCGCGCCGCGAAGCATCTGCGCACCGTCGACGGCATGCTGCCGGCGCTGGGACTGCTGGCGAACTACGACTGGGCCTTGACCAGCCCGGTGTCGTACGCCGTGATCACGGCCTGGATGCGGTCGCGGGCGCCCATCTTGGCGAGGACGCGGCCCACGTGTTTCTTGACGGTGGATTCGGTCAGGACGAGGGGTTCGGCGATCTCGGTGTTGGTCCAGCCCTGGCCGATGGCGACGAGGACTTCGCGTTCGCGGTCGGTGAGGGTCTGCAGGCGGGGGTCCTCGGCGGGCGGGGTGTCCGCGGGGGCCAGGACCCGGTGGGTGTAGGCGTCCAGGAGGCGGCGGGTGAGGCGAGGGGCGACGACGGCGTCGCCGGTGGCGACGGCGTGGATGCCGGCGACGAGTTCCTCGGGGCGGGCGTCCTTGAGGAGGAAGCCACCGGCGCCGGCGCGAAGGCCTTCGTAGGCGTATTCGTCGAGGTCGAAGGTGGTGACGATGAGGACGCGGGTGCGGCCGCCCGCGGCGACGATCCGGCGGGTCGCCTCGATGCCGTCCATGCCGGGCATGCGGATGTCCATGAGGACGACGTCGGGGCGGAGTTCGGCGGTCATGCGGACGGCTTCGGCGCCGTGTTCGGCCTCGCCGACAGGGGTCAGACCGGGGGTGCCCTCCAGAAGCATGCGCACGCCCATGCGTTGCAGGGGCTGGTCGTCGGTGATGAGGACGGCGGTCATGGCTGATGATCTCCCGGGGGTACATCGAGCACGACGTCGACGAGCCAGCCATGGCCGATAGTGGGTGGGCCGAGGGTGACGGTGCCGCCGTACATGGCGGCCCGCTGGCGGATGCCGACGAGACCGTGCCCGGCGGCGCCGGACCGCGCCCCGGCGGCGGGTCCGCCGGTGTCGGCGACCTTGATGTGCACGGTACCGGCCTCCTTGGCGACGGTGACGTCGGCCGTGGAGCCCGGGCCGGTATGCTTGAGGGTGTTGGTGAGGGCTTCCTGGACGATGCGGTACACGGTGAGCTGAACACCGCTGCCGAGGGCGTCGAGGTCGCCCATGGTCCGGTAGGTCACGGGCAGCCCCGCCGCGCGCACGCGCGCCAGCAACGGGTCCAGGTCACGGATGCCGGGCTGCGGGCCGAGCGGCCGTTCGTCTTCTTCATGTCCCCGCTCCTCGCGCAGCACGCCGAGGACGCGCCGGAGTTCGCTCATCGCCTGGCGGCCGGTGTCGGCGAGAGTGTGCAAGGCGTCGGCGGTTGTCTCGCCGCGGTTGGTGGCGAGGGTGGCGGCGCCATCGGCGACGGTGACCATGACGGAGAGGTTGTGGCCGATGATGTCGTGCATCTCGCGGGCGATGCGGGTGCGTTCGGCGGCGGTGGTGAGCCGGACGCGCTGGTCGTGCTCGATCTCCAGACGTGTGGCCCGGTCCTCCAGCGCCGTCAGGTAGAGGCGGCGGATCCGCAGGGTCAGGCCGATGGCGATGGCCGCCGTCGCCGTGCCCAGCAGGAAGAAGAGGCCGAGGAACGGGTGCTTGACGGGGGCCAGGAGCCAGACCGCCAGGGTCAGTTCCGCCGCGGTGAGAGCGGCGGCCCAGCCGAGCACGCGCAGTGATCCGTGCAGGGCCAGGCTGTAGAGGGCGATGAGCGCGGCCATGCCGGTCTGCTGCCACACCCCCAGCGACCACTGGGCCAGGGACACCGCGGAAATCAGGAAGTACGTGAGGGCCGGGGTCCTGCGGCGCCACCACAGCGGTACGACGAGCGCGACGGCGAAGGCGACCAGCAGCGGGGCCGGCAACTGGCTGGGGTCCGTCGTGTCCCCGAAGGGGCCGTGGCGGTCGTCGGAGAGCAGGTCGGGGAGGCTGAACAGGGCGACGACGAGGACGACCGCGGTGTCGAGCAGCCACGGATGCCGCTGGTCCAGTCGGCGCCGGGCGCTTTGACCGCGCAGCATACGGCCCAACAGCGGATGCGCCCAGGCGTCGGCGAGTCCGGGGGACGGCGCGGTGGCCGTCCCCCGGGCGGCAGTCGCAGGGGCCCGTCTCATGATCCCCAATGGCTCAGGCGTCGCTCTTGCGCAGCCGCCAGGCGGCTGCGGCGAGGGTGAGGGCCACCCAGCCGGCGAAGACGGCGAGTCCCGCCCCGGGGGAGAGGGTGTCGGAGGACTGGTGCAGGGCGTACACCGCCGAGCCCGCGTTGCTGGGGAAGTAGGGGTTGATGTTGTCGTAGAGGGAGTCGGGCAGCAGGGAGGCCAGGCCGGGGAGGATGAGCAGGACGCCGACCAGGACCGCGATCGCGCCGGCGCTGGAGCGCAGCAGCATTCCCAGGGCGACACCCGCGACAGCGACCAGGGCGAGGTAGAGCCCGGCACCGGCCAGGCTGCGCAGCACACCGTCGTCGCCCAGGGACAGGGCGATCTTCTCGCCGTCCAGGCCCAGGGTACCCAGCTGGAACGCGGCCAGGGCGCCGAGCGCGGTCAGGACCAGGGTGATGGGGCCGATCACGGCGGCCTTGGACCACAGGACGGGCAGGCGGCGGGGGACGGCGGTAAGGGTGGAGCGGATCATGCCGGTGGTGTACTCGCCGGCCGACAGCAGGACGCCGAGCACACCGACGGCCAGCGACGCGAAGGTGACCCCGAGCAGGGCGAGGCTGACCGCGTCCTGGTCGCCGGAGCCGGGTCCGGGCGGTCCGCCCTGGGCGGTGGCGTCGGGGCTGTACGTGGCGGAGGCGATCGAGCCGAGGGCTATCAGCAGGACCACGGCGACGCCGAGGGTGATCCAACTGGAGCGCAGCGACCAGAACTTGGCCCACTCCGAGCGCAGTATCCGCGGACCGGTGACCTTGTAGGCCCGGGAGGGAGAGAGTTCGGTGACGGTCATCAGGCTGCCTTTCGCCCGGTCTCGACGGGATGACTCTGGTACTCGACGACGTCCCTGGTCAGGTCCATGAACGCCGCCTCCAACGAGACGGCTTGCGGGGTGAGTTCGTACAACGCCACCCCGTGCTCGGCCGCGATCCGCCCGATCTCCCGGGCGTCGCGTCCGGAGACCAGGAGTTCCTCGGCGGACGAGGAGGAGATCGTGACGTCCGGGGCCGCCAGCAACGAGCGCAGCCGGGTTGCATCGGCGGTGGCGACCCTCACACCGCCGCCGCTCGCCTCCCGGGTGAAGTCGTCGACGGTGGTGTCGGCGAGCAGCCGACCGCGTCCGGTGATCACCAGGTGGTCGGCGATCAGCGCGGTCTCGCTCATCAGGTGCGAGGAGAGCATCACCGCCCGGCCCTCATCGGCCAGCTGGCGCAGGAGGTTGCGCACCCACAACACGCCCTCGGGGTCGAGGCCGTTGACCGGCTCGTCGAGCATGACGATCGCGGGGTCGCCGAGCAGGGCCGCCGCGATACCGAGCCGCTGGCCCATGCCGAGCGAGAAGGCCCCGACCCGTTTGCCGGCCACGCTGGTCAGCCCGGCCAGTTCGATGACCTCGTCGACCCGGCGGCGCGGAATGCCGTGCGTGTACGCGAGCGCCATCAGATGGTTGAACGCGCTGCGGCCGGGATGGACGGACTTGGCCTCCAGCAGGGTGCCGATCTCGTGCAGCGGTGCCGGGTGCTTCGCGTAGGACGTGCCGTTGACGGTCACCGAGCCCTTGGTGGGGGCGTCCAGACCGACGACCATGCGCATGGTGGTGGACTTGCCGGCACCGTTGGGGCCGAGGAAGCCGGTGACCTCACCGGGCTTGACAGTGAAGCTCAACCCGTCGACGACGGTCTTGTCGCCGTACCGTTTCGTCAGCTCACGCGCTTCGATCATGGTGTACGCCTTTCGCCTCGGACTCGGCCGGGCGAGCGCCGCGACCTCTACAGTCGACGTTAGGAGCGCGGTCGGCCCGGACCCTGGGACTACGGGAGACACTTCGCCGCCCGAGTGGTACCGCGGTGCCACTCGGCGCCGATCACCGGTACGCCTCAGGTATGACGCGTCGGCGAGTGAGCGTCGGCCTGCGGCCGCACACCGATCAGCCGCAGGACGTGCACCGCGCTGTCCACGTTCTTCAGCGCCGTGACCATGGGCTTGCAGTTCTTGTGGTCCGACATGGGAGATCCTCTCCAGTCGGATTCGTCGACCCGTCGTGGGGAGTGCTTGTCGCGCAGGTGTCCAGGAGTCCGAATAATGCGGAGGTGAAGTTTCGCCGGGTAGTTGGCGTTTCCGCTGGTCACGCAAGGGGCGTTGGAGGGTTCTTGATGTGGAGCAACGGAGCTCGTTGGTACAGGCAGTCGTCCAAGGCAGCTTGTCCCGCAAGGAGCTCCGTTGCCTGTTCATTGGGTCTCGCCGCCGGCGCTGTCAACGTGACCCCGAGCGATACCGGCAGATGCGCGACGAACACGGCGCGCGTG
The DNA here is from genome assembly GCF_042870385.1 of Streptomyces sp. NPDC006602. Lineage (NCBI taxonomy): Bacteria > Bacillati > Actinomycetota > Actinomycetes > Kitasatosporales > Streptomycetaceae > Streptomyces > Streptomyces sp. NPDC006602. Next base: position 6,686 of record NZ_JBIAHG010000025.1, on the reverse strand, counting down.
AGCACCGCTTGGTGCAGTTCAGCGCCAAGCGGGTCGGCTGGTCCCGGTCAGGCTGCCGGGGCGGTCAGGACGGTCTTGGCAGCCAGCCGGAGATTCCTGATCATCGGATTCGGGTCGCCCTTGCGGCTGACCAGGACGACCTGGCTGGGGGGAGCGTCCTCGATCGGGACGGTGACGAGGTCGGGACGCAGTGAGCTACGCCGATCGCCGACCGGTAGTACGGCGATCGCCCTGCCACTCGCGACGAGTTCGAGCTTGTCCTCGTAGCTCTCGATCGGCGGCACGCCGGCCCCGAGGATCCGGTAGGACGTCCAGTCCGTGGTCTCGAACGCGCACGGCGCCGCCTCCTCGCCGGCCAGTTCTTTCGCGGTCACCGACGCGCGGTCGGCCAAGGGATGGCCGCGTGGGACCGCGAGCATCCGGGGCTCCTCGTACAGCGGGGTGGTGAACACGTCGTCGGCGGCGAGTGGTAGCGGGGCCCGCGCGATCAGGGCGTCGACGCGCTTGTCGGTCAGCGCCCCGACGTCGCGGCAGCTCAGGTACCGGGTGGCGATCTCGGCGTCCGGGTAACGGCGGCGCAGTTCCCGTACGGCGGCAGTGATCACCAGGTCTTCGACGTAGCCGATGGCGATTCGTTCGGTCTCGGCTTGTTCACGCACGGCCAGCTCGGCCTGGCGGGCGGCCTGCAGCAGGGCTTGGGCCCGGGGGAGGAAGCTCTGGCCGGCCGGAGTGAGCCGGGTGCCCTGGGGTATGCGGTCCAGCAGCCGTACGCCGAGATACTTCTCGAGCCGTTGGATCTGGCGGCTCAGCGCCGGCTGGGCCACGTGCAAGTCGGCGGCGGCCCGGCCGAAGTGCTGGTGCGCCGCCACCACGGTGAAGTAGCGCACCAGCCGCAGTTCCAGGTCCTGTCCGAGATCGTTCACCCTTCCAGCGTACGCGTCATGCTGTTTCGGAATGATCAGGTTGCCGAACCGGTCTTGGACGGCCATGCCGTCCTGGGCCTTGACTGAAGGAGCAACGTTTCCCCAGGAAAGCGACAGGTGCGATGAAGGCGATCCAGTTCCACGAAGCGGGCGGGCCGGAAGTTTTGAAGTATGACGAGGTGCCGGTTCCCGAGATCGGCCCGGGCGAGGTGCTCGTCCGGGTGCACGCGGCAGGCATCAACCCGCCGGACTGGTACCTGCGTGAGGGGATGAAGGTCATGCCGGCCGAGATGAGGCCGGCGCTGGAGTTCCCCCTGATCCCCGGAACGGACATGTCGGGCGTGGTCCAGGCGGTCGCTCCGGACGTGCTGGGGTTCGCCGTCGGTGACGAGGTCTTCGGCATGCTGCGGTTCCCTGGATTCGACGGCCGGACGTACGCCGAGTACGTGGCCGCGCCGGCTTCGGACCTGGCTCACAAGCCGGCCGGTATCGACCACGTGCAGGCGGCTGGGGCGCCGATGGCCGTGCTTACGGCCTGGCAGTACCTGGTTGATCTCGGCCACGACGTGCCGTCTCCTTTCACCGGGCAGGTGCACCAGCCGGTGCCGATCACGCCAGGGATGACCGTGCTGGTCAACGGGGCCGCCGGTGGAGTAGGCCACTTCGCGGTGCAGCTGGCGAAATGGAAGGGGGCACACGTAATCGCCGTGGCCTCGGGCCGGCACGAGCAGTTCCTGCGAAAGCTCGGCGCCGATGAGTTCATCGACTACACCAGGACGCAGGCCGCGGACGTGGTCAGCGGTGTGGACCTGGTGATCGACACCGTCGGTGGCCCGGACAGCTCACGCTTTCTGACCGTGCTCAAGCGCGGCGGCACCATGCTTCCGGTGTTCTTCGCCGAGTACGACCCGGAAGAGACGGCGAGTCTGGGCATCACAGTCTCGAACATTCAGGTGCGTTCCAACGGTCCCCAGCTCGCCGAGATCGGGCGCCTGTTCGACGAGGGCAAGCTCCAGGTCGGGGTGGACAGCACCTACCCGCTGCCCGAAGCGGGCAACGCACACACGCGAGCCGCGCAGGGCCACCTCCAAGGCAAGATCGTGCTGACGGTGGCCTCGTGATCGCCGAACTCCAGCAGGCGGTGGCGAAGTACGCCCACGCCCTGGACGAACTGAATGTGCCCGAGCTGGAAGCGGTCCTGACCGAAGACACCACCTGGACCTTCACGATGCCCGGACAAGGAGTGCTCGGCTCGGTCGCTGGACGCGCGGCGGTGCTCGACTTCGTCCGTGACGGGCACACGGTCCAGACCGGAACGGTGCGGCACCACCTGGCCAATGTCGTGGCCACGACGACGGACGCCACCACCGCTGAGGTGCGGGCCTATCTGGTGCAGACGAGGAACACCGGCGAGAGCATCCAGATGATCTCGACCGGGGTCTACACGTTCGGCCTGCGCCGGTCCGACGGCGGGTGGCGGATCGCCGAGCTCACCCTGACGCTGGACAACGCCCTTTAGGGCGGGGTTAGGCAGTGTGTCCGGCGGATCATCGGGTGCCTGCCGGCGGCGCCCGGTTACCGATTGGGCCGACGACGAACAGCGCGGCCCTTTGTAGGGAGATGGTCAGCCGGTCGACGCGTTGTTGAACGCCAGCAGGTTCGGCTGCCCACTGGCAGATCGAGCAGGCGGCCGGGGTGTCGTCGTACTCGCAGCCGCAGGGGTGATCCGGGTGCGGGGCTGCTCGCCCTGCGGGCGAATACTGCAACTCTCGAATACCGACACTCCACCAGTGGCATGTCGACACGGTGGACACGGAGATCGTGGCAATCGCGGGCTCCCCGGCCCGCCCCGCCTACCGCGTCGTCCGGCTCCCGGACGGCACCCTCGCCCAGACCGCGCAGCTGGACAGCAGTCAGCGCGCCGCCGTCGGCCAGGCGCTCGCCGCCGGCGTCCGGGAGGCGCTGCCCGGCGGGGGCCACCGGGTGGTCACCCCGCTGCTCGCTGAGATCGAGGTGGGCACCACCCGGCACCGCACCGTGCGGTTCGTTGCCTCCGCGAGGACCTGGGCCCCGCCGAGCCGGGGCCGTCCGGGCGAACAGGGCGGTACAGCGGCCCCATCGGAGCCCGGCTGCTACCGACTTCATTCGCAGTGCGCCGGGCTTCAGCCCGTGGTCTGACCTCAGCCCGGCGCACGGATCCGCACTTTTCAGTCGCCCAACTCCGTTGTCAGTCCCTCCAGATAGCATGATGATCAGGCAGCTTCGGTACGCCTTGCGCCTGTCGGAGGAATGGCGGGACGGTGAGCGGAAAGGAGGAAGGCCCATGGAGGGGCAACCGCTGATCGTCCTGCTGCGGGACCTCATGCCGCCGCACGAAACGCCTCCTCGCGGCCGGCGTCGACCCGGACACGGGAGAGCCCAATCCGTACGCAGACATGTTCGGCCCGCCGCCCTGACTGTCCCAAGGCGAATGACGGGAGCTGTCCTTTGCGATATCTGACCGGCGGGTCAACCGGCCGGGACGACCCCGCTCGTTGAAATCGATCTGCGGCCCCGGCCGACGCACATACTCGCCCGAACCGCCGCCCCGCGGGGTTGGGGACATCGCCCCCCCGAAAGGCCAGGTCAGATCACCGGCCAGGGTTTGTGGAAGGCATCACCCGTAGGTTCGGATTTCATAGGTTTTAGATGAATGAAGGTCCACTGCCGGGCTCCGGTCGCTGCTGAGCATCATGATTCAAGGGTGGCCGTCGGTGAAGAACCCCGTTCCACCCCGTGATCGTCCGGCATGATCCTCTGCTCCTGGCCGCGCCGGTCTTCCCGCGACAAGTCCGCTCTGCCGATCAGTGCCGATGTCGGCGAACGGCTGACGCGCGACGGTCGGTGTGTCATCACAGGTCCTCGCTGCTCCGGCCTCGGGGGTCATTGGAGCCGTGGTCGGCACTGAGATTGATCCCTGTTGGTCCAGCTTGGCGACCGGGGCCGCGCAGAGGTTCCTGGGAAGGTTGTCAGCGAGGAGAGCGATGAGTTCGGGCGGCGTATCGGGTCTGCCCTGACATGACTCGAATCACCGCTGACATCTCGGTCTCCCTCGACGGCTTCGTCACCGGGCCCGACCCCGGACCGGACAACAGGCTGGGCACCGACGGCGAGGCCCTGCACGCAGAGCTTCCCCGACGATGGCCGGATCCTGCGCGAGGCGACCGCCCGCTCGGGCGCCGTCGTCCTCGGCCGCCACCTCTTCGACGTGCTCGACGGGCCGAACGGCTGGAACGACACGACCGGCTACGGCGCCGGCGAGGTCGGCAAGCCCGCGTTCGTTGTCGTGACGAGTTCGCCGTCCAAAGTTGGTGCGGCTCACCGACCTCGACTGGACGTTCGTCACCACCAGTCTGTCCGATGCCGTCACCGCCGCGCGCGACCGGGCCGAGGCGGCCTCGTCACACAGCGGCATGGACCTCGACGTCGTCCTCATGGGCGGCGGCGCCACGATCGGTTCGGCGCTCGGCGCAGGGCTGGTCGACGCACTGACGCTGCACCTTTCGCCCGTAGTGCTGGGTGCCGGGACGCCACTGTTCACGGGCGGAGCGCCGCGCACGCTGGTTCAGCGGAGCGCGGCGAGGCACCTGAGCTACGACGTCCTGTGACGACGAGCACACTGGCGCCTGACGGACCCGGCGAAAAGCGCCCGCCAGAAGCCGCGAGCGGCCCGTGGAGCGCCCAGCAGCCCACGAGAGCCTCAAGCCTGTCTCATCAGTCCTGACCAGCAGAACGAAAGGGGTCGCCGGCCATGTCACTTGCCCGCGTCCACAACTTCTCCATCTCACTCGACGGCTTCGGCACCGGCGAGGGTCAGAGCCATGACACGCCGTTCGGCCACGCCGGCGAAAGGCTGCACGCGTGGATGTTCAGCACCCGGTTCTGGCACGAAGTGATCGGCCGGCCCGGCGGGACCGGCGGCCTCGACGACGCCTTCGCGCGGCAGTTCACGCCCGGGATCGGCGCCGAGATCATGGGCGCCGGGAAGTTCGGCCCGCCCGGATGGCACGAGGACCCGGAGTGGAAGGGGTGGTGGGGGCCCAACCCGCCATTCCACACACCGACCTTCATCCTCACTCATCACCCGCGCCCGTCGATCGAGATGGAGGGTGGCACGACATTCCACTTCCTCGACGCTTCGCCCACCGCGGCGCTCGAGACGGCCAGCGACGCTGCGGGCGGCGAGGACGTACGCATCGGCGGGGGGCCCACCTTGATCCGCGACTTCCTCGCCGCCGGGCTCATCGACCGCATGCACGTCGTGGTGGTCCCGGTCCTGCTCGGCCGAGGCGTACGCCTCTGGGACGGACTGGCGGGCCTCGAGAAGGACTACGAGGTCGAGACCGCCTCCTCGCCCAGCGGAGTCACGCATGTGACGTTCACCCGTGTGGGTCTCTGAGCGGAGCTGCTGCCTCGATCGAGGACCCGGCGCGCCGGTGGGTGTCGAGGCGCGTAGCGCACAGCGAGTTCGCGTCCCGGTCTGGCCTCGGTGCACGCGGCGACCTCTTCCTTGTGCCGGCCCAGCCGCCGCAGTCGCGGCGGGTGATCTCGTCCTGGCAGAGGACCTGGAGGAAGTCGAGGTGGCCGAGTTCTCCGCCGTGGGCCTGGGCCAGGCGGGCGTCGAGGGTTTCCAGCATGCCGGACAGTCGCAGGGCCTTGAGTGACTCCCGCAGGGCGGCGTCCATCACGGTCATCGGGTTTCCATCACGGTCATCGGGTTTCCACCTCGGTTTCGTCGTGGACCTGGTCGTTGTGGTCGTCGTCCGTGGTGTCGGGGGTCGCGACGGTGGCGAAGAGTCGAGCGGGGCCGTGGAGGAAGGCCGCGGCTCCGGCGTCCTCGCTGGTCTCGGGCTCGGGATCGGCCTCGGTGCCGGCGATGAGGATGCCCTTGATGGTGCGGTAAGACGGATCGCCGACCGCGATGGCCCTTGCGCAGGCGGCTTCCAGCCGCGTGTCGCCGCACTTCTTCCGCAGTCCGACAACTCCCTGGGCAGCGCGGAGCCGGTAGAGAACGTTGACTTCCAGCAGCTGGTCGACGACCTCGCGGCAGGCGTCGCCAATCTCGGATGCCTGGCCCCGACATCAGACCGGCGGGCGCATCTGGAAGGCGATCCTCTCTGGTGGGTAGTCGCTCTTATCAGTGCGTTTCCCCTGGTCGAGAGCCGGGTGGGTCTCGACGAGCTGTCCGTCGTGGAAGACCTGGATCATGGTGGCGGTGGGGCGGACGTCGACCTTGCGGCCGATCAGCTTCCAGGGCACCGAGTAGAGAGTGCGGCCGACCTTGATGTGGATGTCCGGTCCGACCGAGGCCGTCGACCAGCGGGCCAGCACGAACGGGGCCGGCGGCAGAGGCAGCAGTTCGGCCACCTCCAGCGCCTCGAACACGGTCATCGGGGCGGCCCCGCCCAGCGGCCGGCACTTCCGTCGGGCAGCGACCTGCTGACTCCAGGTCACGGCCTCGGCCTGCATGTGCTCGATCGAGGTGAACTCGCGTCGGCGATGGCCGCGACCAGGCTGGACAGGGTGCTGACGATGAGCGCCTTGAGGGATGCGCGCACTGCTTCCTCCTCTGCTTGTGCGGAGTGGTGCTGGGCTGGGATCCTGGGGAGCGGGCCCCGGAGTTGTTGTGAGCATCTCAGGGGGCCCTTCGTTTTCACCCCTTGCGGTGTCGGCCCTTCGGCTTGTGCTGCCGGTCCTTCCACGTGATGACCATCGATACGGTGT
>NZ_JBIAHG010000024.1:0-111615 GCF_042870385.1 Streptomyces sp. NPDC006602 | reverse complement strand
GCCTTCGAGGTCCGCGCGGTGCTGGCCGCGACCCTGTCGCCGGCCTGGGGCATCTACAGCGGCTACGAGCTGTGCGAGAACACCCCCCTGCGGGACGGCAGCGAGGAGTACCTCGACTCGGAGAAGTACCAGATCAAGGCACGCGACTGGGAAGCGGCCGAACGCGAGGGCCGCTCCCTGACCCCGCTGATCACCCGGCTCAACACGATCCGACGCGCCCACCCCGCCCTGCGACGGCTCAGAAACCTCCGCTTCCACTCGACCGACAACGACGCGCTGATCGCGTACAGCAAGCGCACGGATTCGGACACGGTCCTGGTGGTCGCCAACCTCGACCCGCACCGAGCCCAGGAGGCCACGGTCTCGTTGGACATGCCGCAACTCGGCCTGGAATGGCACGAGTCCCTGTCCGTCCATGACGAACTGGCGGGCGAGACCTACCGCTGGGGCAGGAACAACTACGTGCGGCTGGAGCCCGGTCGGGCGCCCGCGCACGTGTTCCACGTCCAGAGGTCGTCCGCCGCGCCGCAGATCGGAGGGTCCTCCACCTCATGACCGTCAACGAGCCCGTCCACGACACCTTCGAGGACACCCCCGCCAGGGACCGGGATCCCGAGTGGTTCAAGCGCGCCGTCTTCTACGAGGTCCTCGTCCGTTCCTTCCAGGACAGCAACGGTGACGGTGTGGGCGACCTCAGGGGACTGACCGCGAAACTGGACTACCTGCAGTGGCTGGGCGTCGACTGCCTGTGGCTGCCGCCGTTCTTCCAGTCGCCGCTCCGGGACGGCGGTTACGACGTCTCGGACTACACCGCGGTGTTGCCCGAGTTCGGCGACCTCGCCGACTTCGTGGAGTTCGTCGACGCCGCCCACCAGCGCGGCATGCGCGTGATCATCGACTTCGTCATGAACCACACCAGCGACCAGCACCCGTGGTTCCAGGAGTCGCGCAAGAACCCGGACGGGCCGTACGGCGACTACTACATGTGGGCCGACGACGACAAACAGTACCCGGACGCGCGGATCATCTTCGTCGACACCGAGGCCTCCAACTGGACCTTCGACCCGGTCCGGGAGCAGTACTTCTTCCACCGGTTCTTCTCCCACCAGCCGGACCTCAACTACGAGAACCCGGCCGTCCAGGAGGAGATTCTGGCCGCCCTCCGCTTCTGGCTGGACCTGGGCATCGACGGCTTCCGGCTCGACGCCGTGCCCTACCTGTACGCGCAGGAGGGCACCAACTGCGAGAACCTGCCCGCCACGCACGAGTTCCTGAGGCGGGTGCGCCGCGACATCGACGCGATGTATCCGGACACGGTGCTGCTGGCGGAGGCCAACCAGTGGCCCGAGGACGTCGTCGACTACTTCGGCGACTACCAGGCCGGCGGCGACGAATGCCACATGGCCTTCCATTTCCCGGTCATGCCCCGCATCTTCATGGCGGTGCGCAGGGAATCGCGCTATCCCGTCTCGGAAATCCTCGCCAAGACCCCGGCCATTCCCTCGAATTGCCAGTGGGGCATCTTCCTGCGCAACCACGACGAGCTCACGCTCGAAATGGTCACCGACGAGGAACGCGACTACATGTGGGCGGAGTACGCGAAGGACCCGCGCATGCGCGCCAATATCGGCATCCGCCGCCGCCTCGCGCCCCTCCTCGACAACGACCGCGACACGATCGAGCTTTTCACCGCCCTGCTGCTGTCCCTCCCCGGCTCGCCGATCCTCTACTACGGCGACGAGATCGGCATGGGCGACAACATCTGGCTCGGCGACCGCGACGCCGTACGCACCCCCATGCAGTGGACACCGGACCGCAACGCCGGCTTCTCCACGGCCGACCCCGGTCGCCTGTTCCTGCCGACCATCATGGACCCGGTCTACGGCCACCAGGTCACCAACGTCGAGGCGTCCATGGCGTCGCCCTCCTCGCTGCTGCACTGGACCCGCCGCATGATCGAGATCCGCAAGCAGAACCACGCCTTCGGCCTCGGCTCCTTCACCGAGCTCCAGTCCTCCAACCCGGCGGTGCTGGCGTTCCTGCGGGAGTACGAGGACGACCTGGTGCTGTGCGTGAACAACTTCGCCCGGTTCGCGCAGCCGACGGAGCTCGATCTGCGTGCGTTCGCAGGGCGGCACCCGGTCGAGCTGTTCGGCGGGGTCCGTTTCCCGGCCATCGGTGAACTGCCGTACCTGCTGACGCTGGGCGGCCACGGCTTCTACTGGTTCCGGCTCTCCCGAGTGGCATCCCGCATCGGTCGACGACTTTGAGCGTGCCGACGAAAGGACGCGTCACCATGCCGAAGACCGCATTCCTCCGCCCCAGACGTACGGTCGTCGCCGACCCGATGGTCTCGCTCGGCGACCTGCTGCGCGACTGGCTGCCCAGGCAGCGCTGGTTCGCGGGCAAGGACCGGCCCGTCACCGACCTCTCTCTGCTGTCGATGACGGAGCTGTTCCCGGGCTGTCTGCACCTGCTGGTGCAGACCGGCCACGCGCCGGTGCCGGCCCCCGGCGGCGGCACACCGGCCGGTGACTGCTACCAACTGCTGCTCGGCGTACGGCAGCACCTGTCCCCGCGTCTGGGCCGGGCGCTCGTCGGACGTGCGGAAGCGGGCCCGTTCGCCGGCATGACGGTGTACGACGCGCTGCACGACCCCCGGTCGGCACAGCTGCTCCTGGAGCGGCTGCGGCACCCGGGGACGGCCGGTCCCCTGCGGTTCGAGTGCGACCCGTCCGTGCCGGTGCCGGCCGGGCTGCCGCCGCGGCTGCTGGACGCCGAGCAGTCCAACTCCTCGCTGGTCTACGGCGACGAGTTCATCCTGAAGCTGTTCCGGCGTATCCAGCCCGGTGTCAACCCGGACCTGGAGGTGCCGGGCGCGCTGGCCGGGCAGGGTTGCCGCCGGGTGCCCGCGCCGGTGGCGTGGTTCCGGACGACGCAGCCGCAGGAGGCGACGCTGGGGTTGCTCCAGCCGTATCTGCGCGACGCGTCGGACGGCTGGACGCTGGCGCTGCGCGCGCTCGCCACCGGTGACGACTTCACCGCGCAGGCGCACGAGCTGGGGCAGGCCACGGCGGAGGTGCACCTCGCGCTGGCCGCGGCCTTCCCGGCCGGCACGCACGGTGAGAGCGGTCGTACCGCGGAGGCGATGACCGAGCGGCTGGACTCCGCGGCACACTGCGTGCCGGCGCTCAAGCCGTTCGTGCCCGGTCTGCGGGCCGCCTTCGGCGCGCTCGCCACCTGCGACGCCGGACCGCCGGCCCAGCGCATCCACGGCGACCTGCACCTGGGGCAGGTGTTGTGGGCGGGCCGGGAATGGTTCGTCATCGACTTCGAGGGCGAGCCGTCCCGTCCGCTCAACGAGCGGCGCAGCGCCCACTCGCCGGTGCGGGACATCGCCGGCATGCTGCGCTCCTTCGACTACGCCGCGCGGCAGCGCCGCCCCTGGCGTCCGGAGTGGGCGCGCCGCTGCCGGGAGGCCTTCTGCGCGGGCTACGCGTCCCGCGCCGGATGGGATCCGCGCAAGAAGCACGGTCTTCTGCGTGCCTACGAGACCGACCGAGCTGTGTACGAAGTCCTTTACGAAGCCAGGCACCGACCGGACTGGCTCCCTGTACCCATGGCGGCGATCGAGCGTCTCGCCGTGAGAGGAGACTGACCCGTGGCCCTGCGCGACGATCCTTCGCTGCCCGAGCCCTCCGGACCTGCCCGGTGCGGTACGGCCCCGCCGCTCGACCCCGCCGACCGTGGGCGCCTGCTGTCGGGCGCCCACCACGACCCGCACGCCCTGCTGGGCGCCCACCCGGTGCCGGGCGGGATCGTGTTCCGGGCGCTGCGCCCGTTCGCCCGTTCGGTGAGCGTCGTGGTCGACGGCGAGCGCAGCGAGCTGGCCTCGGAGGGCGACGGGCTCTTCTCCGGCGTACTGCCGCTGGCCGCGATCCCCGCGTACACGCTGCTGGTGGCGTACGCGGAGGGGGAACAGGAGGTGCACGACCCGTACCGCTTCCTGCCCGCTCTGGGCGAGACGGACCTGCACCTCATCCGCGAGGGGCGGCACGAGCAGCTGTGGAAGGCGCTCGGCGCTCAGCCGATGACCCACGAGGGTGTGACCGGGACCCGGTTCACGGTGTGGGCGCCGAACGCCGAAGGGGTGCGGGTCGCGGGGGACTTCACCTTCTGGGACGGGAAGGCGTTCCCGATGCGGTCCCTCGGTGCGTCCGGCGTGTGGGAGCTGTTCCTGCCGGGCATCAAGGAGGGCGCTCGGTACAAGTTCGAGATCACCTCCCGGTACGGCGGCCGGTTCCTCAAGGCCGACCCGATGGCCCGCCGCAGCGAGGTGCCGCCCGACACGGCGTCCATCGTGACCTCCTCGCAGTACGAGTGGGACGATGCGGAGTGGATGGCCCGGCGCGGGGACGTGCCGGTGCACGAGGCGCCGTTCTCGGTGTACGAGGTCCATCTGCCGTCCTGGCGACCGGGGCTGACGTATCGTCAACTGGCCGAGGAGCTGCCGTCGTACGTGCAGGACCTGGGCTTCACCCATGTCGAGCTGATGCCGGTCGCGCAGCACCCCTTCAGCGGTTCCTGGGGCTACCAGGTCACCGGCTTCTACGCGCCGATGGCACGGCTGGGCACACCGGACGACTTCCGGTACCTGGTCGACGCCCTGCACCGGGCCGGCATCGGCGTGATCATGGACTGGGTGCCGGCGCACTTCCCCAAGGACGACTGGGCGCTGGCCCGCTTCGACGGGGACCCGCTGTACGAGCCCGGAGACGACCGGCGGGCGGAACACCCGGACTGGGGGACGTACGAGTTCGACTACGGGCGCATCGAGGTGCGCAACTTCCTGGTCGCCAACGCCGTGTACTGGTGCGAGGAGTTCCACATCGACGGGCTGCGCGTGGACGCCGTCGCCTCGATGCTCTACCTCGACTACTCCCGCGATTCCGGCCAGTGGGCACCCAACGCGTTCGGGGGCCGCGAGGACCTGGCCGCGATGGCGTTCCTCCAGGAGATGAACGCGACCGTGTACCGGCGGGCGCCCGGGGTGGTGACGATCGCCGAGGAGTCCACGGCCTGGGACGGCGTGACCCGGCCCACCGACAGCGGCGGCCTGGGTTTCGGGCTGAAGTGGAACATGGGCTGGATGCACGACTCGCTCGGCTACATCAGCCACGAGCCGGTCCACCGCAAGTACCACCACAACGAGATGACCTTCTCGATGGTGTACGCGTACAGCGAGAACTACGTGCTCCCGATCTCACACGACGAGGTCGTGCACGGCAAGCAGGCCCTGGTCTCGAAGATGCCCGGCGACTGGTGGCAGCAACGCGCCAACCACCGCGCCTACCTGGGCTTCATGTGGGCCCACCCCGGCAAGCAACTCCTCTTCATGGGCCAGGAGTTCGCGCAGGGCGCCGAGTGGTCGGAGCCCCACGGCCCGGACTGGTGGCTCCTCGACCCCGCCTACGGGGCGGAGCCGGACCACCGCGGGGTGCGGGACCTGGTCCGCGATCTCAACACCGTCTACCGCGAATCCCCCGCCCTCTGGCAGCGCGACACCGATCCCGGCGGCTTCCAGTGGGTGCTGGGGGACGCGGCGGAGGACAACGTCTTCGCCTTCCTGCGCTACGACGCGGAGGGCACCCCGCTGCTGGCGATCTCCAACTTCTCCCCCGTCGTCCGCCACGACTACGTCCTGTGGGTGCCCGGCTCCGTGCCCGCCTGGCAGGAAGCCCTCAACACCGACGCGGCGCGCTACGGCGGCAGCGACCTCACCCGGCCGGACCCGGTCAAACCCGAGGACGGAACCCTCCGGCTGACGCTGCCGCCGCTCGCGACGGTGTGGCTGGTACCGCAGCCCGGCTGAGAGCCTGCGGCGGCGTCAGGTGTTCGAACGGCCTCGGAGGGGGCAGTCGGGGTCGTACACGAGCGAGCAATCCCCGTCGCCGCCAGGGGCCACAGAAAGGCTGCATCAGGTGCGCACCGTCGGAGTGGAGGAGGAACTCCTCCTGGTCGACCCGGAGACCGGTGAACCGCAGGCGCTGTCCGCCGCGGTGCTGGCCCGGGCCGCGCAGGACGACGCCGATCAGCGCGTCTTCGAGAAGGAACTGCACAACCAGATGCTCGAGTTCGCGACGCATCCGCAGTCGGGCATGGAGGAGCTGCGGGCGGAGATCGTCCGCTGCCGCAAGGAGGCCGCCCGGCACGCCGGGGAGATCGGCTGCACCGTCGCCGCGCTCGCCACCTCGCCGCTGCCCGTCAGCCCCTCCGTGGGCGTGGGGCGCCGCTACCAGTGGATGGCCGAGCAGTACGGACTCGCCACCCAGGAACAGCTCGTCCTGGGCTGCCATGTGCACGTGTCCGTGGAATCCGACGAAGAGGGCGTCGCCGTCATCGACCGGATCCAGCCCTGGCTGACGGTGCTGTCCGCGCTGAGCGCCAACTCCCCCTTCTGGCAGGGCAAGGACACCTTCTACAGCAGCTACCGCAGCCGGGTGTGGCAGCGGTGGCCGTCGGCCGGTCCGACCGAGCCCTTCCGCTCGGCCGAGCGCTATCACCGCCGGGTCGCGGACATGCTGGCCACCGGTGTGCTCCTCGACGAGGGGATGATCTACTTCGACGCCCGGCTGTCCCGGCGCTACCCGACCGTGGAGATCCGGGTCTCGGACGTCTGTCTGCACTCCGGCACCGCCGTGCTCGTCGCCGCCCTTGCCCGCGGCCTCGTGGAGACCGCCGCGCGTGAATGGCGGGCGGGCCGGGAGCCACTGGGGCACAGCGTGAGTCTGCTCCGGTTGGCCGCCTGGCGTGCCGCCCGGTCCGGCGTCACCGAGGAACTGCTGCACCCGGCGACCATGCGGCGCATGCCGGCCGGGACGGTGGTGCGGGCCCTGCTGGACCACGTCGGGGACGCCCTCACCGAGGCCGGCGACCTCGACCGGGCCCGCGAGACCTGCGCCGAGCTGCTGCGCACCGGCAGCGGCGCCGGGGTACAGCGCGCGCTGCTGAAGCGGACCGGGAGCCTGCGGGACGTGGTCACCGAGTGTGTGCGCGTCACGCAGGCGTGAGACGGCCGCGGCTGGTCGGCACCTTTCTCATCGCTGCAACGGCTCTTCTCTCACCGGATCAGGATGATCGCGTACACGAGGAAGAACGCCGCGATCAGGATGGCGAGGCCGAGGATCAGCGTCAGCGGTGCCTTGGCCCAGCCCTTGGTCGGATTGTGCGTCTCCCGCGGGCCCGCCTCGGGCAGGCTGCTCTCGGCGGGCGGGGTCTCGCCCGGGGGCACGCCGCCGCCAGGTTCCAGGCCGGTGGTGTGTTCGGGATCGGGGTCGGGGTTCGTGTGACTCATGGCGTCCGAGTCCCCCGAATATGCCGAGCTCATCGGCAGTCGGCCAGTTCTCCGTTCCCGGGCACCGCGCGAACCCACCTGGGCTAGATTCGAGCACCGCAGATAACCGTGCTCGTCGGCGGCGTCACACCCCGTACACATCAGGAGCAGTGCATGCGCGACCTCGCCCTCGCTCCCCCGGCCACCCCGCACCTGACCGGCGGGCTCGCCGACAGCGTCTTCGACAGGGCGGCCCACGACCCCACGCTGCCGATGCTGGCCTGCCGCTCGGACGCCTCCTCCTCCGTGTGGGAGGAGGTGACCGCCGTGGAGCTGCGGGACGAGGTGGTGGACCTGGCCAAGGGGCTGGTCGCCTCCGGGATCTCGCCGGGACACCGCGTGGCGATCATGGCGCGCACCCGGTACGAGTGGACGGTCCTGGGCTACGCGCTGTGGGCGGTGGGGGCGGAAGTCGTGCCGATCCATCCGACGTCCTCGCGCGACCAGGTCGAGTGGATCCTGCGGGACGCCGGCTGTGTGGCCGTGGCCGTCGAGGACGAGCAGAGCGTGATGACGGTCGGTTCCGTGTGTGCGGCGCTGCCGCGGCTGCGCCACGTCTGGCAGCTGGACGCGGGGGCCCTTGGGGACCTGGTGGAGCGCGGCGAGTTCATTCCGCTCGCCACCGTCGACTCGCTGCGCCGCATCGTGCTGCCGGACTCCACCGCCGTCGTCGCCTACACCTCCGGCACGACCGGAAACCCGCTCGGCTGCGCGCTGAGCCACCGCAGCCTCGCGAGCCCCGTCGACACCCTGCTCGCGGGCTGGGGACACACCGCCGCGCCCCCCGGAGAGCAGGGCTCCGTCCTGGCCTTCCTGCCGCTCTCCCACGTGTACGGCCTCATGATCCAGGGCATGTGCGTGCGCGGCGGTCTGCTCATGGCCCATGAACCCGACCTGAGCTCCGAGGCGCTGTCGTCGGCGCTGCGTTCCTTCCGCCCCACCTACTTCTACGGCGTACCGTCGGTCTTCGAGAAGATCTACAAGAACTTCCTGCGCACCGCCCAGCAGACCGGCCGCGGTGCCCTGTTCGAGCGGGCGGCCGAGACGGCACGGGACTACGCCGCGGCGTGTGAGCGGCAGCGGCTGGGCGAGGGGGCCGGGCCGGGCCTCGATCTGCGGCTGCAGCACGCCCTGTACGAACGCACGGTGTACCGCAAGCTGCGGGGCGCCCTCGGCGGCAGGGCGCGCCGCGCCACGTCGGGCGGCTCCCCGCTCAACCGCGATCTGTGCCTGTTCTACGAGGGCATCGGCATCTACGTCCACGACGGGTACGGGCTCACCGAGACCAGCGGCGGGATCACGATGCAGCCGCTGGGGCGCGAGAAGTCCGGCACCGTCGGACAGGCCCTGCCGGGCACGGACGTCCGGGTGGCCGACGACGGGGAGATCCTGGTGCGCGGCCCGTCGGTGTTCCAGGGCTATGTGAGCGACGACGCGGCGACGCGGGCCGCGCTGCTGCTCGGCGGCTGGCTGGCCACGGGGGACATCGGGCGGCTGGATCCCCAGGGCTATCTGACGATCACCGGGCGCAAGAAGGACGTCATCATCACCAGCAGCGGCAAGAGCGTCGCCCCGGCCGCCCTGGAACACCGGCTGCGGATGCACCCGCTCATCCACCAGGCCGTGATCGTCGGCGACAACCGGCCCTGCGTGGGGGCGCTGATCACGCTGGACCCGGAGTTCCTCGCGCACTGGCGGGCGGGCCTCGCGTGGCAGAGCGACGCGCCGAACCGGGAGGCGCGGGAGGAGAACGCGCTGCGGGAGGAGATCACCCGGGCCGTGGCGGCGGCCAACAGTGCCGTGTCGCGTGCGGAGTCCATCCGGGTGTTCCGGGTGCTTCCGGAGCCGTTCGACCTGGCCAGCGGGCTGATGACACCGTCGATGAAGCTGCGCCGGGACCTGATCGTGCGGACGTACGCGTTCGAGATCGACGCGATGTACCAGGCTCGTTCGCGCGGTGGGCGCCAGGCCGTGCGGGACGAGTCGGCGAGCTGGGACGACGCCGACAACGTGTTCCGGTGAGGGCCGTGCCGCCGACCCGCCGCAGGAAGAACGCGTAGCCCCCGCGCCCCCGGGAACACGGAACTTGCGACGTATGGGAAAGGACG
This sequence comes from Streptomyces sp. NPDC006602, assembly GCF_042870385.1. Lineage (NCBI taxonomy): Bacteria > Bacillati > Actinomycetota > Actinomycetes > Kitasatosporales > Streptomycetaceae > Streptomyces > Streptomyces sp. NPDC006602. The sequence goes on along the minus strand of NZ_JBIAHG010000024.1, from coordinate 102,114 downwards.
ACAGCCCTGCTGATGGCGGGCCGGAAAGGCGACATGGCAGCCGAGCCGCGTTGGGACAAGACACTGGCTTCCGAGGCGATCCCGAGCCGCAGCACCAGTTTCGCGGGCGAGCCGCAGAACGTGACGGGTGCGCGACTTGCCGCGGAGGAATTCCTCCGCGCCCTCGCGCGAACCGCGCCTCCGGCAGCCCCCGAGTACTGGGACGACATCCTGCTGGTCGTCACGGAGCTGGCCGCCAACGCGGTCCAGTACGCCCCCGGTCCGTTCGCGCTGCGCATGCGCCGGACCTTCGACGGCGTTCATGTGACCGTCCACGACACGAGTTCCACGCCGCCCGCTCCGCGCCCCTTCGATCCGCGGCACGGCGGTGGCGGCATCGGCTGGCATCTGGTCCATGCGCTGTGCGACCAGGTGAGCGTGGTCACGGACGACGACGGCAAGGACGTCCACGTCTTCCTGCCCTGGTGAATCGACGGCGCCGCGTCACGGCGCCGGCCGCAGCGGTATCAGCACGCCGATGGTCTTGCCGCCGCCGGGGTGCCGGTCGACGGTGATCTCACGGGCCAGGCGGATGACCAGGGGCCAGCCGTATCCGTTGCCTTGGTGCCCGACGGGGAAGGCACCCGAGGCGTGCGACACGTCGGGGATGAGGTCACTGTGGTCGCGGACCGCCACCCGTAGGCCTTCCTGGGTGGGTGTCACGTGGAACCCGGCCAGCCCGTCACCGTGCCGGACGGCGTTGGTGACGAGTTCGGAGACGACCAGCAGCATGTCGACGACGTCTGCGTCGCGCGCCCTTCGGGAGGGGGATTCCCAGCGCTCGCGCACCACCGACTGCGCGTAGGCGCGTGCCGTGGCCGGGCTCGTCACCGGAGCCCCTGACGTAGCGCCGGAGGCGTGGTGGTCGAAGAGCGCGGTCGCGGCCGCGTCGATGTGTTCCATGCGTGTCGTGTCCCTGAGATCCGCCCGGCCGGTGCGCCGCACCCCGGCCGTCAGACCGTGGTCGTCTCTCGCGGCGGCAGCCGGTGGTAGTAGTCGCCGACGGCGGTCAGATACGCGGGATCCCTCGTCTCGCTGTCGGTCTTGAAGCGGGGGGCCGCCTTCACTTCCCCCGCGGTGCAGGCCAGCGTGACCTTGCGGGCCCCCGTGTCGATCCCGGTGACGACGCCGACGGGCACGAGGACGCTCCCGCCGAACAGCCAGACGCCGGTGTCGACCACCAGGTGCCGCATGCCCCGTGGGTCGGCCTGCCGGTCCACCCGCCCGAGGGTGCCGTCGCTCGCGGCGACGGTGAAGCCCGTCAGGTCCTGCCCCTCGACATACCCGCTGTCCGGCGCGTACGACCAGATTCCGTCAACGGCCACGCTGCTCCCTCCTCCGGCCTCCACAGCAGCAATTACCCTCCTCTCGCACCTGCATTCGGAGCCTTTCCGTGCAGTGTGCCGGAATGGGGAACCGATTCATGGGTAAGCGCGGGGGCGCGGTGGAAGACCCGGCGGCCGCGAACGAGGAACCCCGGGAGGTTGATCACCACACAGGAACGAACCGACGTGCATCGAAGTCGCCGCCAGGGGTAACCGGCCCTGGCTGTCAGCACCTGTTGGAGGTACCCGTGCCCCTTGCCCAGAACCCGCTGTCCATCGAGGTCACCCTGCCCCGCGAGGACGTGGCCCTGATAACGGTCGAAGGCTACTTGGACGTCGACACCGCGACCGAGTTCCAGCACCATCTGGCGAACCAACTCCACCACGGCCGACGGCACTTCCTGCTCGACCTGTCGGCCGTGCCGTTCATGGACTCCTCCGGCATGAACATCATCCTGAGGGTGTACCAGGAGGCCCGCACCCTCCCGGGGAGCGTGCACATCATCTCCCCCACTCCGGCGGTGCGCAGGATCCTGGACCTCACGGGCGTCAGCATCACGGTCCCGGTCTCGGAGGGGACCGAGGAGGCGCTCGCCCGCGTCGACGCCCACGACTACGCCCGGGACCAGAGCGGGGACGAGACCTGGACCCGTCCGGACGGGCAACAGGCCTGATGCTCGTAGCATTTCGGTACGACGAATCGCCGACGAGCAGGGCTAGGAGTAAGCACAGGTGCCGGAGCACGAATCGGTGGGGCAGCACGCGTCGCCGGCACGGGAGGTCGGGGACTTCCTGCGCCGCCGCGCCGAGCAGATCGCCGCACGGTGGGCCGACGAACCGCTGTTCCGTACGGTGTTCACCGTCTCGCGGGACGAGGCGGTGGAGGCGGGCCGGATCGTCGTGGACGCGCTGGCCCAGGTCGCCGACACGGGGCAGGTCCACGATCCCGACGCCGCCGGATTCACCGTGGTACGCGAGCAGTTGTCGCGGATGGGCGCGGCCCGCTCCCGGGCCGGCTTCACCACCGCACAGGTCTCGAACGACGTGGACGCGCTGCGCCCGCCCGTCGAGAACCTGCTGGTCGCCGACCTCCCCGAGGAGCCGACCGAGCGGGTCCGGGACTGCACGACGGCGCTGACCGTGCTGATGGGCACGCTGCGGCTGGTCGTGATGGAGACGGCGCTGAGCGAGGGGCAGGCTCTGATCGAGCGGCAGCGGCTGCAGCTGATGGAGGTGGCCACGCCGGTCATCAAGCTCTGGGACGGCATCGTGGCCGTCCCGTTGATCGGGACGCTCGACAGTGCCCGCAGCCAGGTCGTGATGGAGACGCTGCTGGAGGCGGTAGTCGACCAGCACGCCCGGTTCGCGATCCTCGACATCACCGGTGTGCCGACGGTCGACTCCCTGGTCGCCCAGCACCTGATGAAGACGGTCGCGGCCGCCCGGCTGATGGGAGCGGAGTGCGTCGTCTCCGGCATCCGTCCGGCGATCGCGCAGACCATCGTCCACCTGGGCCTCGACCTGGGCACGGTGATCACCCGGGCGAGCCTGGCCGACGCCCTGGCGTACGCCCTGCACGAGTTGGGGGCCGACATCATCAACGCGACGCCCGGTGGTGCGGGGCCACGGTGAACCACGATCACTCCCGCCCCGTCACGGGGCACGTGCCGGTCCTCCGGCTCGGCGACGTCCTCCTGGTCACCCTCCAGGGGGATCTGCACGACAGCATGACGCAGCAGCTCCAACAGGACATCGGCGAGACCATCGCCGACACCGGGGTGACCGGCCTGGTCATCGACGTCTCCGGTGTCGAGATCGTCGACTCGTTCCTCGGGCGGGTGCTGGCCGAGATCGCGGCGCAGGCATCGCTGCTGGCCGCGCGCACGGTGGTGGCCGGCATGCGACCGGCGGTCGCGATCACGCTGGTGGAGCTGGGGCTGACGCTTCCGGGGCTGCGCACGGCGCTCAGCACGGAGGCGGCACTGGAGCTGCTCGCCGGACTCGATCCGGCCTCCCGCTCCGGCGGCCCGCGCCGGGAGAACCGGTGATGCCCACCGCCGCGGGCGTGGACGCCTGCCTTCCGATTCGTTCGGACAGGGACCTGGTGTGGGTGCGCCAGCACGTCCGGCAGGCCGCCGGTCTGCTCGGTTTCGGCCTGGTGGAGCAGACAAAACTGGTCACCGCCGCGAGCGAGCTGGCCCGCAACACCCTCGTGCACGGAGGGGGCGGTCAGCTGAAGACGGAGCAGGTGACCAACGGGCACGCGCCCGGGCTGCGGCTGACGTTCTCCGACGAGGGGCCGGGCATCCCGGATCTGGAGCGGGCGCTGAGCGACGGCTACACCTCCGGCGACGGCCTGGGGATGGGCCTGGGCGGTGCGCGCCGCCTGGTGCACGAGTTCGCCGTGGACAGCACTCCGGGGGTCGGTACCAAGGTCACGGTGGTCTCCTGGGCGGCCCGGCCGCCGCGCCCGCGCGGGGGGTTGTGATGCCCCGCGTGTGGGAGATCCCGGTCCACGACTCGACCCGGGTTCGGGACGCGAGGGTGGCCGCGGAGAGGGCGGCGGCCCCGGCAGGGCTCGACGAGCCGCGTACGGCGGCCGCCGCCCTGGTGGCGACCGAGCTGGCCACCAACCTGCTCAAGCACGCCGGAGGCGGCCGGATCCTCGTCGACGTCGTGGACCCGCCCACGCCCTCGGGCGGCGCGGCCCGGCTGGTACAGATCGCCGCGATCGACCACGGTCCGGGCATCGCCGACGTCGCGGCCGCCGTGCGCGACGGTTTCTCGACCACCCGTTCCCTCGGAGCGGGCCTCGGCACGTGTCGCCGGATAGCCGACGACTTCGGGCTGCACAGTGCGCCGGGCCGGGGCACGGTGGCGCTGGCCCGGGTCGGCGCCCGCCCGACGGAGGCCGTGCCGTTCGCCGCGGTGCGGGCCGGCGGGGTGAACGTGCCGTTCGCCGGGGCGGATCACTCGGGAGACGCCTGGGCGTGGGCCCGCTCCGGCGACCGGCTGACCCTGATGCTGGCCGACGGGCTGGGGCACGGCCCGGACGCGGCCCGCGCCTCGACGGCCGCCGTCGAGGCCCTGCACCGTGCCGCCCACCTCCCGCCCGCCGAGGCGCTGGTGCACCTCGACACGGCGCTGCGCGGCACTCGCGGCGCGGCCGTCGCCGTCGCCCAGGTGGAGACCCGCGCCGGGCTGCTGCGGTTCGCCGGCGTCGGCAACATAGGAGCCCGGCTGCGCGACGGGGACAGATGGCGTTCCCTGCTGTCCCGGCCGGGGATCGTGGGCGTCCACCGGCACGCGACGCTGCGGGAGGACCGTATGCCCTGGGCGGCCGACCGGCTGCTGATCCTGCACAGCGACGGCCTGCCCAGCCGCTGGACACCGCCGGCCGACGCGGAACTGCTCGCGGCCGACCCGGCCGTCGTGGCCGCCGTGACGCTGCGCGACGCGAGCAGCTCCGCGCGGCCGGTGCGGGACGACACGGCCGTGGCGGTACTGGCCCCGACTCCGGCGGAGGTCCCATGACCCGCAGCCTCCAGATCACCACCGTCGTCGACGCGGCCCGGGCCCGGATCGCCACCGCCCGCCTCGCCGCCGCCTGCGGCGTGTCCGCCCTCGACCGCACCCGCCTGACCACGGCGCTCAGCGCCCATCTGCGCCAGTGCCTCACCAAGGGCGGCACCTGGCGGCTCACCCTGGAAACCACGGCCGCGCCCTCCGAGGAGAGACTCCTGCACGTGGTGGTGACCCCCTGGCACGGCACGGGTGCCACCGCCGCGCAGCCGCCGTGGCGTACGACGGTCCGCTGCCCCGAGTCCGCCGACGCGCCCCACGGCGCCGCGGTGGCGGACGACCCGGCGGTCCTGGCCGAGGCCCTGCTGGGCGCCGACGAGGACACCGCGCTGGTTCTGGACAGGCTCAGCGAGCAGGAGGAGCTGGTCGCCTTCCACCGGGAGGAGCTGCACCAGACCAACCAGGGCGTGCTGGCGCTGCACGCCGACCTGGACGCCGCCGGGCGGGCCCAGCGCGACGCGTTCGCGGCGGAGCGCAAGGCACGCAGGGAGGCGGAGAACGCCCGCCGCAGGCTGACGTTCCTGGCGGACGCCAGTGCCGTACTGACGGCGTCCCTGAACCACGACGAGATCGTGCGCCGGCTGCCGGAGCTGCTGGTGCCCGAGTACGCCCGCAGCGTCGACGTCTGGCTGTTCGACGGCGACGACGACCGGCAGCGGCCCGCCCCGCACCCGGCCGCCGCCGTGCTCGCGGCCCGCACCGGGCGCCCGCAGTACGCCGCCGACCACCCGGGCGGCCTGCCCGGCGTCAGCGACCAGCCGCCCTCGGCGCTGGATCCGGCCCGCCCGCTGCTGTGCATCCCGCTGCCGACGCGGCGTGCCCCGCTGGGCGTGCTGACGCTGTCGCCGCCCGGCGACCGGTGGGACCAGGACGACGCCGTGATGCTGATCGAACTCACCAGACGGGCCAGCATCGCCATAGACAACGCCCGGCGCTTCGAGCACAACCGGGACATCGCCGAGACCCTCCAGCGCGCCCTGCTCACCGACCTGCCCACCACGCCGGGCCTCAGCCTGGCCGCCCGCTACCTGCCGGCCACGCACGGGCTGAACATCGGTGGCGACTGGTACGACGCCTTCCGACAGCCCGACGGCAGCCTGATCACCGTCATCGGCGACGTCACCGGACACGGTCTGCACGCGGCCGTGATGATGAGCCAGCTGCGCACCGCGCTGCGTGCCTACGCCGTGGACTGCGGCAGCCCCGGCCGGCTGCTGACCCAGCTGCACACGTTCCTGCACCATCTCCAACCGGATCTGTACGCCACCGCGGTCATCGCCCGCTTCCGTCCCGGCGAACCGACGCTCACCTGGGCGGCCGCCGGCCATCCGCCGCCGGTGCTGCGCACCCCCGACGGGCGGGTGCGCACACTGGACGCCAAACCCGGCGCCATGCTCGGCATCCCACTGCGGCAGGAGATCCACGACCACACCGCGCCGCTCGCGCCGGGCTCCACGCTGGCGCTGTACACGGACGGACTGGTGGAGCGGCGCGCCCAGGGCATAGACCCGGGCATCGAGCGCCTGAACCGGGCGCTCGGGTCGTTCGGCTCCGCGGAGCTGGAGGCGGACCTGGACGGTTCGGCCGACCGGCTGCTCACTCCCCTGCTGAGCGACTCCGAACGCGACGACGACGTGTGCCTGCTGCTGTGTCATCTGGCCGCCTGAGGGCCCGTCCACGGCTTGTGTCCCACGATCTTCACAATCGCCCCGGTGCGCTTCGGCGGCCGGACGGGCATGGTGGTCCTCGACGCGTTCGTCTGCCTGCCGCGCCCGGCCGGCGGAACGGCCTCTACCGCGGTGGGATCGATGAGGTGCGAAGCAGCGATCCACGGGCAGGCGAAAGGCGTTCGAGGCAGACCGCCTGGAGCCGCAGAAAGGGATGAACACCGTGACACGACCCAGGATCCTGGTGGTTGGCGCAGGCTTCGCCGGCGTGGAGTGCGTCCGCCGTCTGGAGCGGAAACTCTCCCCGGACGAAGCCGACGTCACGCTGGTGACGCCGTTCGCCTACCAGCTCTACCTGCCGCTGCTGCCCCAGGTCGCCTCCGGCGTACTGACGCCGCAGTCGATCGCCGTCTCGCTGCGCCGCAGCAAGAAGTACCGCACCCGGATCATTCCGGGCGGCGCGATCGGCGTGGACCTCAAGGCCAAGGTCTGCGTCATCCGCACGATCACCGACGAGATCGTCGACGAACCGTACGACTACATCGTGCTGGCCCCCGGCAGCATCACCCGCACCTTCGACATTCCCGGCCTCACCGACAACGCCTTCGGCATGAAGACCCTCGCGGAGGCCGCCTACGTCCGTGACCACGTCATCTCCCAGCTGGACCTCGCCGACGCCAGCCAGGACGAGGCGGAGCGCGCCTCCCGGCTGCAGTTCGTGGTGGTCGGCGGCGGATACGCCGGCACCGAGACCGCGGCCTGTCTGCAACGCCTCACGCACGCCGCGGTCAAGCGCTACCCCCGCCTGGACCCGAGCCTGATCAAGTGGCATCTGATCGACATCGCCCCGAAGCTGATGCCGGAGCTGGGCGACAAGCTGGGCCGCAGCGCCACGGAGATCCTGCGCCGACGGGGCATCGAGATCTCGCTCGGCGTCTCCATCGCCAAGGCGGGGCCCGAGGAGGTCACGTTCACCGACGGGCGGGTGATCCCCACCCGCACCCTGATCTGGACCGCCGGTGTGGTCGCCAGCCCCCTCATCGCCACCCTCGGCGAGGAGACGGTCCGGGGCCGGCTCGCGGTCACCGCCGACATGAACCTGCCCGGCCACGACGGGGTGTTCGCGCTCGGCGACGCCGCCGCGGTGCCCGACGAGGCCAAGGGCGAGGACAGTGCGGTCTGCCCGCCCACGGCCCAGCACGCCATGCGGCAGGGCAGGCACGTCGCCGACAACGTCATCGCCACGCTGCGCGGCCAGGCGACGAAGCCGTACGTCCACAAGGACCTCGGTCTGGTCGTCGACCTCGGCGGCAAGGACGCCGTCTCCAAACCGCTCGGCATCGAACTGCGCGGGCTGCCCGCCCAGGCGGTGGCGCGCGGCTATCACTGGTCGGCGCTGCGCACCAACGTCGCCAAGACGCGCGTGATGACGAACTGGGTGCTGAACGCGATCGCGGGCGACGATTTCGTCCGCACCGGGTTCCAGGCCCGCAAGCCCGCCAAGCTGAAGGACTTCGAGTACACGGACTCGTACCTGACGCCGGAACAGGTGCGGGCGCACGTCGAGGGGACCGAGCGGCAGGACCAGTGACACCTGCGCGCAGGTGACGTAGGTCACTCCGGACCGCCGATCGTTTTCCATCCGGTCGGCGGTCACAGGAGGGACAGCACGACGTCACAGCGAAAGGACACCGCCATGGCCGAGACCGTGAAGGGCCCCGCGAGCTACTTCCCCTCGATCGAGAAGAAGTACGGCCGCCCGATCGCCGCGTGGCAGGAGCTCATCCGCTCCTCGCCTCTGACCCGGCACATGGAGCTGGTCACCTGGCTGAAGACCGAGCACGGCCTCGGCCACGGCCACGCCAACGCCTTGGTGGCACACACCCTGGCCGAGACCCGGGACCGGTGAGCCCCACCCCGCCGTGTCATGCTGATGGCGGAGATCATGAAGTGACACGGGAGTGAGTACGGCGGCGTGAAGGAAGCGGGACGGTCGGTGCGGGCACGACTGCGGGACGGCGTCGCCGCGTCCGATCCGGGCCTGCTGAGACTGACCGCCGGTCTGCGGACCGTGGGCGCCATCGCCCTCACGCTGGCCGTACTCAACTTCCTCGAGGTCGACGTCACGCATCTGGTCGCGGGAGCCATGGCGGCCATGGTCGCCACCTTCGCCATCCGCGAGAAGCAGCGCGGCCAGCAGGCCGTGACGCTCGCCCTGGGGCTGCCGGTGGCGCTGGCGTCGGTGACGCTGGGCGCGCTCCTCAGCTCCCATGTGGTGGCCGGCGACCTCTTCTTCGTCACCCTCATCTTCTGCGCCGTCTACGGGCGCCGGTTCGGCGACCGCGGCACCACCCTCGGCCTGATCGGCTTCCAGGTCTACTTCCTGTCCCTGTTCGTCGGCGCCACCGTCTCCGGACTGCCCGAGTTGTACGGCGCTCTCCTCGTCGCCTTCCTCAGCAGCGCGCTGGTGCGCTTCGTGCTCGTTCCCGAGACGCCCGCGCAGATCCTCCAGCGGCTGCGCGAGGCCTTCCGCGCGCGGCTGGCCCAACTGGTGTCCGCGCAGCTCGAACTGCTCGACGCCGGTCCGGACGAGGTGGACAGGGCGCTGGAGGACGTGCGCAGCGGAACGGCCCGCCTGAACGAGACGGCGATGATGATCCAGGGGCGGCTGGAGGACGGCACGTCCGACGAGGCGGCGGCGCGGCTCGTGCAGCGCCGTATCGCGGACGCCGAGATCGCCGCCGAGCGGCTGGGCCTGTTGCTGCTGACCGCGCGCAGCGCCGAGCGGGCGACCACACTGACCCTGCATCTGCCCGGCGCCCCCGTCCCGGCGGGAGGCCAGCTGCCCGTACGGGACGAGGCGACCGCCACCTTGCGCCGCGACCTGGACGCGCTGCGCATGCTCGTGCTGCGGCCCGTCACCGGGGAGTCCGGCACGGCCCTGGCCCATGTGCGCAACCGGCTCCTCGGGTACCGCGACGAGGAGAACCTGCCGCCCGCCTCGCCCGCCGTCCAGGACGTCTTCCGGGGCATCGGCGAGGCCGCCCGAGCGGTGCTGGGCCTGCGGATCGCGCTGGACGGCCCCCAGGACGACTCGGACGACACCCCGGCGACGGCCCGTTCGCGTGAGGAGCTGGACGCCGAGGACGCCGCCATCGACGCCGGCGAGGCCGACACCGGCGACGAGGAGCAGCTCACCGGGCTGCGGCGACCGACCACCCGGGCCGCGGTACAGGTCGCCGTGGGCTCCTCGCTGGCCATCGTCGGCGGGGAGTTCCTCTCCAGCCACCGCTGGTACTGGGCGGTGCTGACCTGCTGGATCGTGTTCCTCAACACCGCGTCCACGGGCGAGATCCTGGTCAAGGGCTACCGGCGGCTGCTCGGCACCGTGTTCGGGGTCGTGGCCGGCATCGTGCTGGCGGGGCTGGTCGGGCAGCACACCTGGACGGCGTTCGCACTGGTGCTGCTGTGCGTGTTCGCGATGTTCTACACCGCGCCCCTGTCGTACACCCTGATGTCCTTCTTCGTCACCGCGGCGCTGGGCGTGCTCTACACCCTGCTGCACACCTACAGCGCCTCGGTGCTGATGCTGCGGGTGGCGGAGACGGCGCTCGGCGCGGCCTGCGGAATCGTCGCGGCGGCGTTCGTGCTGCCGGTGCGCACGGACCGTCGTACGAACGAACTGCTGGTCACCGTCCTGGACCGGCTCGGCGATGTCACCGAGGCGGCCGTGGACCAGCTCAGCGGCGGCCCGCCGGTCGATCTGCTGGACAAGGCGCGCGACCTGGACCAGGCGCTGGCTGACCTGCGGGCCGCCACCCAGCCGCTCACCCACCCGGTCACGCCGCTGCGGGCCCGCCGGGACACCGCCCGCTATGTCGTCGCGCTTCTGGAGACCTGCGCGTACCACGCGCGTTCGCTGGCCGCGACGGCCGAACTGCTGCCCACGCATCCCTCGATCGCGGCGGATCCGAGGCTGCGCCGGGCCGGCGGGCGCATCGCGCACAACATCGGGGCGGTCGCCGCGCATGTCGCCGACGAGCAGGCCGGCGCGGTCCTGGAGACCGGTCCGAGCATCGCCTCGCTCCTGGAGCCGGACATCCCGGGCACGCCACGGTACGGCCGTGTCACCGACCGCGTGCTGCGCCACCTGCAGCGTCTGGACGAGTCAGTGGCGGGACTGGCCCGGCCACTGGGCATGCCCGGCCCGGCGCCCCGGCGGTGAGGGCGGGGAACCGGCCTCAGATGTCCGTCGGCAGGTCGCTCACCTCGGCGATGCCGCGCAGTTCGTCGTTCATCCGCTGTCGTTCGCGGATGTAGTCGGCGATCTCGCCGAGGCGTTCCGGGTCGGAGGCGGTGACCGCGTCGGTGACGACCCGGACCGGGCCGGTGTCCTCGACGTGCAGCTCGATCACCTCGTTGTCCAGTCGGCCCGTGACGGCGGTGGCGATGACCAGCGCGGCCTCGTCGCGGACCTCCTGGGGCAGCCCCTCGGCATGCGCCTCGTCGAGGGCGAAGTCGAGTGCGGGCAGGCGTTGTTCCTCGATCGCCCGCAGGACCGGTTCGACCACGCTGAGCAGGAGGCGGTAGTCCTCCGTGTCCATGCGGACACGCAGCAGGTCGAGGTAGACGTCCACGGGCCGGCCGTCGGGCGGGAGCTCGGGTTCGTTCATCCGGTTCGTGTTCCCCGTGTGCCGGGTCTCAGACGCGATGCCGGGCCCCGGAACGCCGTGCCGCGTCTCAGACCCGGCGCCAGCGGGCCATCGCGAAGGAGAACAGGCCGAAGAGCACGAGCCCGGCCGCCACACAGACCAGCAGCCACGGTCCGAGCGGGGTGTCGGCGAACGAGCGGAGGGTGTCGTCGAGGCCCTTCGCCTTGTCGGGTTCGTAGTCGACCGCGGCGCGCACGGCGAAGCCCCCCGCCACGGCGAACACCGCGCCGCGCGCCACGCCGCCGCCCATGCCCGTGACGTCGACCAGTCGCCTGGTCCGCGGGGACATCTGGCCGAGCCTGAGCTTGTCGCGGTACTTGCGCAGCAGCGCCCGCGCGGCGATCCACACACCGGCGACTGCGATCCCGGCGCCGACCACGCCCGCGAACCACTGCCCGGCGGGGACCTCCAGCAGCCGGGCGGTGACGTCCTTGGACTGCTCGTCGCTGGATCCGCCGCCGCCGGAGCCGGCGGCGAAGGAGAGCACGGAGTAGGCGACGAAGGTGTAGAAGGCGCACCGCACTGCCGACAGCAGTCGTTTGCCCGCCTTACGGCCGTCCGGCCCGACCGAGCCGAAGAGGGCCTCGGACAGCCGCCACAGGGCCATGCCGCCGAGGCCGATGCCGAGCGCCCACAGCAGTGCCGCGCCGAACGGTTTGTCGGCGAGCTCCGCGAGGGCGCCGCCGCGGTCGGCCTGGCGCTTGCCGTCGCCGAAGGCGATCTGCAGCGCCAGGACACCGACCAGCAGGTAGATCACGCCCCGCGCGGTCAGTCCCGCCCGGGCGGCCCCTTCGCCCGCGGAGCCCTTCGCGACCCGACGTGCGTCCGTCCGGGTGGTTCGCGCCGTGACACTCGTGTTCATGTAGACCTCCTGGAGTCCGAATGCCCTGGTCACGGGCGGACACACCCTGCCCCTGGGGTGGTGTTCCACGGCGCGGGCAGTTTGGCGTCGCGCCGTCGAGACGCCTGGTGCAGCAGTGCAGACGCGTCAGCAGATCGCCATTCGGGCCCCGTCACTCGGCCAGCGGCGCGGGTCCGGACTCCGGCGACGCCCTCAGCAGGCGGTGTGCCGTGTCCAGCGCCAGTCGTACGTCACGCGTGCCGGTCGCCACGCAGAGCGTGTAGGCGAGGTCGAGGGCGCGCGGGCTCGGTGTGTCCGGGGCGCGCGCGGCCTCCTCGGCGCGCAGTGACTCGTACTGCTCGACCAGTCGGCGCAGGAACGCCGGGTGGGGCCTCAGCATCGGTCTCGCTCCTGCCTCGTTCAGACCGCTCGGCCGCCGGGGCCGCACCGGTTCGCCCGCTGCCCCAGCACCTCGTCGCGCACCCGGGCGCAACTGCGGCTGATCAGCCGGGAGACGTGCATCTGGGAGATGCCGAGCCGGTCGGCGATACGGCTTTGGGTCATGTCCTCGAAGAAGCGCATGTAGAGGATGGCGCGCTCACGTTCGGGCAGTCGGCGCAGCCCCTCCTTGGCTGACTCGCGGTCGACGACGACGTCGTAGGAGGCGTCGGACGAGCCGAGTGTGTCGACGAGGCTGTAGCCGTCGTCGCCGGCGGAGAGCTCGGCGTCCAGTGACAGGGTGCTGAAGCTTTCGAGAGCCTCCATGCCCGCGGCGACCTCCTCCTCGGTCAGCCCCGTGTGGGCTGCGATGTCGGCGGCCGACGGCTCCGTGGAGCCGGGGCTCTGGGTCAGTTCGCGGCGGGCCACCCGCACCTTGTTGCGCAGTTCCTGCACCCTGCGGGGCACCCTCAGCGCCCACATCCGGTCCCGGAAGTGGCGCTTGACCTCTCCGGTGATGGTCGGCACGGCGTAGCTCTCGAAGGCACCCCGCTCCGGCTCGAACCGGTCGATCGCCTTCACCAGGCCCAGGGCGGCCACCTGCCGCAGGTCCTCGATGGACTCCCCGCGGTCGCGGAACCGGCCGGCGATCCGGTGGGCCATGGGCAGCCAGGCGGAGACGAGTTCGTCGCGAAGTGCGTCACGCTCGGGGCCGTCGTCCAGGGCGGCCAGCCGGGTGAAGAGGGCGGTCGTGTCGGGGGCGTCGTCGTGCCGACGCCGGGTGGTAGCGGTCTGCCGAACGGGCGTGCCGGGACGAGTTGTCGACGTATCGATGAGCATGCGGAATCGCTCCTGAACGGTCGTGTCAGGTGGTTACCGCGGGAGGGAAAGGCGCTGCCCGGCTGACCTGGAAGGGCCCCGGAGCAGCCATACCGCTCCCGCTGGCGCGCCTCCGGTCCGAAGCACGAAACTGCATCTGCCCTGCCCCCCTGGGCGCAAACTCCGGTTCCGAAAAAGTCTTCAGGACAGGGGCACCAGGGCGGTGATGCACTTCCCGCCCGCGGGCAGGTCGGTGACCCGGACGTCGCGGGACAGCCGGCAGACGATCGGCCAGCCGTGGCCGCCGACGCGTCGGCGGCCGTACCGGTCCACCGGCGGTTCGACCACCGGCAGTCGGTCGCTGCGGTCGCTCACCGACACGCGGACGCCCGGCCCGATGATGTCGACGTGGAAGTCGGTGATGCCGCCGCCGTGCAGGATCGCGTTGGTGGTGAGTTCCGAGGCGACGAGCAGCGCGTCGGAGAGGGCGTCCGCGTCGCACGGGGTGTGGGTGGCGCGGCAGCGTTCGGTCACGGCCCGTTCGACCGCCCTGCGCGCCTCGGCCGGTTTGCACGGCCGTGGCTGCCCGCGCCGGTCCACGACGAACGGCGGTTCGAGGGCGTATTCGGTCCTGTGCTCCTCGCACATCCCTGTAGCTCCCTGATTCGCTGAATGAGAGAAGCTCCGCACGGTGCCGACCGCGGCGATCGCGGCCGCGCGGACACCTCCCAGACCCCGGCGGCCATGACGGCCGGAACTCCCCCGCCGCAGCCGCCGCCGCGTCACGCTGCGTGAGCTTCCGCAGGTCTCTCCTCTTCGGCTGACCCTTCCCCGGCGTGGCAAACATCTCGTACCGGGCGGGAACCAGGGCCATCCTTGCGCCGGGAGCGGGTACGCGGATGCCATGACCGATGTGGTGGACTCAGACGAACTGCTGCGACGCATGCAACGCGCCCGGGCCTGTGCGGCCGAGGAGGAACAGACCTGGCGGACACGCAGCGACGACCTGCGCCGGGCGGACCCGGAGCGGGCCCATGAGGCGGCCGTACGGACCGTGGCGTTCGAGGCCGTGGTCAGGGTGCTGGACGAGATCCTGACGCCGGGCAAGCACACCGAGGAGGGGTGACGGCCGGGCCGCGGATTGACGGGCCCCGGGTCCGGGAACCCGGCGTCGATGACTGCTGACCACACCCGCGCACCGGTTCTGGAGGCCTTGGTCGACTATCACCGCCAGGGCCGGATGTCGTTCACGCCGCCGGGTCACAAGCAGGCCCGGGGCGCCGATCCCGCGGTGCGGGAGGTGCTCGGGGACGCGGTGTTCCTCGGTGACGTGCTGGCGTCGGGCGGCCTGGACGACCGGCTGACCCGGAGCCGGGTGCTGGAGCGGGCCGAGCAGCTCATGGCCGATGTCGTGCACGCCGACCACACGTTCTTCACGACGTGCGGGAGCTCCCTGTCCGTGAAGGCGGCCATGCTGGCCGTCGCGGGCCCGCACGAGCAGCTGCTGATCGGGCGGGACGCCCACAAGTCCGTGGTGTCGGGGCTGATCCTGTCCGGGATCGAGCCGGTGTGGGTCGATCCCCGGTGGGACGCCGAGCGGCATCTGGCGCATCCGCCGTCCGCCGCGGACTTCCGGACGGCGTTCGACGCCCATCCGGATGCGAAGGGCGCGCTCATCACCAGTCCGACGCCGTACGGCACCTGCGCGGACCTGCGGGCGGTCGCCGAGGTCTGTCACCGCCGCTCGGTCCCGCTGATCGTGGACGAGGCGTGGGGCGCGCATCTGCCCTCCACCCGGATCTGCCGTCGTGGGCCATGGACGCGGGCGCCGACATCTGCGTGACCAGCATTCACAAGATGGGCAGCGGTCTGGAGCAGGGTTCGGTTTTCCATCTGCAGGGGGACCTGGTCCCGGCGGACCTGTTGCAGATGCGCTCCGACCTGCTGGGCACCACCAGCCCGTCGGTGCTGCTGTACGCGGGGCTCGACGGCTGGCGGCGGCAGATGGCCCTGCACGGCAGGGAGCTGCTGGGCGGCACACTGGATCTCGCCGCCGAGGTGCGGGCCGCCGTCGAGGGGATCGGCGGGATGCACGTCAACGACCGCGACGACTTCTGCGGCGCGGGGCGGGCGGAGGATCTGGACCCGCTGCCCGTCATCATCGACGTCGACGCGCTCGGGATCACCGGGTACCAGGCCGGGGACTGGCTGCGGGAGCACCGGAGCGTCGACATGCACCTGGCGGACCACCGTCGTATCAGCGCGCAGATCACCCACGCCGACGACCGGGAGACGGCGGGCCAACTGCTCGCCGCGCTCAAGGACCTGGCCGATGCCGCGCCGCACTTTCGTCCGGCCCCGCGAGTCGAGGTGCCCTCGCCGTCCGAGCTGCGGATGGCGCAGACCTGTCTGCCCCGGGACGCGTTCTTCGGGCCCGCCGAGACCGTGCCGGTGTCCGAGGCCGCCGGCCGGGTCGCGGCGGAGATGATCACGCCGTATCCGCCGGGGATTCCCGCCGTCCTCCCCGGTGAGCGGCTGACGGAGCCCGTGCTGCGGTATCTGCTCACCGGCCTGAAGGCGGGCATGAACCTTCCGGACGCCACCGATGCCGAGTTGGAGACGATCAGAGTCGTGGCACGGGACTCGGAGAGGCCGGAGTGGATTCCGAGGTGAAGATTGAGTGAAACAGGTCACTCGACCCGGATTTGGTTTCGCGCAACCCCCGCCAATGGTTTACGGTTCATTCATAGTGGCCACGGAGTCGACCGTATCGGTCCTCCCTGCACCACCCATTGAACTGCCCTGGCTGGCCTCCCCCGTCCAGCCAGGGCTTTTTCATGCCCTCGCACGCCGCGGCGCTCATGGCCCCCGACGACCCGCGCCCGGTTCTTCCGTACGCCGAGGTGCCCGGGGCGGCGGCAACCGCTGAAATGGGCGTAGGGAAAAACCGGAATCCATCGCCGGCGAGGAGCCCCGCGTCATGACCAAAGCGATCAAACTGCTCACCGCCCTTCCGTCACCCCAACGCCAGCGCCTGATGGCGCTCGCACGGGAGGTCTCCTTCCCGGAGGACGCCCGGATCTTCGAGGCGGGCGGCACGGCCGACCGCTTCTGGGTCATCCGCTCGGGCGCGGTCTCCCTCACCCAACAGGTCACCGCCCACCGGCGAGTGACCGTCGCCGGGCTCGGCGCCGGCGACCTGCTCGGCTGGTCCTGGCTGTTTCCGCCATACCGGTGGGACTTCGGCGCGGAGGCCTTCAGCCCGGTCCGCGCCCACGAGTTCGACGCGGCCGCCGTGCTGGGGCTGTGCGAGGAGGACCCGCAGCTCGGCATGATCCTGGTGCGGTCCGTCGCCGAGATCCTCGCGCACCGGCTGGAGACGACCCGGGGCAAGCTGATGGAGCAGTACACGACAGGCCGGCGGAGCGCCCTGTAGGGAGGGCGTCAGACGCGGTAGCGACGCAGCGCCGGCACCGCGAGGGCCAGGCTCAGCATGACGGCCATCACCAGGATCCCGCCGCCCGCGACCGCCGTACGGGCGCCGAAGGCGGAGCCCGCCGAGCCGTGCAGGACGTCGGCGAGGCGGGGGCCGCCCGCGACCACGACCGTGAAGACGCCCTGCATACGGCCGCGCATCTCGTCGGTGGCCGCGGACAGCAGGATCGCCCCGCGAAAGACCATGGAGATCATGTCGGCGACCCCGGCCAGGGCGAGGAACACCACGGCGAGCCACAGGCTGCCGCTGAGGCCGAAGCCGGTGATGGCGGCGCCCCAGGTGACGACCGCGCCGATGACCATCCAGCCGTGCCGGCGGGCCCGGGAGAACGTGCCGGAGAACAGTCCGCCGATCACCGCGCCGATGGGGATCGCCGCGAAGAGCAGGCCGAGGGCGAGCCCCTCGCCGTAGGGGGCGTACGTCTGCGAGGCGAGCTGCGGGAACAGGGCGCGGGGCATGCCGAAGACCATCGCGATGATGTCGGCGAGGAAGGACAGCAGCAGCACCTTGTGCAGGGAGATGTATCGGAAGCCGGCCGCGATCTCGCGCACGCCCGCCCGGCGCGGCCCGGTGCCGGCGAGAGGCGGCAGGGAGGGCAGCCGGTAGACCGCCCACACCGTGACGCACAGGGCCAGGGCGTCGATGAGGTAGAGCTCGGGCAGGCCGATGACGGGAATGAGGACGCCGGCGAGCAGCGGGCCCACCACCTGGCCGGTCTGCATGACCGTCGAGCCGAGGGCGTTCGCGGCGGCGAGTTCCTCCTCGGGGACCAGCCGGGCGATGGAGGCGTTACGGGCCGGGGCGTTCAGGCCCCAGAACGCCTGCTGCACGGCGAGCAGGACCATCAAGGCGGCCACCGAGTCGAGCCCGGTGACGGCCTGCAGCCAGAACAGGACCGAGGTCACGGCTATGCCGCTGTTGGTGATCAGGAGCAGCTTGCGGCGGTCCACGCTGTCAGCGATCGCCCCGCCCCACAGCGCGAACACGATCAGGGGCACCAGCCCGGCGAAGCTGGCGGCGCCGACCCAGGCCGAGGAGCCGGTGATGTCGTAGATCTGCTTGGGCACGGCCACGGCGGTGAGCTGGCTGCCGACGGCCGTGACGATCGTCGAGGACCACAGGCGCCGGTAGGCGGGCCGGCGCAGGGGGCGGGTGTCCATGGCCCAGCGGCGCCAGCCACGCCGGGGCCGCTTCACCTCGTCCGCAGCCGCCGTCTGTGGTTCGCTGCTGCTCTCGCTGGTGTCCACGGGCTTCCTGGTTGCTCGTTACATCTTTCGGACCAGGGATCACTATGGCAGCACCGGCCGGGCGTTCGGGATCCGCATGCTCAGCTTCCGCCGTGAGGCCTGTCAGGTCTGTCAAGCCCGGAGGACCGTCAGGCCCGGAAGGACCGTCAGGCCCGGAAGGACCGTCACGCTCCGGCGACGAGCATCAGGCCCATGGTGATCATGGTCGCGGCCACCAGGCCGTCGAGGACCCGCCAGGCGGCCGGCCTGGCCAGGAAGCGGCCGAGCAGCCGGGCCCCGAATCCGAGCGCGGTGAACCAGCACAGGCTGGCGAGCACCGCGCCGAGCCCGAAGGTCCAGCGCAGCGGGCCGCGGTCGGCGGCGACGGAGCCGAGCAGGAACACGGTGTCGAGATAGACGTGAGGGTTCAGCCAGGTCATCGCCAGACATGTGAGCACCGCCCGCCGCACCGAGCCCTCCGTCTCCCCCTCGGTGTGCAGGGCGCCGCCCGGCCTGAACACCCGTCGGGCGGCGAGGGCACCGTAGCCGAGCAGGAAGGCGCCGCCGATCCAGCCGACCGCGGTCAGCGCGCCCGGCCACGCCACCACCACCGCGCCGACGCCGCCGACGCCCAGCGCGATGAGCGCGGCGTCGGACACGGCGCAGATGCCGACGACGGCGAGGACCGCGTGGCGGCGGATCCCCTGGCGCAGGACGAAGGCGTTCTGGGCGCCGATGGCGACGATGAGAGAGAGGCCGGTACCGAAGCCGGCGGCCGCGGCGGTCAGGGAGGCGGTCATGACGTCGACGCTACGGAAACGACCAGGACCGGTACAGCTAAAGATTCTTACGTATCATTAGCTGTCGTGATGATGGCCGAACTCCCGCTGGATCAGGTCCGGACGCTGCTCACGGTGGTCGACGAGGGCACCTTCGACGCGGCGGCCGCCGCCCTGCAGGTGACGCCGTCGGCGGTGAGCCAGCGCGTGAAGGCGCTGGAGCAGCGCACGGGGCGGGTGCTGCTGGTGCGCACCAAGCCGGTGCGGCCGACGGAGTCCGGCGAGGTCGTGGTGCGGTTCGCCCGGCAGCTGGCCCGGCTGGAGCGGGACGCGCGGGCCGAACTCGGCATGCGCGGGGAGGGGGAGCCGACCCGGGTGTCGGTCGCGGTGAACGCGGACTCCCTGTCGACGTGGTTCCTGGGGGCGCTCACGCGCGTCCCGCAGGAGCCGCGGCTCTGTTTCGAGCTGCGCCGCGAGGACGAGACCCGTACGGCGGCGCTGCTGCGGGAGGGCCTCGTGATGGCCGCGGTGACCTCGTCGCCCGATGCGGTGGCGGGCTGTTCCGTGCGGACGCTGGGGCGGATGCGGTACGTCGCGGCGGCGAGCCCGGACTTCGCGGACAGGCATCTCGGTGGGCCGCTGCGGGATGCGCTCGCGGACGCGCCGGTGGTGACCTTCGACCGGAGCGACGACCTCCAGGACGCGTTCGTCCGGCGGCTGAGGCGCACCAGGGGCGGGGGCGGGGCGAGTCCCGTACGCCACTTCGTCCCCACCTCGGAGGGCTTCGTCGAGGCCGTCACGGCCGGCCTGGGCTGGGGCCTGGTGCCCGAGGTGCAGGCGGACCGGCTGCTACGCGAGGACCGCCTCGTCTCCCTCGCGCCGGACCGCACGGTCGACGTACCGCTGTACTGGCAGCAGTGGAAGCTGGACTCCCCGGCGCTGGCCGCCGTGGCCGAGGCGGTGGTGGCCGCCGCCGCCGAGGCGCTCCGCGGCTAGGCATACGCCCGAAGCCGGGCCTCCGCGCTGTCCAGCAGCATCTCCAGGGCCGTCGGGTAGGCGCTGGTGACCATGCGGGTGGCGAGGAGGGGGGCCGCTTCGGCGATGCGGGGGTGGGTGGTGCGGGGCAGGCGGGCGTAGGTCGAGCGCCACATGTCCTCGTCGGCGTGCAGCGAGTCGCTCGGCAGGGCGAGCGAGGCGGCGTCGAGGGCGGCGAACGCCAGGGTCTGGTCGATGAAGGCGTGGTAGATACGCACGGTGTCGGTCAGCGGGAACCCCGCAGTGCGCAGGACGTCCAGGACGGCCTCGTCGGCGGCCAGTTCGTTCGCGCGGCCGGTGACCCGACTCGTGGTCAGCAGGGCGGCCTGCGGGTGGGCGACGTACGCGGCGTGGACGCGCAGTCCGACGGCGCGCAGGTCCGCCCGCCACTCCCCCGTCGGCCGCCAGCCCCGCAGGGCCTGGCCGATGAGGGCGTCGCCGATGGCGAGGGTCAGGTCGTCCATGCCGCGGAAGTACCGGTAGAGCGTGGACGGGTCGGCGTCCAGGGCGAGGCCGAGGCGGCGGGCGGTGAGGCCCGCGCTGCCGTGTTCGCGCAGCATGCGCAGCGCGGTCTCGACGATGAGCCGCTCGGACAGCACGGTGCCACTCCTGGTGGGCCTGCGCCGGCGCCGCTTCTGCTCGGGGACCACTGGTTTCGGCACTGCCGTCTCCCTCCGCCTTATGCCAACGCCATTGACCTTACGTGCGGCGGCCGCGTTGTATCTCCCTCGGGCCCGCCCTGTCGACCGTTGACCGATGGAGTTCTGTCATGCGTGTACTGCTCGTGGGAGCCGGTGGCGTGGGTACCGCCATCACCCGGATCGCGGCCCGGCGGCCGTTCTTCGACGCGATGGTCGTCGCCGACTACGACCCGGCCCGGGCCGAGGCGGCCGTCGCGGCCCTCGGCGACGACGGCGGCCGGTTCCTGGCCGAGCGTGTGGACGCCGGCGACGAGGCGGCGGTGGCGGCGTTGCTGGAGCGGCACGCCTGCGACGTACTGCTCAACGCCACCGATCCGCGCTTCGTGATGCCGCTGTTCCGGGCGGCACGCACGGCCGGCGCCACCTACCTGGACATGGCGATGTCGCTGTCCCGGCCGCACGCCGAACGCCCCTACGAGGAGTGCGGAGTGAAGCTCGGCGACGAGCAGTTCGCGCACGCGCAGGAGTGGGAGAAGGCGGGCGTCCTGGCCCTTGTCGGCATGGGGGTGGAGCCGGGACTTTCGGACGTCTTCGCCCGGTACGCGGCCGACGAGCTCTTCGACGAGATCGAGGAGCTCGGCATCCGCGACGGTGCGAACCTGACCGTCGACGGCTATGACTTCGCGCCCTCCTTCAGCGTCTGGACCACCATCGAGGAGTGCCTCAACCCGCCGGTCGTCTATGAGGCCGACCGGGGGTGGTTCACCACGGAACCGTTCAGCGAGCCCGAGGTGTTCGACTTCCCCGACGGCATCGGTTCGGTGGAGTGCGTGAACGTGGAGCACGAGGAGGTGCTGCTCGTGCCGCGCTGGATCGGCGCGCGCCGAGTCACCTTCAAGTACGGCCTGGGCCGGGAGTTCATCGAGACCCTCAGGACACTGCACCTGCTGGGCCTGGACCGCACCGACCCGGTGACCGTGGCGAGCGCCGCCGGTCCGGTCGCCGTCTCGCCGCGCGACGTGGTGGCCGCGTGTCTGCCGGACCCGGCGACGCTGGGCGAGGGGATGCACGGCAAGACCTGCGCGGGCACCTGGGTGCGGGGTGTCAAGGACGGGGCACCGCGAGAGGTGTACCTGTACCACGTGGTCGACAACCAGTGGTCCATGGCGGAGTACGGCTGTCAGGCGGTGGTGTGGCAGACCGCCGTCAACCCCGTCGTCGCCCTCGAACTCCTCGCCGGCGGCGCCTGGTCCGGCGCGGGCGTCCTCGGCCCGGAGGCTTTCCCGGCCCGCCCCTACCTGGACCTGCTGACCGCGTACGGCTCGCCGTGGGGCGTCCGCGAGCAATAGCCGCTCCCTGACCACGAGCTTTCCGCGTCCTGTCGGTGGCGCAGAGGACTCGGTTGTTTCACCCTTGCATCGACAGGTGACCCGCAAGCGAGTAAGGCATCCCCGAGGGCACACGACTTTCGATCGCAGGTGACATTTCATGGACAACTGGCGAGACCACGCCGCGTGCCGCCACGAGGACCCCGACCTCTTCTTCCCGATCGGCAACACCGGCCCGGCGCTGGTGCAGCAGGAGCAGGCGAAGGCCGTCTGCCGGCGCTGCCCGGTCCAGGACCAGTGCCTGCGGTGGGCGCTGGACTCCGGGCAGACGCTCGGTGTCTGGGGCGGGACGAGCGAGAACGAACGCCGTGCGCTGAGGCGGCGCGCGGGCTCCCGGCGGCACTCCGGGTGACATCCGGGTGATGTTCGGGTGACACGGGCCGCCGTCAGCGGCCGGTGCGGCGCAGTGGACCCCAGGAGTTCTCCTGGCGGTCCACTGCTTCGCGCGCCTCGTCGATCGTCCGGGAGTCGAGCCGGCACATCGGCCGGACGTCCGAGACCAGCGGCTCGTTGTCGGGCCCTCGGCCGGTCTCCCGGCCCTTGAGGACCCAGGGGTAGACCCCGGGGCCCTTCTCGTGCGGCAGATGGGAGTAGTCGTCCAGGCGGCGGGCCACCCACACCTCCACGGGCCGGTCCGCCCACCACTCCTCGACGTCGAGCGGGTTCGCGGACAGTCCCGGCATGGGCGCGCCCGTCAGGTCGTCGGTGCTGGACACCTCGGCGGTGCTGGACACCTCGGCGAGATCGGCCTCGGGGCCCTCGGACCAGCGGACGTACAGGCCCTGATGCCGCTCGACGAGGTCGACGAGTTCGGCGAGTGCCCGTACCGTCGGCAGGTCGTCCGCAGCCCTCATGTCCTGACCTCCCTCGTTGCCGTCGCGCGAGAAACGGGGTACCCCGTTCGACGCGATCGGAATCGGGCCGACCGCTACCGCGGCGCAGCCACGGGAGTGATCGGTTCGCCCGGTGGCTGGTCCCTCCCGGCCGCTCCGGGCAGCCGTAGCGTGAAGACGCTGCCTGCGCCGGGTTCGCTCGTGGCGTCGGCCGTTCCGCCGTGCGCGGCGACCAGGTGCCGGACGATCGGCAGGCCGAGACCGCTGCCGCCGGTTCGGCGGCTGCGGGACTTCTCGGCGCGCCAGAACCGGTCGAAGACGTGCGGCAGTTCGTCCGGCGCCATGCCGCTGCCCGTGTCGGCGACCTCCAGCAGGACGAAATCCCCGTCGCGGCGCGCCGCCAGCGTCACGGTACCGCCCGCGGGCGTGTGACGCAGCGCGTTGGACACCAGGTTGCCGAGCGCCTGCCGCATCCGTACCGGATCGGCGTCCAGCCACGGCGTGCCGTCGACCGCGGTGCGCAGGGCGACACCGGCGGCGTCGGCCCCGACGCGGTGGGCCGCGGCGACCTGGTCGAGGAGCTCGTCGCAGCGTACGGGCTCCGGGTGCAGGCGCAGGGTGCCCGCGTCGGCGTCCGCCAGGTCGCGCAGGTCGTCGATGACGCGCTGGAGCACGAGGGCCTCGTCGTGCAGTGAGGCGAGCAGGGCGGGATCGGGGTCGACGACACCGTCGCGGGTGACCTCCAGCCAGCCGCGGATGTTGGTGAGCGGGCTGCGCAGTTCGTGGGCGATGTCGCTGACCATGGCTCTGCGCTGGACCTCCAGGCGTTCACGGCGCTCGGTCAGTTCGTTGAAGGCGGCGGCGAGGATGCCGGTCTCGTCCCGGGTGGTGACGGGGACGCGGACATGCCGGTCCGGCGCCTGCTGGGCCGCCTCGGTCAGCGCCCGCAGCGGCCGGACGAGCCGGGTGGCGACCACGGCGGTCACGGCGACGGTGACGGCGAGGACGAGCCCGGCGGCACCGACGATCTTGGTCTTGTTGGCCGGTGACATGTCGAAGCGCACGGCCGGGGTGTCCCCGTCGCCGCCCAGGAACAGCTCGGCGGTGGGGGCGACGTACGGGTCGAGCTGGGCGCGGCGGGCGTCGTCGAGGCACGTCTGGGCCACGCGCCAGACCTTGGTGTCCCCTGCCTTGGCGAACGCGGGCGCGAGGGTCGGCGTCTTGAGAGGCGCGCCGGTGAGGTCGGCCCCGAGGGCGAGCGGCATGCCGGGATCCAGGCCGGCGCGGGTCAGGCAGCCGCGGGCCTGCTTCTGGAGGGCGGCCAGCGCCTTCTCCTCCGTGGGCATCGGGGTGTTGAGCCGCCCGTCGGCACACGAATCGGGCACGTAGCCGTGGTCGGCACCACCGTCCGCCCCGATGAGGACCGGGCGGCCGCTCGGCGTGCGGGCGAGGGTGGTGTCGATGCCGTAGCGGGCGAAGCAGCGCTGCCGTTGCCGGGCCTGGGCGTCGAGCTCCGTGCGCTCTCCGGCCGTCAGCCGGTAGGGCCCCACCACCCGCGGGTCCGTGCCGCCGAGCTGGGCCCCGCGTTCGCTGAAGGTGTCGGTGCGCAGCGGGTCGACGGTGGCGGCGGCGCTCCGCGGCAGGGCGGTGCCGCGCGCCGCGGAGTCGGCGATCGGTGTGCGGTCGGTGGTGGTGAGGGCGATGCGCCGCCCGGTCTTCGCGGACAGCTCTCGTACGGTCTTGTCCACTCCCCTCCAGTCCGGATGGGTGGCGGCATAGCCGCTGAGCCGGGCGAGGACGTCCATGTCGTCGGCGAGCACCTGGCCCTGTTCCTCGCGCAGGGCTCGGGTGGTGGTCTCGACGGCCAGCCAGGCGGTGGCCGCCACCGAGCACACGGCGATGAGACCGGAGGCGATCAGCAGCCGGACCAGCAGGCGCTTGCGCAGCGGTATCCGGCCGCTCATCCGCGGCCGCCGCTGAGCTTGTAGCCGACCCCGAAGACGGTCAGCAGCCGGACCGGACGGCGCGGGTCCGTCTCCGTCTTGCGGCGCAGGTTCATGATGTGGACGTCGACGGCCCGTTCGGTGGAGGCACGGTCGGTGCCCCGGGTGACCTCAAGCAACTGCCGCCGCGAGAACACCCGTTCAGGCTCGGCGGCCATCGCGAGGAGGATCTCGAACTCGGCGGGCGTGCACTCCACGGGCACTCCGTCGCACAGCACCTCGTGCCGTACCGGATCGACCGTGATCCCCCCGGCGTGCAGGACGGGATCCTCCCGCCGGTCGACGGGCGTACGCCCGCTGCGGCGCAGGACCGTGCGGATGCGGGCCATCAGCTCGCGCGGGCTGTACGGCTTGGTCATGTAGTCGTCCGCGCCCAGTTCCAGGCCCAGCAGCAGGTCGTCCTCGGTGGCGCGGGCGGTGAGCATCAGGATGGGCAGGTCGTCGTCGCGGCGCAGTACCCGGCACACGCCGAAGCCGTCGATCACCGGCAGCATCAAGTCCAGCACGACGAGGTCCGGCCGGAGCCGGCGGGCCGCGTCGAGGGCGGCCCGCCCGTCGTGGACGACCGTGGCGGTGTGACCCTCCGCCAGCAGGGAGCGGCGTATGAGTTCGGCCTGCATCTCGTCGTCCTCGGCGACCAGTACGTGTGCGCACACGCGGCGGATCCTAAGCGGTTGGGGAGACCTCGACGGGCTCAACGGGCCAGGGACTTGGCGTCGCCCATGACGACGACGGGGTGGAGGTCCGGGTCGAGCGCGAGCAGAAGTTCCTTCATGTGCTTCCTGGCGATGCTGACACAGCCCTGCGTCGGGCCGTCGTGGTCGACGTGCAGCCAGATGCCGCCGCCGCGGCCCGCGCCGAGCGGACGGGTCCAGTCCAGCGGCGTGGTGCCCGGCTCGCGGTTGTAGTTGATCGCGATCACGTAGTCGAACGACCCGGCCAGCGGCTCCCCCTCGAACCCCGTTCCGGTCACGGTGAACCCGCTGCCGTGGTCGTACGGCAGCCGGGTGCCCGGGTCGCGGAGCCGGCCGCCGGCGTCGCTGAGGGTGTAGATCCCGATGGGTGAGCGCAGGTCACCGGCTCGGTGATGGTCACTCCAGCCCTTGAGCGCGTTGTGCGCGGGCCACCTCGCCCCGGCGGCCTCCCAACCGGCCGCCGTTCGCTCGTACAGCACGACCGTGGACAGCGAGGAGTCCCTCCCGCGGCCGGTCACCACGACGGCCTGCCGGGCGCGGGACGGCACCTGGGCGAGGGTCTTCGGTCCCAGGCCGGGCAGTTGCCGCGGTGCCGCCTCGACGGATCCGTCCGGGGAGGGCGAGGGCGGCAGCGCACTCGTCGGCGGGGCGGCTGCGGGACCGTGGTCCGAGATCGCCGCCGCGCCGTCGCCGCATCCGGTGAGCAGCAGGGATGCGGCGAGAAGCGCGGCGGCCCGTATGTGTCCGATCATGGTTCGACCTTGACCGACACTTGTGAGGAACCTGTCAGGTTCCAGGACCTGTTGGCCGCTACGGCTTGCTCAGTCCTGCGGGCTTGCCCTGCGTGTACAGCCAGGTCTGGAACAGATCCCCCAGGTCCTTCCCGGACTCCCGCTCCGCGAGGCGCACGAACTGTGGTGTCGTGCCGTGGCCGTCGCGGTGCTCCGCCGCCCAGGCCCGGAGGATCCGGAAGAACACCCGGTCCCCCACGGCTTTGCGCAGGACGTGCAGGGTCATGGCGCCGCGGGCGTACACGGGAGTGCCGAAGATGTTCGCGCCGCTGCCGGGATCGCCGGGCGGGAACGCCCACAGACCGTCGCTCGCCGGGCGGGCGTAGAGCGCGTCGAAGGTCTGCTGCGCGGTCTCGCCGCCGTGCTGTTCGCCGTACAGCCACTCGGTGTAGGTCGCGAAGCCCTCGTTGAGCCAGATCTCCTTCCAGGAAGTGAGGGTGACCGAGTCGCCGAACCACTGGTGGGCGCTCTCGTGGACGAGGGTGCTCAGGCCGGGCGCCGCGTCGTACACCGGGCGGGTCTGGGTCTCCAGCGCGTAGCCGACGTTCGGGGCGCGGTCGACGATCGAGCCGGCGGCGCGGAACGGGTAGGGACCGAAGAGCTTGCTCTCCCACTCCAGTACGGAGGGCAGTTGCTTGAGGACGGGGGCCGCGGCCTCGGCCTCGCGGGGGTCGACGGCGTCGTAGACCTGGATGCCGTCACGGGTGGTGTACTTCTTCACCTCGAACTTGCCGACCGTCGCGGTGGCGAGGTAGGCCGCCATCGGCTCCCGCTGCCGCCAGCGGAACGTGGTCTGCCCGTGCGCGGTGTCCTCGCCGAGGAAGACGCCGTTGGCGACGGCGGTCCTCCCCTTGGGGACGGTGATGGTGAAGTCGTACGACGCCTTGTCCGTGGGGTGGCTGTTTGCCGGGAACCAGGTCATGGCGCCCTGCGGTTCGCCCGCGACGAAGGCACCGTCGTCGGTGGGGATCCAGCCGTCCAGCGAGCCGTCCGGGTCGGTGACCGGGCCCGGCTTGCCCTCGTAGGTGACGGCTATCCGGAACGTCTGGCCCTTGCGCAGGGCGTGGCGCGGGGTGACGACGAGTTCCTGGCCGTCGCGTGTGTGGTCCGCCTTGACGTGGTCGACGGTGAGGCCGGTGACCTTCAGTCCGTTGAGGTCGAGGTCGAAGCGGGTGAGCCGCTGGGTGGCGCGGGCGGTGAGCACCGCCTGGCCGGCGAGGTGGCCGGTGCCGGTGTCGTAACGAAGGGTCAGATCATAGTGGCCGACGTCGTATCCGCCGTTGCCGGCGAGCGGGAAGTACGGGTCGCCGACGCCGGACGTGCCTGCGGTGCCCGCCGACGCGGGCCCGGCGGCCACGAACAGCGCCGCGAGGGCGACGGGGACGGTGGCGATCACGGCTTCGCGGCGGAGAATGGCGGTACGTCTGGCGGGCTGCGTCACGAGCGCTCCTACGAGTGGGGGGTAGACGGCCTCAGGCTATGGGTGTCTCTGCCGTGGCTCACCCCTGATCGGGTCAAGTCGCGTTGCGTGCACCGGACACACCGGAACACGGCGATACGCTCCCGGCCTCCTGGCCCGCTCGAGAAAGGCCCGCCCATGAGTGTCCGCGTGCGCCGCGTCTACGAACCGCCCGAGCCCGACGACGGCGTGCGCGTCCTGGTCGACCGGCTGTGGCCGCGCGGCCTGAAGAAGGACGCGGCGCATGTCGACGAGTGGCCCAAGCCCCTCACCCCGTCGACCGAACTGCGCCACTGGTACCACGCGGGCGAGCAATCGTACGAGGAGTTCGGCCGGCGTTACGAGGCGGAGCCGGCAGCGCCCGAGGCGGCCGAACTCCTCGATCATGTGAGGGAGTTGGCGGGCAAAGGAACCGTCACCCTGCTGACCGCCGCCAAGTCCCCCGAGCAGAGCCACGCCTTGGTGCTGGCCCGTCTCCTCCAGGCGTAGGGAGACGGGCCGACACGGTCGGGCCTTCTGCCGGGCAACTGCCCGTCGCGCCGGTCAGGCCGTCTGCCGGGCGGCTGCCCGTCCCGCCGCCCGCCCGGAGAAGAGGCAGCCGCCGAGGAAAGTGCCCTCCAACGCGTTGTAGCCGTGGACGCCGCCGCCTCCGAAGCCGGCCACCTCGCCGGCCGCGTACAGGCCGTCGAGGGGCTTGCCGTCGGTGCCGAGGGCGCGGGAGTCGAGGTCGGTCTGGATGCCGCCGAGGGTCTTGCGGGTGAGGGTGTGCAGCTTGACGCCGATGAGGGGCCCGGCGGCAGGGTCGAGGATGCGGTGCGGGGTGGCGACGCGGCCGAGACGGTCGCCGATGTAGCGGCGGGCGTTGCGGATGCCCTGCACCTGGGCGTCCTTGCTGTAGGCGTTGGCGATCTGGAGGTCGCGGGCCTGGATCTGACGCCGGATCGAGGCCGCGTCGAGCAGCGCCTTGTCGGTCAGCCCGTTCATCTTCTCGACGAGCTGCTCCAGGTTCGGGGCGGTCACGAAGTCGGCCCCCTTGCGCAGGAAGGCGTCCACCGGTCCCGGCGCGCCCTTGCCGAGGACCCGTTCCTTCAGGAAGCCGGCCCGGTCCTTGGCGGTGATGTCGGGGTTCTGCTCGGATCCCGACAGCGCGAACTCCTTCTCGATGATCTTCTGGGTGAGGATGAACCAGGAGTGGTCGTGGCCGGCGATGTCCTCGGTGGTGCGCAGGTACTTGAGGGTGCTGAGGGTGTCGTAGCCGGGCAGGCACGGGTTGGGCAGGCGGCGGCCGATGGCGTCGAACCACATCGAGGACGGACCGGGCAGGATGCGGATGCCGTGGCCGGGCCAGATCGGGTCCCAGTTCTGCAGGCCCTCGGTGTAGTGCCACATGCGGTCGCGGTTGACCAGGCGCACCCCGGCGTCGGCGCTGATCTCGAGCATCCGGCCGTCGACGTACGCCGGAACTCCGGTGACCATCTCGGCGGGAGCGGTGCCGAGCCGCTCGGGCCAGTAGCGGCGCACTATGTCGTGGTTGGCGCCGATGCCGCCGGTGGTGACGACGACGGCCCGGGCGGTGAGCTCGAAGTCGCCGACACGGTCGCGGTTGGAGGCGACACCGCGAGGGGAGTCGTCCTCCTCCAGGAGGGTGCCGCGCACCCCGCGCGCCGCGCCCTCCTCGACGACCAGTTCGTCGACCTGGTGACGGTGGTAGAAGGTGAGCAGCCCGTCGCGTGCGGCCTGCTTGGCGTACTCGACGAACGGTTCCACGACTCCCGTGCCGGTGCCCCAGGCGATGTGGAAGCGCGGTACGGAGTTGCCGTGTCCGTGGGCCGTCAGGTCGCCGCGCTCGGCCCAGCCGACGGTGGGCAGGAACTTGATGCCGTGCCCCTCCAGCCAGGACCGCTTCTCGCCCGCCGCGAACTCGACGTAGGCACGCGCCCAGCGCACCGCCCAGGAGTCCTCGTCGTCGAGCCGGTCGAACTGCGCGCTGCCCTGCCAGTCGTTCCAGGCGAGGTCGAAGGAGTCCTTGATGCCGAGGCGCCGCTGCTCCGGGGAGTCGACGAGGAACAGCCCGCCGAAGGACCAGAACGCCTGTCCGCCGAGGTTGGCGGCGTTCTCCTGGTCGACCAGCGCGACCCTGCGGCCCCGGCTGGTGAGTTCGTGCGCCGCGACCAGGCCCGCGAGTCCGGCTCCGACGACGATGACGTCCGCATCCATGGCGACCGTTGCCTTTCTCATAGGGAGTCTCATTGGGGTCTTCGATCAGGTCTTCTATCGATCAGGTCTTCGATCGGTCTTCGATCGGTCTTCGATCGGTCTTCGATCGGTCTTCGATCGGTCTTCACGCGGGTGTGCCGCTGCCGTCGGTCAGCAGCGCGGTGAGCAACTGCCCCAGCCAGACCCGGGCGCGCTCGACGTCCTTGTCCAGCAGCAGTTGGGTGGTGACTCCGTCGTACGCGGCGACGACCGCGCGGGCGGCGCCGTCGACGCCGCCGAGCACGGCGGGCAGCGCGGTGTGTCCGGTGGCCCGGGCGAGCCGGTCCTCGATGGCCCGTCGCAGCCGCTCCCGGTGCTCCAGCAGGGTCTGCGCGACGGCCGGGTCGCGGGCGGCGTGGACCAGGAAGTCGGTCTTCACCAGCAGCCAGTCCACATCCAGCAGGAGTACCTCGGTGACCCGGTCCACGGACGCCGGTACGTCGAGTTCGGGCCCCTCCAGGGCCAGCGCCTCGGCGACCTGCTCCGCGATCAGGTCGGCCCGCTGTCGGTACAGGGCGAAGAACAGCCCGTCCAGGCTGTCGAAGTTCGAGTAGAACGCGCCCCGGCTGTAGCCGGCGGCCTCGCAGACCTCCTCGATCGAGACCCGCCCGAAACCCTTGGCGGCGAAGACCGCGAAGGCGGCGTCCAGCAGGTTGGCCCGCGTGCGGACCCGGCGCTTGGTGACGCGCCGGGTCGTCTCCTCCACCGCCATGTCCAGACCTCCGTTCGATACGGGAATGTATCCGATGCATCGATGCATCGAAAGCTCGAACAGATATTTGTCAGGCTCTCCGAAGTTCATGGGAACAGGCTTTCGAATAAGGAGTACGCTGGATACATGACCAGGCACCTCCAGGGCTCCCTCTTCGACCAGACCGACCAGCTCCGCCTCGGCCCCCTCGACGGAATCCGCCGGACCGCGCTCGGCCTCGGCGCCTGGATCGATGTGTTGCCCGGCTGGCTGACCGGCTCGGACGACCTGTTCGAACACCTGGCGACCGAGGTGCCGTGGCGCGCGGAGCGGCGGAAGATGTACGACCACGAGGTGGACGTACCTCGGCTGCTGGCGTTCTACGGAGCCGACGACACGCTGCCGCACCCGCTGCTGGCCGAGGCACGCGAGGCGCTGTCCGCGCACTACGCCGAGGAGCTGGGCGAGCCCTTCACCACGGCCGGGCTGTGCCACTACCGCGACGGCCGGGACAGCGTGGCCTGGCACGGCGACCGGATCGGGCGGGGCGCCCGGGAGGACACGATGGTGGCGATCCTCTCCGTGGGCGCGCCCAGGGACCTGCTGCTGCGTCCGACGCGCGGCGGAGACACGATCAGACGGCCGCTGGGGCATGGCGACCTGATCGTGATGGGCGGCTCCTGCCAGCGGACCTGGGAGCACTGCGTACCGAAGAGCACGCGGGCCTCGGGACCGCGCATCAGCATCCAGTTCCGGCCGCACGGCGTGAACTGAGGCCCGGGGGACGTGAAGTAAGGCCCCCGGGGGCGTGAAGTAAGACCCCGTGACGGCGTGCACCGAGGCGGGGAGGCGGCCGCTTCGGCAGCACGCGGGGGCTGCCTCCGGCGGACGGTGCCGGAGGCAGCCTCGTTCCGACGGAACCCTGCCCTCCCCCACGCCTCTCCCCCACACTGGCGCACAACGGGGGGAGGCCGGGATGAGTGCGGAAACCGGGCAGCCGCCGGCCGCTCGCCGGCGCGTCGAACTCGACATGCTCCGTGCGCTCGTCGTGCTCGGCCTGGTCTTCTTCCACTCCGCCCTGGTCTTCTCCCCGGACGACGACTTCTACGTCAAGAACCGCGAGACGACCGACGTCGTCACCGTCGTCGCCGGGCTCGGGGTGGTGTGGGCGATGCCCCTGCTGTTCCTCGTCGCCGGACTCGGCGCCCACCATTCGCTCCGCCGGCGCGGACCGGGCGGCTTCGCCCGCGAACGACTGCTGCGCCTCGGCGTCCCCCTGGTCTTCGCGACGCTCGTCCTGTGCCCCCTGCCGCAGTGGCTGCGGCTGCGCGCCGCCGACCCCGGCTACCACGAGTCGTACGGGGAGTTCTGGCCGCGCTTCCTCACCGTCCACCCGGACCCCGGCGACTTCCCGTTCGTGCTCGAAGGGGACCACTTCGAGACCGGCCACCTGTGGTTCGTGGTCCTCCTGCTGGTCTTCAGCCTTCTCCTCGCGCCCGTCGCGGCGCCCCTGGGAGCCGCCGCCGGGCGTGCGGGAGGCGCGGTGGAGCGCCGACCCGGCCTCCTCCTGCTGCCCGCGCTGCCACTCGCGCTGATCAACTCGCTGCTCGGCATGGAGGAGAGCTTCGCGGGCTGGAACCGCTGGGCCTACCTGCTGTTCTTCCTCTTCGGGCTCGCGCTGGCCGACGACGACCGGATCCGCGCGGCCATGCGCCGGCTCGCCGTGCCGGTCGGGGTCCTCGGGATCGTCCTGTTCCTGGGCACCGCGCCCGGGTTCCTCTCCGAGGACGATCCGTTCACCGCGAGGAACGCGGTCGCGCTGTCCACCCGGGCGTTGTTCGGGGCGGCGGGCTGGTGCTGGGTGGTGGCGATCCTGGGGCTGCTGGACCGACCGCGCGAGGGCAACCCGCGCGAAGCCGGGCCTCCCGCACGCGTGATGCCGTATCTCGCCGTCGCCGCACTGCCGTTGTACGTGCTCCACCAGCCCGTGGTGGTCGCGTTCGCGTACGGAGTCGTGGGCTGGTCCGCGCCGATCGTGGTGAAGTACACGGTGATCGTGGCCTGTTCCCTGGCGGTGATTCTCCTCGTCTACGAGTACCTCGTACGCCGGACACGCGTCACCCGCTTCCTGTTCGGCATGCGACCGGACCCGGCGCCTCCGCCTCCTTCCTGATCTGCTTTGCTGTGTCCCGTCGATCAGGGACCTCACCACTCGGGACGATCATGCGCTCAGCTGTGCGGCAAGTCGCCGACGGCATCTATCTGGTGCACGGCAGCGACACGAACTGGGTGATCCTCAAGGAGGGTGACGCCGTCACGCTGGTCGACACGGGTTACCCCGGCGACCGGGAGCAGCTCCTCAGCTCCCTTGCGGAGGTGGGCAGTTCGCCGGAGGCGGTAGCGGCCGTGCTGATCACGCACGCCCACAACGACCACCTGGGCTCGGCCGAACACCTGCGCGCCGCGTACGGCATGCCCGTATATCTGCACGAGGCCGAAGTGCCGCATGCCCGGCGGGAGTTCCTGCACCAGGTGAACGTCGGGACGGTCCTGAAGAACGGCTGGCGGCCCGGTGTCCTGCCGTGGGCCGTGCACGCGATCCGCTCGGGCGGCACCGCGCACGTTCCGGTGGCCTCACCCGAGCCGTTCCCGGCGGCCGGTCCGCTCGACCTGCCCGGCCGACCCGTCCCGGTGCACACGCCCGGCCACACCGACGGGCACGCCGCCTACCACCTCCCGGACGCCGGCGTACTGATCTCGGGCGACGCCCTGGCGAGCGGGCACCCCACCTCCCGGGCCAGAGGGCCGCAGCTGCTGCCGGACATGTTCCACCACGAGCGCACGCGCGCCGTGGCCTCGCTGGACATACTCGCGGAGCTGAAGGGCGACCTCATGCTCCCCGGACACGGACCGGTCCACCGGGGCCCGATCCACGAAGCGGCACTTCAGGCCCGGGAGCGCGCGCTTTAAGGTGAGGTGACGATCACCGGCGAAGCAAGGACACGCGACCCATGGCCCTGCAGATCAGCGCGACCAACCCGGAGCATCCAGCGCTCCTGCTCGAACTGCCGTGGCACCTCCCCCTGGAGGAGTGGCCCGAGGAGTACCTGGTGCCGCTGCCGCGCGGCATCTCCCGCCACGTCGTGCGCTACGCCCGCGCCGGAGACGAGGTGATCGCCGTCAAGGAGCTCGCCGAACGCCCGGCGCTGCGCGAGTACGAGCTGCTGCGCGACCTGGACCGGCTCGGCATCCCCGCGGTCGACCCGCTGGCCGTGGTCACCGGACGCACCGACGCGGGCGACGCCCCGCTGGAGCCGGTACTGATCACCCGGCACCTGGGCGGCTCCATGCCGTACCGGTCGATGTTCGAGACGACGATGCGGCCCGCGACCATGCACCGGCTGATGGACGCGCTGGCCGTGCTGCTGGTGCGGTTGCACCTGTCCGGGTTCGCCTGGGGCGACTGCTCGCTGTCCAACACGCTGTTCCGGCGCGACGCGGGCGCGTACGCCGCCTACCTGGTGGACGCGGAGACCGGCGACCTGCACCCGCAGCTCAGCACCGGGCAGCGCGACTACGACCTCGACCTGGCCCGGGTGAACATCAGCGGCGAACTGCTCGACCTGGAGGCGTCCGGGGCGCTGCACCCCTCCGTGGACCCGATCGAGTTCGGCATGGAGATCTGCGCCCGCTACGGCGGCCTGTGGGAGGAGCTGACCCGCACGTCCGTCTACCCGGCGGGCAAGTACCACTACATCGAGCGCCGGATCCGCCGTCTGAACGAGCTCGGCTTCGACGTGGCCGAGATGCAGATCCAGCACTCCTCCAACGGCGACACGGTCACCTTCGTGCCGAAGGTCGTGGACGCGGGCCACCACCAGCGCCAGCTGCTGCGGCTGACCGGCCTGGACACCGAGGAGAACCAGGCCCGCCGGCTGCTGAGCGACCTGGAGTCCTGGATGGCCACCCAGGACGACTACGCCCCGGGCGACCCCCTCGCGGCCCGCCCGGAGGTGCTCGCCCACCGCTGGGTGCGGGACGTCTTCCGTCCGACCGTGCGGGCCGTGCCCCTCGAACTGCGCGGCTCCATGGACCCGGCCGAGATCTACCACGAGCTGCTGGAACACCGCTGGTACCTGTCCGAGCGGGCCCAGCACGACATCGGGATGGACACGGCCGTCGAGGACTACATCACCAACGTCCTCCCCAAGGCGCGCGAGACGCTCCAGCCCATCTCCTCCACCGACTGACTCAGGCGTGCGGCACCACGGCCACCGGGCAGCCCGCGTGGTGCAGGACGCCATGCGCGACCGAGCCGATGCGGGCGCCGACCGCCGTACGGTGGGCACGGCGCCCGACGACCATCAGCTGGGCGTCCTGGGCCACCGACAGCAGCACCTGCCCGGCGCTGCCCATCTCCACGTGTTCGACGACCGGCACGTTCGGGAAGCGGTCCCGCATCGGCTGCAGCGCCGCCGCCAGGGCCTTCTGCTCGTACGGCTCGAGGCCACCGGCCTCGTCGAGCAGCTTCAGCGAGCCCGGGCTGTAGGCGAAGACCGGGGGCAGGGTCCAGGCCCGTACCGCGCGCACGGTCGCTCCGCGTGCCGCGGCCGTCTCGAACGCGAACCGCAGCACCTCGGCGCTGTCCTGCGGGTCGCCCTGCTGGCCCACGACGATCTCGCGCCCCGCGGCCTCGCCGGAGGGTTCGTCGTCGGCGCGCACCAGGACCACCGGACGCGGCGCCTCGACGATCACCTGCTGGCCGACCGAGCCGACCAGGAAGCCGACGAACCGGCCGTGGCCGCGTGAGCCGAGGACCAGCATCTCGGCTTCGGCCGCCGCGGCGACCAGCGCTTCCACGTCGGCGCCCGCCAGCACATCCGTGGACACCTCGAGATCCGGGTGCCGCTCGATGACGGTCCGGGCGGCCTCGCCGACCGCCTCCTTGGCCCAGCCGATCTGGACGTCGGGGTCCGCCGCCTCGATCGCCTCGTGCGGCTGGTACCGCCAGGCGTGCACCACCCGCAGCGCCAGCCTCCGGCGGACCGCCTCCCGGGCCGCCCAGGCCAGCGCGGCCAGGCTCTCCTCGGTTCCGTCGACCCCTGCCGTGATCGGGCGCGTCATACTGCCGGCCTCCCTGTGTCGTGGTCCCGTGATCGGTACCCAGTCTTCACTAAGCTGACCGCATGGGCCTGGAATGGGAGCAGGTTGTCGTGGACGCGGCCGATCCGGCGGCTCTGGGCCGCTGGTGGGCCCAGGCCCTCGGGTGGGCGGTCGTGGGCGACGCCCCCGACGAGTTCGAGATCCGGCCGGAGAAGGACCGCCTGCCCGGGCTGCTCTTCGTGCCGGTGCCGGAGGGGAAGACGGTCAAGAACCGCCTCCATCCCGACTTCCGGCCGGACGACCAGGAGGCAGAGGTGGCTCGCCTGATCGCCCTCGGCGCACGGCACGCGGACATCGGCCAGGGCGAGCAGCCCTGGGTGACGCTCATGGATCCCGAGGGCAACGAGTTCTGCGTGCTCGGGCCGCGCCGGGGCTGACCTCCCGGCAGGCTCCCGCATACGTGAGCGAAGCTGGGCGATCGAACATACGATGGGCGGGAACCGGCCCGGTGGCTGCACGATCACGGGATCGCCGTGCCGTGAGTCCGGAACCTCGGGGTGGGAGACGTATGGCACAGGCCGCGGACGCGACGCGGACCGTCATCTTGACCGTGGACGACGACCCGGGAGTCTCCCGAGCCGTCGCCCGGGACCTGCGACGGCGCTACGGCGAGTCGTACCGGATCGTGCGCGCGGAGTCCGGCGAGTCCGCGCTGGAGGCCCTGCGTGAGCTGAAGCTGCGCGGAGACCTGGTGGCCGTGATCCTGGCCGACTACCGCATGCCGCAGATGAACGGCATCGAGTTCCTCGAACAGGCCCTGGACGTGTATCCGGGTGCGCGCCGGGTGCTGCTGACCGCGTACGCGGACACCAACGCGGCGATCGACGCGATCAACGTCGTCGATCTCGACCACTACCTCCTCAAGCCGTGGGACCCACCCGAGGAGAAGCTGTACCCGGTCCTGGACGACCTCCTGGAGGCCTGGCGGTCCAGCGACTACCGGCCGGTGCCCGCCACCAAGGTGGTCGGACACCGCTGGTCGGCGCGTTCGTCGGACGTGCGCGAGTTCCTGGCCCGAAACCAGGTGCCCTACCGCTGGTACTCGGCGGACGAGCCCGAGGGGCAGCGCCTGCTGGCGGCGGCCGGGCATGACGCGCAGCGGCTGCCGCTCGTGATCACCCCGGACGGCTCACCCCTGGTCGAGCCGGAGGCCCCCGAGCTGGCCGCACGGGTGGGGCTGGCCACGACGCCCGCGGCGGACTTCTACGACCTCGTCGTCATCGGCGGCGGCCCGGCCGGACTCGGCTCGGCCGTGTACGGCGCCTCCGAGGGGCTGCGGACCGTGCTTGTGGAGCGGTCGGCGACCGGCGGACAGGCCGGGCAGAGCTCCCGGATCGAGAACTACCTCGGCTTCCCCGACGGCGTGTCGGGAGGGCAGCTCACCGAGCGGGCCCGGCGGCAGGCGGCGAAGTTCGGCGCCGAGATCCTCACCGCGCGCGAGGTGACGGGACTGGAGATCAACGGCTCCGCGCGGGTCGTACGGTTCTCGGACGGCTCGGCCATCGCCGCGCACAGCGTGATCCTGGCGACCGGCGTGTCGTACCGGCAGCTTCAGGCGCCCGGCACGAGCGACCTGACGGGCTGCGGAGTCTTCTACGGCTCCGCGCTGACCGAGGCATCCTCCTGCCAGGGCCACGACGTGTACATCGTCGGCGGCGCCAACTCGGCGGGGCAGGCGGCGATGTACCTGGCCCGGGGCGCCAAGTCGGTGACGCTGCTGGTGCGCGGGGAGTCGCTGGCCGCGTCGATGTCCTACTACCTGATCCAGCAGATCGAGGAGTCGCCGAACATCTCGGTGCGCTGCGGAACGGTCGTCGAGGCCGCGCACGGCTCCGACCATCTGGAGCAGCTCACGCTGCGCGACGTCGGTACCGGGGCGACCGAACTCGTCGACGCGCAGTGGATGTTCGTGTTCATCGGCGCGGCCCCGCTGACCGACTGGCTGGACGGCACGGTGCTGCGGGACGACCACGGGTTCATCCTGGCCGGGCCCGACCTCACCCCCGACGGGCGGCCGCCGGCGGGCTGGGAGCTGGACCGGCCGCCGTACCATCTGGAGACCAGCATTCCCGGCGTGTTCGTCGCGGGTGACGCCCGCGCCGAGTCGGCGAAGCGGGTCGCGTCCGCCGTCGGAGAGGGAGCCATGGCCGTGATGCTCGTCCACCGGTATCTGGAGCAGTCGTGAGCGGGCAGCTCATGCCGTGCAGCCCGCAGGAGATCGGGTCGCTGTTCCTGTTCGAGAAGCTGTCCCCCGAGCAGCTGGGGCGCCTGTGCAGCGAGGGGCGGATCGAGAAGTTCGAGCCCGGTCCCGTCTACGCCGAGGGCGAGCACGCCACCTGCTTCTACGTCCTGCTCGAGGGCACGGTCGTACTCTCCCGCCGGGTCGGCGGCGACGACGTGGAGGTCAACCGGACCTCGCAGCGCGGGGTGTACGCGGGGTCCATGCAGGCGTATCTGGGTGACCGGGTGCCGCAGATGTACAACAACTCCATGCGCGTCACCGAGCCGACGCGGTTCTTCGTGCTGCCCGCGGACACGTTCGCGAGCATCATGAGGGAATGGTTCCCCATGGCGGTGCATCTGCTGGAGGGACTGTTCTTCGGTGCGAAGAGCACACAGCGGGCCATCGGGCAGCGCGAACGGCTGCTGGCCCTGGGGTCGTTGTCCGCCGGACTCACCCACGAGCTCAACAACCCCGCGGCGGCGGCCGTACGGGCCACCTCGACCCTGCGGGAACGCGTGGGCAAGATGCGGCACAAGCTGCGGGTGATCTCCTCGGGCTCGTTCTCGCCGGAGACCCTGGCGAACCTCATCGACATCCAGGAACGCACCGCCGAACTCGTCGCCAAGGCAGCCGCGTTGAGCCCGCTGGAAGCCTCGGACCGCGAGGACGCGCTCACCGACTGGCTCGACGACCACGACATCGCCGAGGGCTGGCGGCTCGCCCCCACCTTCGTACAGGCAGGGCTCGACATCGACTGGCTGGACCAGGTCGCCGCGGCCGTGGACGGGGAGCTCCTGCCCAGCGCGATCGGGTGGCTCAACTACACGGTCGAGACCGAGCTGTTGATGGACGAGATCGCGGACTCCACCACCCGGATCTCCCATCTGGTCGACGCCGCCAAGCAGTACTCCCAGCTGGACCGGGCCCCCTACCAGGTCGCCGACGTCCACGAACTCCTCGACAGCACCCTGCTGATGCTGTCGGGCAAGATCGGCCCGCGGATCAAGGTCGTCAAGGAGTACGACCGTACGGCCCCGAGGATCCCGGCCTACCCGGCGGAACTCAACCAGGTGTGGACCAACCTGATCGACAACGCGGTCCAGGCCATCAACAGCGTTGGCGGGGACGGCACGTTGACCGTGCGGACGGCGCTCGACAACGACCGGCTGCTGGTCGAGTTCCGCGACACCGGGCCCGGGGTGCCGAAGGAGGTCCGCGGCCGTATCTTCGACCCGTTCTTCACCACCAAGCCGGTGGGCGAGGGCACCGGCCTCGGCCTGGACATCTCCTGGCGGATCGTCGTCAACAAGCACCACGGCACGCTCCAGGTCGAGTCCGAGCCGGGTGACACCCGTTTCCAGGTCCTTCTCCCGCTCACCGCCGCGGAGTCCGACACAGCACCCGAGGAGCCGGCATGACCAGCGACAACGCGATCGAAGGCCTCGACCCCGGCGTTCCGCCGAGCGGCGCCGGGTGCGT
Source organism: Streptomyces sp. NPDC006602 (assembly GCF_042870385.1). Taxonomy (NCBI): domain Bacteria; kingdom Bacillati; phylum Actinomycetota; class Actinomycetes; order Kitasatosporales; family Streptomycetaceae; genus Streptomyces; species Streptomyces sp. NPDC006602. Next base: position 62,532 of record NZ_JBIAHG010000024.1, on the reverse strand, counting down.
GGAGTGCGACGCGGCCGGCGGATGGTGGTTCCATCTGCGGCGCTGCGCGCAGTGCGGGCACGTCGGCTGCTGCGACTCGTCCCCCGGCCAGCACGCCACCGAACACTTCCGGGCCACCGGGCACCCGCTGGTGCAGAGCTTCGAGCCCGGTGAGGGCTGGTACTGGAACTTCGCGACGAAGGAGATGTACGAGGCCGGGCCGGAACTCGCGGCGCCGGCCAGCCATCCCGCGGACCAGCCGGTGCCGGGGCCTGCGGGGCGGGTGCCGGCCGATTGGGCTCGGGTGTTGCGGTAGTGCGCGCCCAGGAGTTCCGGACCGGTCAGTCCGACTGCGGGTCGTTCGTGACTGGTCGCGCCCACGCGGCGGAGCCGCATACCGATACAGCCCTGCGCCCCTGAAGGCCGGTCCGGTCGCCCCTGGTCACACGGCACTGTCAGTGTGACGTGCCAGGATGGATTCGTGCCGACGATTTCAAGCACCACTCCGCTGATCGGCCGGGAAGAAGAACTCGCCCGGCTCTCCGGGCTGCTGGAGCGCGCCCGGGGCGGTGAAGCCCGGGCGGTACTGATCGCGGGGGACGCCGGGGTCGGCAAGACGCGGATGCTGGACGAGGTGGCCACGCGGGCCGCCGGGGCCGGCATGACGGTGCTCACCGGGCACTGCGTCGACCTCGGCGACGTGGGTCTGCCGTATCTGCCGTTCACCGAGGTCCTGGGCGTGGTCGCGGGCGACGAGCGGTTCGCGGGCGCCCTCGACGCGCACCCGGTGGTCGACCGGCTGCTGGGCGGCGGCACGGACGCCGTGCGGGACACGGGCGGACGGCTGCGGCTGTTCGAGGGCATCGCGGGGCTGCTGGCCGACCTGGCGGACATCGCTCCCCTGCTGCTCGTCCTGGAGGACCTGCACTGGGCCGACCAGTCCTCCCGGGACTTGCTGCGGTTCCTGCTCAGCCGGGGCATCCTCCAGCGGGCGGCGGGCGGCGCGCCCACCCACCGGCTGGCGGTGCTCGCCTCGTACCGCGCGGACGACCTGCACCGCCGCCATCCGCTGCGTCCGCTGCTGGCCGAGCTGGTGCGGCTGCCCGCCGTGGAGCGGCTGGAACTGCGCCCGATGGCCGACGCCGAGGTGGCGCGCCTGGTGCGCGCGGTGGAGGACCGTCCGCTGCCGGACGCCACGGTCCGCCGGATCGTCGAGCGCGCCGAGGGCAACGCCTTCTACGCGGAGGAGCTGGTCGCGGCCACGGAGACGGACGTCGGTGGGGTGCCCAGTGGTCTCGCGGACCTCCTCCTCATCCGCTTCGAGCAGCTCTCCGAGACCGCCCAGCAGGTGCTGCGCACGGCCGCGGTCGCCGGGCGCCGCGTCGAGCACGACCTGCTGCGGGAAGCCGTAGGGCTTCCGGAGGACGAGTTGGAGTCGGCGCTGCGCGAGGCCGTGGGGCGGCAGTTGCTGACCCCCCAAGAAGGCGACACGTACGCCTTCCGGCACGCCCTGGCCCGCGAGGCGGTGTACGCGGACCTGCTCCCGGGTGAACGGTCCCGGCTGCACGGCGCGTTCGCCCGGCTGCTCGCCGGTCGCGGCCACCGGGCCGAGAGCGCCGCCGAGCGGGCCCACCACTACCGGGAGAGCCACGACCTGCCCGAGGCGCTCGCCGCCTCGCTGGAGGCCGCGGACCACGCCCAGCGGGTCGGCGCGCCCGCCGAGGAGCTACGACACCTCGAAGCCGTCCTCGACCTGTGGTCGGCGGTGGAAGCGCCGGCACGGCCCACCGCCGAGGGCGTCGACCGGGTGACGCTCACACTGCGCGCCTCGGCGGCGGCCGCGCACGCCGGGGAGGCGCACCGGGCCGTCTCCCTCGCCCGGGCCGCGCTCGCGGGCGTCGGCCAGGACGCGGACTCGGAGCTGGCCGCCCGGGTGCGGTACACGCTCGCCGGGAACCTGATGACGGTCGACAGCCTGACGGCCGCCTTCGCCTACAGCAGCGAGGCGCTGGCCCTGATCCCCGCCGAGCCCCCGTCCAGCACTTGGGTGTGGGCGGCGGCCACGCATGTGATGACGGCGCGTCAGGTCGGTGAGAACGAGACCGCGTTGCGGGTCGCCCGTCAGGCCCTGGTCGTCGCCGAGCAGTTGGGCGTGACCGACGCCCAGGCCGATCTGCTCGTCTCCCTGGCCAATCTCGAAGGTGGCGGCCGCCGTTCGCCGGAGGGGCGGGAGCGGCTGCGGGAGGCCCGTGACCTCGCCCGCAGCGCGGGCAACGCGCCGGTGGAGATGCGCGCCCTGTTCAACCTCGCCGTCGGCTGCTTCGAATCCGGTGACCTCGACGAGTGTCTGCCGTGGCTGACCGAGGGGCTGGACCGGGCCCGGCGCGCCGGGCTGCTGTCCTCGACGTATCCGCTGGAGATGCGCTACCTCCGGCTGCTGGTGCTGTACACGCTGGGCCGCTGGGACGAGTGCGTCAGTGCGGCGAGCGCGGACGCCGAGGTGCTTCCGGCAGCCGGCGGGTACACGGTCGGGCCCGTGTTGTACGTGGCGCTGGCGCGCGGCGACCTCAAGACCGCCGACCGGGCCCACGCCCTGCTGGAGGGGCAGTTCGACTGGATGGCCACGCTCGTCGCGGGCATCGTGCTGACCGACGCGGCGGCGCAGCGCGGGGAGCCGGAGGCGGCCGTGGAGCGGATGCGGTCCACCGTCGCGGCTCTCACCGACGACGCGGGCACCCTTCCGGACGTCACGGTCCGGCTGGCCGCCCTCGCGCTCTCCGCGGTGGCCGACCGGGCCGCCGCACTCCGCCGCACCGGGGACGAGGCCGGGGCTCGCGGCTGGGCGGACACGGCGACCGAACTCCGCGACCTGGCCCGCGTCACGGCCGTACGCGGCGAGGACCGCATACCGCAGGGGCCCGAGGGGCAGGCGTGGCTGGCCCGCGCGGAGGCGGAGTGTGCGCGGGCGGTGACCGGGCCGGATGCCGCGGTCTGGGAGAAGGCGGTCGAAGCGTTCGACTTCGGCGACGTGTACGAGCGGGCGCGCTGCCAACTACGGCTGGCCGAGGCCCTGTTGGCGGCCGACCGGCGCGAGGAGGCGGCCGTGCAGGCCCGCACGGCCCGGGAGACGGCCCTGCGCTTCGGAGCGACACCGCTCCTCGATCAGCTGAACTCCCTGATCCGACGCGGCCGCCTGTCGGACACCCCGTCTGCCGCCGACCGTGCCGCGATCCTCACCGCCCGCGAACGGGATGTGCTGCGACTCCTCGCCCTCGGCCGCAGTAACCGGCAGATCGGCGAGGAGCTGTTCATCAGCGGCAAGACGGCGAGCGTCCATGTCTCCAACATCCTCGCCAAGCTGGGCGCGGCGAGCCGTACGGAGGCGGTGGCCGTCGCCTATCGGGAGGGTCTGATCGTTCCGGAGCCGAGCGGGTCGGGCCGCGGCGCGTCGTCCTGAGCTAGGGCAGCGGGTCGGCGCAGTCGAGGCTCTCGATGTCGACGGCGTCGGCCATCGCCTGCATTCCCTTGTCGTTGGGGTGCAGGTGGTCGCCGCCGTCGAAGGTGGGGTGGATGCGTTCGGAGTCGTAGGGGCTGCGGAGGATGCGGTCGAAGTCGGTGACGGTGTCGAACTCGCCGCCGGTCCTGATGAACTCGTTGACTTCCCGGCGGACGGCTTCGGCATCCGGGTCCCATTCGGACCAGCCCTTGAAAGGGCCGACGGTGGCCGCGGCCACGCACTTGCCGGCCTCGTGCGCCCGGTCGATGATCTCGCGGTAGCCAGCGATCAGATCGTCCGCGGTGACGCCGGTGTGGGCCTTGATGTCGTTGACGCCCTCGAAGAGGAAGACGGTGCGCAGGCCGGGCTGGGACAGCACGTCCCGGTCCAGTCGGTTCAGGGCGCTCTGTCCGGCGCCGTCGGCGAGGACCTTGTTGCCGGAGATGCCCTCGTTGGCGACGCCTTTGACGACGGTGTCCGCCTGTTGGAGGCGGCGGGCGAGGTAGTCGGGCCAGCGGCGGTTCTTGTCGTTGGTGGACTGCCAGCCGTCGGTGACGGAGTCGCCGAGCGCGACGACGGCTCCGGTGTCCGCGCCCGCCCGAACGGAGACTGCGTCGAGGTAGAACCAGGAGCCGGTGGTCTGCGTCCAGTTCGCGGCGCTCTCCTCGGCGGTGTGGTCGCCCGGGGTGGCGTAGGACGTCTGCATGGCCATCCAGTGACCGGTCGCCGGACCCGAGGCGTCGGCCGTGTGGATGCTGATGACCAGGTTGGTCGCGGCGGGCAGCCTGCCCGGCAGCGGGTCGCTCAGTACGGTCTCCCCGGCGGGGACGGTGACGGAGCGCGCTCCGCCGAACGTCAGCCTCCGGTTGCTGCCGCGGACCAGTTCGGCGCCCGCCTTCTGGAGGCCGGCGTACCCGCTGTCGAAGGTCACCGGCCGGTCCCCGAAGGCGTTGGAGAGCCGGATCCGCGGATCGCGGCCCCCGACGCTGGTGTGCACGACGAGCCGGTAGCCGTGGTCGGCGGATGCCTCGCCGAAGCGGTCGGCGCTCGCTCCCCAGGTGACGACACCGGCGGGGACGTCGGGCGCCCCGTTGGGCGTGGACGTGGACTGGCAGGCGGAGGCCAGCAGCAGTACGACGACCGCGCGGCCCGCACGCGCGAGACGGCCCTTCACCGCACGAGGTCCTGCAACGTGACGGACTCCCCGGGCTTCAGACTCACGGTCCGGACCCTGTCGCCGAACGCCACCGTCGTGGTCCGGCCGCCCACGCTGCGGATCCGCGCGTGAGTCGGCCTGCCGTCCCGCCAGTCCAGGTCGACGACGAACCCGCCGCGCGCGCCGGCCCCGGTGAGGGAGCCGGTCCGCGCCCAGGCGTCGGGCAGGGCCGGGAGGAGTTCGATGTGGCCCGGGCGGGAGTAGAGGAGCATCTCGATCATCGCTGCCGGTGTGCCGAAGTTGGCATCGATCTGGAAGATGCCCCGGCCCTGTGACACTTCGTAGATGTCGAACAGGTTGGGGGCGGTGCCGTTGCCGCCGCCGGTCGAGGGGCGGAGGTTGTTCACGACCAGCTGGTAGGCGTTCTCGGCGTTCTTCAGACGGGCCCAGCACAGGCCGCGCCATGCGTTCGCCCAGCCGAAGCTCTCCATGCCGCGTGCGGTGAGCAGGGCGGTGGCGCCGTCGACGATGTCGGCCGGACTGGAGCCGTCGGGGCGGATGCGGTCGCCGGGGAACAGACCGACCAACGGGGACAGGTGCCGGTGGGTGGTCTCGCCGAGGTTGTCGGGCGACATCCACTCCTCCAGCCAGCCCGTCTTCGGGCTCGCGGTGGGCAGGTACAGCTTCCGCCGCAACGAGGCGATCGTGTCCGCGTACCCGGTGTCCTTCTTCAATTCCGCCGATGCGGTGCAGTAGACGCCGAACAGCGCCCACACCAGTTCCTGGGCGTAGGTGATGCCCTTCGCGTCGAGCGGTCCGTGTTCCGGTGACCAGTCACTGTCGGCGACGAGAACCTCCCGGGAGGTGCCGGGCAATGTCGTGGTGAGCAGTCTCGCCTCCCAGAACTCGCAGGCCCCCTTCAGCAGTGGATAGACCCTCTCCAGATGGGATGACGACCGGGTGAACTCATAGTGCTCCCACAGCGTGGTGCACAGCCAGGCGTTGCCCGCGGGGTGCCACCACCAGCCGTTGCCGCCGTGGGGATTGGTCGAGATGGCCACGGTCCAGCCGGCGATCTCGCCGGTGGAGTTGCGGTAGCGGTTGCGTGGGTCGTTGAAGTGTCGGCGGGTGAGGTCCGTCCAGGACGGGAGCTGGGCGAGGCAGTAGTCGGTGAGCGCGTCGAAGCAGGCGGACAGGCCGGCGCGGTCGGCCATCCAGTAGTTCATCTGGATGTTGATGTCGGTGTGGTAGTCGCCCATCCAGTCCGGGTCGTTGCCGTCGAGCCAGAGCCCCTGGAGGTTCAGCGGCAGGCTGCCACGGGATCCCGAGATCATCAGATACCGGCCGAACTGCAGGTAGGCGGCCTCCAGTTCGGGATCCGGCACCCCGTCACGGGCCCTCGCCCTCAATCGCTCCCAGGTGTCCAGGGAGCGTTGCTCGGCCGACGAGGCGCCCAGACTGAGATCCAACTGGCCGAACAGGGCTCGGTAGTCGGCGACATGCGTGCGGAGGAGCGTGTCGGCCGAGTGTGCGGCGGCGGCGCGGACCTTGGTGCGGGCCAGCCGCTCGGGGTCGAGGGACGGGTCGCGGTACTGGGTGGCGACGTCGGGTGTGTAGTTGGTGCCGCCGCTCACCACCACGGTGAGCTCCCTGCACCCGGAGAAGGAGACCCGCGGCCCGTCGACGGCGACGCGGCCGCCGCTGCCGTATGCGGTGACCGCGGCGCCGTAGCGCAGGCCGTTGGGGAAGGCGGCGCCGAACGAGGTCGCGGGTCCCTCGCCGTGCGTGCCCTCCAGGGTGAGGGTGCCGGTGTGGTGGCCGCCGCCGCTCTGCGTGAAGTGCAGCACGATCACGTCGTCGAGGTGGCTGGCGAAGAGCTGCCGTCGGTACGTCACTGCGGAGCGGACGTACGACGTGGTCACCACGCCCTGGTCGAGGGCGAGGTCTCGGCGATAGCCGGAGACGGCGGACAGGTCGTGGTCGGGAATGTCGACGGTGAGGCGGGCGAGCAGGGTGAAGGAGCCGAAGTTCTGGCGGTCGTAGGGGAATTGGCCGTCGGCATCGAGGGAGTCGTTGAGGCCGCCGGTCCACATCGTGGCGTCGGTGATCAGGAGGACTTCACGGCCCGGGTCGTTGCCGGCGAGGGCTCCGAGACGGCCGTTGCCAACGGGCAGGCCCTGTTCGATCATGGAGCGGTCGTCGGCGGGGGCCTGCCACCACAGTCCGTGGCGTGCGTCGCGGCCGGGCAGGGGCGAGTCGGCGGGCCGCTGTGGGGTGGCGGTCGCGGTGAACGTCGGCAGGGTGGCGAGTGCGCCGGTCATCGCGGCGAGGGCGAGGAGGTTGCGTCTGGGCAGCTGGCCGGAAGGCCGGTCGGTGTCCATGGGGGCTCCGCTCCGGGGTGGGTGGTCAGGACGTCTTCGGGACGTCGATGCGGTCGATGTCGGGGGCGTAGCCCGTACTGCTGTCGAAGGTGACCGTGTTGCTGCCCGCCTTCAGCGCGACCGGCACGCTGACCGTCCCGACGGTTCCCCAGTCGCCGGTGGACGGGAACTTGTGACGGGTGGCGCCGCCGGTGTTCGCGGAGACGTCGACGGAGCGGGCGTCACCGCTGACGTAGGCGACCTTGATCCAGTAGGTCCCGGCCTTGCCGACCACGACGTCGTTGAAGCGGAGCTTGCCGCCGAGGTACAGGTTGCCGATCTTCTTGCCGCCGGAGCAGGTGGAGCAGTCGGCCGGGGAGGCGTTGCCGCCGAGGGCGTTCGCCGGGGACTCGGCCTCGTAGGCGGTCGTGGTGAGCGCGCTGCCCTGCGGGGTGACGGTGAAGAGGCGGGAGCCGTGGGCCGGGAGGGCCTGGGTGACCTTGTTCTTGTACGTGCCGAGGTCCTCGTGGTTCCACAGGTCACGGACGGCGGCCTTGCCGGTGAAGCCGAGGGTGGACCAGTCGGCGGTGACGGCGGCGGGCGCGTCGGCGAGGTTGAACAGGGCGACGGTGTAGGTGCCGTTCGGGTTCTTCGCGGCCCACACCTGCTGGGGGTCGGAGGCGGTCACCGGGCGCGCGGGCGGGGCGGCGCCCTGGTTGAGGGCGATGACCTCGCGGTTGGTCAGCAGGGACAGGCCGTAGGAGTCGAGGCGGGTGAGGTCGTCGCCGGTGTAGAGCGGGGACTTGGCGATGGCCCACAGGGTGGCGTAGCTCTGCCGCTCGGCCTTGGTGAGGCCGTCCATATCGCCGTTGCCGACGTCCAGGGCGTCGAGGTCGTTCCAGCCGCCGGGGCCGGCGTGCCGGGTCCAGGCGGGGGTGTCGTCCCAGCGGTCGTCGACGGAGTTCTCCCAGCTGACCAGCGTGTTGCAGTAGCACTCGACGTCGGTGTCGATGCGCCAGCCGTTGGAGTACTTCTTCCAGTCGGCGGCGTGGCCGATGTCGAGGGACCAGGACAGCTCGAGGTGGATGGGGCGGCCCGCACCGGCTATCGCCTTGTTCCAGGCGGCCACGTCGGCAATGTTGTCGTACTGGTCGCCGCTCTTGCCGGAGCCGGGGCCGACGCCGTCGAGCTTGAGGAAGTCGTAGCCCCAGTCGGCGATGAGCTGTGCCTGGGAGTCGATGTACTTCTGGGTGCAGGGGCGGGAGAAGTCGAGTTTGTAGGAGCTGTCCCAGCCGTTGGTGGTGCGCAGGTCGCCGTAGACGATGTCGGCGGTCGTGCAGCCCTCGGCGTTCCGGACCGGGACCTTGCCGGCGCCGTACGCCTCCTTCTCCAGGCCGGCGGGCAGGTAGATGCCGGCCTTGAGGCCCTTGGCGTGGATGCGGTCGGCGACGGCCTTCATGCCGCTGGGGAAGCGGACCGGGTCGGCCTTCTGGCGCCCGTACTCGTCGAAGGCGGGCTTCCAGGCGCTGTCCCGCCACCAGCCGGCGTCGATGTTGACGTACTCGTAGCCGTACTTCTTGAGCTTGGCGGCCATGGCGTCGGTCTGCTTGAGGACGTTCGCCTCGGTCAGGTAGCTGTACTCGCCGTCCGGGTTGAGGCCGGGGTACTTGGACGACTGCATGCTCCAGCTCGACCAGCCCATGTAGGGCTTGGCGGCGAGCTCCGGGGCGGCCGTGACGGCCTGCGCCACCGGGGCGGCGGTGACGGCTCCGGCTGCGAGGGCCAGGACCACCACGGCTCTGAGGGCGCGTGCGGGCAGGACGGAGTACGAGGATGACCACATGGGTCGTACCTCCCGGGGTCGGCTCTGCGGGTGGGCGGGTGGGTGGGTGGTCGGGGCGCGCGAGGGCACGCTCTAGGTGTCGGCTCGGATGAAGGACTGGATGGCGGTGGCCGCGGCCCCGCGCGCCCACTCCTCGAAGGGCAGCGGGCGGGTCTGTACGTCGCACTGCGCGGCGGAGCCGAAGGCGGCCGCGGCGAAGGAGTCGCGGATCTGCTCGGCGAACAGGTCGTGGGCGGCCAGGCCCTCGCCGGAGATGATCACGCGCTCGGGGCCGAGGAGGTTGGCCACGGTGGCGATGCCCCGGCCGATCGCCTCGCCCGCGCGCGCGTACGCCTCGCGGGCTCCGGGAACCCCGCGGCGGGCGAGCCGTACGGCTTCCGCCGTGTCGGCGACCTCGACGCCCGTGGTCTCGCGGATCCGTCTGAGGATCGCGGCGTCTCCCGCGATCGCCTCCACGCAGCCGCGGTTGCCGCAGTGGCACAAGGGTCCGGCCGGGTCGACGGTCACATGACCGATCTCGCCCGCCACGCCATACGCACCGGCGACCACCCGGCCGTGTACGACGAGGCCGCAGCCGATGCCGGCACCGACCGTCACCACGGCGAAGTCGGACAGGCCGACGCCCGCGCCGAACCACTGCTCGGCGACGGTCAGCGCGCGCACGTCGTTGTCGACGGTGACGGGCAACCCCGTGGTCGTGGCGGTGAGTTCGGCGAGCGGGACGTCGCGCCACTCCAGGAAGGGCGAGTAGCGGACGACACCCGCGCCGCGATCGACGTCACCGGAGACGGCGATACCGAGGCCCAGGACGCCCACACCAAGACCGGCCGCCTCGGTCAGTAGTTCCTGGACCACGTCCGCCGTCCCGGCCAGCACCACCTTGAGGTCACGGTCCGTCAGCGGTACGTGGCAGGCGGCGCGGATCCGGCAGCACAGGTCGGTGAGCACGCCGATGATCTCGTCGCCGGTCACCTTGATCCCGAGGAAGAGCGCCCGCCCGCCGTCGACCCGCACCAGGTTCGCCGGCCGCCCGAGCGCGGGTCGCGCCTCCTCGTCGGCGTCCTCCACCAGGTATCCGGTCTCGATCAGCGGCCGTACCGCCTTGGTGACGGCGGCCGGTGACAGCCCGGCCCGCCGGGCCACCTCCAGGCGGGCGAGGGGGCCTTGGGACAGGACGATGGTGAAGATCTGGGCGGCGGCCGGGGTGTTGACGGGGAACGTCTCGGCGCTGTGCGTCTGGCGCATGGCCGGGAACCTAGAGGGGTTCTTTTCTGTCGTCAATAAAAGAAGCAGAATTCGCATCGCGGTGCGGCCACTTCTGGAACGGCCGTGGACCTCTTCGCGAAATGGTCGATTTCAGGCAATTCGGAAGCGATACTGCGCTATCCGCATCGCGCAGTGATCACCGAGTGGCCAACCGTGTGCCCATTGTGCGGATGTGACTCGCCGACAGAAACAGGAGAGCAGTCGCATGGCATCTGCAATGGCGCGCAGGGGCACAGTGGTGGGGGCGGTTCTGCTGTCCTTGCTGGCGGTTCCCGCGCAGGCCGCACCCCGGGAATCGACGGCCATCGAAGCCGGCACGACCGCGGCGGGCACGCTGCCCAAACCCGATCTCGCCGGTCTGCGCGGTGTCCTGCGCAAGGCACTGAAGCAGGGCGCGCCCGGCGCGATGGCCCGGATCGACGACGGCGGCACGGTTCGCCTGGCCGCCGCGGGCGTCGCGAACCGGAAGACACTGCGGGCCATCGGCGACGCCGACCGCTTCCGCATCGGCAGCGTCACCAAGGTCTTCACCGCGACGGTGCTGCTGCAACTGGTCGACGAGAAGAAGCTGAAGCTGGGCTCGTCGGTCAACCGCTATCTGCCGGGTCTGCTGCCGGACGGCCGGATCACGGTGCGGCACGTGCTGAGCCATCGCAGCGGGCTGTACGACTACACGAACGATATGTTCGCGAGGACGGTCCCGGGGTTCGAGGCCGTCCGCACCAAGGTCTTCACCCCCCGCCAGTTGGTGGAGCGGTCGCTGCGCCGGCCGCGGACCAACGCGCCGGGCGCCGCCTACTCCTACTCCAACACCAACTTCGTCGTCGCGGGGATGCTCGTCGAGAAGCTGACCGGCCACTCCCTGCGGACCGAGTACCAGAACCGGATCATCAACCCGCTGAAGCTGAGCGACACCTTCTACGCACACCCCGGTACGAAGATCCCCGGCCGCCACGCCCGCGGCTATCTCACCCCCGACCAGGCGGGCGCCGCACTGGTCGACGCCACCCGGCAGACCGTGTCCTGGGCGCAGGGCGCGGGCGCGCTCATCTCCAGCACCCGGGACCTCAACACCTTCCTCACCGCCCTGCTCAGCGGCCGGCTGACCTCGGCCGCGCAGCTGGCGCGGATGCAGCGGTGGATGCCGGCGGGCACTTCGCAGGCGTACGGGCTCGGCCTGCGCCGCCGCAACCTGTCGTGCGGTGTGTCCGTGTACGGCCACACGGGCGCCGTCCAGGGCTACTACACGTACGCCTTCACCACGAAGGACGGTGGACGCAGCCTCAGCGCGCTCGCCAACACCTCCAACAACGGGGAGGTCCTCAACACGATGCTGGGCACGCTGGAGTCCGCGTTCTGCGGCAAGCGGACGAAGGCGGCGCGCGGCGTTGCCGCTCCCGTCGAACGGCATGAGGACATCGCTCCGGGGATCGCCCTGGACTGACCCGGGTGGGCGGGCGAGGCGGGGAACGCTCGCGCGCTGACGCACGTTGTCCGGACGACCCCCCAGGGGTCCCGAACGACGACATCAGGGCGGCACGATGAGCGAGTTGGTCCCCGGGGGCAATCTGCCCCTCCCGGGCGGTCCCGTGACCGTCCGGGTCCCCGGCCCGTTCGACGTGTCCGCGCTCATCACGGACGACGACGGCAAGGTCGGGGGCGACGACGACTTCGTCTTCTACAACCAGCCGGCCGCTCCGGGCGCCCGCCTGCACGGCGACACGCTGATCGTCGACCCACCGCGGTTGCGCGCCGGCGCCACCCGGCTCACCGTGCTGGTCAGCCCGGCCGATCCCGCCACCTCGCTGGGCCGGCTGCCCGCCCCCACCCTGCACGTCACCAACGCGAGCGGCCGTCCCCTGGGCCGGTTCGTCCCGCCACGCCCGCGCCAGGAGACCGTCCTGCTCCTCGCGGAGATCTACCGGCGCGGCGACGGCTGGAAGCTGCGGGCGCTGGGCCAGGGATACGCCGACGGACTGGCGGGCCTGGCCCGCGACTTCGGGGTGGACGTCGCCGACGACCCACCGGCGCCGACGACCCGCCCGGCGCCGTCCCCCTCCTTCCCGGCAACCCGGCCGCCACGGACGGCACGCCGGATATCGTCGGCCCCCGACCCCGACGGCTTCCTCGGCCTGGTCAACTCCGCCCGGGCCGCCGCCGGTTCACCTCCGGTCGCCCTCGACACGCGTCTGGCCACCGCGGCGCACGCCCACGCGTCCGTCATGGCCTCGGCGGGGCGGCTCGGCGTCGAGGGTGCGGACGGCGTCTCCCTCCACCAGCGCGTCGCCGCCACCGGATACGCGTATGTCACCGTCGGCGAGCACCTGGTCTCCGGCCCGCGCACCCCCGCCGAGTTCGTCGCGTACTGCCTGCGCACCGAACAGCCCCGGCGCACCCTGCACGACCCGGCGTTCACCCACGCCGGACTGGCATACATCACCGACGGCCGATCAGGCGACACGTTCTGGACCGCGCTCTGGGCCAAACCCCTCACGCCCGCCGAGCTGGCGCGAACGCAGGCCGACGTCGTCGAACTCACCAACCGGGAACGGGCCCGGGCCGGATTGCCGCGCCTCGCGGTGGATCCGCCGCTGGCCGCCGCCGCGCAGGCGTACAGCACGGACATGGCGGCCCGCGCGTTCTACTCCCACACCTCGCCCGAGGGCACGCAGCCCTGGGACCGGGCCGCCGCCGCGGGCTCCACTCTGCGTTCGATCGGCGAGAACATCGCCTGCGGGCAGCGCTCCCCCGCCGAGGTCGTGGAGGGCTGGATGAACAGCCCCGGTCACCGTGCCAACATCCTCAAGCCCACCTTCACCCGCATAGGGGTCGGCTTCGCGGGCGGCGGCCCGGCGGGCACGTACTGGACACAGCTGTTCGGTGCCTGAAGCTGCCGTTCCCGAGACGGGCTCGGCCGGGACAGCCGGACCGGAGGAAAACGCCCCGACCCGCGATCTTGGCGGAGGGCATCCCTCCGGGACAGGATGCCTGCATGAAGGGTGACCTGTTTTCCAGCGAGCACATGGTGCAGCCGGCCTCCGCGCCGGGCATGACGGTCGAGAACTCCAAGTGCATCAAGTACGCGGTGCACGGCGAGATGCTGGCCCGCCAGGGGGCGATGGTCGCCTACCGCGGCAATCTGCAGTTCGAACGCAAGGGCCAAGGCGTGGGCGGCATGCTCAAGCGCGCGGTCACCGGGGAGGGCCTCGCGCTCATGGCCGTGCGCGGGCAGGGCGAGGCCTGGTTCGCTCACGAGGCGCAGAACTGTTTCGTCGTCGAGGTGGACCCCGGCGACGAGTTCACCGTCAACGGCCGCAACGTCCTGTGTTTCGACGCCACGTTGTCGTACCGGATAGCCACCGTGAAGGGCGCCGGCATCACCGGCGGCGGTCTCTTCAACAGCGTCTTCACCGGTCACGGGAGGCTGGGCCTGGTGTGCGAGGGCAACCCGCTGGTCATTCCGGTCTCGCCGCAGTACCCGGTCTACGTCGACACGGACGCGGTCGTCGGCTGGACGGCGGGACTGGGAACCTCGCTGCACCGTTCGCAGTCCATCGGGTCGATGCTGCGCGGCGGTTCCGGAGAGGCCGTGCAGCTGATGCTCCAGGGCCAGGGCTACGTCGTCGTCCGGCCGAGCGAGGCCACGCCCCAGAAGGCCCAGCAGCACTGAGCCCCATGAAGTGATCTGCGCCTCACGGGCAACCCGTTCGGCTCCGTCCGCGTCTTGATCGGCAACAGACCAAGCCCCGGCCTTCGGGCCGGGGCTGATTTCCGACGCACTATACGCTCTATGTATACATGCAATGTATAGACAAGGTGTATACCGACCGAAAGGCATGCATGTACGGCAAGGCATTCGCCCCGGAGTACCAGGGCGCCCTCACCACTCTGTCCGTGAACTCCTCGCTGACCGACGTACTGGCCGCCGGCACCGAGCAGTTGAGGGCCGCCGAGCGAGCCGGTCAGCACGGGGAGGCGGCCCGCTCCGGGCTGGCGGTCGCCGAGGCACACCGCCGGCTGGGCCGGATCGGGGAGGCGGACCGGGCGTGGAAGGCGAGTTACCGTGCGGCCCGGGCGGCCGGGGACATCGCAGCGATGGCCTGGGCGCTGTGGAGCGGCGGCACGCTGGCCCGGCAGCGCGGCTCCCTGGCGCTGGCCCGGCGACTGCTTCACCTCGCGGCCGAACTGGGAGAGCGCGGCGGCGACATCGTCGTCCGCGGCTACTCCCTCGCGGGCCTCGCCGAGACCGGCCGCATCCAGGGTGACTACGAGGCTGTCGGCAGGCTGCACGAGCAGCTGCTCTCCGAAGCCCGTCGGCGCGGCGAGGCGCGGCACACGGTATGGGCCCTGGAGGGCATCGCGCAGATGCACCGCAACACCGGCGCGTACGACATGGCATACGCGATGTTCGAGGAGGCGGCCGGTATCGCCGCGCGCGCCGACGACCGGCGGGGGCACGCCTGGGCGCTGCGCGGCCTCGCCGACGTCGTCTCCGTGCGCGACGGCGACACCGAGCGGGCGCTCGCCCTACTGTCCGAGGCGGAAACGACGTGCCGCGCGATGAAGCTGTCCGGCGCGTTGGCCTACAACCACAAGATGCGCGGCAACGTCCTCTACCGCGCCGGGCGTTACGGCGAGGCCCGGGACCAGTACGAGAGGGCGCTGGCGGAGTTCCGTGCCATGAGCGAGCCGCGCGGGGAGGCCCTGGCCCGGCTCGGGCTGGCCAAGTCCCTGGCCCGGCTGGGCCGCGACCGCGCCGATACCGCAGCCGAACTGGCCGACCTGGCGGTGGCGTTGGAGCGGATCGGCCTGCGGCACGCGCGCACGATGGTGGCGCGGGCGGAAGAGGAGTTCGGCCTGCGGGCACAGGGGCAGGACAGCTCGCGGGGGCAGGAACACTCCGGCCTGCGGGTCCAGAAGGCGTCCGGGCTGCCGGCACCGGGGCAGGACAGCTCGCGGGCGCGGGAACACTCCGGCCTGCGGGCGGAGGTCGTGCGGTGACGGCGCTGACGTCGGCCACAGCCGCGCCCGAAGTCCTCGGCCGCTGCCGCACATTGGTGCGGCCCGCGTTGCGGGAAGCCGTCGGGCGGATGCATCCGTGGGTCGGTGAGATGGCCGCGTACTCCTTCGGCTGGTGCGAGGTCGGCGGCGGGCCCACCCTCGCACCCGGCGGCAAGGGGCTGCGGCAGGCCCTCGCCGTACTCGGGGCCGAGGCGGCCGGTGCGCCCGGGCCGGCCGGGGTACCGGCGGCGGTCGCGGTCGAGCTGGTGCACACCTTCTCCCTGCTGCACGACGACATCATGGACGGCGACGCGGCCCGGCGCCGCCGCCCGACCGTGTGGAAGGCGTACGGGACGGGTCCGGCGGTCCTCGCGGGTGACGCGCTGTTCGCCCTGGCCGTGGAGACGCTCGCCGCGACACCGACCGGCCCCGGGGCCCTGCGCCTGCTGTCCGTCGCGTTGGGCGACCTGGTGCGCGGCCAGGCCGACGACCTGCTGTTCGCCACGCGCCCGTGGACGGGGCCGCGCCGGGTGCGGCCGGGCGAGTACCGCACGATGGCCGAGCACAAGACCGGCGCGCTGCTGGGCTGCGCGGCCGCGCTGGGCGCCCTGCTCGGCGGAGCGCCGCCCGCCGTGGTCAGCGCCTTCGACCGGGCCGGACGGCATCTCGGGATCGCGTTCCAGGTCGTCGACGACGTCCTGGGGATCTGGGGCGACCCGGCCGTCACCGGTAAGCCCGTCCACGGCGATCTGCGGGAGGGCAAGAAGACCTTCCCGGTGCTGGCGGCGCTCGACTCGACAGGTCCCGTGGCCGGACGGCTCGCCGCTGTCCTGGAAGGCGCCGGGGAGCCCGAGGAGGCTGCCGCGCTGATCGACGAGACGGGTGGCCGGGCAGCGGCGCTTGCCGAGACGCGCCGTCATGTCGCCGCCGTCGAGTCGGCCATCGCCGACGTGCCGATCGTGGCGGGCGCGGCCGACGACCTGCGGTCGCTGCTGGACTTCCTCGTACGGCGCGACCTCTGATGCCGGGTTCACCCGCGTAATACCGGGTTGACCCGCGCCGCCTCGCACGCCAGAGTGCGAGACGGCCTGGATCATCGCCCCGCGCCGGGAGGATGAGTGCCTTGATCGGGATCACGGACATCGAGCACGCGGCCGAGCAGATCGCCGGACACGTCGTACGCACCCCGACGGTGCCGAGCCCCGGCCTGTCCGCGCTGCTCGGTGTCCCTGTCACGGCAAAGCTGGAACTGCTTCAGCGCACCGGCTCCTTCAAGGCGCGCGGGGCCACGGCCAGGCTGCTCGCGCTGACCGGGGCCGAGCGGGCGGCCGGGGTCGCGGCGGTGAGCGGCGGCAACCACGGGATCGCCCTCGCGGCCATGGCGGCGGCCCTCGGCGTGAAGGCGACGGTCGTCATGCCGGGTTCGGCGCCCGCCCGTTCCGTCGAGATCGTGCGGGAGGCGGGCGCGTCGGTGCGACTCACCGACGGTATGGACGCCGCGTTCTCGCTCGCGACCCGGCTCCGGGACGAGGGGCTGACGCTGGTGCACCCGTTCGACGATCCCGTGGTGATCGCCGGACAGGGCACCGTCGGCCTGGAGTTCGCCGAGGATGCCGACGACCTCACCGACGTCCTGGTGAGTGTCGGGGGCGGCGGGCTGATCGCCGGTGTCGCTGCGGCGTTGCGCGCCCGCCGTCCGGGGCTGCGGATCTGGGGTGTGGAGACCGAGGGCGCCGAGGCCATGTCCCGGGCGCTGGCGGCGGGCGGGCCGGTACCGGTCCCGCTGTCGTCGATCGTGTCCACGCTGAGCGCGCCGTCCGTGTCGCAACTGACGTACGACCATGCGTCGGCCCTGGTCACCGAGGTGCTCGTGGTCTCCGACCGGGAGGCGGTGCGGGGCTCGCTCGAACTCGCCGAGCACGCCAAGGTGTGGGCCGAACCCGCTGCCGGCTGCCTGCTTCCCGCGGCCCGGCGGGTCCTGCAGCGGGTCGGTGAGAGCGCCCGGCTGGGACTCGTGGTGTGCGGGGGCAATACGACGACCGGTGACGTCCTGGCCTGGTCCGAGCGGTTCGGACTGCGCTGAGGTGTCAACTCCGGTCGTCGACGGACAGTTCCTACTGACCGGTCGTACAGCGGATGAACAAAAGAAAAGAGACGCCGTTCAGTTGAGGATTCATTGAACATATCCCGCCGCGGCCACCGTACCTCTGTGAAAGGTGAGAGCCAGGGGTTCAGCGAGGGATGACCATGGTCAAGGCGCACGTCTCCACACACGAGTTGGTCGCCGGAAGGTACCGGCTCCTGGAGGTCCTCCACCGCGAGACCAACCGCATCTGCTGGTACGGCGAGGACATCCAGGTCGAGCGCCCCTGTCTGCTCACCCAGATCGGGCTGCCGGCCGACCCGGACGGGGAGAACGCCCGCCGGGTCACCGCGCGGATCATCCACATGTCGGAGACCCTGGGGCTGCTGTGCCCCGGCCGGATCACCCCGGTCGTCGACGCCGTCGTGGAGTCCGACACCCTGTGGACCGTCACCGATTGCATCGACGGCATCCCGCTGGGCGAAGTGATCGGCCGACACGGCCCGTTCAACTACGTGCGGGCCGCACGCATCGGCCTGGAGCTGCTCGACGTGCTGGAGGCGGCGCACGGCGAGGGCATCACGCACGGCGAACTCAGCCCCGGTCAGGTGTTCGTACGGGAGGGAGGCACCGTCGTCGTCACCGGCTTCGGGCTGGCCGGCGCGACCCTCGCACCCAGGGTCGCTGTGCCGTCGTACGCCTCCCCGGAACAGGCCCGCGACGAACGCATCGGGCCGGCCGCCGATCTGTGGGCGCTGGGCGCGATCCTCTACACGATGATCGAGGGCCGTCCGCCCTACCGCGACCGGGACCGGCCCGAGTCCACCCTCAAGGGCGTGGACCGGCTGCCGCTGCGGGCGCCGTTGCGGGCCGGGCCGCTCACCCAGACCGTACAGGGTCTGCTGCGCAAGAACTCCACGGAACGCCTCACCCGCCCGGTGGTCCGCGACGCTCTCACCCGCGTCCTCAACGAGGACCCGGACATGGCCATGAGCTCGATGCCCAGGCCCCGGCTGCGCGGGATGTACACGGCGGGCCCGGGGTGGAGCAGGCGCACCATGGTCGCCGGTACCGCCCTGGCCGTCGTCACGGTCGCCGTCGCCGTCCTGGCCGTGACCCGCCAACTGCCGGGCACCAGCACCTCCGCGAGCGACGCGCCGCCGAGTCCCTCCCCCTCCGCCTCCGCCGTCGCACCCGGCGACGGCACCGGCGGACAGACCTCCCGGCCGCCGGCGACACCGTCACCCACAACGCCGACACCCACACCTACACCCACGCCCACCCCGACACCGACACCGACCCCGACGGTGACCCCGGAGGGCAACGGCCTGCATTCCGGATACAGCGTCTACCACTCCCCCGAGGGCTTCTCCGTGGCCCTCCCCAAGGGCTGGAAGCCGCTGAGCACCACGCGCCAGTCCGATCTGGCGTACCGCGTGGTCCTCGGCGCGAAGGACGACCCGCGCACGCTCGCCGTCACCTACAGCGAACGCGTGGGCGAGGACGCCGTCGCCGTGTGGCGGGACGACGTCGAGCCGGACCTCAAGACGTCGGGGGACTACCGGCGGATCGGCGAGATACGCGCCAGGACGTACCAGGGGCACGAGGCCGCCGACATGGAGTGGCTCGCCGACGTCGACGGCACCCGCGTGCGCACGTTCGGCCGCGGCTTCCTCATCGGAGGAGGCCGCGGCTACTCGCTGCGCTGGACGACCCCGGCCGCGGACTGGAACGACAGCGCGAACCGGGAGGCGCTGGACACCTTCCTCGACACCTTCCGACAGCCCTCAGACTGACCCGCGAGGAGCCTTCATCGAGCGGATCCGCCCGCCGTGCAGCGGCTGCGTGCTCCACCGCGCCGTAAAGGTCCGGTCGGTGAGCGAGCACGTCACCACCAGGTGGTGCGGGGTCTCCAGGCAGGCCAGGTCGACGACAAGGGTGCCCGCGTCGGTCCATCCCCCGTCGGACGCGACGGGAACCGGCTCCTCGGTGACCGTCCAACCGCCCAGCCCGAACGGCAGGTCCAGCCGGTGGCCGTCCTCGACCAGCGTCAGGCACCAGCCCTCTCCGTCCGCCGACACCCGCGCCTCGGTCAGCGCCCGCAGGGTCCGGCGCACGACGTCGTCAGGGGTGAACTCGGCGCCGGACCAGGCCTCCACCCGATCCGGCGGCGCCGGCTTGCCCGGGGCCGGCGGCAGCGCCAGTCGGCCCATCCGTTCGGCCAGGGCCGCGTCCTCCTCCTGCCGGCCAGGCAGTGGTTCGGGCCCGAAGGCGGGCAGCAGATGCTCCCAGGCCAGATCCAGGACCGCCTGCATGTCCTCGCTCGCCGAGGTCATCGCGACGACCACGTCGTGCTCGGGCAGCACCAGGCAGTACTGCCCGTACGCCCCGTCGCCGCGGTATCCGTGCCGGGACCTCCAGAACTGGAAGCCGTAGCCCTGCCGCCAGTCGGGCAGCGTGCCGTCGTCGTTCGCGACGTGCACGCTGGTCGCCTCGGCCACCCACCCGTCGGGCAGCAGCCGCTCGCCCTCCCACACCCCGTCCCGCAGGTACAGCAGGCCGAGCCGGGCGATGGCGTCGGTGGTGGCGTGCAGCCCGCTGAAACCCAGCTCACGGCCCGCCCGGTCCCGCGTCCACGCCACCTCGCCGATGCCCAGGGGATCCAACAGGCGCGGCCGCAGGTACGCGCTCACCGACTG
This sequence comes from Streptomyces sp. NPDC006602, assembly GCF_042870385.1. Lineage (NCBI taxonomy): Bacteria > Bacillati > Actinomycetota > Actinomycetes > Kitasatosporales > Streptomycetaceae > Streptomyces > Streptomyces sp. NPDC006602. The sequence goes on along the minus strand of NZ_JBIAHG010000024.1, from coordinate 42,649 downwards.
GCCGGTGACCCGCTCGATGATCGCGGCCAGCGTGTACGTGGTGGGCTGGCTGTAGGCGAAGACGCTCCCCGGATCCCGGTCCGGCGGCAGCAGCAGGAAGCCGCGGACCAGCTCGTGCGGGTCGAGTGCGTGCGCCCGTTCGTAGGTCTCCTCGAGGTGACCGCTGGCCATGGACGCCACATGCCGTACGAGCATCGCGCGGCTGCGCGGGTCGGTGATGTCGGCGTCGAACTCCGGGAAGTACGAGATCACCGGGTCGTCCAGGCCCAGGAGCCCCTCGCCGGCCGCGAGGCCCACGGCCGTCGCGGTGAAGCTCTTGCTGAGGGAGTACAGGAGATGGAGGCGGTCCGGGGTGTACGGCGCCCACCAGCCCGACGCCACCACATGATCGTGCCGCAGGATCATCAGGCCGTGCGGCTCGATGCCCGGGTCGGCTTCCAGGGCGTCGAGGAAGGCGTGGACGCCCGACGCGTCGACGCCCTGGGCGGCGGGGGCACTCGTGGACAAGCGGCGAGGAGGAAGACGGCGAGCAGTCATGCGGGCATCCTCTCCCGAGCCCCCCGCGGTGATCGAGAGGCCGCGATCGGCCGTTTTCCCTGCCACTGACCGGGGACCCGGCCCTTATGGTGCAAATCGGATACACGATGATGACCGAACAGACCGGCCCTCGTGAACTCGTCGACCATGTGGTGCGGGCCGAGGAGGTGGGCTACGACTTCTCGGTGACCTCGGACCACTACTTTCCGTGGCTGCGCTCCCAGGGTCACTCGCCGTACGCGTGGAGCGTGCTGGGCGCCGCCGCCCAGGCGACCTCGCGCATTCCGCTGATGACGTACGTCACGTGTCCCACCGTCCGCTACCACCCGGCGATCGTGGCGCAGAAGGCCGCGACGACGCAGCTGCTGTCTCAGGGCCGGTTCCGGCTGGGGCTCGGCTCGGGCGAGAACCTCAACGAACATGTGGTGGGCGGCGGTTGGCCGTCCGTCGACGTGCGGCACGAGATGCTCGAGGAAGCGGTGGAGATCATCCGCGCGCTCTTCAAGGGCGGCCATGTGAACCACCGCGGGACGCACTTCGACGTCGAGTCGGCCCGGCTGTGGGACCTGCCCGACCAGCCGCCGCCGATCGGCATCGCCGTCTCCGGCGAGCAGTCCTGCGACCTCGCGGGCCGACTGGCCGACCTGGTCATCGCCACGGAGCCCAAGGCGGGGCTCCTCGACGCCTTCGACCGGCACGGCGGCGCGGGCAAGCCGCGCGTGGGCCAGCTGCCGGTCTGTTACGACGCCGACCGGGACGCGGCCGTCAAGCGCGCCCACGCCCAGTTCCGCTGGTTCGGCAACGGCTGGAAGGTCAACTCCGAGCTGCCGCACCCCGATGCCTTCGAGTCGGCCACGCAGTTCGTCACGCCCGACGACGTCGCCGACTCCATCCCGTGCGGCGACGACCCGGAGGACTTCGTCGAGGCGGTACGGCCATACGCCCAGGCCGGTTTCACCGAGATCGCGCTGGTGCAGATCGGCGGGGACTCGCAGCCCGCGTATCTCGACTGGGCGGAGAAGACCCTGCTGCCGGCGCTGCACGACGCGTTCGACTGAGCGGGCCCGGGCCGCCCGGGCGGCACCCGGAGGTGCAATAGGCTTCCGAGCCGCGCAGTGTGCGCTCCGACCAGCCTGCCCAGGAGAATGACCCGTGACCCTTGCGATCGTCCCGTCCGAGACGTCCCCCGTGCCCCTGTCCGACCTCGTGGCGCGGGACGCCCGCGAGTTCGGCGTCTATGCGCGGACCGGAGGCTGGGCCTTCGGCCTGATGGTGGCCCGCAGCGTGCGGCCCGGCGGCCAGGGCGCGGACGAGACGCCGAAGGTGTCGGCGAAGGAGTTCGCCGAACTGGCCGGCTGCTCGCCCGAGCGCGTCATGCGCTACTACAAGGCCTGGGACCGGGCCGCCGACGACGGTCTCGTCCCGCAGTTCGAGGCGCTGGCACCGGGCCAGGAGGTCGAACTGCCGGACGCCGACGTGTGGCTCGGCTACTACGTCTCCCGCAACAGTGCCACCTCCGAGCGCGGCACCGCCATCGCGGAGGCCGCCGAGGCCGAGGGCATCCGCCCGACCAAGGCGCTGGAGGTCGCCGAGAACCCGACCGCGCTGCGCGCCGCGATCCTCGCCGACCCCTCCACCGCCCGCGCGGCCCGCAGCGCGCTCCTGGACCGGCTGCGGGAAGACCCCGAACTCCAGGCCGAGTTGGCGCGTGACATCGTGCGCACCGACGACCTGAAGAAGGCCGTCGCCACCGAGAGCCGGGCGGCCGACCGGATCGGATACGTGCGCCAGATCGCCGAGTCCGGCCAGGTCAGGACCCCCGCCGGGCAGACCGTCGAGGCGCCCGTCGACCTCCGCCAGGAAGCCGAGCGGCATCTGTCGCTCCTGGACGAGCTGGAGGAGAACGAGGACACCGGCGAGTGGGCGACCGAGGCGTACGACACCATGAAGTCGCTCGTCGTCGAGGCCGTGGAGGCCGATCCCGAACTCCGTGTTCAGGAACGGCGGACGAAGTTCTACAGCAGCCTGCAGAAGGCCACGAAGGTGTTCGAGGAACTCACCTTCGACGACGCCCAGGAGTTCTACGAGGACGACATGGTCCAGCGCCTGGAGGAACTCCAGGGCGCCATCACCACCTGCATCACGGCGCTGCGCGGAGCGCGCGGGAATCACCCGTTGGGCTGAGCATCTTGTGCGCGACGGGGGTACTAGAGGGCTCTACGACTGTTCCTTCCGGAGGCCCTCTCGTGAACTCCTTCGTGCACAAGACCCTCGTCGTGCAGCTGCAGGCCGGCGCCTCGGACCGGTGTCCGGTGCTCGCCCACCTGAGCTACGACGCGGCGGACCCGTTCGCCGTCACCGCGGTGTTCAGCCATGACGGCCGGGTGCTGGCGCGGTGGCGGCTGGACCGGGAGATGCTCATGGAGGGGCTGGACCGCCCGGTCGGGGTGGGCGACGTGCGCATGCGTCCCGTCTCGACCGGGGTGTGGGAGGAGCTGTGCCTGGAGTTCCTCGGAGACGCCCGCCCGGACGGAGGCCGCCAGCGCGCGGTGGTCTTCGCCTGGGCTCCGGCGCTCGCGACCTTCCTGAGGGAGACCCGGGAGGTCGTGGCGCCGGGGCGGGAAGAGGTGCGGGTCGACGACTTCCTGCAGGAGGTCATCGCCGGGAACTGACGCGGGCGCACGGGTCAGGAGTTGTCACTTCTGCGTGTGGCGGCGCCGCGTCAGCATCGGTACGACGAACCAGCACAGCAGGTACCAGAGGACCACTCCGGCCACCAGCCAGGGCACATACCCGTCGTCGGTCGCGACCCGGAGGATCAGCAGGAGGGCGGCCGTCATGGTGGCGAGCAGCAGCACCAGGCCGACGAAGGTCAGTCGGGAGGCCCACTCGACCGCCTGCGGTTTGACCCTGCGCCCCGACACCAGGCGATGCAGGGACACCGGGCCGATCAGGGCGCCGGTGGCGGCGGCGCCCAGGACGACCGTGACGATGTAGATGTTCTTGTCCGTGCTCGTGAGGTCGACGTACCTCGGCGTGAACACGACGGTGAGCAGGAAGCCGAACAGGATCTGCACACCCGTCTGGGCGACCCTGACCTCCTGGATGAGCTCCGCCCACTTCCGGTCGGCTCTCTCCTCCTCGGTCTCGTTGCGCCCTGTGCCGGTGGTGCCCGCTGCGCGTCCCCTGGCCGACAAGCTTCCTCCCTGCCCGAACCCCGCTTCGTTCCTGTGCACCGGGTTCCCTGTTTCGAGTGTTTCTGACCGGTCGCGACAGCTGAGGAAACGACCGTGACGGAACGTGTTTGCGAGGGAGTCGAACGGCAATCCGGACTCCATGACGGAATCGGACAAGGACACGAGCAAGAAGACAGCAACCGCCTCGACCGCCGCGGACAAGACGCGGCAGAGCGCGGACAAGGCGACGGCCCCGGCGGCGCGGACCGCGCGCGAGGTGGCCACGAAGACCGACGAGGCGGCGTCGGCCGCGAAGGCGGGCGCGCAGCGGGCGGCCGACGCGACGAGCGCGGCCGCGCACACCGCGGCCAGGAGCGTCGAGGTGGGCCGACAGGCGGTCGTCTCGGCCTCGGGCCAGGTCGCGGCCGGCGCGAAGACGGCATGGACGGTGCTCAGCCACCGAAAGCTGGTCGCCGCGGGCGTCGGGGCGGGCCTGACCGCGCTGGGCGCGGCCTCCTTCGCGGCGGGCCGCCGGGCGGAGCGCCACACGTACGGGCCGGTCACCCGGCTGACCGGCGGCCGCATCTAGGGGCGCGGCCGGGGCGGGCGGCTGTTTCGGCGATCACCGGGCGGTTACCCGGAGCGTGAGACGAACGGCGTGACGGCCACGGCCGTCACGCCCGCCCCTTACGCCGACCGTTCGAGGAGTCCCGTTGACCACGCCCGGCACCGAACTCACCGTCACGCTCTCCGGCGGCAGCGCCGCCGACGCGCAGAAGGTCGTACGGGCTCTGGAGCCCGCCTTCGGCGCTCCCGACGAGCTGCCCGCCGACGAGAACGCCACCGTCCACACGGCCACCTTCGCCGCCGGTGGGGGCGGGACCTCTCGGGGGACCGCCGGTCACCTGTCCGCGCCGGTCACGGTCACCGTGCAGGGTGCGCCGGAGGCGGTCGAGAAGGCGAGCGACACCCTGGCCCGCGCCTTCTCCGCGCACGACCAGGGAACCGCGTCGGGCGACCAGGAGCAGGACCGACAGCTGCTCCTCACGCCCTGACCGGGCCGGAGGCCATACCGGTGGACACCTACCAGCGGCCTTCCACCTGGTCCTTGATCCGCCGGTCGTACAGCTCGCGGATCGCGGTGAGCGTCGCCTCCGGCAGGTCCGGCAGCTTCGCGGCGGCCGCGTTGGCGCGGGCCTGCTCGGGCGAGCGGGCGCCGGGGATCACGGTGGTGACGCCGGGCTGCTGGATGATCCAGCGCAGGGCCAGCTGGGCCGGGGTGTGCCCCTCGGGGGCGAGCGCGGCGAACTCCGCGGCGGCCTCGACGCCGGTCGTGTAGTCCACGCCGGAGAAGGTCTCGCCCTGGTCGAAGGACTCGCCGTGCCGGTTGTAGGTGCGGTGGTCGTTCTCGGGGAAGACGGTGTCCTTGGTGTACTTGCCGGACAGCAGGCCCGAGGCCAGCGGGACGCGGGCGATGATGCCGACGCCGGCCTCCCGGGCAGCGGGCAGCACCTCGTCGAGGGGCTTCATGCGGAACGGGTTCAGGATGATCTGCACGCCGGCCACGCCCGGCCGGGCGATCGCGGTCAACGCCTCCTGGCAGGTCTCGACGCTGACGCCGTAGTGGGCGATGCGCTCCTCCTCGACCAGGGTGTCGAGGGCGTCGAAGACCTCGTCCGTGGAGTACACGGGCGTGGGCGGGCAGTGCAGCTGGACCAGGTCGAGGCGGTCGACGCCGAGGTTGCGCCGGGAACGGTCGTTCCACTCCCGGAAGTTGTCCAGGACGTAGTTCTCCGGGATCTGGTCGACGCGGCGGCCCATCTTCGTCGCGACCAGCACGTGCAGATCGGGCCGGCTGCGCAGGAAGGTGGCGATGGTCTGCTCGCTGCGGCCGTCGCCGTACACGTCGGCCGTGTCGAAGAAGGTGACTCCCGACTCGGCCGCCGTCTCCAGCACCGTGAGGGCTTCCTTGTCGTCGACGTCTCCCCAGTCGGCACCCAGCTGCCAGGTGCCGAGACCGACGACGGATGCGTGCTGTTGCGACCTGCCGAATGTGCGCTCGTCCATGGCGTCAGTCTGTCATCCGCCCTCGGCCGAGGCGGAACCGACTGCTCCGGCCGGTCACCTGTGCGTCTTCACCCACACGAGTGATTCGACGACAGGGAAGGCATGCACGTGTCAACAGGCCCCTAGCGTGATCCCGTGACTGATCGTGTAATGAGCAACCGCCCACCGGAAGACTCGTCGTGGACCCGCCGAGGCTTCCTCCGCTCCACCGCCGCCCTGGCCTCCGTACCCGTCCTGGTGGCCGCCGATCCGGCGGTCGCCGCCGAGGAGTTGCCGGACTTCCCGTCGGGCGTCGCCCTGTACCGCTCGGCGTACCGGAACTGGGTCGGCGAGATCACCGCCGACGGGCTGTGGGCCTGTGCCCCTCAGGACGGCGAGCAGGCGGTCGCCGTCGTCAACTGGGCCTGGCGGCACGGCTGGACGGTGCGGGCCCGGGGTTCCTCGCACGGCTGGTCGCCGCTGACCGTCACGGAGGGGACGGCGCCGGACGCGCCAGTCCTCCTCGTCGACACCGCCTCCCATCTCACCGGGCTGGCCCTGGAGTCAGCCTCGTCCGTCCGCTCCGGCACCGGCGTCACGCTGGAGGCGCTGCTCAGCTTCCTGGAGGAGCACGGCCTCGGCGTCACGGCCGCGCCCGCGCCCGGCGACCTCACGCTCGGCGGCGCCCTGGCCGTCGACGCGCACGGCACCGCCGTACCGGCCGAGGGCGAGCGGCGGCAGGCCGGGCACACGTACGGCTCGCTGAGCAACCTGGTGCTGTCGCTGACGGCGGTGGTGTGGGACGAGGCCGGCGGTGCCTACGAACTGCGGACCTTCCGCCGCGACGAGGCGGACTGTGCCGCGCTCCTCACCCACCTCGGGCGGGCCCTGGTCGTCGAGGTGGTACTGCGGGTGGGCGCGAACACCAGCCTGCGGTGTGTGAGCCGGGTGGACATCCCGGCGGGCGAGCTGTTCGCGGGCCCCGGCGAGCAGGGTCGGACGTTCGCGAGCTTCCTGGAGGAGTCCGGGCGGGTCGAGGCGATCTGGTTCGCCTTCACCGAGTTCCCGTGGCTGAAGGTGTGGAGCGTCTCCCCCACCCGGCCGCTCACCTCGCGGCACGTGACGTCGCCGTACAACTACCCGTTCTCCGACAACGTCCCGACCCCGGTGGCGGACCTGGCCGGGCGGATGGTGTCGGACGCGGCCTGGTATCTGGCCCCGGTACTCGGCAACGCGCAGTACGACGCGGCGGCACTCGGGCTCGTGACCACACTGTCCGCCGACATCTGGGGACCCTCCAAGAACACACTGCTGTACCTCAAGCCCACCACGCTGCGGGTGACGGCGAACGGGTACGCGGTGCTCACCTCCCGGGCCCAAGTGCAGCGCGTCGTCGCCGAGTTCACCTCCTTCTACCGGGAGCGGCTCGCGGCGTACGCGGCCCGGGGCCGCTTCCCGGTCAACGGCACCGTCGAGATCCGGGTGACCGGCCTCGACGAAGGGGCCGACGTCGAGGTGGACGGAGCCCGTGCCCCGCTGCTGTCGGCGCTGCGGCCGAGCGAGGGCCACCCCGAGTGGGACACGGCCGTGTGGCTGGACGTGCTGACGCTGCCCGGCACGCCGTACGCGGAGATGTTCCTGCGCGAGATCGAGCGGTTCCTGCTGGACACGTACGACGGCGGGCACGCCCTCACCCGGGTCGAGTGGTCCAAGGGGTGGGCGTACACGAACGATGCCGTGTGGAGCGACGAGGAGGTGCTGGGCACGGTGGTGCCCGCCTCGTTCGGCGAGAGCGTGTGGGGGCAGGCGGCCGGCACACTCGACCGGCTCGACCCGCACCGCGTCTTCGGGAACGCCTTCCTCGACCGGTTGTTCCGATGAGGTGCTCCGGCAAAGCTACTCGCCTGAGGCCGGCGCCCACGCGTGCACGGTCCGCGCCACCTTCGGTCCGAGCCGGCGTTTGAACCTGCGCAGCGCCTCCAGTCGTCGAACTCCAGGCGCGCCACCGCATCTCCCCGGCGTGGTCGGCCTCGACGGCAGCCATCGCACGATTTGCTCCGAAGATCACGGGTACCCGCGCGGGGCAACCCGACGAGACGAAGGAGGCGATGACCCGTGTCGCAGGTCGAGGAATCCATCGAGGTCGGCGTCCCCGTGCACACGGCCTACAACCAGTGGACGCAGTTCGAGACCTTCCCCGAGTTCATGAGCGGGGTGGAGCGCATCGAACAACGCACGGACACGCTCACGCACTGGGTGACCAATGTGAACGGGGTCCACCGGGAGTTCGACGCGGAGATCACGGAACAGATCCCGGACGAGCGGGTCGCCTGGACCACGGTCGCGGGCGAGACCGAGCAGGCCGGTGCGGTGACCTTCCACCGGCTCGACGACCAGCACACCAAGGTCATGCTCCAGATGGACTTCCATCCGGACAGCGTCACCGAGAAGGTCGGTGACAAGCTCGGGTTCGTGAAGCGGCAGACCAAGGGTGACCTGGAACGCTTCAAGAAGTTCATCGAGGAGCGCGGTCAGGAGACCGGGGAATGGCGCGGCGTGGTCGTGTGACCTCAAGTCCGCGCGCTATCCGGCAGCCGCCGTGCGGCACTCCGGGCGCTATCCGGCAGCCGCCGTGCGGCACTCCGGATGGCCCCAGCCCTGATCGTTCTTGGCGATGGGTTCCCCGGCCGCGTACGGGCGTCCGCAGACGCAGCGGCCGGGGAACTTCGCCTTGATGGTCCGTGCGGAGCCGCCGCTCTTGCCGGACGCCTTGGCCCCACCGGGCCGCTTGCGCGGGCCGCGGGCCGCGGGCGTGTCCGGTGCGGGCGGCGGCTCCGGCGAACCGAGACCGCTGCCCGCGGGCTCCTGCACGGTCGCCGCCTGGCTGGCGGCGCGGTCGGCGAAGTCGTTGAGCCGGTCGCCGTCGACCTGGTGGGCGGGCACGTAGCGGAACTCGACCGAACGGCCGTCGAGCAGTTCGTCGATGCGTACGACGAGATCCTGGTTGGCGACCGGCTTGCCGCCGGACGTCTTCCAGCCGTTGCGCTTCCAGCCGGGCAGCCAGGTGGTGACCGCCTTCATGGCGTACTGCGAGTCCATCCGGACCTCGAGCGGTACGTCCGGGTCGGTCGACGCCAACAGGCGTTCCAGCGCGGTCAGTTCGGCGACGTTGTTGGTGGCCTTGCCGAGCGGTCCCGCCTCCCAGCGGGAGGGGGTCTCCGACTCGTCCGCGACCACCCAGGCCCAGCCCGCCGGTCCCGGGTTTCCCTTCGAAGCCCCGTCGCACGCGGCCACCACACGTTCACCCATGCGCCCGATCATGCCATGGCCGCGCGGCGCGTTCGGAGGCCGTTCAGGTTACGTCCGCGACCTGCGGCATCTCTCCCGAGGTCGTCGTGACGTCGATCACCGAGAAGCTCGCGCCCTGCGGGTCGCTGAGCGCGGCGAACCGGCCGAACGGGGTGTCCATCGGGCCGAAGCGGAGGACTCCGCCGAGCTTGGTGGCGCGGGCGACGGCGTCGTCGCAGTTGTCGACGGTGAAGTAGACGTTGATGTACGGCGGCACCTCGGGCGGGAAGTCGTCCCCCATCTTCATGCGGCCGAGGACCGTGTTGCCGTCGATGTCGAACAGGCGGAAGTCGACCGCGTCGTCCTGCATCTGCTTCGCGGTGTACGGGAAGACGGCCGGGAAGAACGCGTCCGACTTCTCCGGCTCACGGGTGAAGACCTCGGCCCAGCAGAACGCGCCGGGCTGCTCGGGCGGCGCCTCGAACCCCTCGTGGGTGCCGGCCTGCCACACGCCGAAGACGACGCCACTGGGATCGCGACCCAGGCACATGGTGCCGAAGTCGCCGACCTGCATCGGCTCCATCACCACCTCGCCGCCGTTGTCTCGGATCTTGCCGGCGGTGGCGGCGGCGTCCTCAGACGCGAAGTACAGGCACCACTGCGACTGCCCCTCCTGGCCGGGCATCGGCGGTACGACGGCGGCGACGGCCTTGCCGTCCGCGTAGGCCTGCGTGTAGTTGCCGTACTCCGACGACGCCTCGCCGAAGGTCCAGCCCAGGACGTCGCCGTAGAAGTTCTTGGCTCCCTCGACGTCGGTGAACATCGCATCGGCCCAACAGGGGGTTCCTTCAGGTTGTACGGCCATGACTGCGGCCCTCTCCGATGGGTGGGTGGTCCGTTTCCGGCTGTCCGTTTCCTCACGCTAGCCATCGGTTCACCGGACCGCGCGTCGAACGGTCCGGTCCGTTTCAGACTGGACACAAGAGGGCGGCTTTCGACAGAACCCGACCAGAACTTCGGCGGGACGGCGACGGGACGGGGAACGGTATGACGGACGGAATGATGCGGGCGTGGTCCGTGGTGAGACCGGGACCGGTCGAGGAGGGGCCGCTCCGGCTCGTCGGGAAACCGGTGCCGGCGCCCGGGGTCGACGAGCTGCTTCTGCACGTGCGCGCGTGCGGGGTGTGCCGTACCGATCTGCACGTCGCCGAGGGCGATCTGCCGGTGCACCGGCCGGGGGTGACACCCGGGCACGAGATCGTGGGGACGGTGGCGGAACTCGGGGCCGCGGTGCGCGGCTTCACGCCCGGGGACCGGGTGGGCGTGGCGTGGCTGCGCCGCACCGACGGCACCTGCGCCCACTGCCTGCGCGGGGCCGAGAACCTCTGCCCGGCCTCGCACTACACGGGCTGGGACGCCGACGGCGGTTACGCGCAGTACGTGACCGTCCCCGCCGCCTTCGCATACCGGCTGCCCGACGGCCTCGACGACGTGTCCGCGGCGCCCCTGCTGTGCGCCGGGATCATCGGGTACCGCGCGTTGCGGCGGTCGGCGCCGCCTCCGGGCGGACGGCTCGGGCTGTACGGCTTCGGCGGCAGCGCCCACCTGTGTGCGCAGGTCGCGCTGGCCGAGGGCGCCACCGTCCACGTCATGACGCGGGGCGCCGACGCGCGGCGGCTGGCGCTGTCCCTGGGCGCCGCCTCCGCGCAGGACGCGTACGCCCCGCCGCCCGAGCCGCTGGACAGCGCGATCCTGTTCGCGCCGGTCGGCGACCTGGTCCCGGTCGCATTGCGGGCCCTGGACCGGGGCGGTGTCCTCGCGGTCGCCGGCATCCATCTGAGCGACATCCCGTCGCTGCGCTACGAGAGCGAGCTGTTCTACGAAAAGGAGCTGCGCAGTGTCACGTCCAACACGCGCGAGGACGGCCGCGAGTTCCTGGCCCTCGCCGCGCGGTACGGCGTGCGCGCCACCACCCACACTTATCCGCTGTCACGGGCCGGCGAGGCACTGCGGGACCTCAAGGCCGGCCGTTTCGACGGGGCGGCGGTGCTGGTGAACGACCTGGGCTGAACCCGACTGTGCTCCTCCGCGGCCGTGCGGTGGTCCCGATCGGTCGGTGGGGAGCGCGGGGCCTGGTCGGCCGTGCGCCGCTCGGGCGGCCTGCACTCCGGGGGCCCAGGGGCGTCCGACCGGCGCGTGATCACACGTGCTTTCGTCTTCCAACTCGATGAGGTGTTTGCACCTCCCGGTCACCGAAGCCGCCCCGTTCGCGCCACCGTCGGGCCTCGGCCGGTCCTGGGTCTTCCGCCCTGTGCCCGGGTGTGCTTGCCTGGGGAGCCGTTTCGCTGGCCGGGGCGGGAGTGGTTATGCGCGGTGTGTGGGTCGTGGGGGTGCTGCTGTCCGGGCTGCTGCTCGGCGCGTGCACGGATCCGTCGTCCGGTCCGGGGGATGCGCCGCCCTCCCCCGCCATGCCGGCCTCGTCCGCCGCCACCGAGCACCGGCGGCCGGCCGCCTCGCCGCATGCCCAGGTGAAGGCGCCCACCGTGCTGTACCTGGGCGACTCCCTCGCGATGGAGAACCAGCGGGTGCTCGGCCAGGAGCTGCGCCGGGACCTGGGCGCGAAGTACACGAGCGCCCCCCATTCGGGGACCACACTGTGCGACTACCTGGAGGGCACCGGTGCGCGGTCGCTCGTACCGGACCGGGACAAGGCGGCCGTCCTGGTGCGGTCGCTGCATCCGGAATTCGTGGTCCTGCAGTTCTGGGGCAACGCCTGGGGCTACACCTGGTGCATGGACGGGATCACCCACAACGCCTCGCCCACCGAGTACTTCGAGCGGTACGCGGCCGACGCGAAACGGCTCACCGAGCAGATCGCCGCGGCCGGCGGCGGGAAGCGGCCGCGGATCGTGTGGGTGCTGCAGGGCCCGGACCCGATGACTCCCGACCGGGTCCGGCGCGTGAACAGCCTCTACGAGGAGCGGGCCGCCGCCTCGGGCGACCTTGTCGCCGACGCGGGCAGGACGGTCAGCCCCGCCGGTGCCCGTCAGTCCTGGGCCCAGTACCTGCCGTGCACCGCCTACGAGCACGACCACCCGGACTACTGCACCCAGCCCGACCGGGACCGCACCGCCCTCCACCTGGACAAGGACCCCCTGCACTTCTGCCTGGCCCCCACGACTCCCGAGCCGAAGCCCTGCCCGGTCCGCTCCCCCGGCATCCTGCGCATCGCCCGGGAGATCACGCGGGTGGTCGGCGAGAGCCTCGGCGGGTAGGGGTCACTCGCCCGCCGCCGCCTTTTCCAGGGCGGCGATGTCGATCTTGCCCATCTCCATCATGGCCTTGAACGCGCGGCCCGCCTTCTCCTGGTCCGGGTCGGTGGTCAGCTCGATGAGGCGGTCGGGGACGACCTGCCAGGACACGCCGTACCTGTCCTTCAGCCAGCCGCAGGGGCCGGGCTCGCCGCCGCCCTCGGTGAGCTTGGTCCAGTAGTGGTCGACCTCCTCCTGGTCCTGACAGAAGATCATGAAGGAGATCGCCTCGGTGAACTTGAACTCGGGTCCGCCGTTGAGCGCGAGGAACTTGTGGCCGTTGGCCGTGAACTCGACGGTCAGCACGCCGCCGGCCGGCTGGGGCGCTCCCTCTCCGTAGCGCGAGACCTTGCCGACGCTGGAGTTCTTGAAGACCGAGACGTAGTAGTGGGCGGCCTCCTCGGCCTGGCCGTCGAACCAGAGACACGTGGTGAATCCGTCGGTGGTCATGGGTACCTCCTGGGCTTGTGGAACACGGTCACCTGTGTCGACCGATCCTCGCCCCGGAACTCATCGGTCGCAGGGCGATCAATCCAGGTGGCCTCTACACCGTTCGGAACTAGCATCGCGGCCATGACGTCATCGCCCGCCCCCAGCGGCATCCAGCCCTTCCGCATCGACATCCCGCAGAGCGATCTCGACGACCTGCACGACCGGCTCGACCGCACCCGCTGGCCGGACGAGTTGCCGGGGGTGGGCTGGGCGTACGGCGTCCCGTCGGACTACCTGCGCGAGCTGGTGCGCCACTGGCGGCACGAGTACGACTGGCGGGCGGCCGAGACGCGGCTGAACGAGTGGCCGCAGTTCACGACCGAGATCGACGGCGCGCACGTGCACTTCGCGCACATCCGCTCCCCCGAGCCCGACGCCACGCCGCTGGTCATCACACACGGCTGGCCGGGGTCGATCGTCGAATTCCTCGACATCGTCGGGCCGTTGACGGACCCGGCCGCGCACGGCGGTGATCCCGCCGACGCCTTCCACGTCGTGCTGCCGAGCATTCCCGGCTTCGGGTTCTCCGGTCCCACCCGCGACACCGGCTGGGAATCGCGCCGGATCGCCGACGCGTGGGTCGAGCTGATGACCCGCCTCGGCTACGAGCGGTTCGGCGCCCAGGGCGGCGACTGGGGCGCGGGCATCTCCCGCGAACTGGGCCGGGTCCACCCCGACCGGGTCATCGGCATCCACCTCAACCTGCTGCCCGGCGCGCAGGCGGCCACCGAGCCGACCCCCGAGGAGCTGTCCGGGCTGAGCCCTGAGGAACGCGAGCGAACGCTGACCTCGTGGCGCCGGTGGGCCGAGTGGTTCCGGGACGGGACGGGCTACTTCCACGTGCAGTCCACCCGGCCGCAGACCCTGTCGTACGCGCTCACGGACACGCCCGTCGGCCAACTCGCCTGGATCGTCGAGAAGTTCAAGGAGTGGACCGACTCCGAGGAGCTGCCCGAGGAGGCCGTCGACCGGGACCTGATGCTGACCAACGTGATGCTGTACTGGCTGACGGGGACGGCGGGTTCGTCCGCCCGGGTCTATTACGAGCGTGCCCACGCCAGGGGCGAGCGGATCGCCGCTCCGCACGAGCCCTCGACCGCCCCGACCGCGGTGGCCTCCTTCCTGGGCGACCCACAGATCCCGCTGCGCCACAGGGCGGAGCGGACGGAGAACATCGTGCGTTGGACGGAGTTCGACCGGGGCGGCCACTTCGCGGCGATGGAGGAGCCGGACCTGCTGGTCGGCGACGTGCGGGCGTTCTTCCGGCAGCTGCGGGACAAGAGCCTGGGATGACCGCTCTGCCCACGGCGAATCTGCTACGGGCCTAGAAATCCCCGGCAGGGTCCGGCCCGAGCCCAGAGTGGAGATCACGACGACTCGACAGAGGAGTGCTGATGTTGTCTCCACTCACGGCCGGTCCAAGGCCGGCCCTGCTGCCCCGCGCCGAGGAGGGCGACACCCCTCCCACGCGCTTCGACGACCACCTGGCCGCCCAGTTGCTCGCGCAGCGCATCGTCCTCCTGGGCACCCAGGTCGACGAGGTCTCCGCGAACCGGGTCTGCGCGCAGCTGCTGATCCTGTCGGCGGAGGACCCGCGCACCGACATCAGCCTGTACATCAACAGCCCGGGTGGTTCCGTGCACGCGGGCCTGGCCATCTACGACACGATGCAGCTGATCCCCAACGACGTCGCGACTCTCGCGATGGGCTTCGCGGCGAGCATGGGACAATTCCTGCTCAGTGTGGGCGCGCCCGGCAAGCGCCACGCGCTCCCCAACGCGCGGATCATGATGCACCAGCCGTCCGCGGGCATCGGCGGCACCACCGCGGACATCGAGATCCAGGCGGAGAACCTGGAGCACACCAAGCGGACCATCGAGCGGATCACCGCCGATCACACCGGGCAGAGCCCGCAGACCATCTCCCGGGACGGCGACCGGGACCGCTGGTTCACGGCCGAGGAGGCCAGGGAGTACGGCATGGTCGACCGGGTCGTGGAGTCCCTCGCGGACGTCCGCCCGGCCGCCTCGAAGCGACGGATGGGACTGTGACATGGGGAGCTACACGATTCCGAACGTCGTCGAGCGGACCCCGCAGGGCGAGCGGTCCTACGACGTGTTCAGCCGGCTGCTGTCGGAGCGGATCATCTTCCTCGGCACCGAGATCGACGACGGCGTGGCGAACGTCGTCATCGCGCAGCTCCTTCACCTGGAGTCGGCCGCCCCGGAGAACGAGATCGCGATCTACCTCAACTCCCCCGGGGGATCGTTCACTTCGCTGATGGCGATCTACGACACGATGATGTACGTGAAGGCGCCGATCTCGACGTTCTGTGTCGGACAGGCGGCCTCCACGGCGGCCGTACTGCTGGCCGGAGGAGATCCGGGACGGCGGTTCGTGCTCGAGCACGCGCGCGTGCTGCTCGGGCAGCCGGCCAGCGGGGGGCGGCAGGGCACGGTGTCCGATCTCGCGCTCCAGGCCAAGGAGATGGTGCGGATCCGCTCCCAGGTGGAGGAGGTGCTGGCGCGGCACACGCACCACGACATCGCGACGCTGCGCGCGGACATGGACCGCGACAAGGTGTTCACCGCCGAGGAGGCGGTGGCGTACGGGCTCGCCGACGAAGTACTGAGCCCGCGCCTCGTCGCGGTCTGAGGGCCGGCTCGCGGGTTGGTCAGGCGGCCAGGCAGAGCCCGTTGTACGGCGCCGTGGAGCGGCCGTGGCTCCTGACGGGCCGGGACCGGCGGGTGAGCTCGCCCTGCGCCAGCGACAGCAGGTCGCCGAGGCCGAGGCCCAGGGCGTGGGCTGCGGCCGCGAGGACTTCCGAGGATGCCTCCTTGCGGCCGCGCTCCACCTCGGAGAGGTACGGCATGGAGATCCGGGCGGCGTCGGCGACGTCCTTGAGCGTGCGCTCCTGGGCGAGGCGCTCGCGCCGCAGGACGTCTCCGACCAGGTCGCGCCAGAGGGGTTCCCTGGCGGCGGGCTCGGCAGGGGCGGTGGCGGGGCGTTCGGACGTCGGGCCGGCGGTCCCGGGGCGCGCGGAGGGCGGGCGCAGGGGGATCACGCGGGCTTGGCTCGGCGCTTGGCTGCTCACCTCCTCAGGATAATTTCGCTGGAAGCCAGGGGAAGGGATCGGCATTCTGCCCTGGGTGGAATCCGGGGCTGTACGACCGGGTGCGTCCCCGCGATCCCCGTGCCCTGGTCCACGAGTTGGCGCGGGTCGCGGCCTCAGGGCCGGACAGCCGGGTCCTGGAGGTGGCCCCGGGGACCGGCCAACTCACCCTTTCGCTCGCGGAGTTCGGCTGCCGGATCACCGGCGTGGAGCTGGGTCCCGCCATGGCTGCCGTGGCCCGACGGCGGCTGCGGGAGTTTCCCCTGGCCGACGTGGAGGTGGCTGACTTCGAGCACTGGCCGCTGCCGCACCGGCCGTTCGACCTGGTGGTGTGCCCCACCGCGTTCCACTGGCTCGACCCGGCCGTGCGCGTGCGGAAGGCGGCGGACGCCCTGCGCCCCGGAGGCCGGCTCGCGGTCGTCACCACCGAGCACGTGGCGGCGGCGCCACGGACTTCTTCGCGCGCGCCCAACGCTGTTACGAACGCTGGGATCCGGCCACTGAGCCCGGGTTACGACTGCGGGACGAGTCCGGGATCGCCACCGACACCGGCGAGTTGGCGGGGGGGCAGGCGCTTCGAGAACGTCGTGGCGACCCGGTACCTGGTCGGCCACAGGGGCGGGCATCGGCGTCCTCGGCCCGCACCGCCACCGATTTTTCGCCGCATGGACACAGAACAAGCATGCGCCGTCACAGCCCGGGTACGCGCTACTCACAAGCACCTGCTCAGCGGTCGGCGTGCATACATCGCCGCGGTCCGGGTACTCGCAGCGGACGAGTGCTGAGCAGGACCGAAGACAACCGAGGCCGAAGAGGCAGACGTCGAGCCGTGACTTTCGTGGGAGAGGTAATGGACACCGCCGTGATCCGGTCGGAGGCACAGGTAGTCGAGGAGACCGCCAGGACCAGGACGACGGGTGACGGACCACTGCCGGGAGTCGAGAACCCGCGGACCGTGGCTCCGCGGGACGCGCGAGAGCTGTCCCGCCAGTTCTTCCAGCGCCTGACCGAACTCGAAGAAGGCACGCACGAATACCAGTACGCGCGCAACACGCTCATCGAGATGAACATGTCCCTCGTGCGCTTCGCGGCCGGCCGGTTCCGCGGCCGCGGGGACGACATGGAGGACATCGTCCAGACCGGGATGATCGGCCTGATCAAGGCCATCGACCGCTTCGAACTGGCGCGCGAGGTCGAGTTCACGTCGTTCGCGCTGCCCTACATCGTCGGTGAGATCAAGCGGTTCTTCCGTGACACCACATGGGCGGTACACGTGCCGCGCCGGCTCCAGGAGCTGCGCGTGGAGCTGGCCAAGGCCCGCGAGGAACTCGCCAGCCGCCTGGACCGCGAGCCGACCGTCGCCGAGCTCGCCACCCTGATGAACATCGCCGAGAACGAGGTCGTCGAGGCGCAGATCGCCTCCAACGGCTACAACTCCTCGTCTCTGGACGCCGCGCTCACGGGCGACGGCCCCGAGGGCGGCGAGGCGGTCCTCGCCGACTTCATCGGCGTGGAGGAGAACGGCCTGCGGCTCGTGGAGGACTTCCAGTCACTGGCCCCGCTCATGGCCGAACTGAGCGAACGTGACCGGCAGATCATCCATATGCGGTTCGTGGAGGAGGCCACCCAGGCGGAGATCGGTGAACGCCTCGGCTGCTCCCAGATGCATGTGTCGCGGCTGATCAAGCGGATCATCATGCGGCTGCGCGAGGGCATGCTGGGCGAGCTCGGCTACGCCTGACCCGAACACACCGAGAGCGAGTGCCGCCCCAGGTGCTGGAAGGAATGGGGCGGCACCCGCGACCGGGACGGCTCGACGGATCAGTCTCCGCCCGGACGAATCAGTCCGGACGAATCAGTCTCTGCCCAGGCCCACGACGGCGCGCACCCGCTTGCCGACCGGCACGCGTTCGACGGCCAGGTCGGTCGCCAGTACGTGGACTATTTCCAGCCCGTGCCGACCGATGCGCTGCGGATCCTTGGGGAACCGCCGGGGCAGGGCGGCGCTGCTGTCGTAGACGATCACCGCCACCGCGGCGTCCGTGCCCTCCAGCTCCAGGATGTACGGCCCGTTGCTGTGCCGGTCGGCGTTGGTGACCAGTTCGCTCACCACCAGGAGCACCGCGTCCTCGGCCCGGTCCTCGACCTCGGCACACCACTCGGTCCTGAGCTGATGAAGGAAGTCCGCGGCGAAGGACCTCGCCTCGGCTATGGACCCCGGTTCGCCCGTGTAGTGCGCCGCCCGCCGGAGCGGTTCCACGGGCACGTCGAAACCAGTCGGTATCGCTGTCCCGTCCAGATGCTCGATCATGCGTTTCTCTCTCGGAAGCCGGACTGGCCGGACGCTGCTGCACCAGTGCTCGTACCCCGAGCCGCGCGCCGCAGTCCCCGACTCCCCGTGCCGGCGTTTACGCCGTGGTCGAACAGCCCGGTCGGGTCACGTCGCCGGGGACGTCGAGGGCGGGCCGAGAGGCGCGGACTGTGTCGTCGCCTCGGACGTCAGAGGGGGCCGTGGAGGCGAGGACTCGGGCGACGGCGGCTCGGTCGTGTCCGGGGCGAGGCTGGGCGGCTCGGAGCTCGACGGGGGCGAGGACGGGGCGGTCGACGTGGACGGGCACGGGCTCGCAGAACCGGGTGGCGTCCGCGTCGGGTCGGAGAGGGAGACGCACGGTGACGGGGAGCCGGGCGGCGGGGACTCCGACGGGGACACACTCACCGACGGCGTGGGCTGATGCGCGGGCGGGTCGGTCTTCTTGTCCTTCTTCCCGGTGTCGCCGCGGTGCCGGGCGAACCAGTCGCCGCGGTCGGGGTCGTAGATCACGAAGATGTTGACGACCTGAACCGAGGGGACGACCACGGTCACGTTCGAGGGCTGGTACGACGGCCAGGAGTCGCCGGTGCGCCGGGGCGTGGTCCGCTGCGCGACGGGCGGGGTGAGCGGGTTGCCGCAGGCGCAGCGGACGCGGGGCACTCCGTGGTCGTCGACGAGGACCGCGGTGCCGGACTGCAGGACGGCCTGGTAGCTGGTGGCGGCGTCGTCGCGGTAGCCGTGGTTGGTGACGCGGGTGTCCATGCGCAGTTGCACGGGCGTGAGGGAGCGCAGGTAGGCCGGGACCTCGGTGGGACCGACACCGGCGACGTCGGCGAACGCCCTGTTCTTCGCCGGGGCCGCCTGGAGGGCGGTGATCTGCTTCTCCACGTCGCAGCTGGCGACCTTGCGGGTACCGCCGTAGAGGCCGGGCGCCCCTCCGTCGACGCCGCGCAGCGCGTTGGCGGGGGCAGACTCGGTGGTCGGGGAGGGCGAGAGCGGTGGGGCGGAGTTGTCCGTCGCCGTGGACTCGGTGTAGGGGTCGGGGCCGGACTTGCCCGCGGCCTGGAGGAAGACCTCGCCGCTCTTGCCCGAGCCGCCGCCGTCGGACCGGGTGAAGACGACAGTGAGGACCACCGCGGCCACCAGCAGGGTGGCGAGGATCGCGACGCGCGGGGCGGACCGCCACCAGGGGCGGCCCGGCTCCGGTGCATGCGCTCCGCCGCTTCCCGGGGGCTGCGAGGGCGGGCCCGAGGGCGGCTGGGACGGACCCGACAGCGGCCCGGAAGGGGGCCCTGTGGGGCGGCCGGCGGACGGCGGTTCGACACTCACGAGTTCTTCTTCCCGACGAGGGATTCCAGCGACTCGGCCAGGCTTTTGTCGCTTATCTCCGCAACATCCCCATTGTGTGCTCCGCTCCCGTGCCTCCCGCAAGCCGACGCGGACGGCCCTCCCGGCGGGCGCGCCACCCGGGCGCTGCTTAGCGTGGCAGGGTGAGTGTCCGAACCCGCTCCGACCCGGCAGTCCTCGCCCGTCACGGCTGGGTGCAGGCGGTGGCCACGGTCCTGGGCGCGCTGATCGCCATGGGCGTGGTCGCCTCGCTGGGGCTGTGGGCGGCCGGTGCGGCGGACCTTCCGGACAACGCGTTCCCCCGGGTGGTGGCGGCGACCGTGGTCACGGCGGTCGGCGGCACGATCGAGCTGTCGGGAGACGCCGGAGGCCTCGCGGACACGAATGCGGGGCTCACCGTGATCCCGCTCTCGGTCACCCTCGTAGGGGCGCTGGTGCTGGGTGCGGGCTTTCTGCGGCCCTTGCGGCACCGGGCGGTCGCGGGCGCCGGGGAGCTGGCCGGGTGGGCGGCGCGGATCGCCGTACTGTGGCTGCTCGGGCTCCTCGGGTCGGCCCTGGCGGCCCGCCAGACCTTCACGCTCTCGCTCGGGGAGGGCACGCTGAGCGACCTCGGCGATGTGTTCGGCGTGTCGCCGAAGGTCGGCTTCACCACCGACGTGCCGCCGACGCTGTTCTTCGGGCTGCTGTGGCTGGCGGGGGTGCTGATGGTGGCCCTGGCGGTCTCGCGCGGGGCGCCGCTGCCGCCCCGGCTGCTGCGGTTCCAGGCGTCGGTGCGGCCGGCCGCGTACGCCATGGTCGTGCTGCTGCTCGCATGCGTCGCCGTCGGCGTCCTCATCGCCCTGATCGTCGCCGCGACGAAGGGCCACGCGGCGGAGACGCTCGCGGTGATCCTGCTCGGCATGCCCAACCTCGTCTGGCTCACCCTCACGATCGGCCTCGGTGCCACCTGGAACGGCCGGGTGGAAGGACCCTTCGGGCTGCCGATGCCGCACGTCCTCGACGAGGTGCTGCGGTCCTCGGACACCGCCACGCTCAGTCTGAGCACGCTCGCCGAGCACGACGGCAGGGTGTGGTGGCTCGTGGTCGTGGACGCGGTATTGCTGCTGGCCGCCGCCTTCGTCATGGCGGCCCGCTCGCCGGCCCGGATGCGCGCCTGGCAGCACGCCGTGCACACGGCGGTCGCCCTCGCCCTCACGGTGCTCATGATCTGCCTCGTCGGCCGCATCACCGCGCACTACGGCCTGTCCGTCCTCGGCATCGGCGACCTGGGCGGAGACTTGGGCGGAGACCTGTTCCTGAAACCCGAGCTGTGGTCCGCGGTGGGCCTGGCCCTGCTGTGGGGCCTTGTCACCGGCTTCCTGGGCGGACTGCTGGCCAGGCCGGTCCGGCGCCGCGGCCCAGCCGGAAACGGCTCGAAACGGTGACGTCGAGTAGGTAACGTGCGCCCGGTCGAAGAAGGGCAGGGCATGACACTGGCACTCGAAGACCGACTGGCCGTCACCGAGTTGATCGCACTGCACGGGCATCTGATGGACGCCGGGGAACTGCACCGCTCGGTGGAGCTCTTCACACCGGACGTCGTCCACGACCTGTCCGACTTCGGCCAGGGCCGGGTCATCGGGATCGCCGCTCTCACGGCGGCGGCTCTGGCTCTTGGCGCGGCGAACCCCGTCGCGCACCACGTCACCAACGTGGTGATCGAAGAGGCGGCCGGGGACCGGGTGCGTGCGCGGTCCAAGGGGCTGGCCGTGATGGCGGACGGCTCCTGCGGATCCGTGACGTACGAGGACACCGTGGTGCGCGTCGCCGAGGGCTGGCGCATCTGCCACCGCAAGGTGGTGGCGCGGCGCGTGCCGCTGAACGGGCTCGGTCAGGGCTGACGGCCTACCGCTGCCCGAAGACCGGCTCGGCCCACCGTGGCGGGGGCTTCGGCCGGTCCTGATCCGGTTCCACGACGCTCAGGACGACCTCTGTCGGCGGATGGCCGACCGCCGGGGCACCACGCAGGGCCGCGACGAAGGCGAGGCAGGAGTCGTAGCGGTCGTCGGGGGTCTTGGCGAGGGCCTTGGCGAACACCGTGTCGAGGTACGGGGCGAGGCCGGGACGGGCCTCGGTCAACGGGGGCGGTTCGTCGTACTGGTGGGCCCACAGCAGGGCCATGTCGTCGTCGCGGCGGAAGGGCGGGCGGCCGGCGAGGGTCTCGTAGACGACGCAGGCGAAGCCGTAGACGTCGCAGCGGCCGTCGACGGGGCGGCCGGAGATCTGTTCGGGGGCCACGTAGTCGAGCGTGCCGACGAACTGGCCCACGGTGGTGAAGCCGGTGAGGGACAGGGACTTCTTCGTCAGGCCGAAGTCGGTGAGGTAGACGTGCTCGGGGTGGTCGCTGTCGGTGCCGCGGGCCACCAGGATGTTGCCGGGCTTGACGTCGCGGTGGACGAGGCCGTGCTCGTGGGCCGCGTCCAGTGCGGACCCGACCTGGGCGGCGATCCGGACCGCGGTCGCGAGCGGCAGGGGGCCGTCGCGGTCCAGGAGATGGCGCAGGTCGCTGCCGGGGACGTAGCGCATCGCGATGTACAGGACGCCGTCCGTCTCGCCCGCCTCGAAGACCGGCACGATGTTCGGGTGGTCGATCGCGGCGGCCACATGGGACTCGTGGGTGAAGCGGCGGCGGAAGGTGTCGTTGCGGGCGAGTTCGGGGGCGAGCAGCTTGAGGGCGACGGTCCGGTCCAGGCGCAGGTCCCGGGCGCGGTAGACGACGGCCATACCGCCGCGGCCGATCTCGTGCTCGAGACGGTAGCCCGCGACCTGCTTGCCGACCAGCTCGGAGGGCCGGCCGGAGAAGAAGCTCGCCTCACGTGCCATCGGGCGTCACGACCTGGGTGGGGGCGTGCCCGGGATCCGCGGCGGCGGCGCGGGGCCCGTCGTCCGTGACGTAGGTGCTCAGCCTCGTGCCGTCCGTGTACGCCCACCTGCCCTCCTCGGCGTCGTAGAGCCACATCGACTCCCCGTCCACGACGACGCCGAGCCGCAGTCCCCGCGTCCGCACGCGGAAGGCCTCGCCCTCCAGGCCGCCGGCCGCCAGTTCCTCGACGGCGGCCCGGTAGCGGGCCAGCGTCCGTTCGGCGCGGGTGAGCAGGGGTCGGGGGTCGGCGGTGCGGGTGAGGGAACCGTCGGCGAGCGGCGGGTCCTGGGGTACGGCGACCAGGTGGCGGCCGTCGACCCAGGCGGACCAGCCGTTGGCGCACAGGACGTGGCCCCAGTCGCCGCGTCGTTCGACGAGCTGGACCGGCAGGAGCGCGTCGAGGGGCACGGTCGGCCGGGCGGGGTCCGGGGCCTCCCAGGCGGGCATCCCGTTCTGGGGGACGACGTGGGTGGGCCGGAAGCCGGGGGTCGTCATCGCGGCCCCCTACTTCCGCATCACGGCGGGTTCGTGCCGGCGCAGCAGCCGGGCGACGAGGTATCCGAAGACCGCCGACAGCACGATCAGCATGGCGATGTTCAGCAGCCACACCCCGGCCGAGTGTTTGAACAACGGGTCGCCGGTCAGCTCGCCGGGCACGATCCGGGCCAGGCCGACGGTGCCGGCCATCGCGCCGAGCGCCCACCGCGAGGGCACCAGCCACGCCAGCTGTTCCAGGCCCGGCACGCCGTCGAGCTTCAGCAGGGCGCCGCAGAAGACCACTTGGACGATGGCGAGCAGTACGAGCAGCGGCATCGTCACCTCTTCCTTGCGCACCAGCGCGGAGACCAGCAGGCCGAGCATCATCGCGGTGAACGCCAGCAGGGCGACCGCGACGGTGATTTCGGCAAGGGGCGGCATCAACACGCCTTCTCCGCCTGGCGCGTTGAGGTCGACGCCGAGCAGGGCGACCAGGGTCAGCACCACGGCCTGCAGCACGGTGATGGTGCCGAGGACGACGACCTTGGACATCAGGTACGCCGATCTGGACAGGCCCACGGCCCGCTCCCGCTGGTAGATCACCCGCTCCTTGACGAGTTCGCGCACGGCGTTGGCCGCGCCGGTGAGGACTCCGCCGACACACAGGATGAGCAGGGCGTTCATCGCCGTTTCCTGGGTCAGCTTGCTGCCGGCCAGGGCCCGGCCCATGGCGCCCATCACGAACGGCAGCGCGATCATGATGGCGAGGAAGGTGCGGTCGGCGCTGAGGGCGGCCGCGTACCGGCGCACGAGGGTGCCGAGCTGGGCGCCGCGGCTGCGCGGTCTGGCCGGGGGTGTGATGAGGACCGGGCCCTCGCGGGGCCGCCGGGGCTGCGCGCTGGCGTCCAGGACGTACTGGCGCCGGGAGGGCGAGGTGTGGAACTCGCCCGCCCAGTCGCGGTCGCGGTCCCGTTCGAAGGCCTCGAAGGCCTCCGGCCACTGGGCGAAGCCGAAGAAGGCGAGGGCGTCCTCTGGTGGGCCGTAATACGCGATCTTCCCGCCCGGCGCGAGCACGAGGAGCCGGTCGCAGACGTCGAGGCTGAGGACGCTGTGCGTGACCACGATGACGGTACGGCCGTCGTCGGCGAGGCCGCGCAGCATGTGCATCACCGAGCGGTCCATGCCGGGGTCCAGGCCCGAGGTCGGCTCGTCGAGGAACAGCAGGGACGGCTTGGTCAGCAGCTCCAGGGCCACGCTGACCCGCTTGCGCTGGCCGCCGGACAGGCTGTGCACGGGCTGCCCGGCGCGCTCCTGAAGGCCGAGTTCCCGGATGACCTCGTCGACCCTGGCCCGGCGCTCGGCCTTGGCGGTGTCCTGCGGGAAGCGCAGTTCGGCGGCGTAGGACAGGGCGCTGTGGACGGTCAGCTGGGCGTGCAGGATGTCGTCCTGCGGGACCAGGCCGATGCGCTGGCGCAGTTCGGCGTAGTCGCGGTAGAGGTCGCGGCCGTCGTACAGGACGGTGCCGTGGTCGGCGGGGCGCTGGCCGGTCAGGGCGTTGAGGAGCGTGGACTTCCCGGCGCCGCTCGGGCCGACGACCGCGAGCAGGCACTTCTCCCCCACCGGGAACGACACATGGTCGAGGAGGGTCTTGCGGCCGCGGTCGACGGCGACCGTGAGGTCCTGCACGTCGAGGGAGACCTCGCCGGTGTCGACATACTCCTGCAGTTGGTCGCCGACCAGGCTGAACGCCGAGTGGCCGATGCCTATGATGTCGCCGGGCCGGACGAGGGCGCGCGTGATGGCCAGGCCGTTGAGGAACGTGCCGTTGTGGCTGCCCAGGTCGACGATCTCGTACGGCCCGTTCGGCAGGGCGCGCAGCTCGGCGTGCCGGCGGGAGACGACCAGGTCGTCGATGACCAGGTCGTTGTCCTCGGCGCGGCCGATGCGCACCGTGCGGGTGGGCAGCGGCCGTACGCTGGTCGGCTGCCGGAAGGTGCCGGTCAGCTTGGGCATCGAGACGGCCGAAGGACGCTCCGGCGCCGGGGGCGGGAGGCCGGCCAGGACGGCGCACGGTCCGTCGGCGGGGCTGCCGAAGCGGATGACGCTGCCGGGGCCGACGCCCCACTCGTGGACGCGGCGGCCGTCGGCGTACGTGCCGTTGGTGCTGTTCTCGTCCTCGAGGGTCCAGTGGCCGTCCTCGGGCCGCAGCACCGCGTGGTGCCAGGAGACCCGGGCGTCGTCGATGACGATGTCGCACAAGGGATCGCGACCGACGTGGTAGTCGTGGCCCGGACTCATCACCGTGGAGCCGGTGTCGGTCTCCACCACGAGTTCGGGCGCCGTTGGTGCCACCGGCCGCTCCGCCATACCGGAATTCTACCGATTAGTACGGACATCTGCCCGGCGTCGCCGGTCAGGCCACGGGCGTGAACAGCGTCGAGGCGGTCCGCTGCATCCGCAGGGCGTCCACGGACTCGGCCAGCAGTTCGTACTCGGTGGTGTCGTCGCTGGCGGCGATCCGCACCAGCCGTCCCGCGGCCAACTCGTCGGCGACCAGCGCCTGTCGGTCGGGGTCCCCGCACCAGGACCGGAGCACGGCGGGCACGTCGAGCACCGTGTCCGCCACCGGGACGAGCGCACCCGCCGGTAAGTGCTCGGACTCCGGCTGGGGGTCGAGGCGCTCGGCGATCCAGGCGGCGCGGTCGCGCAGCCACCACAGGGCGAGGGCGAGGGTGGGGGCCCGGTAGGTTCCGAGCGGCACACCGATGCGCCGGCCGCCGCAAGTGCCGTACCCCGTGACATGGCACAGGAATTCGTCGTGCACGATCCACTCCCCCGCTGCTTCGTCAGGCTGTCGGCCGGACCTCGCTTTCCATGCGGCTCATGTGCTGTGCGTGACGGGAGCTTCGCTGGATGTGAAGTCCTAACAGTCGAGTATGTTCACTACTGAAACACTGTCACCACGACTTTTTGGCCAGTCTCCTGGCATATTCACCTTCCAGCATGGCCGAAATATGACGAGTACATGCGGACGCCGTCATTACCTGAGGGGTAATCGACCGTCGGGATCGCTCCGGTGCATGGTTTCGGTACCGGGCCGCCACCCGCGGATCCGGGTTCCGACCAGCAGATACGTCCTCGATGGAGGCTGATCACCCATGCCCGCGAACTCCGACCGTTACGAGAGTGCCGTCGCCCGCTACTTCGAGGCCTGGAACGCCCGGGAGACCGAGGCGCGGAACAAAGCGGTCGCCGCCGCCTGGGCCGCGGACGGCACTTACACCGACCCGTTCAGCGATGTCGGCGGCCACGAACAGGTCGCGGCCGTCATCGCAGGCACCCACGAGCAGTTCCCGGGCTTCGCCTTCCGGCTCACCGGCGCGGTGGACGGCCACCACGACACGGCGCGCTTCTCCTGGGAGCTGGTGAGCGAGAGCGACGGCTCGGCGCCCGTGGCCGGCTCCGACGTGATCACACTGGACGCCGACGGCCGGATCACAACCGTGCTCGGCTTCCTGGACCGGGTGCCCGCCGGGGCCTGAGGGACCGGTCAGCGATGAGTTTCTCCGCTCCCGGCGGTCTCTTGAGAAGGAGAACCACCGGGAGCGGAGAACATCATGGGTACGACCGGAAAACTGGACGCGGAATTCACCGCCGTGCTGCGCAAGAGCCCGCAGAAGGGCGGCTGGACCTATCTGGTCTGGCCCGAGTCCGTCGCGTTCTTCGGCACCCGAGGGCTGGTCAAGGTGCGCGGCACGATCGACGGGCACCCCTTCCGCAGCTCCTTCATGGCCCTGGGCGACGGCACCCACAAGCTGCCCGTGAAGGCCGAGCTGCGCAAGGCGATCGGGAAGGCGGAGGGCGACACCGTGACCGTGCGGCTCGAGGAGCGGATTACGGCTTGATCACCGCGTCGATGCGGGCCAGCTCGTCCGCGTCGAAGTCCAGGTTGGCGAGGGCGCCGACGCTGTCCTCCAGCTGCTGCGGGCTGCTCGCGCCGACCAGGGCGGAGGTCACCCGGCCGCCGCGCAGCACCCAGGCCAGCGCCAGCTGGGCGAGGGACTGGCCGCGGGACTTGGCGATGTCGTCGAGGGCGCGCAGCCGGCCCACCAGGTCCTCGGTGAGCGCGTCCGAGTTCAGGAACGGGCTGTCGCTGGCCGCCCGCGAGTCCTCGGGGATGCCGTCGAGGTAGCGGCCGGTCAGCAGGCCCTGCTCCAGCGGGGAGAAGACGATGGAACCGACCTGGAGCTCGTCCAGCGCGTCCAGCAGGCCCTCGTCCTCCGGGCGGCGGTCGAGCATCGAGTAGCGCGGCTGGTGGATGAGGAGGGGGGTGCCCAGCTCGCCCAGGATGCGGGCGGCCTGACGGGTCTGCTCCGCGGAGTAGTTGGAGATGCCGACGTACAGCGCCTTGCCCTGCTGGACCGCCGAGTGCAGGGCGCCCATCGTCTCCTCCAGGGGAGTCTCCGGGTCCGGGCGGTGCGAGTAGAAGATGTCGACGTAGTCGAGGCCCATCCGCTTCAGGCTCTGGTCGAGCGAGGACAGCACGTACTTGCGCGAACCCCACTCGCCGTACGGGCCGGGCCACATCAGATAGCCGGCCTTGGTCGAGATGACCAGCTCGTCGCGGTACGGCGCGAAGTCGTCCTTCAGTGCCTCGCCGAACGCGGACTCGGCCGCGCCGGGGGGCGGGCCGTAGTTGTTGGCCAGGTCGAAGTGGGTGACGCCGAGGTCGAAGGCGCGGCGCAGGATGGCGCGCTGCGTCTCGACCGTGCGGTCCGCGGGGCCGAAGTTGTGCCACAGGCCGAGCGACAGCGCGGGAAGCTTCAGGCCACTGCGTCCGGTGCGCCGGTAGGGCATGTCCGCGTAGCGGTCGGGGTGTGCGGTGTACAACGCGACTCCAGAAGGGTTGGCATGGTGGAACCAGGTTCCCTGAGAACCGCTGCCCACTCTTTCGCGACCTGGGGTCAGTGGTCCAACAGAAGAATCCGATGGAATTCAGCGGATAAGCTTCTCAATCATGGAACTGCGCCATCTTCAGCACTTCGTGGCGGTCGCCGAGGACCAGCACTTCACCCGGGCCGCCGAACGGCTGTTGGTATCCCAGTCCGGCCTGTCCGCCTCCATTCGCGCTCTGGAGCGGGAGCTGGGGACCCCGCTGTTCGTCCGGACGACCCGCCGGGTGACGCTCACCGAGGCCGGGCGGGCGCTGCTCTCAGAGGCCGAGCGGATCCTGGCGCAGGTGCGGTCCGCGCACGAGGCCGTCGCCGCCGTGCAGGGCGTGCTGCGCGGCACGCTGGCGCTGGGCACCGAGCAGTGCATCGCGGGCGTGCAGGTGGCGAGGCTGCTGGCCGCGTTCCGGCGGCTGCATCCGGATGTGGAGATCCGGCTGCGGCAGGCGGGTGCGGGCGCCCTCGCCGAGGAGGTCGGCGCGGGCCGGCTCGACCTGGCGTTCGCGGTCCGTACCCAGGCCGACTCCGACCAGCTGCGTTCCGTTCCGCTGACCAGTGAGCCGATGACGGTGCTGTGCCATCCCAGCCACCGGCTCGCGACCGTGGGCGCGGCGGTGACGCCGGACGAGATCGGCGGCGAGGTCTTCGTCGACTTCCACCCGGACTGGGGGCCGCGCCGGATCACCGACGCCGCGTTCGCCGCGGCGGGCGTACGGCGGACGGTGTCCCTGGAGGTGAACGACGTGCACAGTCTGCTCGACCTGGTGGACGAGAACCTGGGCATCGCCGTCGTGCCGCGGCACTTCCGGCACAAGCGGGAGGAACTCACCGTCCTCGCGCTGAAGGGCACCGACGAGGCGGTGTACGAGACGGTCGCGCTGCTGCCGCCGCCGGAGGCGGCCAGTCCGGCGGCGCGGGCACTGATGACCCTTCTGGAGACAGAGGGCGCGTGACGGACGCGGATGCGCGATGGTGGAGCGTATGCATGCCAAGGACATCCTCATCGACGCGTACAGCCGCATCCAGGAAGAAGTCCACGCCGCCGTCGAGGGCCTCGGCCCCGACGACCTCCACGCCCGACCCGCCCCCGACGCCAACTCCGTCGCGTGGCTGGTCTGGCACCTCACCCGGGTCCAGGACGACCATGTGGCCGACGCCTCAGGGCTCGACCAGGTCTGGTTGTCACAGGGCTGGGAGAAGCGCTTCGGACTCGACCTCCCCCGCGGGGACACCGGCTACGGGCACAGCCCGGCGAAGGTCGCCAGGGTGCGGGTCGACTCCGCCGACCTGCTGACCGGGTACTACGACGCCGTGCACGAGCAGACCCTCGAGTACCTGCGCGGGCTGGCCGCCAAGGACTTCGAGCGCATCGTGGACGAACGCTGGGATCCGCCGGTCACCCTGGCCGTACGGCTGGTCAGCGTCCTGTCCGACGATCTGCAGCACGTCGGACAGGCCGCCTACCTCCGGGGGCTGCTTCAGAGCGCGGCCTCGTAGCCCGGCAGGACGACGTCCTCGATCAGGGCCCGGCGCTCGTCGAACGGGAGGAACGCGCTCTTCAGGGCGTTCACCGTGACCGTGCGCAGGTCCTCGACCGTCCAGCCGGCCTCCTCGACCAGCAGGGACAACTCTCGGGTCATGGTCGTGCCCGACACCAGACGGTTGTCGGTGTTGACGGTGACCCGGAAGCACGAGGTTCTTCAGTTCGGTGATCGGGTGCTCGGCGATCGAGGTGGACGCGCCGGTCTGGAGGTTGGAGGTCGGGCACATCTCCAGGGCGATACGGCGGTCGCGCACCCAGCCGGCCAGTCGGCCGAGCTTGCCGTCCACGATGTCGTCGGTGATGCGGACGCCGTGGCCGATGCGCTCGGCGCCGCACACCTGCAGGGCCTGGTGGATGCTGGGCAGACCGTGTGCCTCGCCGGCGTGGATGGTGAACGGGACGCTCTCCCGGCGCAGGTGCTCGAAGGCGGCCAGGTGGTCGGCGGGCGGGAAGCCGTCCTCGGCGCCGGCGATGTCGAAGCCGACGACGCCCGCGTCGCGGAAGGCGACGGCCAGGTCGGCGGTCTCCCTGGTGCGGTCGAACATCCGCATCCCGCACAGCAGGGTGCCGACCCGGACCGGCGTGCCCGCGGCCGCCGCCTTCGCCATGCCCGCCGCCAGGCCCTCCTGGACGGCCTCGACGACCTCGGGCAGCGCCAGCCCGCCGTTGACCATCAGCTCGGGGGCGTAGCGCACCTCGCCGTAGATCACGCCGTCGGCGGCGAGGTCGAGGACGTACTCCTCGGCGGTTCGCAGCAGGCCCTCGCGGGACTGCAGCACGGCGAGGGTGTGCTCGAAGGTGGCTATGTAGCGGACCAGGTCACCGGAGTTGGCGGCTTCGACGTACCAGGCGGCCAGCGCGTCCGGGTCGGTGGTGGGCAGGGTGTGGCCGACCGCGTCCGCCAGCTCCACCAGGGTGGCGGGGCGCAGGCCGCCGTCGAGGTGGTCGTGCAGCACGGCCTTGGGCAGCCGGCGGAGGGTCTCGGTGTCGATGCGGGGCGCGGTCATGTGCGTGGTGTCTTTCTCGGGCTCAGGCAGTGGTGGCCGGCTGGAGCAGGTCCCAGCGGTTTCCGTACAGGTCCTGGAAGACGGCGACCGAGCCGTAGGGCTCGTGGCGCGGCGCCTCCAGGAAGATCACGCCCGCCGCGAGCATGCGGGCGTGGTCGCGGGCGAAGTCGTCGGTGTGCAGGAAGAAGCCGACCCGCCCGCCGGTCTGGTCGCCCACCCGGCTCTGCTGCGAGTCGCCCTTGGCCCTGGCCAGCAGGAGATCCGCTCCGGCCTCCTGCGGGCCGGGCCGGACGACGACCCAGCGGGAGCCGTCGGGGCGCGGGGCGTCCTCGACGAGCCGGAAACCGAGGGCCTCGGTGTAGAAGCGGATCGCCTCGTCGTAGTCGTCGACGACGAGGGTGACCAGGGCGACGCGTCTCATCGGGGCCTTTCGGGACGGGTGATTGACGGGAGAGGTTATACGTAAAACTTCACGGCCGCCAGTCAGCCGGGAGGGGGCGTCGATGCGGCCCGATCGGTCCGTGACAGGCTGGAGATCACGTCCAGGGGCTCGACCCCGTCCCGTACTGCCGCACAGGAGTCGAGCATCATGACCGAACTGCCGAAGCCGACCGGTGCCCCGGCCCACCAGAACGTCACCTTCCCCAGTGGCGGGAGCACCGCGCACGGCTATCTGGCGCTGCCGCCGTCCGGGCGCGGGCCGGGCGTCATCGTCATCCAGGAGTGGTGGGGCCTGACCGACCACATCGCCGACGTCGCCGACCGGCTCGCGCGCAAGGGGTTGGAAACTGCTGGGGTCTGACTGAGCACGAGTGCGTTCTGGCCTGTGTGAGTGAGTGCTGAGGCTCCCGGTCGGCGGCTGGGTGTTGCTGTCCCGGGATGGGAATCAGAGTTCGCCTGTCAAATGTGTGACCTTTTCGGGTGGTGCTCGTTGGGTGTGATGACCGGCTTTTCGAGGGGCTGTATGGGGGGTGTGGGGTGGGCGGGTTGCGTGAGCTTGCGGAGTCGTTTGTCGTGCCCGGTCCCACGGGTGTGGCGGTCCGCACCCGGCTGAAGCAGCTCGCGCCCGCCGATGAGAAGGTCCTCGCGCTGGTGGGCGCGCACCTCGGCTCGCTCGCCTCCGGTGATCTGAGGGCGCGGTGCGCGGATGGGCTGGAGCACTCCGCGGAAACGTGGGCTGCCCGTAAGCGGGGCCTGACGCCGGTGTCGTCGTCCCGCTGGGCCGGTTCGATCACCAAGGCCAGCCACGACCAGTGGGCGCTCGCCCGCCGTGGCCAGCTCGCCCACATCCAGTCCCTGGAGGCTGGGATCCGCACCACCGCGCACCGGCTGTCCCTGCCGGTCGGCGAGAAGGGCTCGAAGAAGGCGCCGGGCGGCTACCGCAGCAGGCAGGAGTGGCACGCCAAGTCCCGCCGCCTGCACGTCCTGGAGGACCGGCTGGAGCGCGAGCGCGCCGACCGCGAGGCCGGGACCGTCCACGTCGTACGGGGCGGCAAGGGTCTGGCACGCACCCGGCACCACCTGCCCGCAGCGCAGCTCACCGAGACCCAGTGGCGCCGGCGGTGGGAAGCGTCACGCTGGTTCCTGCAGGCCGACGGCGAATCCGGCAAGAGGTACGGCAACGAGACCCTCCGCGTCAGCCCGGACGGCGAGGTCAGCATCAAGCTCCCGGCCCCGCTCGCCGAGCTGGCCAACGCGACACATGGCCGGTACGTCCTGGCCTGCCAGGTCGCCTTCCCGCACCGGGGGCAGGAGTGGGCGGACCGGGTGGCGGCGAACCGGGCGGTGGCCTACCGCATCAACTGGGACGTGGCCCGTGGCCGCTGGTACCTCACCGCGTCCTGGCAGATCCCGGTGTCGAAGACCATCCCCCTGGCCGCCGCCCTCGCGCAGGGCGTGATCGGCGTCGACACGAATGCCGATCACCTCGCCGCCTGGCGCCTCGACACCCACGGCAACCCGATCGGGAACCCGCGCCGGTTCTTCTTCGACCTCTCCGGCAACACCCAGCACCGTGACGCCCAGGTCCGCCACGCCCTCACCCGGCTGCTGCACTGGGCCAAGGCCTGCGGAGTGAAGGCCATCGCTGTCGAGGACCTGGACTTCACGGCGGAGAAGACCCGCGAGAAACACGGCCGCAAACGCCGGTTCAGGCAGTTGATCTCCGGGATGCCCACCGGCAGACTCCGCGCCCGCCTGACCTCCATGGCCGACCAGACCGGCATCGCCATCATCGCGGTGGACCCGGCCTACACCAGCCGCTGGGGCGCCCAGCACTGGCAGAAGCCCCTCAATCACGGCAACAGGAAGACCACTCGCCACGACACGGCCGCCGTGGCGATCGGACGGCGCGCCCAAGGGCACCCGATCCGGCGACGGACGACACCGCCCCACGACGACCAGAGCGATCGTCGTGGGCATCGGACCGTCCAGGCCGGATCGGGAACCCGTGGGCGTGAGGAAACCCGCCCCCGCATCCCCGGACCACGGACACGATCCGTGTCACCGGACCGCGGAGCGAACGCGGGCAACCAGAACGCCCAACACCGTTCGGGGCGTTCGGCTGAGCATGAATCCTGGCAACAGGACTCACTCCCGCTCAGTCTTTAGGAACGGTTCGTCGCGCTCGCCCCCGATACGGGGGCGATGTGGCCCACGAGAGCCAGGAGGCTTTGCGGATGATGCAGGCCTGCCGGTGTCACGCGGTGTCGAGCTGCTGTCCGGCGCCGTCGACCATCTGCTGTCACTGCCCGAGGTCACCTCGGACACGGTCGGCGCGGTCGGTTTCTGCATGGGCGGCGGCTTCGTGCTGTACCTGGCCGCCGCCGACCCGCGGGTGAGCGCCGCCGTGCCGTTCTACGGCGTCATCCAGGGCGAGTTGCCCGACTTCACGGGGCTCAAGGCGCAGGTCCTCGGGCACTTCGGCGAACTCGACCAGAGCATCCCGGCCGAGACCGTCGACGGGCTGGCCGAGGCCGTCCGGCAGCAGTCGGGGATCACCCCGGCCTTCCACCGCTACCCTGCCGACCACGCCTTCTTCAACGACGGCCGCCCCGTCCACCACCCCGAGTCGGCCGCCCGCGCCTGGCAGCGCACCGTGCCCTTCCTGCACGAACAGCTGGGCTGAACCGCCCCTACGGGTGCAGGACGGAGAACAGCCCCTGGGCACGTGTGCCGTCCGGCGTGTTCCAAGGAGCGGCGATGTGGCCGATCGCGCCGTGCGGCGGAAGGGCCACGTCGTCCGGGGCGGGGCGCAGGACCCGGGGCAGGCGGAGCGTCGCGCCCTCCGGGAGGGACAGCTCGGTGCCCGCTTCGGTGTCGGCGACCGTGAGCGCGGCGGAAGGGGCGGGGGCGTCACCCGCGTAGGAGCGGATGACGTCCCGGTCGGGGGTGTCGTTGATGCTCTGCGCCTGGGCCTGCGCACGACCCTCGATCAGGGCGAGCAACTGGGCCACCAGCACCGGGTCGTGGCAGCCGTCGTAAGCCCAGCGCTGTCCCAGCACCCCGTGCTCCATGGTGCCGACGAGGGCGTGCTCCGCGCCGTCGAGCGGGGCGCCACGATAGGTGAGCGGCACGAGGTAGGTGACCGGGTGGGTGCCGGAGGTGTCGGTGGCCGCCATGAACTCGATGCCGACCTCACCCTCCGGGTCGTCCAGCCGGAACCCGCCGGCCTTGGTCAGCTCCGGTTCGCCGGGGCCGCCGGAGTACCAGGGGCAGGTGGGGAGCCAGGCGGTGAGCAGTTCAAGCTTGGTCGGCTTGAGGGTGGTGTGGTGGATGACGGCCATGCCGAAGGGTCTCTTTCCTTTGATCGGATGCGGGCCTTCACACTCTGCCACCTGCACGGCACCGAGCGGGCGGCCATTCCGGCAAGATCCGCAGAGCGACCTAGGTCTCCGGCCCGAGGCGGCGAGAGGGGCGGACGGGTAGCGTCCCCGGCATGAAGATCACCGAGCCGCCCCGTACCGCCGAGCAGCGCAAGCGTGACGTACTGGCCCGTCTGGAACGGGAGTTGGACGTTTGGGTGGCGTCGGCCGACTCCGCCGGGCTGCCGTGTCTGGTCGCGCTGTGGTTCGTCTGGGACGGCGAGGCCGTGTGGGTATCGACGCGGCCGACCAATCCCACGGGACGCAATCT
Source organism: Streptomyces sp. NPDC006602 (assembly GCF_042870385.1). Taxonomy (NCBI): domain Bacteria; kingdom Bacillati; phylum Actinomycetota; class Actinomycetes; order Kitasatosporales; family Streptomycetaceae; genus Streptomyces; species Streptomyces sp. NPDC006602. The sequence continues at coordinate 8,017 of NZ_JBIAHG010000024.1, read as the reverse complement.
CCGCGACGGCCGCCGGGCTCGGTTGGCGTTCGGGGACACCCAGGATGTCGTCCTTCTCGACGGGGAGGTGCGGTCGTTCGAGGGGCAGGACGTGCCGGACTCGGCTGCCGACGCGTTCGCGGCGAAGACGGGCTGGGATCCACGCCGGGACAGCGCGTCGTACGGGTTCTTCCGCATCCTGCCGCGCGCCGTGCAGGCCTGGCACGGGGAGCACGAGTTGCGCGGGCGGCATCTGATGCGTGACGGCGTGTGGGCCGTCTGAGCCCGATCGCTCCCCTCAACCGGCATTCTGGTGCAGGGCGTTGAGTGTGGCCAGTTCCTCGTCGGTGAGGCGCAGGGCGCCCGCGGCCACGTTCTCCGTCAGGTGGCCGGGATTGCCGGTGCCGGGGATGGCCAGGACGTGTGGCCCCTGGTGCAGGGTCCAGGCGATGCGGACCTGGGCGGGGCTCGCCTCGTGGGCCCGCGCGATGGCGTGCACCTCGTCGTCATGGTGGGTGGTGGCACCCGTGGAGCCGGCGTCGCCCGCGACGGCGAAGAACGGCACGAAGGCGATGCCCTGTTCGCCGCACAGGCGCAGGACTTCGTCGGTGGCGGGGTTGTGCGAGTCGAGCCCGAACCGGTTCTGCACGCACACCACCGGCGCGATGGCCTGCGCCTCCGCCAGGTGCCGGGGCTCGACGCCGGAGATGCCGAGGTGACGTATCAGGCCCTCCTCGCGCAGTTCGGCGAGGGCCTCGAAGTGCTCGGCGATCGAGTCCTGTCCCATACGGCGGAGGTTGACGACGTCGAGGTGGTCGCGGCCGAGTTGGCGCAGGTTCTCCTGGACATGTCCGCGCAGGTCGTGCGGGCGGGCCGGGGTGCCCCACTCCCCCGAGTAATCGCGGAAAGGGCCGACCTTGGCAACGATGACCAGGTCGTCGCCGTACGGCGACAACGCGCTGTTGATGAGTTCGTTGGCGGAGCGCAGGGTGGAGAAGTAGAAGGCGGCCGTGTCGATGTGGTTCACACCGAGCTCGACCGCCTTGCGCAGTACGGCGATCGAGCGTTCCCGGTCACTCGGCGTCCCGTGGTGGAAGGCCGCGCTGCCCGTCAGCCGCATCGCGCCGAAGCCGACGCGGTTGACGGTGAGGTCGCCGAGTTTCCAGGTGCCCGCGACGTCCGCGGTGATCGTTTCGGAGGTCATCGGCGGAGTCTGACACACGTCCGGCACGTCGCGTCACGCACCTGACGAACTCCTGTCCGACCCCTCAGCAGTACAGATTGCCGCCCGGCGAGACCCCGAGAATCTGGGCGAACTGCTGGTACTTGGTCACCCGGCTCTGCACCTGCGCCGGGTTCTTGCCGTCGCACTCCAGGGAGCCGTTGATGCTGCGGATCGTCTGGCCGAAGCCGGCGGAGTTCACCATGGCGTTGTGCGGGGTCATGGTGCCGGGTCCGCTCTGGGTGTTCCAGTACCACAGGGCCGTCTTCCAGGCGACGGCCGCGTCGTTCTGCACCAGCCAGGGATTGTTGAGGAGGTCGATGCCGAGTGCGTCACCCGCGGCCTTGTAGTTGAAGTTCCAGCTGAGCTGGATCGGGCCGCGTCCGTAGTACGCCGCCTGCCCGGCCGGACAACCGTACGGCTGGCTCCAGTCGCAGTAGTGCGGATAGTTGGCGGTGTTCTGCTCGACCACGTACACCAACCCGCCGGTCTCGTGGCTGGCGTTGGCGAGGAAGGCCGCCGCCTCCTGCTTCTTCACGGTGTCACTGCCGGTGTTGGCGAAGCCGGGGTAGGCGCTGAGGGCGGCGGTCAGACCGCTGTACGTGTAGAACGCGTTCCGGCTCGGGAACATCTGGTTGAACTGCGCCTCGCTCACCACGAAGGTGCCGACGGGCGTGGATCCGCCGTCGCAGGCGTAGGGCTCCCAGTACCAGGTGCTGATGGTCGGGTCGTAGCCCGGGTTGTCGTGTTCGGCGATGTAGGCCTTGCCGTCGGTGTAGCGCACGATGTTGCCGGTGACGTACGACCTTCCGGCGACCCAGCCCGGGTAGCTGGAGCACGCGGCGGCGGAGGCGGGAGCCGCCGGCAGCAGGACCGGCACGGCGGCGCCGAGGGCGAGAGCGGTGACCACGGCGGAGATACGGCGTCTCGACACAGGATCAACTCCTTTGCGGAGCACGGCCGCACCCGGACAAGGGCAGGGCGTAGCCAGGCCTTGTGCGCACGTGCCGGACTGACCGGCGACGGCGTGGGCGCGGCCGTGGTGGGGGGTGGTGGTGGCACACTCAACTCCTATGGTCTGTACCAGTCAAGGGTGTAGACCAGTCAACTCGCCCGGAGTGGGGAGTTGGTCGGAGAAGGTGAGGAGATGAGCGAGCAGCATGTCGACGTGTGGGCGGCCGGCGATGCCTATGAGCGGTACATGGGCCGGTGGAGCCGGCCCGTCGCGGCCCGGTTCGTGTCCTGGCTCGGCTGCGAGGCCGGTCTGCGCTGGCTGGACGTGGGCTGCGGCTCGGGGGCGTTGACCCAGGCGGTAGCCACCCACTGCCGCCCCCGGACGCTGCTGGGGTTGGAGCGGTCCCCCGGGTTCGTGGCCACGGCCCGTACTTCCGTCCGCGCACCGGCGCGCTTCGCCCTGGCGGACGCACAGTCGCTGCCCGTGCCCAACGCCGTTCTCGACGTGGCCGTCAGCGGGCTGGTTCTGAACTTCCTGCCCGAGCCGGGCATCGCGGTGGCCGAGGCGGCCGGGCGGTGCGGCCGGGTGGGCTGGTCGCCGCGTATGTGTGGGACTACGCCGGAGGCATGGAGTTCCTACGCCACTTCTGGGATGCCGCGATCGCGGTGGATCCGTCGGCCAGGGCGCTGGACGAGGGTGTCCGGTTCCCGCTGTGCCGCCCTGAGCCGCTGCGGGAGCTGTGGACCGAGGCAGGACTGGTGGAGACGACCGCCACCCCGATCGAGGTCCCGACCCGCTTCGCCGGGTTCGCCGATCTGTGGGACCCGTTCCTGGCAGGCCAAGGCCCGGCTCCGGGTTACGCGGCAGCGCTGTCACCGGACGTACGAGCCCTGCTGCGGGAGACCCTGCGGGAGGCGGTGCCAACCGGTCCGGACGGAACGATCGAGCTCAAGGCCCGCGCATGGGCGGTCCGCGGTCACCGGCCCGCCGCCGGCACAGAAGCGGCGGGCCCGGACCTTCACCGTCTCAGCTGAGCGGCTTGCTCAGCACCGCCTTGCGGTGGCTGAACGTCTCGATCGAGTAGCGGCCGTGGTAGTTGCCCATGCCGCTGTCCCCCACGCCGCCGAACGGCAGGTCAGAGACCGTGAGATGGGCGAGCGGCAGGCCGTACCCGAGGCCGCCGGACGAGGTCTCGTCGGCGATCCGGCGCCGCGTCCGGTCGGACTCCGAGAAGACGTACAGCGCAAGGGGCTTGTCGCGGTCGTTGATGAAGTCGATCGCCTCGTCGAGGCCGGAGACCGTGACGATGGGCAGAATCGGGCCGAAGATCTCCTCCTCCATGACGGGCGACTTGGGGTCGACGTCGGCGAGGACGGTGGGCGCGAGGTACTTCGTCGTACGGTCACCGACGCCGCCGGCGACCACCCGGCCCGAGTCGAGCAGGCCGGACAGGCGGTCGAAGTGCCGTTCGTTGACGATCCGGCCGTACTCGCCGGAATCCGCCGGGTCGGTGCCGTACAGCGCCTCGACGGCCCGGACGAGCTCCGGTTCCAGGGCGGCGGCGGTGGCCGGGTCGGTCAGGACGTAGTCGGGCGCGACACAGGTCTGCCCGGCGTTGAGGAACCTGCCTCGGGCCAGCCGATCAGCGACGACCCGCAGGTCGGTGTCGCGGTCGACGAACGCCGGGGACTTGCCGCCGAGTTCGAGGGTGACCGGGGTCAGGTGCTCGGCGGCGGCGCGCATCACGATGCGGCCGACCGTGCCGTTGCCGGTGTAGAAGATGTGGTCGAAGCGCTCGGCCAGCAGGGCCGTGGTCTCGGGGATGCCGCCCTCGACGACGGCGACGGCGTCGGTGTCGAGGTAGGCGGGCAGCAGCCGGGCCAGGGCGGCGGAGGTGGCGGGGGCCATCTCGCTCGGCTTGGCGACCACCGCGTTGCCGGAGGCCAGGGCGCCGACCACAGGGGCGAGCAGAAGCTGGGCCGGATAGTTCCACGGGGCGATGACGAGGACGACGCCGAGGGCGTCGTACTGCGTCCAGGCCGTCGCGTCGGCGCCGAGGTGCGCCGGGACCGGGGCCGGCTCGGGACGCAGCCAGTCGGCGAGGTGCTCCAAGGTATGATCGATCTCGCGGACGGTGAAGTCGATCTCGGTGCGGTGGGCCTCGGTGGAGCTCTTGCCCAGGTCCGCGTGGAGAGCGGCGGCCAGGTCCGCGCCGTTCTCCGTGAGCATCTCGCGCAGGCGGCGCAGCTGGGTCGTACGCCACTCGACGGACTTGGTGCGGCCGGTGCTGAAGGTGGCGCGCAGGCGGGCCACGATGTCGGCGGGCTGCTCGGGGCTGGGCTGGTTCACGGTGCCTCGCTGCTGGTATCAGGTGTATAGGCCAACCATATCAGGTGTATAGACCAACCATTTGGGTGCAGGCGTGATTCCCGGCATGTATGAACTACCGTACGTAATCGATAGGTGCCAAAGCGTGATCAGCGAGCGGGCTCCGCCGACGCCCCTTCGAGGGTGTCGACGAGCCGCTCCAGCAGGCCGCGCAGCAGTTCGTCGTCGCTGTCGTTCAGCACCGGCCAGTGTTCGCGCACCTCACGGTTGATCCGCCCCCAGTAACTCTGGCCGCGCGGGGTGAGGTGGGCGAGTATGCGACGGCGGTCGAGGGGGTCGACCCGCCGGAAGACGAGGTTCTGGTCGACGAGGTGGTCGACCAGCTTGGTGAGCGTCGGCGGCGGCAGGAACACCGCTTCGGCCACCGCCGTCATGTTGTGACCCCCGCCGTCGGCGAGCAGGGCCAGTACCCGCCAGGAATCGAGTGAGCAGCCGTCCTCGTCGAGGACGGCCTGGAGCCTCCGCGCGGCCAGTCGTTCGGCCCGCGTCAACAGCTGCATCAGATTCTGGGGCTGGCGCGGAGGTGCGGTGGGCATCCTTCTCCTCGGTCCCGGGGTGCAGACATCGTACAAGTGGCGCTCTCCAAAGGATCGCTGCCTTCTCGCGCTCCTCCCCCACCGTCCCCTCCGCCGACCGGTCCACGAGACGGACTGGAGTTCACCGGGCGAAGCCGGAATCATGACCGCATGCCGGAGCTCGATCCCCACCCGCTCGACTGGTTCACAGTCGACGACTCGGCGATCAGCGTGGCACTGGTGTTTCCCATGCAGGGCGCGGCGGGGATCTTCGGACCGGCCTGTGAGCTGTGCGCGCGGCTGGCCGCGGAGGAGGTCAACCACGCGGGCGGGGTGCTCGGCAAGGAGCTGCGGCTGCTTCCGGTCGACGGCGGCGCCGAACCGCGGGAGATCGCCGACCGCGTCGAGGCGCTGGTGCGGCTGGGTGTCGTCCAGGGCGTCACCGGGTGGCACATCTCCTCGGTACGCCAGGCGCTGGCCCCCCGAATCGCGCACCGCGTGCCGTACGTCTACACCGCGCTGTACGAGGGCGGCGAGCACACCACGGGCGTCTTCCTGACCAGCGAGACACCGGACGACCAACTCCGTCCGGCGATGCGCCTGTTGGCGGGCGAGCGCAGGGTGCGGCGCTGGTTCGTGGTCGGCAACGACTACGTGTGGCCGCGTCGCACCGCGCGGGCCGCCCGCGCCTACGCACGGGAGTCCGGGGGCGGCGTTTGCGGCCAGGCCTATCTCCCGCTGGGCACCCACGAGTTCGCCCCGGTGCTGCGCCGCATCGAGGAGTCGGAGGCGGATGCCGTCCTGATGCTCCTGGTGGGCTCTGACGCGGTCCGCTTCAACCGGGCGTTCGCCGCCGCCGGGCTCGACCAGCGGTGCCTGCGGCTGAGCACGCTCATGGACGAGAACATGCTGATGGCCAGCGGTCCCACGGCCACGGCGGACCTGTACAGCACCGCGGGGTTCTTCACCTCGCTGGCGAACCAGGACACCCTCGACTTCCACGGCCGGTACGCCCGGAGGTTCGGCGTTCAGGCGCCGGCCGCGGGCAGTCTCGGCGAATCCTGTTACGAGGGGGTGCTGTTGCTCGCCGCGCTCATCGCCCGCGCCCGCACGCTGGACGTGACGGCGATCGGCAGGACCGCCGACTCGGTGTCCTACGAGGGGCCGCGGGGACTGCTGCGGTTGCGCGGCGGCCATGTGCGGCAGCGGATCTACCTGGCCCGGGCCGACGGCGTGGACTTCGACGTCCTCACCCAGCTCGACCTCGACCCGGCCCGCCCTTGACATGTACTCACTCCGCCCAGATACTTCACGTAGGAAGTAATTAGAATGCCTCGGGCGACGTGTGAATTCCGGTCAGGAAATCGGCCCGAGGTTTTTCTGTGTCCCGTTTCGTTTCCTGCGGAGAGCCGGAAGATACAGCCGAGCACATCTCGCGAAACGCGCTCGAAACAGGCTCACCTGAGGCTGTGGACCGCACTTCAGGGAACCAGCCGGTACACCAACAAGGGAAAGCTGGACACTCGCGCCACCACCGCACCTGAAGGGCAGTTGATTCCATCCCTTTCAGGTGTCCTCCAGGGGACAAGGAGGTTCTTTTGTCCAGCGTTCCCAGCATTCACCGGCGTCGGCTTCTGGCCGGTACCGCGGCGCTCGCAGCTGTCGTCGCGCTCTCCGCGTGCGGCGCGAAGACCGACGCGGCGGACTCGTCCGACAAGGCCGCGAAGATCGACGACAGCGGCGACACGGTCAAGGTCGGCCTGCTCAACTCGCTCTCCGGCACGATGGCGATCAGCGAGGTGACCGTACGCAACTCGCTGCAGCTCGCCATCTCGGAGATCAACGCCAAGGGCGGTGTTCTCGGCAAGAAGATCAAGCCGATCAGCGAGGACGGCGCCTCCGACTGGCCGACGTTCGCCGAGAAGGCGACCAAGCTGATCAAGGAGGACGGGGTCGCGGCCACCTTCGGCTGCTGGACCTCCGCCAGCCGCAAGGCCGTCAAGCCGGTCTTCGAGAAGAACAAGTCGCTGCTCTTCTACCCCGTGCAGTACGAGGGCCTGGAGGAGTCGCCGTACATCTTCTACACGGGCGCGACCACCAACCAGCAGATCATCCCGGCTCTCGACTACCTCAAGAGCCAGGGCAAGAAGAAGCTCTACCTGGTCGGCAGCGACTACGTCTTCCCGCGTACCGCCAACAAGGAGATCAAGGCGTACGCGAAGGCCAACGGCATGACGATCCTCGGTGAGGACTACGCGCCGCTGGGCTCCACGGAGTTCAGCACGATCGCCAACAAGGTGAAGGCGTCGAAGGCGGACGCCGTCTTCAACACCCTCAACGGCGACTCGAACGTGGCCTTCTTCAAGGAGTACAAGTCCGCCGGCCTGAGCGCCGCGACCATGCCGGTCGTCTCGGTGTCGATCGCCGAGGAGGAGGTCAAGTCGATCGGGACGCAGTACCTGGAAGGGCAGTTGACGGCCTGGAACTACTACCAGACCACTCCGGGCGCGGCGAACACCACGTTCGTGAAGGCGTACAAGGCCAAGTACGGCGCGGACAAGCCGACCAGTGACCCGATGGAGGCCGCGTACACCTCGGTCTACCTGTGGAAGGCGATGGTCGAGAAGGCGAAGTCCTTCGACCCGGAGAAGGTGAAGGCCGCCTCCGACGGCATCACCTTCGACGCGCCCGAGGGCCTGGTCACCGTGGACGGTGCCTCGCAGCACATCTACAAGACCGCCCGGATCGGCAAGGTCGGCAGCGACGGTCTGATCGAGCAGGTGTGGGACTCCGGCAAGCCCATCAAGCCGGACCCGTTCCTCAAGGGCTACTCCTGGGCCTCCGGCCTGTCCTGACCGCTCGTCGCGGGGGGGGCGCGCCCCCCCGGGCCCCCCCCCCCCGCCCCCCCCCCCCCCGCGCCCCCCGAATGAAGGGAGGAAAGCGGTCTCCAAAACCCGC
>NZ_JBIAHG010000023.1:0-135571 GCF_042870385.1 Streptomyces sp. NPDC006602 | reverse complement strand
TTGCGTGCCGCCCACTCGGAAAGCTTCACCCGATCAAGATAACAGATAAGAAACGCTGAGATTCATTGATGAATCACGCAACAGTTGTCAGCCCCCCGATGTCACGGCCGGGGCGGTGACGCCGATCGCTCAGAGTTCCCGCGTCGCTTCCACGGTGGGCACGCGCGCTCCACCCCGAGCACGCGTGCCCGCCGCCCAAAGCGCCACTCGAACCACAGCGGCTCTGCGGCACCGTGGGGTACCCGACCTGTTCCCGCAGCCGGAGAGCGACATCCGAGCAATGCCGGACCGGGCCCCGATCGTCAATGCTCCTGGAGCACGGAGAGAACGTTCCCGGCGGGGTCGGTGAACCAGGCGATCGCCGCAGGGCCGCCGTCACCGACGCGGACCACGCCCTTCCCGTCATGGTCGAATCCGGGATAGCGCTCAAGGCTCACGCCGCGCCGCTCCAGTTCATCGACGGCGGCCTCGATGTCGTCCACAGGGAAGTTGAGAATCGTGAACGTTGCGGGGGTGTGGGTCTCCTTCCGGTAAACGAAGACACGCGCGCCGCTGCCGAGTGTGAGGGTCAGCATCGCCATGTCCCCCTGCCCGGTCTCCTCCACCTGGAGACCGAGAGTCTCACCGTAGAACCGGCGGGCCTCGCCAAGGTCGTCGACCGCGAAGCCGCTGAACGCCTGCGACTGTCCGAACATGCCGTATGTCTCCTTCACGGGTGAGCCGTCACAAGATCTCAGGGCACACCACACGCACCACGGTCAACGGCACGCCACGCGGTCGACGCCCGGATGGTCGTGCGCCCTTCACCCTCACCAAGCGATGACCGGCCGCCGCCTGTGCTCCGCCGACGGACAGTCACCGGAGCCGATCACCATCGACCCCGCACAGACCGCGCCGGGATTCGGCCTCCCCGCCACCGTCACCATGCTGCCCATCGTGGAAGTCCGCCAAGGCGAACAGGAGGAGGCTCAATGATCGCGGACATGCTGGGAAGGTGGCGCCCTCCACATCGTCGGCTGTCCGGCAGAGGCACAGACTCCTTTACTCGGCCGAGTACGCTGGACACCGACCTCGAAGAACGACCCGTCGCACGCCGCTCATCGACCACCCAACTGGGGGTCAAGGGGTCGCAGGTTCAAATCCTGTCGTCCCGACTCGATGGAGTCGCAGGTGAGGGGCGGTTTCGGAGAAATCCGAAACCGCCCTTTGATCACCGTTGGTGATCATCAGCACGGCGAGGTGGCCAAGGGCGGGGACCACACGCATCCGCCATCCCGCGAGATACGGGTCGAGGGTCTTCAACTCCAGCCCGCGCAGGGCGAGATCCATGTTCGCGTCGCCATGTTCGGCGAGTTTCATGGTGGCGAGCGACGGGGACGGTCCGGCCTGCGCGGCTTCGATGATGGACTGGAGCCACTCCTGCGCCTCGTCCTCGTCCGCCTTTCCCCCCGACAGGGACAGGCGCCGCCTTGTCGCGGGATCGAACCAGCGGACGCGCGCTCGGTAGGGCTTGGGGCGATCGGGCCGATATTCGATGTCGGTGGAGAGCCGGACGCCGACCGGAACAATGGGTTTCTCGGTCATCAGGCTTCTCGGCGCGGGACGGTCCGGCGGCCGTGCAGCCATTCCTCGACGTCGAGCGCGCTGTACATGACGACGCGTTCCGAAACGGAGACGAACGGCGGGCCCTGAGGTGGCCGAGCGGTGCGCCAGCGACGCAGAGTCGAGGCGTCTACGCGCAGGCAGGCGGCGAGGGCACGCGTCGAATACCAGGCGTTGGCCAGGAGGGACGAACGGCTGTCATCTTTTTGGCGTGGCGTGGGGTCTGGTGTTCGGGCATCGATGCGCCCCATGCCCGTCTCGTCCATCAGCGAGATGCCATGCGGATGGCGCCGTCGACGCGGATGACCTCACCGTTGAGCATGGGGTTCTCGGCGATGTGCCGTACCAGGGCGGCGAACTCGGCCGGATCGCCGAGGCGCGCAGGGTGGGGGACCTGCCGTGCGAGGGAGTCACGGGCCTCCTGAGGCAGTCCTGCCATGAGCGGGGTGTCGAAGAGGCCGGGTGCGATCGAGACCACGCGGATGAGGTGCTGGGCGAGTTCCCGGGCGGTGGGGAGGGTGAGGGCGGCCACCCCGCCCTTGGACGCGGCGTAGGCGGCCTGGCCGATCTGGCCGTCGTAGGCGGCCACCGAAGAGGTGGCTACGAGGACACCGCGCTCGCCGTCCACAGGCTCGGACTCGGCGATGCGCTGGGCGGCGAGCCGGAAGACGTTGAAGGTGCCGACGAGGTTGACACCGACCACCCGGGCGAAGGCGTCCAGGTTCAGTGGTCCGCTGCGGGAGAGCATGCGGCCGGGCGTCGCGATGCCCGCGCAGCTGACCGCGACGCGCAGCGGGCCCGGTTCGCTCGCCGCGTCCACCGCGGCCTGCACGGTGTCGGGGTCGGTGACGTCGCAGGGGACGAAGCGGACGCGAGGGCCGGCGCCCGCGAGCTCCTCGGTGACGGCGGCCCCCGGTGAGGAAGACAGGTCGGCTATGACCACATCGGCGCCGGCGCGCAGCAGCGCGGCGGCGGTAGCGCGGCCGAGACCGCTGGCGCCGCCGGTGACCAGGGCGGCGGATCCGGTGAGTTTCATGCCTGAGGCTCCTCGGGTGCGGTGCGCAGGACGTGGTGGGAGGGTTCGCTGCGGGCGCGGACCAGGTGGCGGCTGATGACGAGGCGCTGGATCTGGTTGGTGCCCTCGAAGATCTGCATGACCTTGGCCTCGCGCATGTAGCGCTCGACGGGGAAGTCCCGGGTGTAGCCCGCGCCGCCGAAGACTTGGACGGCGTCGGTGGTGACCCGCATCGCCGCCTCGGTGGCGACGAGTTTGGCGATGCTGGCCTGACGGGCGTACGGCAGTCCGGCGTCCTTGCGTCGGGCCGCCGCCAGCATGGTGGCCCGGGCGGAGTCCACGGCGGCCTCCATGTCGGCCAGCAGGAACGCCACTCCCTGGTGTCCGGCGATCGGTTGTCCGAAGGTCTCCCGCTGTTTCGCGTACGCGAGCGCGTCGTCGAGGGCGCCCTGGGCCAGGCCGACGGCGACGGCCGCGATGCCGAGCCGGCCCGCGTCCAGCCCGGCGAGGGCGATCGGCAGGCCCTGTCCCTCCTCGCCGAGACGCCGGCCCTCGGGGACTTGGACGTCGTCGAACCGCACGGTCGCCGTGGCCGATCCGGTCAGCCCCATCTTGCGCTCGGGTGGGTCGGCCGAGAGTCCGGGCGACTCGGCGGGGACGAGGAAACAGGAGACGCCGCGGGTGCGGTCATCGGAGGTGCGGGCCATCACCTGGTAGTAGTCCGCGTGACCGCCGTGGGTCGTCCACGCTTTCTCGCCCCGCAGGACGTAGGCGTCGCCGTCCCGCCGGGCGCGGGTGCGCATCGCGGCCGGGTCGGAGCCGGCGTGCGACTCCGACAGGCAGTAGGCGCCGAGCAGTTCACCGCCGAGCATGTCGGGCAGCCAGTTCTTACGCTGCTCCTCGGTGCCGTACTCGGCGAGGGCGAAGCAGGACAGCGTGTGCACGCTCAGTCCGACTCCCACGCTCGCCCAGCGGGCCGAGATCTCCTCGACGACCTGGAGGTAGACCTCGTAGGGCTGGGCGCTGCCCCCGTACTCCTCGGGGTAGGGCAGGCTGAGCAGCCCGGCTCGGCCGAGGATGCGGAAGACGTCACGCGGGAAGCGTTCGGCCCTCTCGTCGGCGGCGGCCCGGGGTGCGAGGGCACCGTCGGCGATCTCCCGGGTCAGGTCGAGCAGTTCGGCCGCCTCCTGGCTGGGCAGCAGGCGGGACACGTGCGCGGTCATGAGTTCGTCTCCCGGGTCGGGCCGGCCGGCGTCCGGCCGGTGGTCTGCGCGCGCTGTCGGCGCAGCAGGAAGCGCTGGGTCTTCCCGCTGGGTGTCTTGGGCAGTTGGTCGGTGAAGTGCACCGCCCGCGGGTAGGCGTGCGCGGCGAACCTCCGCTTGACGAGTTGCTGGAGCTCCGTCACCAGGTCCGCGTCGGGCGGTGTCCCGGGGCGCAGCACGACGAACGCCTCCAGTACCTCGCCGCGCAGGGTGTCGGGGACGCCGATGACGGCCGCCTCCAGCACCTGTTCGTGCTGTACGAGCACGCTCTCGACGTCGAAGGGGCCGATGCGGTATCCGGCCATGATGATCACGTCGTCGTCGCGGGAGGAGAAGAAGAAGCAGCCGTTCTCGTCCCTGAGGCCGGCGTCGCCCGTGAGGTACCAGCGGCCGTCGGCGCTGAACCGCTCGGCGGTCTTCTCCGGTGCTCCCGTGTAGCCGGTGAACCACAGCAGCGGGCTGTCCGGCACGCTGAGGGCCACTCGGCCGAGCGTGCCGGGCGGGGCGGGTTCGTCCCGCTCCTCGTACAGCACTTCGGCGGACCAGCCGGGCAGCGGTCGGCCCATCGAGCCGGGCGGCATCGGTGTCCGGACGGCGTCGGCCCAGGCGGCGGCGATGACCATGCCGTGCTCCGTCTGCCCGTAGTGATCGCGTACGGCCACGCCGAGGGCCTGCTCCGACCAGGCGACGACCTCCGGGGTGAGCGGCTCACCGGCGGAGGAGGCCCGCCGCAGCCGTAGCCCGTCGGGGACCGGGTCGGGCGCCGCCCGGAGACTGCGGTAGACGGTCGGTGCGGCCGTGAAGTTGGTGACGCCGAAAGCTGCCATGACCTGCCAGGTCAGGGCTGGGTTGAAGCCGGCGTGCAGCAGCAGGCTTCGGCGTGCGGCCGCGAGCGGGCCGAGGATCGCGTAGTAGAGGCCGTACGCCCAGCCGGGGTCGGCGGCGTTCCAGAACACGTCGTCCTCGCGCACGTCGAGGCCGAACTCCAGGTACGCCTGGAACGACGCCAGCGCCCGGACCGGGACCGGGACACCCTTGGGGGCGCCGGTGGTGCCCGAGGTGAACAACAGGACCAGCGGAGCGTCCGGGCCCGTCGCGACCGGGCGGCCCTGCGGCTCGTCGCCGGAGTACCGGGCGAGCAGTTCACCGAAGGACAGTTCGGCGCCCTCGGGGGCACCCCCGGCGACCACGGTCAGCCAGGGCCGGTCGGCGGGCATGTCCTCCCCGGGCGCGAGCTTGCCCCGCTGGTCCGCGTCGACCACGACGGCCTTCGCTCCACTCGCACCGAGCCGCAGGGCCACGGCGGACGGCGCGAAGGCGGTGAACAGCGGTACGTGCACGGCTCCGCGGCGCCAGATGCCCAGCAGGGCCACGACCAGATCGGCGGACTTGGCCATCAGGGTGGCGATCGCGTCGCCGGGCCCGATCCCCAGGTCGGTGAGCGCGGCGGCGAAACGGGCAGAGTCGCGGCGCAGGTCACCGTACGTGAGGTCCGTGGCCGTCAGGTTCTTGTCGACCACCGTGAAGGCCACCGCGTCTGCGGGATGCCGGTCGCAGAGCAGCTCCGCGGCACAGGCGTCCGGAGCACCGAAGAGGTCGAGCAACTCCCGCACCCGGCCGGCCGACGGCCCGCCGACGCCCGCGGACACCACCGAGGCCGATCGCTCGTTCATGGCCACGTCATCCCCTTTCCGATTCCGCCACCGCTCTATGGCGGGGGTGTTACGCCGGTTTATGCTCCGCATCACGACGACGGCGGACTACCCCCGGAAAGGGGTGACGGATGACGCACTCCGGCCCCGACACCCTTCTGCGGCCCGATGACGGCGACGCTCTCCGGCAGGTGCTCCGCCAGGCCCACGACCGCTCCGGCATCCCCGTCCTCTTCGGCGGACAGGTGGAGAACACCCAGCTGAGCCTGTCGCAGTTCATCGGTGTGCGGACGGCGGGTCTGCGCGGTCTCAGGGTGCGCGCCGAGGCCGGGCTGGGCGGCCGGGTCCTCACCACCGGGCGACCGGCCAAGGTGACCGACTACAGATCGGCCCGCTCGATCACGCACGACTACGACCGCCCCGTGCTGAGGGAGGGGATCCGCTCCGTCGTAGCGGTGCCCGTCGTGGTGTCCGGTGCGGTGCGCGCGGTGCTCTACGGGGCCTGTCGCGGCCCGGCCCCGCTCGGCGACCGGGCGGCCGAAGCGGTCGCCGATGCCTCCCGGCGACTGGCCGCCGAGCTGGTCATCCGCGACGAGGTCGACCACCGCCTGCGCCTGCTGGACGCCGCGCAGGGCCCTGCCGACGGCGGGCAACGGGGCGTGCCACTGGAGGAACTCCGCCAGGTGCACGCCGAGTTGCGGCGCATAGCCCAACAGGTGCCCGACAGTGACCTGCGCGGCCGGCTGCTCGACGTGGCCGGCCGACTGGCCCCGCCGTCCGCCGCCCAACCGGTACCGGGCCCGCCCCTGGCGCCCCGGGAACTCGACGTCCTGGCGCAGGTGGCGCTGGGCTGCAGCAACGCCGAAGCCGGGCGCAGGCTGTCGCTGCTGCCCGAAACGGTCAAGTCGTATCTGCGCAGCGCGATGCGCAAGCTGGGAGCGAGCACCCGCTTCGAGGCGGTGGTCGCCGCACGTCGACAGGGTCTGCTTCCCTAGGTTCTGTCCAGGTCGGAATCTCGCAGGTCACAAGGGTTCCGTGGGGCCCTGACGACCCTTGCCGGTCAGACCCCTGGACGCCACGCGCCCACCCGAGCAACCCGACCTCCAGCGAGTCGGACGGTTTCGCGTGCCTGAGTGGTTGCCACCTGGAAACCGATCGGTGTACGGTACTGGAAACCGATCGGTTTCCAGATTGGAGTCACCACCATGCCTACGCATGCCACCTCCTCCATCTTCGTCATCGGCGGCACAGGAGCTCAGGGGGTGCCCGTTGTCCGTGCTCTTGTCGCCGACAAGAAGTACTCCGTCAAGGTCCTCACCCGGGACGCCGACTCCCCCCGAGCGCAGGCGCTCGTGGCGCTCGGTAACGTGTCCATCCTCGAAGGGACGTTCGCCGATGAGGACGTACTGCGCGAAGGATTTCGCGGCTGCGACGGGGCGTTCATCAACATCGACGGGTTCAACACCGGCGAGAAAGCGGAGACCTACTGGGCCATCCGCACTTATGAGATAGCGATCGAAGAAGGAATCAAGTTCTTCGTATACGGAAACCTCGACTACGCCATCAAGAAGTCGGGATACGACTCCAGGTTCCGCACCGGCCACTATGACGGCAAGGGCCGAATGGCCGAATGGGTGCTGTTCCAGAACGAAAAGAACAGGGACCGGATGGGGGCAGCGGTCTTCACCTCGGGTCCCTACATCGAGATGGTGATCTCACCGCTCACGCCTATGACGCCCGCCATCGAGGACGGTGTCGTCACGTGGCGAGTGCCACTCGGTGAGGGAGCTGTTCCGCACGTGGCTCTCGAAGATTGCGGATTCTATGTTCGTTGGCTCTTCGACCATCCGGAACGGGCCAATGGCATGGACCTCGAAGTCGCCATCGAGCACATGACCTATGCCGACATGGCCGCAGCATTCGAGAAGGTCACCGGGCACCCGGCACGGTACATCGACACGGATCTGGACGCATATTGGAACAGTCCGGACCTGAAGGGGCTCGCCGATCACCCTGCCGGATACAACGCCGACCCCAATGACAAAAGCACCATGAGCTTCCGTGACAATTTCACGGGCTTCTGGAATGTGTGGAAGCACGGGATCATCACCAGGGACTACGCTCTGCTCGACGAAATTCACCCCACCAGGATCAGAAGTGCTGAGGAGTGGTTCCGCCGAGAGGACCAGTTGGGTAGGGAACTCGGCAAGGGAAGTCTCTGGGAGCGGGTCCAGCCGGAGAACTGGAGCATGGACTCCGCGATCCTCAAGAGCAGCGCGGACTTCAGGACGGGCAAGTTGTAAACAGGACCGTCCCGCACGGTCGGGAACCCGGTGATCGGCCATTCCGGCGGAGAGTGCTCTGTATCACTCACGCTCCCTCCATTAGTGCATTTGAAGTAACTGGTTCCATGACTGCGATCACCACGGCCAACACCGCGAGCGAGATGGTGCGCTCGGCCACGAGCAACGCGCTCCGGGTCGCCGCGCGCGAGCTGGAGCTCTACGACACCGGCGACGTCGACGGGGCGGACGAGGTGTTCGCCCCGGATCTGATCGATCACAACCCCGATGGGAGCCGCCGCGGCCCCGAAGCTTGAGAGGCGTGCTCTTGCACTGCGCCGAGAACGCTGCTCGCGGCCGGTCGACGACTTCGACCTCCAGGCCAAGGAGGTCCTCGGCCACCTGCACGACGATTTCCCGAGGTGCGGCTGACCGAGCTGCGGGCCGCGGGCCTGCTGGACCTGGACGACGCCGCGGTCGATGGCTCGCACGTGCGGGCGCGACGACCGTGAGGCCGCCCGAGGGAGCGTGCCCGCACCTGAGGCTACGTCGCCCGCGGAGCAACGGGCACACCGTAGGACGAGGGCGCGGCCGGGTCCGGAAACGGGCCGGCTGCTCGCCGAACCCACACCCGCCGCCGGGAACCTCGTCCCGGGTGACGGCCTGTGCCTGCTTCCTGCTTCCGGCTCGTGGACCCGGTTCGCAGGGCTCCGGGCACGGTGTCTCGCGGACCGGGGGCGGTCGTGCGCCTGCCGGATCCCCGCGCCCACCGGGGATCCCGTACGGGACAGCCCGGGTCGCGGGGCGTCAGCTCGGCTTGAGGATGACCGCCTGACCACCCGCGCTGGTCATCGCCATGCTCAGAGTCGTCGAGGAGGTGACGGTCCGGGTGCTGACCACCGTGGGCGTGGCGTGCGGGGTGGTTCCCGCCGTTCCGTCCGCGTAGACGGTGGCGGTGTAGCTGACGCCGCTGTCGAGGAAGTCCAGCGGGACCGACAGGGTGCGGGCGGTCTCGTTGGTCATCGCCCCGAGGAACCAGGTGGCGCCGCTGCGGCGGGCGACCGCGATGTACTCGCCGATCGAACCGGTGAGGGTCGTGCTCTCGTCCCAGGTGGTGGGCACGGCGTCGAACCACGACAGGCCGGGCCAGTTGGCGGTGGTGGCGTACGACGACGGTGTGGAGTACCAGTAGAGGAAGTTGAGCGGCTGGTAGTACACCGCCGCCATCGCCATCTGGTGGTTGTTGGTCGTCAGGTCGCGGGACTGCCCGTAACAGATGGTGTAGTCCATCGGTCCGCCGACGTTGCGGGCGAAGGGCAGCGTCACGTTGTGGGTGGCGGTGGGGAAGTTCTCGTTGCCCCGGACGCCCTCCAGGCTGATCCAGTTGGGGTAGGTGCGCTCGTAGCCGAACGGCCGCACGTCGTCGTGCATGTCGATCAGCAGGTTGTACTTGGCGGCCGTCTTGGCCCAGGCGATGATCTGGTTGGTCATGGTCTGGGTGCCGTCGTTGATGAAGCCGAGCTTGATGCCGGCCACGCCCCAGCTCTTGTAGAGGGCGAACAGGGTGTCGGGGGCGGTCAGGGCCAGACGGTTGACGTAGAGGAAGACGCCGACGCCGTTCGTCGTGGCGTAGTCGATCACCGTGGGCAGGTCGATCTCGGGGATCGCCTTCGTCGCGTCGGTGGTGGTGAACTCCGGCCCGTACCATCCCGCGTCGTACTCGATGTAGTCCAGGCTGCGGGCGACGGCGAAGTCCACGCCGGCGATTCCGTCGGCGGTGGTCAGGTTGCAGCGGAACACCTTGCCCGGCCGGATCCACGACGTGTCGGTCAGGACGTTGGCCGGGGCCAGGTTGAGGACCAGTTCGGCGTTGTCGACCAGGTCGGCGTCGGAGGATCCGAGGACGAGCACCCGCCACGGCGTGGCGAACGGCGTGGTGACGGTCGAGGTGGTCTGCGTGGTTCCGCTGCCCCGGGCGGTCTTCTTCATCAAGTACGTCTTGAGCGTGTTGCTCTGCCCGGAGACCGATGTGAGCATCCCTCGCGGGTAGTTCACTCGGGAGGACTCACAGATACAGGCGCGCAGCCCGCTGGCCAGGGTGACCAGCAGCGGCATGTCGGTCAGGGGGCCGACGTCCGTGCTGGACGTGCCGGTGGAGGGGATCGCGTCCGGCGCGACCGGGCTGTACACGTTCTCGTCCCGGGCGCTGTAGACCAGGGTGCCGCCGGGGAACACGAAGCCGGTCAGCTCGTCCGAGATGGTGGCACTGCCCGTGCCGAGCAGCGTGTAGCGCAGCGCGACTCCGGTGTTGTAGGCGCGTATCTGGACGCCGAAGGTGACGCCGCTGCTGCTGTCCTGCAGATTCCAGCGCATTTCCTGGTAGTAGTCGCGGATCGTCGCGTTGCGGCCGTACACCTGGGTCCAGGTGCTGTCCTGGGTCCAGTGCTGATAGTTGGTCATCACGGTGTTGGCGGCGCCCAGCGTGGTGCCGTCGCTCATCGCGAGTCCGAGCGCCGAGGTGTCGACGACCGTCGTGCCGCCGCGTTGGACCGACCAGGAGAGCGCTCCGCCGACCAGCGACACCGTGATCTTGTTGCTGCCGTCCGGCGACGTGGCCGTCATGACGGCGTCGGCCGCGTGGGCCTCGCCTGTGCCGACGAGGCCCAGTGCGGCGGCCCCCGCCGTGACCGCCGCTCCCTTGAGGATCCCGCGCCGGGACAGCCCTCCCGGGCGAGCGGCTCCAGGCGGGCCGGGCTGCTCCTGACGTCCTGACGTTTCCATGGTCAGTTCACCTCTCTGTTGAGTTGCACGAAAAAGACATCGACACGGGGAGCGGGGGGGGGGGGGGGGGGGGGGGGGGGGGGGGGGGGGGGGGGGGGGGGGGGGGGCGGGGGGGGGCGGGGGCGGGCGCCCGCCCCCCCCCCCCCCCCCCCCCCCCCCCCCCCCCCCACGCTGTTGGTCACTGCTGGGTCAGGGTGACTTCGTCGCAGTAGCCGTCGCCGGTTCCGGAGACGAGGTGGCAGTAGATGCGGGCGGAGGTCACGCCCGCGCCTGTGGTGAAGGTCGTCGACTGCTTCGAGTAGGTGCTCGACGTGGTCGAGGTACTCGTGACGGCCGTGCCGTTGTAGAGCTTGGCCTCCAGTGCCGTCGTGGTGCCGGCGGTCTGACTCGCGAGGGAGCCGGTCAGCCGGTACGTGGTGTTCGGCGTGAGGCCGGTGATGATCTGAAACAGGGTGCTTCCGCTCAGGGACGAGTTCGTCAGCGCCGCGGCGTTACCGTTGGCCGCGGTGCTCGTGAGCGAGAAGTCGCCGTTGCGCCAGGGCACGGTGTGGCCGGACTCGAAATTGCCGTTGATGGCGTAGTTCTTGACGCGGGTGACGGCCATGTCGTCGCAGTAGCCGCTGCCCGTTCCCGAACTCTTGTAGCAGTACAGCCGCACGGTGTTGTTCGTCGCCCCGGTGGTGAAGTCGGCGGAGACGAACGTCCACGAGGTGCCGCTGGCGCCCGCCACCGTCTCCAGACCGCCGGTGTTCTTGACGCCGACGTTCATGACCTCACCAGCCGTGTCCGACTTCACCCAGCCCGAGACGCGGTAGGTCGTGCGTGGGGCGACGGGTACGGACTGTTCGAGGGAGGCGGGCGACGAGGTGATCTTGGCCGCGTAGGTTCCGGTGTGGGAGGTCGCGTTCGTCACCGAGGCGTTGTTCCACTTGCTCCACGCGCTGGTCGTCCCCGTCTCGAAGCCGAGGTTCTCGTTCGCCAGGCAGGTGGAGTCGGAGGGCGAGCTGTACTGGTCGGCGCCGATGTCGGGCGCGCAGACCGAGGGGACGGCCGATCCCCAGTAGTCCTGGCCGCCGTTGTCGGGGATGACGACCCCCGCGCCTACGGCCGGGGAGCCGGCGGTGAGCTGGTAGCCCGTGACGCTGCCGATTCCGGTGCCGCCGGTGCCGGGCGATGCCAGCAGCGGATCCGCCGTGATCTTCCCGGGGTCGGACGGCTCGCTGGCCGGGTGGTTGCCGTAGAAGAGATTGTTCCGCCAGGCGAAGTTCGAGGCGGGCTGGCCGGTGGTGTAGACGTAGCCGCCGCTGCCGAGGTTGTAGATGATGTTGTTGGCGAGCGTCAGGTCGTTCCAGGCGCCCGTGACCTCGAGGACGTTCGCGGTGGAGCCGGACGGGATGTAGATGGTGTTGTTGTAGAACTTGGAGTCCTGCGAGCCGTCCATGGTGATGGCGCGAAGACGGTCGTTCTGGCTGACGTTGTAGCGGACCGCCGCGTTGCTGGAGAGGCGCATCCCGCCGCCGCAGCCGCAGAAGAGGATGAAGCCTCCCGCGTTGTCGTGGCTGTAGTTGTACTGGACGATCGTGCCGTCTTGCCCGTAGTCGACGTCGAAGCCCTGGCCGTCGCTGTTCCCGGAGTTCTTCTGGGTTCCGTACGCCTCGTTGTACTGGATCACCGTGTTGTCGGAGTCCCAGGCCCAGATGCCCGCGTTGGCCGTGTTGCCCTTGGCCGCGTTGTAGACGACGTTGTGCTGCATGACGGCGCTCTGCGAGTTCTGCACGACGATGCCGTCGCCGCTCGTGTCATGGACGGTGTTGTTCTGGACGACGACGTTGGTGAACGGGGTCCAGTTCGTGGAGCTGCAGCCGATGGAAGGCCGGCACCCCCACACGCTGCCCATGTTGATGCCGCTGCGGTGGATGTTCGACACCGTGTTGCCGTCGATGACGAGGTCGTCGAAGTTGCTCGGTGTCGTGGTCCCGATGACGGAGAACTGGATGCCGGCGCTGCCGTCGCCCGCCTTCGACTCGGTTCCGTTCACATCGTGGATGGTGAGGTTGCTGACCTTGTAGTGGTGGCCCGTCCCGAAGTTCTCAAGGACGACGTAGACACCGCGTCGCTCGTTCGCGCCCGTGACGGCGCCGGTGTTGGTCACCTCCAGATCGGAGATCTCCCAGTACTCCTGGTTGTACAGATAGATCGCGTCCGTGCCACCGCCGCCGGCGATGACCGGCAGGGCGCCGGTGGCGTAGGCGCTCATGGTGATCGATCCGCCTGCCGCGCTGCCCGAGCCCAGCGGGTGCAGAAGGCCGGTGCAGGTCGTCCCCCGCTTGAACAGCAGCTGGTCACCCGGGGCGAACGTCTTCGCGTTCGGGCCCGCCAGTGAGTTCCACGGCGAGGAGGAGGTTCCGGTCCCGTTGGTTGCCGCCGAGCAGTCCACGTAGTAGGCCGTGCCCGCTGCGTGGGCGGGCACGGCCGGTGTCAGGGCCACCGCGGCGCAGGCGAGCAGCATGGTGACGACCGCGCCTGCGAACAGCCGTCTGATCTCTGAGACTTGTCTCATGGTGCTTCTTTCCGTACGACATTGTCGGAAGGGGTGGAGGGGCTCGCCGTGACCTTGTGGAGTGCGGCGACGATGGCCTGCGTCGGAGCGGCCTGGTTCGACCATTCGGCGGCGACGTGTCCGTCGGCTCCGATCAGCAGGGTGTGGAGCTGTCCGTCCGTGGGCACTTGTGCGCCCACGGAGGCGGAGTCCGCGGCGACCACGAGTTCGGGCGGGAGGGCCCAGTTCGCCGCGAGGTTCTGCAGTGCGGCGTCGGTCGTGTGCCCGTCCGAGTCGGTGACGAGGACCCGGACGTCGGGGTACTGAAGCGCCACGCTCTTGAGCGAGGGGATCTGGCTCCGCGCCGTCGTCGCGTCGACGTCGCCCTGGTCGTCGATGGGAAGGGCCGAGACGACGGTCGGGCCGGAGAGGGAGATGTGGTTCCCGTCGAGCAGGGTCACACCGGAGCCTGCCGGCGCTTGGGCACGGCATGCGGTGACGAGGAGGAGCGCGGCGGCGCACGGGATCATCCATGCGCGACGGGCCCTCACGGTCACGTCTCGGATCGCTGTCACCGGACCGGCCCTTCGAGAGGCAGGATGGGTGCTTCCAACTTTTCGTCGCGGTCGCACACGAGGGTGTCTCCGTTCACCCGGAGGCGGGCGACCTGGATCGAGCTTCGGCGCTCGTCGTGGTCGCTGTGCCGTCCAGGGCTTTTGTCGGATCGCCCGGGGTGGGTGAAGTAGAAGACGAATGCGCCGAGTTCGCTGGTGACGACATCGGCGTGGAAGCCGTACGACCCGTCGTCCGGGCCGCGCCCGGGACGATCGAGGACGAGTCCTCGCGGTTCCCAAGTCTCCAGGTCCCGTGAGTGAAGAACCCGCTGTCCATGCCATTCGTCGACAAGCATCCAGTAGCTGCCGCCGAGCTCGAAGACATTAGGGCCTTCGTGCGACGAGCACTCGACGGCGGGCCCCCGGACGGTCCACCGCGCCAGATCGTCGCTGTCCGCCGCATAGGTGTGCGCGTGATCGGCCTCGTCCTTGTACCACATGCGGTAGCCGCCTGTGGGGAGCCGCAGGACGCATGCGTCGATCACTTTGTCGGACGACAGCGACAGGGTGGAGCGGTAGGTCCATGAGAAGAGGTCGTGGCTCGTGTAGTGGCGGATCGCGCGTGCATGACCCTCCCACCGGGTCGGAACACCGCGGATGACGGTGACGAACATGTGGTATTCGGTTCCGTCGTCGACGATCTCGGGCGCCCAGTAGGTGTGGCGCCCGGGCTCGATGTCCAGCCCCTCGGCGACTCCTCGGTACAGCCAGTCAGCCCCGCCGTCCGAGGAGGACGCGATCCCGATGTCGCTCCCGTGCACCCAGCTCACGTCGTTCATCGGAGGCGCGTCGGCGCGACGGCTCGTGTAGAACATCCACCACTCGCCGGCGTGCCGGTTCCAGATGACGGTCGGGTCGGTCGCCCCGTCGTGAACGGGGTCGCGGAACAGGGGGCGGGCAACGGCTGTCATCGGTACTTCCCAGGAGTGAGGACGACGGTGTCCCAGGACACCGGTTCGCGGTGGCGCGGTCGGGGTGTGCCCGTCGGTCGAGGACGCGGAGATCGCGTGGGCCCGGGGCCCGTCGTGATCCGGATGGCCCGGCATGCGGCCGGCAGGCCCATGAGCCGGTGTCGGCGACGTCGAGGACGGCGACGGCGCCGGCCCATGGGCGGTCGGTTCGTCGACGTCGTCAGGCGTGCTGGTGCGTCAGACGGATCATGTTCCAGGAGAGCGGTTCGAGTTCGGCATGGAGGACTCCGTCGGTGACGGTTGTGCCCGTGGCGGTGTGCGGGGTGACACGGTCGGGCCGGTCCGCGGTATTGGTGGCCTCCGGGTCGCTGTCGGCCAGGACGAGGTGCTCCGCCAGGGTGTGGGCGTCGACGCCGCGCAGGTCGATCTTCAAGGGAAGGGCGTCCGTCTGGCTGCGGTTGACCGCGAAGACGGTGATGTCGCCTGTCTCGTCGTCGATCACCGCGGTGGCGTGCAGCAGTGGTACGTCGCCGAACCTGGCGGTGACGTACGTCGGGCTGTCCACCTCGACGCGCAGCACCCGGCCGCGCCCGTACGCCGATGCCTGCGCGAAGGGGTAGAACGTGGTCTGCCGCCACGCCGCGCCGCCCGGCTCGGTCATGATCGGCGCGATGACGTTGACGAGCTGCGCGAGGGAGGCCGAGGTGACCCGGTCGGCGTGCCGCAGCAGCGCGATGAGCAGCGAGCCGAAGACCACGGCGTCGGTGACGGTGTAGACGTCCTCCAGCAGGCGCGGCGCCTGCTGCCACTCCTCGACCGCGTGCGGGTTGGGCCGCTGCTGGTACCAGACGTTCCACTCGTCGAAGGAGAGGTTGATGCGCTTGTCCGCCTTCAGCCGGGCGCGGACGTGGTCGCAGGTGGCGACGACCGACTCGATGAAGTGCTCCATGTCCACCGCGGACGCCAGGAAGGAGTCGCGGTCGCCGTCGATCTCCTCGTAGTAGGCGTGCAGGGAGACGTAGTCCACGAGGTCGTACGTGGCCTGGAGGACGGTCGCCTCCCAGGAGGCGAAGGTCGGCATGGAGGAGCTGGAGCTGCCGCAGGCGACCAGCTCGAGGTCGGGGTCGATCTGCCGCATGGCGCGGGCGGTCTCGGCGGCGAGGCGGCCGTACTCCTCGGGGGTCTTGTGGCCGGTCTGCCAGGGGCCGTCCATCTCGTTGCCCAGGCACCACATGCGGATGCCGTACGGCTCCTTGTCGCCGTTCGCCGCCCGGCGGTCGGAGAGCTCGGTGCCGCCGGGGTGGTTGGCGTACTCCAGCAGCCGTATCGAGTCCTCCACGCCTCGCGTGCCGAGGTTGACGGCCATCATGGGCTCCATGCCGGTCTTGCCGCAGAAGTCCATGAACTCGCCGAGGCCGAACTCGTTGGTCTCGGTGGACTTCCACGCCAGGTCCAGCCGGGCCGGGCGGTCCTCGCGCGGGCCGACGCTGTCCTCCCAGCGGTACCCGGAGACGAAGTTGCCGCCGGGGTAGCGGACGGTGCTGACGCCGAGCTCCCGGACCAGTTCCAGGACGTCCTGGCGCAGGCCGTCCGCGTCGGCGGCGGGGTGGCCGGGCTCGTAGATGCCGGTGTAGACGCAGCGGCCCATGTGCTCGACGAACGATCCGTACAGACGAGGGTTGACACTGCCGACGTCGAACGCCGAGTCGAGGGTGAAGCGGGCGGCGGAGGTTGGGCCGTGCTCGGACATGACTGCCTTTCGGACGTCGCTTCGGACGTGACAAGGAGGAGGGCGGGAGGAGGGCGGGAGGAGAGGGCGGTCAGAGCGCCAGTGCGCAGACCACCGAGGGGGCGGAGATCGGCGGGTGGGGCGAGGTCAGGGTTCCGTCGTGCAGGACCCGCAGGACGGCGAGCGAGCCGCTGTGCTGGTTGGCGACGAGCAGATGACCGTCCACCAGAGCGAGGCCGCGGGGCCATGTGCCGCCGGCGGAGACCTCGCCGAGCGGTTCCAGGGCGCTGCCTGCGAGCCGGAACGCGGCGACCGTGTCCGCGCCGCGGTTGGTCACCCACACGAAGCGTCCGCAGGGCGATGCGACGATTCCCCCGGGCTGGTTGACGACGTCCTTGGCTGTCGTGGCGGGTACGGAGGAGAGAGCGGTCAAGGTGCCGTCGGAGGCGGCGTAGCGGTGGCAGGTGACGGTCGAGGACAGCTCGTCGGCGCTGAACACCAGGTCGCCGCCGGCCGCGAAGGCGAGGTGACGGGGGCCGGATCCCGCGCGCATCGGGTTCACCGCGACCCGCTCCAGAGTTCCGGTGAAGGTGTCGAGCCGGTAGGTGAGAACGGCGTCCGCCCCCAGGTCGGTGGCCAGCACGAAACGGCCCGCCGGGTCGACGAGTACCTGGTGGGCGTGGCTGCCCTCCTGCCGTCCGGCGACCGGTCCCGCCCCGTGGTGGACGACGAGATCGGTCGGTTCCAGCAGGCGTCCGTCCGCGCCGAGCCGGTGGACCGCGACCGTGCCCGGCGCGGTGTCACTGCCGTAGTTGGCGGTGAGCAGCCACTCTCCGTCCGGGTGGACGGTGAGGTGACACGGGTTCGCCCCGCCGCTGCTCATCGGGTCGCCCAGCGGCGACAGCCCGCCGTCGAGGGCGACGGCGCTGACGGTTCCCGTCTCGGTCTCGTTGGTGCTGTAGACGACGGCCAGCGACGGGTGCGCCGCCAGGAACGAGGCCCCGCTCACGGGCAGCGGCGCCATCTCGTCGTACGAGAGCTGTCCGGTCGTGGGATCGAGCCGCAGGGCGGCGACTCCGGGGCCGTCGCCGCCGGAGTCCTGGGTGTAGGAGCCGATGAGGACAGTGAGGGGGTTCGTGCGCATGGATGGTCCTGGGAGGTTCATGGGGCGGGGCGGGCGGAGGAGGTCTCAGCGGACGATGTCGTCGTGGTGGTCGAGCAGGTCCAGTTCGGAGCGCCGGGGCAGGCCCTCCCAGTCGCCGGCGGTGCTCACCGCGAAGGCGCCGAGCCGGGCCGCTGTCCTCAGCCGCTGTTGCGGGGTCTCGCCCGCGAGCAGTTCGGCGAGGTACCCGGCGGCGAACGCGTCTCCCGCGCCCACCGAGTCGTGCACGCGGACCGGTATGGCCGGCTGCCAATGAGGAAGTCTGTCGAGGAGGGCGTACGCCCCGTCGGCGCCGAGCTTGATCACGGCTCCGCCGGGTCCCAGGTCGCAGATGTTCTTGGCGAGTTCCTCCGGTCCGTCGGCGCCGGGCACCATGAGCGCGGCCTCGTGCGGTCCGGCGAAGACCAGGTCGCTCCTGCGCACCAGGGGCAGCAGGATCGCCCGGGCCTCGGCCTCGGTCCACAGCAGTGAACGGAAGTTGACGTCCAGTGAGATGGTCACGCCGGCGTCGGCGGCGATGTCCACGGCCCGGGTCACGGCCGCGGCGGGGCCCGCCCCGAGCGCCGGGGTGATGCCTGTGATGTGCAGGACCGTCGCTCCCGCGACGACGTGCTCGGGGATGTCGTCGGCGATCAGCCGGGCTCCGGCCGTGTGGGTGCGGTAATAGCGCGTACGGCTGTGGGTGGAGGTGCGGCGTTCCTTGAGCAGCAGGGAGGTGGGGGCGGGGTCGCGCACGGCGACGGTGGTGACCCCTTCGGCCTGGAGTTCCCGCAGGACGAGTCCGCCGAGTTCGTCGTCGCCGACCCGGCCGATCCAGGTCGCGGCTCCGCCGAGTCGGCTGACTCCGATGGCGACGTTGGATTCCGCGCCGGCGATCCCCAGGCGCAGTGTCGTGCCGAGCGAGAACGGGCCGGGTTCGCGGGCCGCCATGACGGCGAGGACGTCGCCGAGGGTGACGAGGTAGGGCTCGCCGGACGGGGGTGAGGAGGCGTTCACGTGCTCGCCTCCCCGTCCCGAGCGGTGGGCCGCACCGCGTCCAGCAGGGTGCGCGCCCTCGTGGTGAGGGCGTCGAGTGCCTGCGGAGTCGGGTCCCGGTCCGCCCCGCGCAGCAGCGGGGAGCCGATACCGACCGCGCAGGCGCCCGCGTCCAGGTAGTCCCGCGCCTCGTCGATGCCGACGCCGCCGACGGCGAGGAGGGGGATGTCGGGCAGTGGGGCTCGCAGTTGGCGCAGATGGGCGGGGCCGCCCGTGCCCGCGGGGAACAGCTTGACGGCGGCGGCGCCCGCCCGCCACGCCTGGGACACCTCGGTCGGCGTCCAGGCGCCCGGGTAGCACGGGATGCCCCGGTCCGCGGCGTTGCGGACGACGGCGGTGTCCACGACGGGGGCGACCAGGAACTCCGCTCCCGCCGCCAGGGCGTCCCTGGCCTGCTCGCCGGTGATCACGGTGCCGGCGCCGACCGCGACGTCGGGGCCGAGTTCCGCCCTCAGCGCGGCCAGCGCGTCGAGCGCCCCGGCGGTGGTGAGGGTGATCTCCAGGCAGGTGATGCCGCCGGACACGAGGGCCCGGGCCACGGCCGGCAGCCCGGAGGCGTCGGACGATCTGAGGATGGCCATGACCCGGGTCCGGCCGAGCTGCGGGGTGAGGGTGGGACGCTCCGTCATGACCCCACCGCCGCAGGGGGCATGGCGGTTGACTGGGTGTCGGTCATGCGAAGTTCCTTTGCTACGAGGTGCGTTGCTGAACGGGGGTCACTTGAGCCCGGAGGTGGCGGCGCTGGTGACGAAGCCCCGCTGCACGATGAGGAACAACGCCAGCACCGGGACGACGTACATCACGGCGCCTGCGGCTACCAGGTTCTGCAGCGGTGAGCCGTGCTCGTTGTGGTAGCCCGTGGCGAGCTTGACGGCGAGCGTGGTGTGGGCGTCGTCCAGCAGCAGGGCGGGCGCGATCCAGTCGCCCCAGGTCCAGCTGAAGGAGAGGATCAGGCTGGTGGCGATGACCGGCCAGGACTGCGGCAGGAAGATCCGCCAGAAGATGCGGATCTGCCCGCAGCCGTCGACGATCGCGGCCTCCTCCAGCTCCTTGGGCATGTTCGAGAAGAACTGCCGGAACAGGAAGATCAGGTACGGGGCGCCGGACAGGCCCCACAGCACCCACGGCACATAGGTGTTGGTGAGGTGGATCTTGGCGAACAGCAGATAGGTCGGGATGAGGGTGAGGACCTGCGGCAGCATCATCGTCGACAGCAGAACGGAGAAGATCAGCCGCTTGCCGGGCGCGTTGAGACGGGCGAAGCCGTAGCCTGCCCACGCCGAGGCCAGGGTGACCAGGACGGCGTAGAGGGTGGCGATCGTCAGGGAGTTGCGGGCATAGCCGAGGTAGTCGATCTGGGTCAGGGCCTCCCCGAAGTTGCTGAGGCTGGGGTGGTGCGGCCACCAGTGGATGGGTAGCGCGCGCAGCTCGTCGGGGGCCTTCAGAGCGGTGTCCAGCAGCCAGGCGAACGGGCCGAGGAAGAGGACGAGGGCGCCGACCAGCAGCATGTAGACGGCACTTCTGCGGGGGAACACCATCACTTGCCTCCGAGGGTGCGCGGCCGGGACGGCTTGTCCGGCTCAGGGTCGACGGAGTAGAAGACCGCGCCCTTGCTGAGCCTGAAGACGAGGAAGGTGATCGCGATGATGATCAGGAACAGCACCCAGAGCATCGCGGAGGCGTATCCGTAGCGGCCGTTGGCGAAGTACTGGGCGAACACGTGGATCATGAACAGGTAGTTGCCCTCGGGGACGGCCGAGACGCCCCTGGGGGTGGGATCGAGGGAGATCAGCAGCGGCAGGAAGCTCTGTACGGCGGCGATGATGCCGGTGATGACCTGGAAGAACAGCACCGGGGAGAGCATCGGCAGGGTGATCCTGGTGAAGGACTGCCAGGCGTTCGCCCCGTCTATGCGGGCGGCCTCGTGCAGCTCCTTGGGGATGTCCTGGAGCCCCGCCAGCGAGATGATCATGACGTTGCCGGCGCCCCACACGGTCAGGGTGATCAGGACCCAGCGGGCGTAGGGGTCCATCAGCCAGCTGATGCCGTTGATGTCCAGGGCGTCGAGGGCGCCGTTGGCGGCGCCCGAGTCCCGGTCGAAGATCAGCTTGAAGGTGAGAGCGGCGCCGACCGGCGGCACGACCGCGGGCAGGTACAGCAGGGTGCGGAACAGCCCGCGGGCCCGGATCGGCTGGTTGACCAGCACTGCCAGCAGCAGGCCCGCCGCGATGGTGAGCGGCACGGTGATCGCGGTGAAAATCCCGGTGCGGGCCAGGGAGGACATCGTCTCCGGGTCGGTCAAGACCTCCCGGTAGTTGTCCAGGCCGACGAAGCGGGAGTTGTTCGACAGTCCGTCGGCGTTGGTCAGGCTCAGCCACAGGGCGTAGCCGAGCGGGAAGGCCGTCAGGGTGAGGAAGCCCAGCACCCAGGGTCCGGCGAACACGTAGAAGGAGAAGGCCCGGCGGGTGGTCAGGGAGGTGCGCCGGCGACCGGCGCGCGCGGGGGTGCGGGGCCCGGGCCGGGCGGCCGTCTCCCCGGAGGGGGACGGCGCGCCCGGCGCGGTGATCTGTCCGGTACTCACCCCACGAGCTCCTTGCCCTGGGCGAGCAGCTCGTTCATCCGGGAGTTGAGCGTGTCGACGACCTTGCCCGCGGACGTGCCCGACTTGACGGCACCCGGCAGCACCTTGCTCAGCACGCCCTCCAGGGCGGCCTGCTGGGCGTACGGGGTGAAGCTGAGTACGGAGAAGTGCGGCAGCTCCTGCTCCTGCACCTGGAAGGCCTGCTTCTGGAAGGCGCTGGTCTGCGGCATGTTCCCGCGCAGCGACTTGAGCGAGGGGATGCCCCATCCGCTGGCGGCCCGGTCCTGTGCGGGCTTGCCGCCGAAGTACCACTCGAAGAACTTCCAGGCCGCGTCCTTGTTTTTGGCGTCCCTCGGGATCCAGAAGCCGGTGGCGCCGAAGCAGGAGCTGACGCGGGTGCCGCCGAGCTGCGGGGCGGGCGCGAAGCGGGAGACCTCGGCGAGCTTGGCGTCGGCGCCGATCAGACCGCCGAACCAGTAGCCGTTGCAGCTCATCGCCATCCGCTTGGCCTGGTAGGTGGGGCCGTCCCAGCCGTCCGGGTTGGGGTTGACGACGCTGGGGCCTATGTCGGCCTTCGCGTAGTCCAGGTACCACTGCAGTGCCTTCCGCGCCTCCGGCGAGGAGAAGTCCACCGTGGCCAGGTCCTCGGCGAACAGGCTGCCGCCGGCGGAGGCGGTCATACCCATGAGCTGCGGGAAGACGCCCATGCCGGTGGCGTTCAGGCCGTACACCTTGACCTTGCCCAGGCGGCGCTTGACCAGCTGCTTGCCCAGGTCGAGCCACTCGTCGTAGGAGATCGGTTCGGTCGCGCTGGGCGCGTCCAGCTTGGCGGCCTCGAACAGGTCGGTGCGATACCAGAACATGGAGTCCTGGGAGTAGTCCTTGGCCATGCCGTAGCGCGGGCCGGCGCCCTGCTTCTTGCCGTCGTAGCGCCACAGGTCGTTGACCGGGTCGAGGTCCGAGGCCTTCAGCACGGAGCTCTTGGCGAAGTACGGGTCCAGGTCGGTCATCAGGCCGCGCGCGGCGTAGTAGGAGGTCTCGGTCGCGCCGAAGCCGCGGACCACGTCCGGCGCGTTCTTGGCGGCCAGCATGGCGTTGAGCTTGGTGGGGTCCCAGATGATGACGTTGATGTTCATCCCCAGCGCCTCTTCGGCGGCCTTGAGGGCCGCCTTGTCCGGCCACTCGTTCTCCACCGTCATCACGGTGAGCGTCGTCTTGCCGCTCCCCGATCCGCCCGTGCTGTTGCCGGCGGTGCCGGCGCAGGCGGACAGACCGGTCGCGGCGAGCGCGGTTCCGGCGGAGAGGGCGAGGAAGCGACGTCTGTCAAGAGATGTCGTCGTTGACACGGGCATGCTGGTGGCCTTTCGTGGCGGACGTACGCGGCTACGGGACGTACGACGGGGTCCATGGCGGCATGAGGGATTGCCGCGATGAGCGAACGGAGAGGTACGGCGGCCGGTGGAACACCGGCTCGCTCGGCAGTGGTGTCGATGCCCTGGACCGAGCGCATCCGTCTGCATGGACGAGTGCGCGCACCAGTTCAGCGGACCGCGGGTGCGACGGTGGTCGCGTCGGCGGTGAGCCCGGGCATCCATCGGCCAGCTGACTCCACGTCAGATCTGGCCGATAGCTAGCGGTGTTGTTATGACCGGTTGCGATGGCTCTGCGTAGACCTATCGCATATTTCCGTCTGGGGAAACCGGTTGACTGAAACTTTCGCGAACGTTAAGTTGCGTTTCCAGAACGTGTCAAGAGCTACGAACAAGTCACTCTCGGCCCGCACCAGTGGACCAGGGCGACACCTACGGGAGGGGGAGCGCGTGCCGGAACAGCCCGTCCGTGCCAGGCTCGTGGATGTGGCACACGCGGCCGGGGTCTCCAAGGCCACCGTGTCCAAGGTGCTCAACGGCCGGCAGGACCTGTCCGTGCGGCCGGAGACACGCCGACGCGTCCATGAGGCCGCCGAGGAACTCGGCTACCGGCCGCATTCCGGGGCCCGGGCCCTGGCCGGAGCCAGCACCCACGCAGTGGCCCTGCTGATCCCCGCCCTCGCCAACCCCACGTACGTCACCATCGCCCGCGGCGCCTATCAACGTGCCCGCGAGCTGGGCTACCTCTCCCTGCTGGCGGAGGACTTCGACGGTCAGGAGGCCGACGGCTCCTTCAACGACCTGGTGCAGGAGGGCAGGGTCGACGGGCTGCTCATCGCCTCCGCCCGCCCCGGCCACCCCCTGCTGGAGACTCTGAGCCACAGCACGGTCCCCCACGTCTTCCTCAACCGCTCCGTGGAGGGATCCGGCCGCAACGTCACCATGGACGTCGCCCGCTCCAGCGTGACCGCGCTCGACCACCTGCATGGCCTCGGCCACCGCAGGGTCGGCCACATCGCGGGTCCTGCC
Organism: Streptomyces sp. NPDC006602; assembly: GCF_042870385.1. NCBI lineage: Bacteria > Bacillati > Actinomycetota > Actinomycetes > Kitasatosporales > Streptomycetaceae > Streptomyces > Streptomyces sp. NPDC006602. The sequence goes on along the minus strand of NZ_JBIAHG010000023.1, from coordinate 112,007 downwards.
GGGATCACCCCCAGCGAGGTCCGAAAGGAGGCGTTCGTGCGCCACTCCGACGCGCTGGGGCTGGACGCGGCTCCGGTCGCGTCCGGGGACTTCACCGAGGACGGCGGCAGCTTCGCCGCGCGGGAACTGCTGCGTCCCACCGCCGGGAGCGCGCGTCCGCCGGTCACCGCCCTCTACACCAGCTCGCTCGCCCAGGCGATAGGCGCCATGGCCGCGATCAGGGACCTGGGCTTCAGGATCCCGCAGGACGTCTCCGTGGTGGGCAACGACGACCTGCCCGTGGCCGCGCACCTCCATCCCCCGCTGACCACCGTGGCGATGCCCCTGTACGAGCTGGGAACCGCCGCCGTGGACGCCCTGGTGGCCACCATCGAGGGCAGGCCGGTGGGAGACGTCGTCGTACCGACCGAGCCGCGGCTGGTGCTGCGGGGCTCCACGGCCAGACCGGCAGGACCAGGAGGAACGCCATGACCGTCGCCGCCGCACCGGCACGTTTCACCGGCCGGACGGCCCTGCTCACCGGGGCCGCCTCCGGCATCGGCGCGGCCACCGCCCGCCGGCTGGCGGCCGAGGGGGCGTCCGTCCTCGTCACCGACGTGGACGCCGAGGCCGCCCATCGCGTGGCCGAGGAGATCCGCGCCGGGGGCGGGCGGGCACAGGACCGCAACCTCGACGTCACCTCCCCGGGTCAGTGGGCCGCGGCCGTCGCCGAGGCCGAGTCCTGGACCGGGCGTCTCGACGTGCTCCACCTCAACGTGGGCCGCAATCTGCCCGGAGCGGCACACGAACTCGACGACGCCGCCTGGCACGACCAGCTGCGGCTCTGCCTCGACTCGGTGTTCTACGGCGTCCGGGCCGCGGTACCCCTCCTCGGGACGGCCAGGGGCGCCGTGGTGATCACCTCGTCCGTGCACGCGGTCATCGGCTTCAAGGGCTTCCCCGCGTACGCGGCGGCCAAGGGCGGGATCGACGCCCTCGTACGCCAGCTGGCCGTCGAGTACGGGGGTCGGATCAGGTTCAACTCCGTCCTGCCCGGAGCCGTGGTCACCGCCCTGTGGGCCGAGGTGCCCGAGGAGTACAAGGCGCAGACCGCCGCGCGCACCCCCGTCGGCAGGCTCGGAGTCCCCGAGGACGTCGCCGCCGCCGTGGCCTTCCTCGCCTCGGAGGACGCCTCTTTCGTCACCGGCCAGAACCTGCTCGTGGACGGTGGCCGCAGCATCAGCTCCCAGGAGTAGGCCACCGGCCTCGCCGGACCTCGCCCGTCCCGGGCGACCGGCCGCCCCGCCCCCTCCGAGAACGACCCGAGCGCCGCAACACCCCGAGCGGACACCCCGCCGCACGCGCCGCACAACAAGCCCCCTCGCAACACCCCTCCTCTCTCCCCCGAGAGGGCATTCCCCCGCGCAAGGCCGCACACCGCACAGGACCCGGAGGTCCACAACATGAAGATCACTGGATACGAGCTCTTCCTCGTCGAACCGCGCTGGCTCTTCCTGCGCGTCGACACCGACGAGGGCATCTCCGGCTGGGGCGAGCCCATCGTCGAGGGCAAGGCCCACACCGTCGCCCGCTGCGTCGAGGAGATGTTCGACTACCTTCTCGGCCAGGACCCGGCCCGGATCGAGGAGCACTGGCAGGTGCTCGCCAAGAGCGGCTTCTACCGCGGCGGCGTCGTCCTGAACAGCGCCCTGGCCGGAATCGACCAGGCGCTGTGGGACATCGCGGGCAAGACCCACGGTGTCCCGGTCCACCAGCTCCTCGGTGGTCACGTGCGCGACCGCGTGCGCGTCTACGGCTGGGTCGGCGGCGAAACCCCCGAGGAACTGGGCGAGTCGGCGGCCGCGCAGGTCGCCAAGGGCATGACGGCGGTCAAGCTGAACCCCTGCGGCCAGCTGGAGCCGCTCGCCACACCCGCCGCGATCGATGCCATCGTGGCCGGCGTGACCGCGGTCCGCGAGGCCATCGGGCCGGATCGCGACCTGGCGCTGGACTTCCACGGCCGGTTCAGCGGCGCGATGTCCCGCCGTGTGCTCCCCTTCCTGGAGCCGCTCCTGCCTCTCTTCGTCGAGGAGCCCGTGCTGCCCGAGTTCTCCCGGGACCTCGGCGCCGTGGTGCGCTCCACCTCGATCCCCATCGCCACCGGCGAACGGCTGTACTCGCGCTGGGACTTCCGCTCGGTGCTCTCCGACGGCATCGCCGTGGCCCAGCCCGACATCAGCCACGCCGGCGGCATCTCCGAGACCCGCCGGATCGCCGCGATGGCCGAAACCTACGACGTCCTGGTGGCACCGCACTGCCCGCTCGGCCCGATCGCCCTCGCCGCCAGCCTCCAACTCGACTTCGCCATCCCCAACTTCCTCATCCAGGAACAGGCACTGGGCATCGGCTACGGCGACAGCAGCGGCCTGCTGGACTACCTCGCCGACACCACACCCTTCACGTTCCGCGACGGCTACATCGACCGCCCGACAGCGCCCGGTCTCGGCATCACCATCGACGAGGACGCCGTCCGCGCCGCCGCCGAACGCGGCCACCGCTGGCGCAATCCGCTCTGGCGAAACACCGATGGCTCACTGGCCGCCTGGTAACCGCACCCAGCACCACCAGCCGGCCCGACGTTGCTCGACACCTCGAAGCGTGAAAAACGGCCGTCCTGCTGTCTCACGAACAAGCCGGGATCAGCAGGTCAGGTGACCCGGCGAGGTTGAACAAAAGGCTTAGAGCTCCGAACAAAAGTGGAGCCCGGCTCGCGGCGTCTGGCACGCACGCTCGCCGCGTTGCCGAAAGCCCCTAGTAGCTCTGCTACGAGGAGCTTTCGGCGCCTTGCGATCGCACGCACCAGACGCCGCGAGCTGATCGGACTCCACTTTTGTTCGGAGCTCTAAGCCCGGACGCTTTCCCAGTGCCGTGTCAGGGCGGCGGCGACTTCCCGCGGCTGCTGGAGTTGCGGCCAGTGACCGCTGTCCAGCAGGACAAGGTTCGTGGCCCTGACGCTCTTTGCGAGACCGTCGGCGTACTCCACCGGCTGGTACTGGTCGTCTCTGCCCCAGAACACGAGGGAAGGGCTGGTGACGTTCGCCAGACCGGGCTCCCACTCCGCCCCCGTATGGATTCCCGAGCGGACAAGGCGAAGGAGACTGTCCGTGGTTTCCATGGGTTGCTGCGGGTCGGGCTTCACCGCGGAGATCGCCGACGGCCAGGCGCCTGCCGGGAGACCATCGGCGAAGGGCGGCGGGACGCCTGCCGCCCTTCGCCGAAGCCATCGCGGCCGCGGTCGGCGTCCTTGCTCACCGGCGCAACCGCTCGGCCGGCTCCTCTGCCGCTTCCTGTCAGCCCGGGACCACCGGCAGGACGATGCGGGAGGGCCGGGCGGAGTAGTGGAAGACCTGCTGGCGGGCCACTCGGGCGGTGGTCGCGCTCTCCTCGGGTTCACCCGTGTTGAGGTTGCGGTCCCAGCGCGGGGTGACCGCGGCGGTCTCGGGAGGCTTACGCCACCGCGTTCAGCAGGTCGGCCAGCACGTCGGGCCGTTCCAGGGCGATGAAGTGGCCGGCCTTGGGCACCTGTGTGAAGTCGGCGGCCGGCAGCAGCTTCTTGTTGGCCTGCCGGTCCGAGGGCCGGGACCAGTCCTTCTCGCCGTAGACGAGGTGGATGGGAGCCTTGACCTCGGGGTAGCGCGAGCGGGCCGCGATGAGACTGGGCAGGGCCTGGTACACGCCCCGGGCGACGGTCGGGTAGCCGGGGCGCTGGCCCACCTGGAGCAGCTCGTCCACGTAGTCCTCGCGCAGTGCGCTCTTGTCGCCCAGGCCGCCCTGAAGGATCTTGCTGAGCGCGGGCTTGGGCTCCACCCCGGCGATCACCGGGCCCACCCCGGGCATGAGGACACCACTGACCACCACGCGGGCGAGGAGGCTGGAACGGGCGATCCCACCGCGGAAGTCGTACGTGTTCACCGCGACGACGCGCCGTACCCGCTCCGGGAGTTCGGCCGCGGCGGTCAGGGCGAGCACCGCCCCCATGGACTCCCCGACCAACGTCACGTCGTGGAGGTCGAGTTCGGTGAGGAGCCGCTCAACGCCCGTGCGCATGGCCGACTCGTCGTACGACGCGCCGGGCACGATCTCGGAGTAGCCCATCCCCGGCAGATCGAGGGCGTACACGGTGTACCGGTCCGCGATCAACGGGATGAGGAGCCGGAAGTGCTCGGCCTGGGTGCGCACGGTGTGCAGCAGGATCAGGGGCGCACCGCTGCCCGCCTTGAGGTAGCGCAGCGTTCCCTCGCGGCTGTGTCCCGCCCGCGGGGCGATGGTGTGACTGGTGGTCCCCGCGATGTGAATCGTGGGACGTGATTCCTGACTGGGCATCTCTCTGTGTCTCCCTGTTCTACTTGGCCAGCTGTGGGTACAGGCCGGCCAGGTCGCCGGCGAGGCCCGCCTTGACCTGCCGTGTGAGGTCGTCGCCGAGGACCTCGTGGGCGCCGGTTTCGATGCCGTCGAGGGCGAGGGTGGCGATGTCACGCGGGTCGGACTTGGGTGCGTCGACGCCCGCGGTCAGGTCCGTGTCCACGTATCCGACGTGCAGTCCGGTGACGGAGATGCCGCGCGGCTGGAGTTCCAGGCGCAGGGAGTTGGTCTGCGACCACAGGGCGGCCTTGGAGGCGCTGTAGGAGTTGCCCAGGGCCAGCCAGGAGAGCACGGAGTGCACGTTGAGGATGTGGCCGCCCCCGTTGCGCTCGATGACCGGCACGAAGGCCCGGGCGAGAAGCAGCGGGCCGTAGAAGTTGGTCTCGAACTCCCGGCGTACGTCGTCGACCGGGGAGCCGAGGAAGGAGGCGCCGACCGACGCACCCGCGTTGTTGATCAGCACGGTGACGTCGTCCGCCTGCGCGGCGGCCGCCGCCACGGACGCCGGGTCGGTGACCTCCAGCGCCACCGGGACCGCGTCGGGGTGCGTCACCGTGCGCGGGTCGCGGGCCGTGGCGTAGACCTTGGCGGCACCGCGCACGTACAGCTCTTCCACCAGCGCCTTGCCGATGCCCCGGCTGCCGCCGGTGACGAAGACGTTTGCGCCCTTCAAAGCGGTCATGACTGCCTCACAAGAATCAGAAACCGATCGGTTTCCATCACAGTAAACTGATCGGTTTCCTGGCGCAAGCTCATCGCGGGAACCAGTCGCGTGGGGCCGGCTTCAGGGTGTCGTTCCGTATCCGTGGATCCCCGGGATTGTGAGCGCGCCACCTGTCTGTCCGGCCTGGTCGATGTCGGTGTCGTTCAGGCTGAGTTGGAGCTTGAGGCCGAGTTTCCCGACCGTGTCGAAGAGCCACTCCGGAACGGTGTCGGGGGTGAGACGGAGGCGGAGGACGGGAGGCAGGGGAATCCCTTCGGCGCTGGAGAGGGTGCCCGTCAGGCTCTCGACGTACATGGTGATGCGGTCGCCTCGCAGCGTGGACGTCGAGCCGGGCGCTCCGTCGATGTGCTGGATCTGCGGGCCGACAGGCACGGCCATCTTCAGGTCGCGGATCGTGACACCGGCCGCGGAGAACTTGAGCACCCGCTTGGGGCCGGCCGCCGTGTCCACGGTCACCACCCCGCCGAAGACCACATCGCGCAGTTCGAGACGGCTTCCCTTCATGTTCCACGACTCGGCGGCGAATCGACCTGCGCTCTTGTCCTCGGGGGCCGCGAGATCGCTGATGTCGCAGGTGCGGTCGGTTCCCCGGGGTGACTCCGTGGACTGCGGGTGGGGTGATGGGTCGGTGGTCCGTTGGCCGGGGGAGGGGGATACGTGGGGACTGGCCGGTGGCAGGTCCGAGGGTTCCGTGGCCGTTGGCGCCGGAGCGGCCGAGGTCGGCGAGGGACTCGCGTCGGGTACCGGACTCTGCTGATCGGTGTAGCCGTGGAAGAGGGGGCCGAGGAGGCCCGCAAGGCCGGTGGAGGAGGAGGTCGCGCTCGGAATGGCGGAGTGCGCGCTTGGCGATGCGGTCGGAGCCGGGGTGAGGCTCGTTTCCTCGTCGGTCATGTGCTCCGACGGTTTGACGGACTCGTCGCTCGTAGGGGCACTGGGCGTGCTGCGAGCGGCGGACGGCGTCGGCGCTGCGGCAGGAGCCGACGGGTCGTCGGAACGGGCGCAGTCGACCCCGTCGTCGGCCGCCTCTTCGGGAACGGAATGCGCCGCGGTGGCACTCGTGTCGACGGCGGGCGGACGCTGACTTCCGAGGACGAGAGCGGTCGGTAGCGCCGTCAGTGCGAGCGCCTTCCCGAGCGGCAGGCGCAGGCGGGTCAGCGCGGACGTACGGGGAACCGCGTGTCGGCCCCTCGACTGCCGCACGAAGCGGGCTTCTACGGCCTCGCCGCGGATGTCGGACGACGGCTCAGACATTCCCCGGCTCTCCCTCCGAGCCGACGGTGCCGCCGGGCAGGTCCGCATCCACCGGGCCCCATGCCAGAGCGAGGAGTCCACCCGTGGCCGCGAACAGGGTGCCGACGAAGAATCCGCCGAAGTTCGAAATGGGAAGCGACAGCACGCCGAGGAAGACGGCGACGCATCCGGCGAAGAACCTGATGATCGGCTGGAACCAGAGGAGTCCGCCGAGCACGATCAGTGTCAGGCCGATGGCCAGGGAGCCAGCGCCCGCGGTGGTGGACATCGCCACGGACAGGGCGCCCAGGGAGAGGTTGAAGTACGGGAAGTAGGTGATCGGCGCGGCGGCCAGGAGCACCAGGAGGCCCGCCCAGAAGGGGCGGGTGCGCCGCCAGGCCCGGAAGGCCCGGCGGGCGTTGGCGAAGCCGCTGTCACTGTGGGGGTGCGCGGGTGCGCCGGCACTCGTCATGGGGAAGCTCCCAGATCGTGAACGGGTGGGGGAGGGGTGGGAGCGAGGGTCAGAAGCAGTCGTGGCGGCCGGCCGCGATGTTCATGTGCAGGCCTGCCAGTTCGAACGTCCCGGCAGAGGTGGCCCAGACCCTCTGGTGGGCGTCGATGATCTCGATCGAGTCCGCCTGCTGGGCATAGCCGTCGGGATCGACGTGATCCTTGGGGTTGACCTGGCCCTTCGTGATGGAGCCGGTGGCGACGCCGATGTCGACGTTCTTGAATGTGCCGGACTTGGCCTGGAGATCGGTCATGTCGATGTACAGGTCCTTGGCCTTGACCGCCGTACCCGACCCACCGGCCTTGAGCGTCATCGTGTAGGTCCCGAGCACGGGAATGTCCACCGGCACGGACTGGCACATGTCGGTGATCTTCGCGTTCTCGAGGGCCGAGACGGTGACGGGTATGTGCTTGCCGTTCTTGGCGACGTCCACCGTGGCGTAGTTGGCGAATCCGCTGCCGCTCAGGGAGCCGGCCGAGACCTTGAAGTCGGAACCGGAGATGCTGAACGAAGCGGCCAGCGCGCCCTGAGCCATCGAGACGGCGACCGCCGCCGTGGCGGCCACCGTCGGCACCGCACCCACGGCGAAACGCTTCCAGTGGGTTTTGCCGATTCGCTGGGACATGCGTGGTCCTCCGTTGTCGAGGCGTACGAGGGGAGAGGCCGGGTGCGGAAGAGGGCACACCGGGGCTGAACTCGATAGCTCCACTATCGAGTGCCCGATAGTGGCACTATCGGGCTCGGTGGGGCAACCCTCGGTAACGCGATACTGGAGGGACAGTCGAGCGTGAGGGAGTGCATGAGGATTTCAGAGCTCAGCCAGCGGTCCGGGGTGCCGGTGGCGACCATCAAGTACTACCGGCGGGAGGGGCTGCTCCCCGAGGGGCGTGCGCTGAACCCGACCACGGTCGAGTACGACGAGGAGCACATCCAGCGGCTCCGTCTGATCCGTTCCCTCATCCAGCTCGGCGGGCTGTCCGTCGCCCGCACCCGTGAGGTGCTCGAAGCCGTCGACTGTCCGCTGGACGCGTTCGAGACCCTGGGCGTCGTTCACCACGCCCTGCCCGTTCCTTCCGCGGAGACGAACGAGAAGAAGGACGAGCAACTGGAGGGCGCCGTCGGCGAAGAGGCGTCCTGCGGAGCCGCCGTGAGGGTCGAGGCTCTCATCGAGAACATGGGCTGGCAGATCTCCGACGCCTCACCGCACCGCCCTGCACTCGCCCAGAGTCTCGCGGCGCTGAGCCGCCTCGGTACGGACTACACGGCCGACGACCTCATCCCCTACGCACGGCTCGCCACCGCCACCGCGGACCTGGACTTCGCGCAGTTCGAAGGGATCGAGGACCGCATCGCCCTCGCCGAGCGGGCGGTGGTCCTCACGGTGCTGTTCGAGCCGGTCGTCAGGCTGCTGCGGCGCCTGGCCCAGGAGGACGCGAACCATCGTCGGCATGATCGCCGTGCCTGCGGGCGGGGGGAGCAGCCCGGGGAGTGAGTCCCGGAGCGGCTGGCGGCGTGAGTCCCCGGCGGGGTGCCCGTGCGCCCACCGGCACCCGGCTCGCGGCAGTCAGCCCGGCGGCGACGGGGACCGGCTTGGTCGTACTGCTCCTGCATCCAGGACACCAGGATTGCCTCGTAGTCCATGGAGAGTCCGAAGATCAGCGCGAAGAGCATGGTCGGCATCATGCAGAATCCGTGCTCGCGGCGGTCCGTCGTCATCGGCTGGCAGCAGAAGGGCCTCAGAGTCGAACGCCGTACGTTCCGGTAGACCGGCGGCCATCAGTTGATCGTCGCTGCCGAACAGCTGGTATGCCCAACGCGTTGACGCCCCGGCGGCGCGGCACGACGTGTCGACGCCGATATGGATGTCCTGTTGGCAGAACAGCTGCGCGGCGACGTCGAGCACCCGGTCGCGCGTTGAGGCAGCACCGGCGGTCGGCGCGGGCGTCGGCGTTGTCGGGTCACTCACAGGCCAGAGGCCAACCCGTTCACTTGCGCCGTGGAAACCGATCTGTTTTCCTAGGGGGAAACAGATCGGTTTCCGGCCGGTGTTCTGCCTATGACCAGCGATAAAGGGAAAAGATGACTGCCACCTTCGACCGTGGGGCGCCCGCCTCCGGGAAAACAGACTCGGGCCGGCGCGGCTCGCATGCCGTGCGCTGGTGGGTGCTTGTCGTGCTGGGCACGGCGCAGCTCATGGTCACGCTCGATGCGACCGTCGTGAACATCGCGCTGCCCGCGGCGCAACATGACCTCGGTTTCAGTGACGGCAGCCGGCAGTGGGTCATCACGGGCTACGCCCTGGCGTTCGGCAGCCTGCTGCTGCTCGGTGGCCGGCTCGGTGACCTGTTCGGCCGGCGCAACACCTTCCTGCTCGGCCTGATCGGTTTCGCGGGCGCATCCGTCGTCGGTGGCGCAGCGGGCAGTTTCGACATCCTCGTCGCGGCACGCGTGGCCCAAGGTCTCTCCGCCGCGCTGCTCGCGCCCGCAGCACTCTCACTGGTCAGCGTGACGTTCACCGAACCGGCCGAGAGGGCGAAGGCGTTCGGCATCTTCAGTGCGTTGTCCGGTGCGGGCGGCGCGGTCGGGCTGCTGCTCGGCGGCATGCTCACGGAATGGATGTCGTGGCGCTGGGTGATGTACGTGAACGTCGTCTTCGCGGCCTTCGCGCTGGTCGGTGCGGTGCTGCTGTTGGCCAGGCAGGCGGTCACCGAGCGGCCCAAACTCGATATTCCGGGCACGATCGTGGTGAGCGCTGCGCTGTTCGCCATCGTCTACGGGTTCGCGCACGTCGAATCCACCAGTTGGACCAACCCGGTCACCCTCGGCTCCATGATCGCCGGCGCGGTGCTGCTCGCGGTGTTCGCATGGCTGGAGCTCAGGGTCGCGCATCCGCTGCTGCCGCTGCGAGTCGTGCTGGACCGGACCCGAGGTGGTTCGTTCCTGGCCGTGTTCGTCATAGGCATGGGAATGTTTTCGATCTTCCTGTTCCTGACCTACTACCTTGAGGCCAGCATCGGTTACTCGCCGATCAAGGCCGGTCTGGCGTTCCTGCCGATGGTCGGGGGAATCGTCACTGCGGCGACCACGGCGCCTTCGCTGCTGCTGCCCAGGGTCGGCCCGAAGATCGTGATCAGCGCCAGCTTCCTGGTCGCCGCATCCGGTATGGCCCTGCTGACTCAGCTCAGGCTGGACAGCACCTACGTCGCCCACATCATGCCCGGCATGATCCTGCTGGGGCTCGGCCTCGGTGGAGTGATGACCATCGCGTTCCAGGGCGCGACGGCCGGCATTCATCACGAGGATTCGGGCGTCGCCTCGGCGCTGATCAACACCGGCCAGCAGGTGGGTGGATCGGTCAGCACGGCGCTGCTGACCACCGTTGCCTCATCGGCCGCGACCGACTACCTGTCCTCGCACAAGCCCGGGGCGCTGACCGTGGCGCAGGCCGGAGTCGAGGGCTACACGGCCACCTTGGCGTGGGGTGCCGGGTTCTTCGTGGTCGGTGCTGTGCTCGCGGCGTTCCTGATACCGAACGCGGCTCTGGCGCCGTCGGAGGGCGAGCCGGTGATCGCCCACTGAGTCTGAACCCACCGCGGATGCGCGGTGGATCACAACGAGCGGACAGTGAGAAATGCCCTGCTACCTGCGTTGACTGGTGTTCTCGAGGCGCAAGTCAGCGAAGGAAGACAGGGCTTCTCCGGGATCGTGCGTACTTCTACGGGCGCGATCCGTCCTCAGTAAACTGATCATCGCTGGTACCGGGCACCCGCAGTGTGGTCTGAATTTCCGAGGCTCGCGGGTGTGCTGGTCATGGCGGCCACGGTCGGCCTCACGGGGATGGACCACGAGCATGGGCGGCGTCGAAGATCACTCCCCGACAAGCGCCGTAAACCGATCGGTATTCAGTTGGCGGGATTCGAGTTAACCTCACAATATGGCCACCGAGGCGAAGTCAAGTCCCCGAGAGCGGCTGCTGGAGGCAGCGGCCATGCTCACCTACCGAGACGGGGTCGGCATCGGCGTCGACGCGCTGTGCAAGGCGGCTGGGGTGTCGAAGCGTTCCATGTACCAGCTTTTCGAGAGCAAGGACGAACTGCTGGCGGCAAGCCTGGAGGAACGCGCCTCCGCCTACGTGGCGACGCTCCTGCCTCCGGCGGACGACAACCGTTCACCCCGCCAGCGCATCCTGCACGTCTTCGACCAGTTGGCATCACAGGCGGCTGCGCCCGACTTCCAGGGCTGTCGGTACCTGGTTGTGCAGATCGAGCTCAAGGACCAGAACCACCCTGCGAGCCGGGTGGCCCACCAGGTCAAGGAGAACCTGACAGGTTTCTTCCGTGCCGAGGCCGAACGGGGAGGCGCGAGCGACCCGGATCTGCTGGCCCGACAGTTGATCCTGGTCTTCGACGGCGCCAGCGCCCGCGCGGGAATCAAAGCCGACATGCCGACAGGACTGGTCGCTCCCACGGTGACCACCCTGCTCGATGCGGCGGGCATGCGCTGACGCATCACGTTGGCGAGCAGTCTCGGTGGGCGATGCGCTCCACGAGTCGCTGCCGGCCTCCGGCGGCCCGGGCACGGCTGCCCCTTCCTTGCCGCGCAGATCGAGCTCAAGGACCAGAGCCACCCCGCGAGCCGGACGTCGGGGGCAGTTAGACCGTCATGCAAAAAGACGGGCGGGGGTGTGGCGCGGTCGTTCGGGTTCAACCGCGCCGTACGCGATGAGCTGTTGCGATGGAGAGGGCGCTTGGAAGGCGCTTGAGCGGACCATCGGATGGGCGGGCCTGACCTGGCCCTTTCCGGGCGGGGAGTTCGGACGTTCGGCGACCTCGACATTCGACAGACGAGGATGCGAACGTGCGTCGACTACGCCCGCGCACCCCGGGTGCATCGGATGTCAGCGGAACAGCTGTGGCACTGGGCAGGCGTCCAACGGTTCCTCCGGCCGGTCGGCCCAGCCCCACCAGACATGCCGACCGGCACACCTCCAGAGCGACCGGCAGACCCGCCGGCCGTCGTCCTCCCGCCTGGACAGTACAAAGCCACCGGACTCCATGGGCTGGCTGCAGTCAGGGCAGACCGGGGCGTCGTTGGTCATGCGGCGCACCCTAACGCAGCGACCGCTTCGTCCCGAACAAACCTTGTTGGGCGCTTTACCCCGTGCTGGTATTTCTCTCACCTGCTGCGACGGTCCGCAGGCGTCCGCGGTTGTTCGCCGCTGTTCGTCGGCGTTGTCACGCAGTTGGACACTCACTCGGCTGACGAGTCATCCCGCACATGTCCCGAGACGTGGCGCTCACGTAGTCGGTGCGCGGCCAGGACCACTCGGATCAGCCTTCCTCCCGGCTGAATTCGTGCGTGCACCCCCCAGTCACGTCCCGAGTGAAGCAGGCGATGAAGGAACCCGGGGAGCCGTAGAAGGCCAATTTCATGTCCTCGCAGTCCACGCCGTCGAAGGTGACCGTGCCATACGTTCCGGAGGGAGACCAGGTTCCATGTTGCCGGTCGGCGAACCCGGAGCACCCCCAGCCAACGACGTCCGCCTTGTCCAAGCCCTTGGCCGTGAACGTGCCGTCGTCCTTGAACTCAACTGTCGCCCCGGTCCAGTCCGACCACACGCCCGTCAGCTGATCAACGGTGTTGACCTCGACTGGGTAGACGGAACAGGAGGCCAACAGGAATGTCACCGCACATCCCAACGCAGCGCCCATGAATGCACGTCGTATCCGCTGATGCTGGTTGGCAGCCATACGGCCCTGCCTCTCGTGTCTCGCACATGCCCGGGAGCGACGCCTCAAGGAAGCGGCGAACATCATCTTGAACGTGTTCAAATCCTGGTGTCAATGGGGCCGGGGCGCGCTTCCGCGATTACGGTCCGTGCGCCTGACAGCGAAGGTCGGCATGGAGAGACTCTGGGCGGGAGCTGCCATGGTCCGAGGGCCTGCATCTTCGCTGACCTGGGTCGGAGCCTTGCTGTCCCCGTGGTTCCCCCCAGCTTCCCGACGGATCGGGCACGCGAGGGGCACGCACCCCAGCCACAGCCTGCCCCGCTGTCATCCCGTGTGCCGTCGACCCACACGTATGTGGAGCGGGCGCGGGTCCTGGCGTCCAGGTGGAGCGCGCCACTGTACGAACGACCTGCACGCCAGGAAAGACCCTGTGCACCGCGCGCCGGCGCTTCCTTCCCGTTCGGCAGCAAGCAGTGATCATGTGGACGGGCCCCGCTGGAGGTGATGTGGGCCTCGTCGCCCCACCGCCGTGCAGCCGGGGGTGCCCGCCCTGGGGGCGCAGTGCAGTCGTCGTGAAGTCCACGCTGCTGCCGAGGAGGACGCTGGTCGTGCGTGACGCCGGCGAGCACGAACGACGGGTGCGCGACCTGCCGGGACCGAGACACGGATCGAGCATGGCTCGATCCGTCCGGAACCTATTGGTTACGGCAGGCACCCTTGATCATTTTCGGGAACCAGTTGGGGATCAGCGCACCTGACTGAAGTGAAGCGCACCTTGACCCGGTGGTGGGGTCGGCGCCACGACGGCGCGTGGGTCAACCATCTCGAGGTGTTCTGCCTGTCCGGGAACGTACGCAGGATGGCAGCGCATGCCGGCCGGTGAACGATGTCGGTAAGCCGTGTGCTCGAGAAGCGCATGCACACTTTGACGGGCGGGGGCTGGAAACGGAGCCCTCACAGGCGACCGCGCCAGTCCCCGAACCCACTGAAAGACGATCGCCCTCAGGAACCCTGGGGGCGATCGCTGTTCACATGTGCCTGCGGATCAGTCGCCGATCAGTCGATGCTGTCGCTCAGGCCCAGTACCTTCGGGTCGTCGCTGGGGAAGTCCCTGGGCATACCCCCTACGTGGATGGTGCGCCCGTACACACCGGCCAGGAACTCGACGGCACCGACCTGGAACTCCATCCAGTCGCCGTTGTCTCCGCGGACGACCACAGGCCATGCGTCCGGATCCGCGGGGCTCGTCCTCCAGTAGAAGGAGTCTCCCGAATTGGACGACGCCCATTCGATCAGGCCTCCCGGCTGCGGGTAGGGGACGTAGTCCTCGGTGTCGCCCATCTCGTACAGATCCTGAAGGATCTCGTCCTCTCTGGCCTCGGACGCCCACAACGCCTCGGTGCCGGGCCGGGGAACGGACACGCTCAGGAAGTCGTCGATGACCAGCGCCGGGTACGCCTCCGCCAGAGCGCGGAAGTCCGAGGGCAGCGCCGTCCCGAGGACCGCCTCAAGGGCGGCCCAGTCCACGTTGTGTCCCCCGCGCACACGCCACCGTGTCATCGACGGAAGCGCGGCCTCCAGCTCCTCGATCCTCAGCATGTCGTCTGCCAATCCGTGCTGTTCTGGACCACGACATTATTCACGGCGACGACGGACACCACTGTATGGATGAGGCAGCCCCGCTGCGGATTGCCAGCGGATCATGGACGTGGTGGGGCGGACTGATGGGCCGGTCTGGTCAAGCAGGTCTGCACCGAGCTGGGGATGTCCCCCGAGCCGGCCCGCACGGAGGCGATGCGGCGAAGCCGAAGCGGCTCGCCGAGCGGGGCCGGCCACGCGAGCTGGTCGACGGGAACCACCGGAAGTTGGCCCACGAGTAGGAACGACCGATCACCCGAAGAAGTCGGCACTGGGCTCTCGGGCTGGGGTCTGCCGACACAGGCAGACCCGCTGAACGCGTGCGTGTGACGCGTTGTGGCGACATGACTGCCCATGCCAGGGCCCGTCGATATCGGTGACAAGCGCGTGCGCCGTGCTGCCGGCTGAGAAAAACGCGTGGAATCCCCGGGTGCAGCCGCGGGACACTTCGATTCCTGGCCTCCCCGTACGCGCATGTCGGCGTCGACGTCGGCGCGAGCTGCGCGGGGGCTCCGTCGTCGCGCCCCGCGCGTGATGGGCCGGCGCACGACACCACGGGGTGGGGGATGGAATCGCCTGAATCGCGCGAGGTTCCGCGGAGCAAGGGCTCGGTGCTCCTCGCGCTTCGTTACTACGGACGGGAGTTGTCCCGGCTCCGGTGGCTGACGGTGCCCGCGATGCTGCTGCCGGCGCTGGGCACCACCGGCATCAACTACATCGCGCCGCTCGTCGTGGCGAAACTCGTCGGCCATATCGCCGGCGACTCCGGTATCACCCTCGGCTCGGCGCTGCCCTACGTCCTCGTTTTCGCCGGCGTCCTGCTGTTCGCGGAGACGCTGTGGCGCGTCGGCCTGCACTTCCTGAACCGCCTTGCCGCCTTCGGCGTCGAGCACCTCTACGTGATCGGCATGGACGAGCTGTTCGCCAAGGACGCCGCGTTCTTCCACGACAACTTCGCCGGAGCGCTGACCAAGCGGGTCCTGAGCTTCGCCTCCCGCTTCGAGGAGGCCGTCGACACGCTGACGTTCCAGGTCGTGGCCAGCCTCGCGCCGCTGCTGTTCGGCTCGGTGGTGCTGTGGCGCTACGAACCGCTGCTCGTCGTCGGGCTCCTGGTGATGATCGCGCTGACGGCGCTGTGCGTGGCCCCCCTCATCCGTCGCCGCCAGGCGCTCGTCGATCAGCGCGAGGAGGCGATCGCCCGGGTGTCGGGGCACGTCGCCGACAGCCTGATGAACATGGACACAGTCCGGGCGTTCGCGGCCGAGGAACGCGAGGCCGCCGAGCACCGGTCCCGCGTCGCGGAGTCACGGCGGCTCACGCTGAGGTCGTGGGACTACGGCAACCTGCGCATCGACACGCTGGTGGCGCCGATGTCCGTACTCACCAACGCGCTGGGCCTGCTGCTCGCGGTCGCGCTCGGAGGGGGCAGGCTCGGCGTGGAGGCGATCGTGGTCGCCTTCACGTACTACAACAACGCGACGCAGATCATGTTCGAGTTCAACCAGATCTACCGCCGCCTGGAGAGCTCGATGACGGAGGCCGCGCAGTTCACCGAGCTGCTGCTGACGCCGCCGACCGTGCTCGACCCGGAGTTGCCGGAGCCGCTGCTGCCCGGCGCCGCCGACGTCCGCTTCGAGCGGGTGACCTTCGCCCACGCGGGCGCCGACCTGCTCTTCGAGGGCCTCGACCTGGCCGTGCCCGGCGGGGCGAAGATCGGGCTCGTCGGCCGGTCCGGCGGCGGCAAGACCACGCTCAGCCGACTGCTGCTGCGGATGACGGACATCGACGCCGGCCGGATCCTGATCGGGGGTCAGGACATCAGCCGGTTGCGCCAGGCCGACCTGCGCAGTCTGATCGCGTACGTGCCGCAGGATCCGGCGATGTTCCACCGCACGCTGCGGGACAACATCGCGTTCGCCCGGCCGGACGCCACCGAGGCCGAGATCCGCCGCGCGGCCGAGGCGGCGCACGTCACCGAGTTCGCCGACGCGCTGCCGGACGGCTTCGACACCATGGTGGGCGAGCGTGGTGTCAAGCTGTCCGGCGGCCAGCGGCAGCGGGTCGCTCTCGCCAGGGCGATCCTGCGCGACGCGCCGATCCTGCTCCTCGACGAGGCGACCAGCGCCCTGGACTCCGAGAGCGAGATCCTCGTTCAGGAGGCGTTGTGGCGGCTCATGGAGAGGCGGACGGCGCTCGTGGTGGCGCACCGGCTGAGCACGGTCGCCACCATGGACCGGCTCGTCGTCCTCGACCGCGGACGGATCGTGGAGCAGGGCACGCACCAGGAGCTGCTCGCGTCGGACGGCGCCTACGCGAAGCTGTGGCAGCACCAGTCGGGCGGCTTCCTCGACGACAGCTCCGCCGACGACAGCCCCGCGCGGGCCGACCTGCACTGAACACGAGCCGTAAGGTGTGGCCCTGGGCCCGCCGGGCAGGTACGGGTTCGACTCGCCACTCCGTACCCTCGAGACGTTCGCCGCACACCGCGACACCCCTGGAGTACGCCATGCCCCGTTCCGAAGCCCGCGTCGTCACCGACCGGCCGCAGCGCTACGCCAAGCAACTCGCCTCCCACCTCGGCCGCCGCAGTGAGACCAGCTGGGACGAGGAGACCGGCGAGGGCCGACTCCTCTTCCAGAACGGCACCGGCGCGCTCACCGCCGTCGACGGCGCCCTGCTGCTCTCCGTGGAGTCGGAGACCGAACACCTCGACCTCCTCGAAGACGTCGTCGGCCGTCACCTGGTCCGCTTCGGCACCAAGGACGAGCTGGTCGTCGAGTGGCGACGCGACACGGGCGAGCCCGGCACGACCCAGCGCAAGGCCGAAGACCCGGAGTGACCTTGCGCGTCGGCCCGCACCGGCGACAGTGACCGACACGGCCGTCGGACCGCTCAGACCGAGCAGCCCACGTGCGCCAGTGCCTGCTTCAGCAGCACCCCGTGCCCGCCCGGCATCTCGCTCTGCATCGCGGGCGACAGGGCGTCCTGCGGGCTGAACCAGACCAGGTCGAGGGCGTCCTGGCGGGGGCGGCAGTCGCCGCTGACCGGGACGACGTAGGCGAGGGACACCGCATGCTGACGGGGGTCGTGGTACGGCGTGACGCCCTGGGTGGGGAAGTACTCGGCGACGGTGAAGGGCTGCAGGGAGGACGGGATCCGGGGCAGCGCCATCGGGCCGAGGTCCTTCTCCAGGTTGCGCAGCAGGGCGTCGCGGACCCGCTCGTGGTGCAGGACGCGGCCGGAGACCAGAGTCCGGCTGACCGTGCCGTCGGAGCCGATGCGCAGCAGCAGGCCGACGCTGGTGACTTCGCCGCTGTCGTCGACGCGCACGGGCACGGCCTCGACGTACAGGATCGGCATCCGGGCGCGCGCCATCTCGAGCTCGTCGGAAGTGAGCCAGCCGGGCGTGGTATCGGTCATGTCAGACATTGCTTGATCATACTTTCCGGGAATCGCGAACGCTCAGTCGCAGGGGCGGTCGGTGCTGGGCGGGTGGGTATCGGTGTCGGTCGGGGGGAGTCCGTAGAGGCGGCGGGCGTTGTCGCCGCCCGCCCACGCCGCGATCCGCAGCGCGTCCGGCAGACTCAGCTCGTCGGCGTCCACCCGCTCCTGGAGCAGGCCGGCCAGGCCCTGCCGGAAGGCCAGCGCGCCGAGATGGTAGAACTCGGCCACACCGTACGCGTCGGAGCTGTACAGCAGTTTGCGGAACGGCGTGATCTCCGTCGCCTCCGCCAGGACCGCCCCCGCCCGGGCGGGACCGACGTGGTGCAGGGTGAGCCCCACATCGAGGTACACCTGTTTGAACACGGCCGCCAGGTAGGCCGCCTGGCGCTGGTAGGGCCAGCAGTGCAGCAGGAGCACGGGGATCGTGTCGGCGGTCAGGTGCAGCCAGTCGGTCAGGTGGGTGGGGTCCACCCGGTGCAGACGGATGTCCGCGTCGCCGAAGCCGGTGTGCAGCTGGAGGGGCAGCCCCAGATCCACGGCGGTCCACAGCAGCTGCCGTACGAGGACCGGATCGGCCAGTCGGCCGCCGCCGTCGGCGAGCCAGCACCCGGCCGCCTCGGTGACATCCGCGTCCGAGGGCCTCGCCGGGTCCAGGTCGAAGCCGGTGCGGTAGGCGGCGACGGACTTCACCGCCACCACACCGGGCCGCCGTACGGCCTCCAGCGCGGCCGCGCGGAAGGTTTCGGCATACGCGTCGGGCTCTACCCCGCCGGCCGCCACCGCCTCGGCGACGGCCTCCAGACGTACCACCTCGTACGCCGTCCCGCCCGCGGCCTCGGCCAGCTCCCGCGGCGCGGTGAGCCGGTCCGGGGTGAACCCGGTGTCGACGCAGAACACCTCGGTGCCCGCGGCGGCGAGGAACCGGCGGTTCACCTCGCGCCCGCCCAGCTCTGCCCGCCGGGCCAGGTACTCCTCGGCGGGCGCGTGGCGCGGCAGGTCCAGGACGGGAGCACAGTGGCGGCGGACGGCCACGCCGGCCGGACTGTCGAACGGTGAGATCCCCGGCCACGCCTCGCCCTCGGTGAGCAGCGACTCGAAGCCCGCCCGGTCGAGGTCGGCGGTGACGACCCCGTGGCAGTGGTGGTCCACCAGTCGCAGGGCGGCGAGTGCTTCGTGCACGGGACCCGCGCCCATGTCAGTACGTCCAGCGGTACGCCGCCGCCACGCCCGCGTCGTCCAGCCCGGCGACGGCCGCGATCTCCCCCAGGCGTACGGCGATCACGGCGTCGGCGAGGACGGGTCCCAGCGCGGTCCGCGGCACCTCGTCGGCGCGGAACGCCTCGACGGCCTCGGACAGGGAGGTCGGCAGCCGTCGTACGCCCCGGGCCGCCGCCTGCTCGGCATCCAGTCGGGCCGGATCCCCGGTGATCTCCTCGGGCAGCGGCGCGGACGAGGTCAGGCCGTCCAGACCGGCGGCGATCAGGCAGGTGAGCGCGAGGTAGGGGTTGGCGGCCAGGTCGACCGGCTTGACCTCCAGGTTGGCGGCCCGGTCGCGGACGCCCGCGGTCCCGGTGATGATTCGTACCGCCGCTTCGCGGGTCTCCCTGCCCCAGGCGGTGAACACCCCGGCCCACTGGGACGGTTTGAGCCGCAGATAGCTGGCCGGGCTGGGCGCGGTCACCGCAGTGAGGGCGGGGAGGTGGGCGAGCACGCCGGCTGCGAACGACTCGGCGTCGGCCGTCATGCCGTATCGGCCGCCGCCCCCGGAGTGCAGGTTCACGCCGCCGCGCCAGGCGGAGAGGTGGATGTGGCCGCCGTTGCCGACGCCTTCGGCGAAGACCGCCGGGGCGAAGGAGACGACGAGGCCGTGGCGCCCCGCCACCGCCCGGATCGTCTGCCGGACCAGCACGCTGCGGTCGGCCGCCGCCACCGGGTCGAGCGCGCCCACCGAGACCTCGAACTGCCCGGCCGCGTACTCGGGATGGAGCTGCTCGACCTCCACGCCCTGCGCCGCGAACGCCGCCAGCAGGTCGGCGGTGTAGTCGCCGAGCTCCACCTGCCGGGTGGCGCTGTACGCCGGTCCCGTCGTCGCGGGCACGAAGTCCCCGTCTGCAGAGGGCCCTTGACCGACGGCCCACTCCACCTCGATGCCCGCTTTGAAGGTGATGCCGTGCCGCTCGGCGGCGTCCCGGACGATCCGGCGCAACACGCCGCGGCCGCACGCCGGATGCGGCTCGCCCTCCTGCGTGATCCGGTCGACCGGCGCCCACGCCCAGCCGGGCTGCCCGACCAGCGCCACCAGGTGGTCCAGGTCGGGATACAGCCGCAGATCGCCATCCGGCGAGCCGAGCACGTCCGTGGCGACGATCGAGTCGTCGGCGAGGAAGGTGTCGAACACCGGCGACATGCCGACGCCCCAGGTCACCGCCGCCGTCAGCCGCGCCGTCGGGACGGTCTTGACCCGGGTGACGCCCGCGGTGTCGACGTAGGAGAGGACGATGCCGTGCACGCCCCGCCCGGCCAGTTCGTCGGCGAGCGCGGCGGCCCGTTCGGGCTCTCCGGGACGTCCGCCGGGGACGGGGTCGGCAAGGGTGGTCATACGTCCTCCACGACGAGCTCGGCCGGATCGGCGCCTGCGTCAGGGTTTCACGGCCACCGCGCCGAACTGCGGTACCACGAGCGGGGAGTCGGGCTCGGCACGCCACTGAGAGCACGACACCAGGCCCGGCTCCAGCAGCTCGAGTCCCTCGAAGAAGGCGGCGATGTCCTCGCGGCTGCGGGCGCAGATCGGCGGCGTGGCGTTCTCGTTCCAGAACTTCATGGCCGGGATCTGGCCCTCGCCGCCGAGGTCGGCGTCGAACGTGGGGTGCGTCAGGGCGAGGTAACTGCCGGAGGGCAGTGCGGCCATGACGCGGTGCGCGATGTCCCGGGCCTCGGCGGCGTCCAGGACGAAGTTGAGGATGCCCAGCATCATGACCGCGACCGGCTCGCTGAAGTCGAGGGTCTGCGCGGCCCGTTCGAGGATGGCGTCCGGGTCGTGCACGTCCGCGTCGATGTAGTCGGTGACGCCGTCGGCGGTGCTGGTGAGCAGGGTGCGGGCGTGCACCAGGACGATGGGGTCGTTGTCGACGTACACGATCCGCGACTCGGGCGCGATCCGCTGGGCGATCTCGTGGGTGTTCTCCACCGTCGGCAGTCCGGTGCCGATGTCGAGGAACTGACGGACGCCCTGCTCCTCGGCGAGGAACCGTACCGCCCGGCCCAGGAACCAGCGGTCGGCGCGGGCGATGTCCCGGATGATCGGGAACATGCCGGCGACCTGCTCGCCGACCTGCTGGTCGACCTCGTAGTTGTCCTTGCCGCCGATCCAGTAGTTCCACACGCGCGCGTTGTGCGCCACACCGGTGTTCAGCCTCGCCGACCCGCCTGACGGGGTGTGGCTCTCGCTCACGTGACTGCTCCTTCTCGCGCCTGTGTCCGTCGTCGCCATTGTGCCGTCCGATGATCAGCTTGTCCCGGAAACGGCCGAGCCGAAAGGCGGTTCGCAGGGGGCGGGAGCAGGCGGTCAGTCGATCTCGCCGGGGTCCGCGGCCGGTGTCCGGCCCGCAGTTACGTCCTTCAGCCGCTGGGTACCCTGCTCGACCGCCCGCTCGACCGAGTCGGCCTCGCCCCCGTCGAGACCGCCGGCGGTGACGGTGATCGCGTCGGTGCCGACCCGCACGGCGGCGACGTCCAGGGTGAGGGTGGCGGGCGCGTCGGCGGCCGTGCCCTGCACGGTCACGTGCAGCCCCTGGCGGGCGTCGCCCACCTCGGGAACGGAGGTCTCGGTGACCTGTACCGTGCGCCTGGCTCCCGAGCTGTCGGTCGCCGTGAACTGGTCGCACTTGGTGGGCAGCGACTTCAGCCAGGTCAGGGAGTCGTCGAGGGCGGCTTTGTCGTAGGCGGCGACCTGATGGAGCAGACGGGAGTCTTCCTCCTCGAAGCCTCTGAGCGCGGACGCGCCGGACGGCTTGCCCAGAAGGTCGTCGCCGTAGAGGGCGTCGAGCAGCTTCTGGCAGTCGGCGGCGTTGGCCGCTTCCGTCTTGGCGGTGAGGAAGTCCGCGACGTCGACCTTGCCGATGAGGAGCCTGTCGCGCCAGGAGGCGGCGCCCTCGACCTGCGACCAGTTGTCCTCCAGGTCGGCCTCGGTGACCAGGGCGGCCCGGGCTCCGGCCGCGGTGAGACGGCCGGACGGCGAGGTGGTCGGCGACTTCGCGGCCAACGGCGAGGCGGCGACGTCCGCGGCTGTCGCACCGCCGTCGCCACCGCCGTCGGCGCCGTTGTCGTCCGAGCAGGCCGCGGCGGTCAGCAGCGCGCCCGCCGCCAGGGCCGAGGTCAGGACGCGGACAGGACGGGACGGACGAGGGGTCATCGCGGATGCCTCCTGAGGATGTGACACGTCTCCTCAGCGCACCACCAGCCCCCTCGGCACACCAGCGCACCGGCCTGTTCGGGTGACCGGCCGGGCGGTTCGAACGCCCCGCCCGCCGGAGCCACAGCGCGGCGGCGCGTTCTCGTTACCGGCGGGTACCCCGCCGTGTGATCCGTGTGATGCCTGAGGTACGGTCTCCCAGATCCGCAACCACTCACAGGCTGCAGGCCGCTACAGGCGGTGTCGAAGGGGCGGCAGAACAATGGAGTTCCACCTGGTGGACGAAGGGGAGTCGACGCCGGGCGGTGCGCGGCTGGAGGCCCTGGATCCCGAGCCCCTGCTGACCCGGGACTACGAGACACGTCCCGGGCTCGTCTACGAGCGGCTGCGACAGCGCCACGGACCGGTCGCGCCGGTCGACCTGCTCGGCGTGCCCGCGTGGCTCGTGCTGGGCTACCGCGAGTCGCTCGAGGTGCTGCAGGACGACGCCGGATGGCCGAAGGGCCTGGAGAACTGGCGGGCCCGGTCGGAGGGCCGGGTGCCCGCCGACTGGCCGCTCGGCCCCTCCCTCGAGGTCAACCACGTACTGATCCAGGGCGGTCCGGGCTACCCGGCGCTGCGCAGCGCCTGGGACGCCGCCCTCCGGCCGTTCCAGGATCCGCGGCACCCCCAGGCCAAGCGGCTGAAGTCGGCCGTCACGGTCTACGCCGACGAGCTGATCACTCTGCTCGCACAGGGTGGCGGTACCGGCATGGCCGACCTGTCGGCGCAGTTCTCCCGGCCGCTCCCGCTGATGGCGGCGAGCCACCTGCTCGGCTTCCCCGGCTCGCAGGGCGACGACGCCCTGATGGACATGTGGCGGGTGCTGGACGCGGGCCCGGACGCGGAACCCGCCCTGGAGCGGCTCCTGAAGACGCTCTCCGAGCTGGCCGCCGCCAAGATCGAGCGACCGGGGGACGACTTCCCCTCCCACCTGCTGGCCGCCCACCCGGACCTCTCGGTCGACGAGCTGGCCCGGGAGCTGTTCATGCTGCTCGGCATGACCTCCGACCACGTCGGCATCCTCATCTCCAACACCGTGGTCGAGGTGATCTCCGGGGAGCGCGAGGGCGGAGTGCGCAGCGCCCTGTCCGCGGGGATGGTCCGGGAGACCATGAACCGGGTGGTCATGCGCAAGCCGCCCCTGGTCAACTTCGTGCCGCGGTTCGCGGCCGCGGACACCCGGCTCGGCAACTACACCATCCACACCGGTGACCCGGTGTGGGTCTCCTCGGCCGCCGCGCACGCCGACCCCCTGTTCGCCGGGCAGATGTCACCGGGCGCCTCCACCATCAGCAGCCGGGCGCACCTGTCGTGGGGCGCGGGGCGTCGCCAGTGCCCCGCCCGCGAGCTGGCGTCGACGATCGCATCGGTGGCGGTCAGCCGCCTCTTCGAACGGTTCGGGTACCTGGAACTCGCCCTCCCGGTCGACCAACTGCCGTGGCGCTCCTCGCCGTTCATGCGGGGGCTGCGCTCGCTGCCCGTGCGCTACGAGCTCGCCGCATCGGCCGTACGGTACGTACCTCCGCCCCCGGAGGCCGATGCCTCGGCGGCGGACGTACCGGACCAGGCCGCCAAGCGCCGGTCGTCGCTGTGGCGGTACCTGACGGGGCTCATCCGCTCGGACGGCTGAGCGCCGGTCAGGATCGGGGCCCCACCTGCCCGTTCTGCCACGCCCAGGCCGCGATCTCCACCCGGTTCCGCGCCGCCGGCTTGAGCTGGACGCTGGACAGGTGCGTCTTGACCGTGGAGAGGGAGACGTACAACTCGGCGGCGATCTCGGCGTTGGTGCGGCCCAGGGCGACCAGGCGGACCACGTCGAGTTCACGGTCGGTGAGGGGTTTGGAGCTGCTGGCGCTGGAGTGTCTTCAAGAGTGTTCTGGTGAGCGGGAGTGAGTGCTGCTGGTCTGTGTCGTGTCGCGCGTCTTGGCCGTGGTGTCGGTGTCAGTGAGGAACTGACGTTCTCTCATCGAATGCGTGACCTTCATGGGTGGCGCTCGTTTCCCAGGATGACGGGATCTTCTGGGGAGGCAGGACGGGGTGGTGGGGTGGGTGAGCTGAGGAGCATCGCGCTGCCGTTCGTCGCGTCCGGCCCCAGTGGTGTGGCCATCCGGACCCGTCTCAAGCACCTGCCGCCGGGCGATGAGAAGGTTTTGCGGCTGGTGGGTGCGCATCTGGGTGCGCTGGCTTCGAAAGATCTCAAGGCGCGCTGCCGGGACGGCCTGGACCATTCCGGTCAGACGTGGGCGGTGCGCAAGCGGGAGCTGACGCCGGTCTCGTCGTCGCGGTGGGCGGGGAGTGTCACCAAGGCCTCGCATGACCAGTGGGCGCTGGCCCGGCGCGGCCAGGGGGCGTACCTCCAGAACTTGGAAGCGGGCGTCCGGACCCTCACGCACCGACTGTCCCTGCCGGTCGGGCAGAAGGGTGCCAAGGGGGTGCCCGGGGGTTACCGGTCGCGGCGGGAGTGGCATGCGAAGTCACGTCGGCTGCGGATGCTGGAGGACCGGCTGACCGCCGTGCGGGCCGACCGTGAGGCGGGCACCGTGCACGTTGTGCGGGGCGGCAAGCGGCTGGCCCGTGCCCGGCACCACCTGGAGGCGGCCCAGCTGACCGAGTGCGAGTGGCGTGGTCTCTGGGAGGCGGAGCGCTGGTTCTGTCAGGCGGACGGGGAGTCCGGGAAGCGGTACGGCAACGAGACGATCCGGGTCAGCCCGGATGGTGAGGTGAGCATCAAGCTCCCCGCGCCGCTCTCGCATCTGGCGAACGCCCCGCACGGACGGTACATCCTCACCTGTCGGATCTCGTTCGCGCACCGGGGGCAGGAGTGGGCCGACCGCATCGAAGCGAACCGGGCGATCGCCTACCGCATCCACTACAACACCGGCCGGAACCGCTGGTACCTGACCGCCGCCTGGCA
Organism: Streptomyces sp. NPDC006602; assembly: GCF_042870385.1. NCBI lineage: Bacteria > Bacillati > Actinomycetota > Actinomycetes > Kitasatosporales > Streptomycetaceae > Streptomyces > Streptomyces sp. NPDC006602. The sequence continues at coordinate 86,963 of NZ_JBIAHG010000023.1, read as the reverse complement.
GATCCCGCCCACCCCGACCGTCCTGATCGAGGCGGCTCTCGCCCATGGAGTGATCGGCGTCGACATGAACGCCGATCACCTGGCCGCCTGGCGCCTCGACGCCCACGGCAACCCGACTGGTGCCCCGCGCCGTTTCTTCTACGACCTGTCCGGCACCGCCGAGCATCGTGACGCCCAGGTCCGCCACGCCCTCACCCGCCTCCTGCGGTGGGCCCGCACCTGCGGTGTCAGGGCGATCGCCATCGAGGACCTGGACTTCACCGCGGAGAAGACTCGGGAGAAACACGGCCGCAAGAAGCGGTTCAGGCAGCTGATCTCGGGAATGCCCACCGGGAAGCTCCGCGCCCGATTGTCTTCGATGGCCGACCAGACGGGCATCGCGGTCATCGCCGTCGACCCGGCCTACACCAGCCGCTGGGGCGCCCAGCACTGGCAGAAACCCCTCACCACGAAGACTCATAAGACGACTCGCCATGACGCTGCTGCCGTGGCGATCGGAAGGCGCGCCCAGGGACACCCGATCCGGCGACGGACGACACCGCCCCCACACGACCAGAGCGATCGTGCGGGGCATCGGACCGCCCAGGCCGGACCGGGCGCCCTTGGGCGTGAGGGAACCCGCCCCCGCATTCCCGGACCACGGACACGATCCGTGCCGCCCGGACGCGGAGCGAACGCGGGCAACCAGAACGTCCAACACCGTCCGGGGCGTTCGGCTGAGCACGAGACCTGGCAACAGGGCTCACGCCTACAGGGTGTCCCCGAAAGGGGACCGGACTACTCAGTCTCTAGGAACGGTCTCGGTGACATGCCTGAGTGACCGAGGGGGAGACCAGGGAGTCGCCGGCCTCGGCCATGCGGACCGCCTCCGCCAGGAGCGTCGGCCCCGAGTCCTTGAGCAGGAATCCGCAGGCTCCGCCGCGCAGTGCCCCGTAGCGTACTCGTCCCGGTCGACCGTGGTGACCACGACCACCCGCATCGGGTCGGCGACGTCCGGCCCCGCCAGCATCCGGGTGGCCTCCAGCCCGTCCAGCTTCGGCATCCGGATGTTCAGCAGGCACACGTCCGGACACACCGTGCGGGCCAGCGCGACGGCCTCCTCGCCGTCGGCGGCCACGGCGCTGGGGGGCGACCTGCACGCGGGGCCGCGCGGCGGGTGCGGCTGGGAAGTGCGGGCGGTGTTCCCGGGCTGAAGGGGATCAGCCGGTGCGGAGGATCCTCGCGCAAGGCGGAGTGAACCGCTTGGTGTCAGGGCTTGAGGCCGGCCGCGCGTGTCAGGGCTTGAGGCCGACCGCGCCGTACAGCGACACAGGTTCTTCCCCGTCGGGGTTCTCGCCCGTCGCGGCGAGTTCCGGGTGCCAGTCGGAGACCGACACGATCCCGGGCTCCATCACCTCAAGTCCCTTGAAAAACCCGTCCATTTCGGTCTGTGTGCGGGCCACCAGCGTCACCCCGCCCGCCGCATAGGCGGCGATGCCCCGCCGTACGTTCTCCGGCTCGAAGTCCGCCGTCATCGCAGAGAGCACCAGGCAGCTGCCCGGTGCGAGGGCCTCGACCAGGGTGTCCACCAGCTCGTACGCGCCGTCGTCGTCCGCGACGAAGTGCAGCAGGGCGATCAGGGACAGGGCGATGGGCCGGTCGAAGTCGAGGATGCGGCGGGCCTGTTCGAGGATGCCGCGCGGATCGCGCGCATCCGCCTGGAGATACTCCGTCACGCCTTCGGGCGTGCCGTGGAGCAGTGCCTCCGCGTGGGCCAGGACGATCGGGTCGTTGTCGACGTAGACGACCCGGGCGTCCGGAGCGACGGACTGGGCGATCTGGTGGAGGTTGGGCTCGGTGGGTATGCCGGTGCCGATGTCGAGGAACTGGCGAATTCCCGCCTCCTGGGCGAGTCGGCGGGTGGCCCGCTGCATGAACCGGCGGTTGGCGCGGGCCGCCCGCGGGGCTCCCGTGTCGATCGCCATGATCTGCCGGCCGAGTTCCTCGTCGACCGGGTAGTTGTCCTTGCCGCTGAGGAACCAGTCGTAGACCCGGGCGGGATGGGGTCTGGTGGTGTCGATCCGGTTCGTGTCGAGCCGCTTCGTGTCGGTCCGGTGGACGGCCGGCTCGGTCACCCTGGTGCTCCTCTGCTCGACAAGGCCCGCGAAACGCTCGTCAGGCTGTTCGAGCAGTCTGACACGATCATGCGGTGTGGCAGAGGCGGTCTTCGGCCACCTGCCCGGCCGACGCGGCCCACCTCAACTCCGGGGCGGCCACGGCCGGTCGGGCGCTTCCGACGGGCTCACGGCTTGAGCGGGTCGTGGCCGATCGTCATCAGGCGCTGTCGGTGGGCCGTGTCCTCGGCCGCCGGTTCGTTCTCCATGTCCGTCTCTTCGGTGACGGTGTCGACGACCTCGTGCATCACCCTGATGTCGTCGTCGGTGAGATCCGTGCGCCGCTTCTGCAGGATCGCGAGGACGTGCTGCCCCGTGGGCGTGCCCGCGTTCTCCGGCAGCGGCTCCGCGTCCTCGTCGGCGTCGCGGACCCGCAGCCACGCGGCCAGCTCCTGCGAGGTCATGTTCACCACGCGGTGGAAGTCCTCCCACAGCGCGTCGAGTTCGAGGGCGTCAGTCATCAAGTGCCCCTTCGTCCGTATGGTCCGGGTGCCGGTCAGCCGTCCTTCGGCCAGTTCTCCGCGTCGAACATCCAGCGCTGCTTCTCGAGTTCGGCGGTGATCGTGATCAGCAGGTCCTGGGTGACCGGGTCTGGCTTCTCGGTCGCCTCGATGCGCTCGCGCAGTCGTCCGATCGCCGCCTCCAGGGCCTCGACCATCACCTCGACGACGTCCGAGTCGCGGACCCAGCCGTCCTTCGGGCCAGGCAGCGTGAACGCCGACGCGATCGTCTCCGGTCGGCCGTCGGGCGGCAGGCCGAGCGCCGAGGAGCGTTCCGCGACGGTGTCGGCGAACTCGCGTGCGGCCGTGACCACCTCGTCGAGTTGGAAGTGGATCGAACGGAAGCGCGGGCCCACCACGTTCCAGTGCGCCTGCTTCCCGATCAGGGAGAGCCCGAGAAGGTCCACCAGCGTGCTCTGCAGTGCGTTCCCGGTGACCTGACGGGCCTCCTCGGGAATCGTGCTCTTCACGACAGTCATACGGTGCTTCTCCTTGCGGCGTCGTCTCCGGTGGTGCGGAGTGGTGCGTCTCGCTCTTCCTCCTCACGGCGCGGCAACCACTCCATGGCGGCGCGGGTGCCCAGGGCGAACCGGTGCAAACGCCTCGCCGATCTCCCCGCTCTCGGCCCGGCGGGATCGACGACGTCCACTGGGGCGCCGCCAGCCGGCCGGCGTGCCGGCCGATCAGGTCGCTGCCCGGACAGGTCGGTGACGCGGGGCCGTGGCGGAGCCGCCTCCGGTCGATGCCCGCGCCAACACCGGCCATCTGGCGAGACGCTCCTACGCTCTGCGGTTACTTGCACATAGCATCGGTCCCCGCATGAACACGATGACCCTCTGGCACATCACCGGCTGGGAGTTCGCCGCCCTCGCCTCCGCCGCCCTGCTCGTCGGCTTCTCGAAGACCGCCGTGAGCGGGGCCAACACGGTCAGCCTCGCGATCTTCGCCGCCGTCCTGCCCGCCCGCGCGTCCACCGGCGTGCTGCTGCCGGTCCTGATCGCCGGGGACGTGCTCGCCGTGCTCACCTACCGGCGGCACGCCCACTGGCCCACGCTGTGGCGACTGTTCCCGGCGGTCGCGGTCGGCGTGGTCGCCGGCACGCTGTTCCTGGTGTGGGCGGACGACGAGATCGTACGGACGTCGATCGGGGCGATCCTGCTGCTGATGGCCGGGGTGACGGTCTGGCGCCGCCGCACGGCCGACACCGAGGAGGAACCCGACTCCGTCACCACCCGATCGGGCCGCATCAAGGCCCGCTCGTACGGCGTCCTCGGCGGTTTCACCACCATGGTCGCCAACGCGGGCGGCCCGGTGATGTCCATGTACCTGCTCTCCGCCGGCTTCCGCAAGCTCGGCTTCCTCGGTACCTCCGCCTTCTTCTTCCTGATCGTCAACGTGTCGAAGGTGCCCTTCAGCGCCGGGCTCGGTCTGATCGACGGCCGGTCCCTGCTTCTTGACGCGGCGCTCGTGGTGTTCGTCGTGCCCGGCGCGTTCATCGGCAAATGGGCTGTGAACAGGATCAACCAGCGTTTGTTCGAGCAACTGGTGATCGGGGCGACGGTCCTGGGCGGCCTACAACTTCTGCTGCGCTAGCCCCAGCAGGGCGGGCAGGTCCGCGAAGGACTCGATCACGTGATCGGGTGTGCCGCTCGCGGCCTCATGGGTCTCGGGCAGGTACTTGCCGGTCTTCACCAGCACCCCGGTGACTGAGACGCGCTGCGCCGCCAGTACGTCGGACTCGATGTCGTCCCCGATCATCAGCGCGTCCCGGGCACCGACCCCGAGGTGTGCCAGCGCCGCCGCGAAGAAGGCCGCCGACGGCTTGCCCGTGACCTCGGCCTCGACCCGCGCGGCCTGCTCCAGGCCGACCAGGAAGGCGCCGGAGTCGAGCCGCAGCCCGGCGTCGGTGCGCCAGTACAGATTGCGGTGCATCGCCACCAGCCCGGCGCCGCGCTGCAGATGGCCGAAGGCCCGGTCGAGCGCCGCGTAGTCGAACTCGGGACCGGCCCCGCCCACGACCACGACGTCCGGAACCCCGTCGGTGTCGTCCGTGTCGTTCGTGTCGAGGACCGTGACACCTTCCAGGTCCTCCCGGATGTCACCGCTGTTCAGCAGGGCGCACCGCGCCCCGGGCCAGTGCTCGGCGAGATACGCGGCCGTGACGGCCGGCGCGGTCAGGACGTCCCCGGCGGCCACCGGGAACCCCGCGTCGGCCAGCGTCGCGGCGATCGACGCCCGCGTCCGGGACGTCGTGTTGGTGACCAGGGCCACCGCGAGTCCGGCCTCCCGGATCTCCCGCAACGCCTCGACAGCCCCCGGCAGCGGCTGCCACGACACGGTGAGGACCCCGTCGATGTCGATCAGGACGGCGCGCACGGATTCCATGTCTGGACGATAACCACCCGGGCCCGGGAAGTCGGCCCGTACCCGGCGTTCTGTCCTCCGTCCGGGACTCGTAGGCTCGGCGCCATGCCTTCGCACGTCCTCATCCTCGGCGGCACCGCCGAGGCCCGGGAACTGGCCGCCGCGCTCGCGGCCCGCCGCGGTCTGCGTGTCACCACCTCGCTCGCCGGACGCGTGACGCGGCCGGGGGTGATCGCGGGGGACATACGGATCGGGGGCTTCGGCGGGGCGGAGGGGCTCGCCCACTGGCTGCGCGAGCAGCACGTGGACGCACTCGTCGACGCCACGCATCCCTTCGCCGCCAAGATCACCGCGAACGCGGCGGCGGCCGCGGCCGCGACCGGGATTCCCGCGGTGGTACTGCACCGCCCGCCCTGGCGGCCCGGCCCCGAGGACCGCTGGCACACGGTTTCCTCTCTGGACGCGGCCGCGGCTCTGCTGCCGCGGCTCGGTCGACGGGTGTTCCTGACCACCGGGCGGCTGGGCCTCGCCGCCTTCGCGCACCTGACGGACCTGCACTTCGTCGTACGGTCCGTGGAACTGCCCGAGCCGCCGATGCCACCGCACACCGAAGTGTTCCTGGCACGCGGTCCGTTCACCGTCGCCGACGAGTCCGCGCTGCTGTACGACCACTGCATCGACGTACTCGTGACCAAGGACAGCGGGGGAGAGGCGACGTCGGCCAAGCTGACGGCCGCGCGTGAACTCGCGCTGCCCGTAGTGGTCGTAGGACGCCCGCCGCTCCCGGACGGCGTGACGGCGGTCCCCGATGTGGCGGCGGTCCTGGCGTGGCTCGGCCTCAGCGAGCGGTGACGACCCAGGCGCGGAGGCGGTCGATGGTGCGCAGCACCTCGCCGCGGTTCTCGGCGCTCTTGATCCAGGCGGCCAGGCGGGCGACGTAGGTCATCTTCCGGCCGCGTTCGTACCAGGGTGCACGCTCCCGCAGCGTCGCGGCCACGAACCGCCTGAGCCGGTCCGGGTATCCGAGGTCGCACGCATGCCTGGGCGACCCGTGCCTCACTCCTGCCGATTCCGGCGCAGCAGATACGTGTCCATGATCCAGCCCTTGCGCTCGCGGGCCTCGGCGCGCAGCCGCTCGATGCGGGGGGCGGTCTCCGCGATCGGGCCGGCGGCGAGGATCTCGTCCGGTGTGCCTATGTAGGCACCCCAGTAGATGTCGATGTCCTGGTCCGCGTACTGCCGGAAGGTCTGGTGGGCGTCGAGCATCACGACCACGTCGTCCACACCCTCGGGGAGGCCATCGGCCAGCCGTCGGCCGGTCGTGATCTGGACGGGACGGGCGACCCGGTTCAAACCTGTCCGGTGCCGGGCGACGAGCGCCGAGACACTGCTGATCCCCGGCACGACGTCGTACTCGAAAGCCACCGCGCCCCGCTCGAGAATCTCCTCCAGGATGCCGATCGTGCTGTCGTACAGCGCGGGGTCCCCCCAGACCAGGAAGGCACCGCTCTCGTCCTCGCCCAGTTCCTCGGCGATCAGCCGGGCGTAGATCTCCGCCCGGGCACTGCGCCAGTCACCGACCGCGGGGGAGTACGCGGCCCCGCCGGCCGCCCGGTCGCGCTCCGGATCGCGCGCCTCGACGACGCGGTAGGTGCCCTCCGGTACGTGCGCGTCGAGCATGTCCCGGCGCAGCCGTACCAGGTCGGACTTCACCTCGCCCTTGTCCAGGACGAAGAACACGTCCGTACTCCGCAGCGCCTTGACCGCCTGCAGAGTCAGCTGGTCGGGGTCGCCCGCGCCGATACCGATCACATGAATCTCTCGCACGCCCCGAGTCTGCCGCACGGCACTGACAACGCGTACACCGCGTCCACACTGCCAACGCGTACACCCCATCCACGCCGGCCCCGCTCCTAGGAGGCGCCTTCGCCTCGCAGCCGGGGCGCCCGCGCCCGCGCGTCGACGGTCCGCTCGTCCCGCTCCACGCTGTCCGCGAGCTGCCGCGCCCAGCCCACGATCCCCGGCAGGTCCATGCCGTACGGTTGCTCCCGCCCTGCCGCCGACGCCCACTCCTCCACGGCCCCGGCGCCGCGCCGCAGCAGCCGGGCACCGCCAGTGACATTGCCCCGGGCCGCATGAGTGAGCCCCACGGCGAGCTGCGCCAGCCCGCGCCACAGACCGCGCTCGTCCTCCGGACCCGACTTCCAGGCGTCCTCGAACACCTCGTGGGCATGGAACGGCTTCCCCGCGTCCAACAGCTCCTGGGCCTCGGTGACGCTCTCGTCCGGCCTGCGGACGACGCCCTCCGGCTGCCGCTCCACTCCGTCCGAGCCGTACGGCAGCGGCCGCCCGAGCCCGTCCCGCGGCCGCGCGTTGCGCGCCCGCCCCTCGTCGTCCCGGTCCCGTGCGTCGGCCTGTCGTCCTGAGGATGCGCTGCCCATACGCCGATTGTCCCGCCCAGCACCCGCGCACCGCTCCTCGCCCCGTCCCTCCCGCCTTCGGCGAGGCCTCCGACGTGGGGTAAAGTGCCTTTCGCGCGATCACGCGGGTCACCGCGGGAGGGCACATCGGGACGTGGCGCAGCTTGGTAGCGCACTTGACTGGGGGTCAAGGGGTCGCAGGTTCAAATCCTGTCGTCCCGACGGTGTGAAGGGTCTTCGCAGGCGAGAGTCTGCGGGGGCCCTTTTCGTATGGGCAAACAGGCGATCCAGGCGCCCGACCGCTCCGGCTTCGTCGTCAACGCGCTCCTCGTGCCCTACCTGCTCAGCGCGGTCCGTATGGTGGAGTCCGGCGCCGCACGCCCCGACGACATCGACCAGGGCATGGAACTGGGCTGCGCCCACCCCATGGGCCCGCTCCGCCTGCTCGACCTCATCGGCCTCGACACCGCCCAGGCGGTGGCCGAGTCCATGTACGAGGAGTTCAAGGAGCCCCTGTACGCACCACCCGCCCTGCTGCGCCGCATGGTCGCCGCCGGCCACCTCGGCCGCAAGAACGGACGCGGCTTCTACACCTGCGACGCCTGAACCAATTGCTACCCAGCGGTTTCGACACGCGTAGGAGGCGTCGTGGCATTGTCCCTCGCTCTGTTTGTAGTGAGGGGCGCCAGGCTTCGCTCATTCTGCTGTTGGTGCGAATCGCAAGGGCCGGGGCGCAGCCGACCGTCGCCTTGAGCGGCAGCTCGGGCCACGGTGTCGACACCCTGTTGGCCTCGGCCGGCGACCCGGCTGCTGCCCCTTCGCGTCGGCCGGCGCTCCGCGAAGAATTCGCAGCGCCTGGCTGGAAGCAGGGCGGCCGCGCTCCACAGCGATCTCAGCGAACTCGAAAAGCATGCGTATCACGAGTCGGCAACCGGATCATGAAAGAGGTGGCCCAGCAGTGACCCGGCATGAGGCGCCATATCCCCTCATCGAGATGGTGGATCATGTGGACGGCGTCGGCGGGATCGACGCGGACGCCGACCTCCTTGTGCTTCGTTCGTTCAGCACCTGGAGGATGTGCCGGTAGGGTCGGCCGACGGCGCGGGTCATGCCGAGCTCGCAGGCGCGGTTGCACGACACGTGCAGGGTGGCGCCGGACTCCCGCACCTCGGCGGCCTGGCGGCGGGTTGCGCTGTCGGTGAGTTCCGGGCGCAGGAGTCCACGGTCGCCGGCGAACGCACAGCATCCCCATGAAGGCGGGATGAAGACATGTGCGCTGAGAGCGTCGGCGATGATCTTCAGACTGTCGTCAGTGTGCATGCGGACCGACGAACAGGTCGGGTGCAGAGCCAGCACGTCCAGGGTTCGCTCGATGTCCACCCGCGGCAGGATGGCGCGTGCGGTGAACTCGGTGGCGTCCTCGACACGCATCCCGGACGGCAGTGTTTTGCGAACTCCTTCGGTACACGACGACGCGTCGACAACGACCGGGACGGCGCCCTCGTCGCCGGCCTGCCGGAGCGCGGCGTGGAGACGGCGGCTCATCACCTCGGCGCCGTCGGTGAGTCCTTTGGAGGACCACGGCATTCCACAGCACAGACCAGCCACCTCGTCGGGCACGGCCACCCGGATGCCGGCTTTCGCGCACAGCGACAGGAACGCGTCCGCCGTGGACACGCCGCCGACGCTGCCGAACATCGACCCGGTGCAGCTGGGCAGGAACACGATGTCGGGAAGCGGCGTCGGACTGCCGGACCTCGCGCGGCCGCCGCGGGGCAGCTCGCGCGACCACTGCGGTACGGCTTCCGCCGGCAAGACCTTGCGCGCGGCACCGGTCGCCGCCGCGGACACGGTCGGCAGTCGGTGGGCGACGGTGAGCCCTGCCGCCGCGGCTTTTGTCGCGCCGGCCCAGTGGCGGGCGGCCGTGCGGCCGATCGCCTGGGCGGTCTTGCCGCGGCCTTCGGCGCGCAGCCGGCGGACGAGCGAGCCGGTGTCGATGTCGACCGGACAGGCTGTCTGGCACATCCCGTCCGCCGCGCAGGTCTGCACGCCGGAGTACTCGTAGGCGCGGGAAAGTTCCGTGGCAGTCGCATCGTCGCCGGCCTGCCGCGCGGCGGCGATGGCGCGGCGGGTGACGATGCGTTGCCGCGGGGTCAGGGTGAGGTCCTTGCTGGGACAGACGGGTTCACAGAAGCCGCATTCGACGCAGCGGTCGGCTTCGGCTTCGATCGGCGAGGTCGTTTTCAGGTGTCGCAGGTGGATGGCCGGGTCGTCTGTGAGCAGGACGCCGGGGTTGAGGATCCGGCGCGGGTCGCACAGGCTCTTGATCCGCCGCATCACGTTGTAGAGCTCGGCGCCGTACTGGCGTTGGACGTACGCCGCCATGACCCGGCCGGTGCCGTGCTCGGCCTTGAGGGTGCCGCCGCGTCCCAGTACCAGATCGACCATGTCCTCGGTGAAGGCCGCGTACCGGTCCACCCCGGCGGAGTCGTGGAACTCGGCGCTGAGCAGGAAATGGATGTTGCCATCCTTGGCGTGCCCGAAAATGACGCTGTCGTCGTACCCGTGCTTGCCGAAGAGCCCTGTCAGTTCCGCGCAGGTGTCCGCGAGGACGGAGGGAGGAACGGCGATGTCCTCCAGGAGAGCAGTCGTCCCGGCTGCCCGGGCGCCGGCGACGGCGGCGAAGAGTCCCTTTCGGATCTTCCACAACGCGGCCCGTGTCGCGGGGTCCGTCGTGAGCTCATCGCCCCCGCCCGAGGTCCATTCGAAGCGCGCTTCCGCCTCCTGGAGGAGGCTCTGCAGATGCGGGACCGAAGGCGCCTGGTATTCGACGAGGAGCGCGGCCTGTCGGGAGATGGGCAGGGCGCGCAGGCGTTCGGTGGCATCCTTGTCGGCGGCGGCGACACGCAGCGACTGAGCATCGAGCAACTCGATCGTCGCGGCGCCGCTGTCGATGAGGGCGGGCAGCACCGAGGCGGCCGACACCAGGTCCGGCAGAACCAGCAATCCGGTACCGGTGTGGGGAAGCACCGGCACGGTCATGAAAGTCGCCGAGGCGATGAAGGCGAGTGTGCCTTCGCTGCCCACGATGAGGTGGGCGAGGATGTCTGCGGCCGCGTCGAAGTCGAGGAACGCGTTGACCGCGTATCCCATGGTGTTCTTGATGGCGAACAGTTCCCTGATCCGGGCCACCAGCGCCGGGTTTTCGCGGACCTGGTCACGCAGCAGGAGCAGCCCCCGGTACAGATCCGGTTCGAGCGCGCGCAGGCGGGCGTCGGCGTCGGTGTCGCCGGTGTCGACGAGGGTGCCGCTGGGCATGACGAACCGCAGCGAACGAAGGGTGCGGTACGGGTTGGCATGCGTACCGCAGGTCATCCCGCTGGAGTTGTTCGCGACGATGCCGCCGATGGTGCAGGCGGACTCACTGGCTGGATCCGGGCCGAGCTTCGTGCCATAGGGCCGCAGAGCGGCGTTGACTGCGCCGACGGTGGCTCCCGGCTCCACCCGCACGGCGCGGCCGTCGTCGAGCACCTCGACACCCCGGAAGCCACGGCGGGTGTCGACCAGAACGGAGTCGGTCACCGCCTGTCCGGACAGGCTGGTCCCACCGGCACGGAATGTCAGGGCGACATCGGCCCGGCCGGCGGCGGTCATCAGCTCGGTGACGTCCTGCGTGCTCCCGGCGACCACGACGGCCTGTGGCGTGAGCAGGTAATGGGAGGCGTCATTCGCCTGGGCGACCCGGTCCAACAGACTGTCGCTGGCGCCGCCTCCCCGCCACCCGTGGGCGCGGAGACGATCGAGGGGCCTCACTGCGTCACCTCCTCGACCAGCAGCTCGAAGGTGACGGCGACGATGTTCTCCTCGTCGACGAACTCTCCGCGGTGGACGTTTCCGAACCGGTCGATCGCCACCCCGCTGATCCAGGAGAACGGTGCGGCGGGATCGCGCAGGTCGAACCGGCCGATCAGGGACGCCTCGGTGGCCGGCCCGTCGACGACGAACGCACCACCGTCGCGCCGGAGGACGGCACCGACCAGGCTGCCCACGCTGCCCGCGATCGACGCACGCTCGAACCCGTTCTCCCGCATCACGTCGCGGACGGATTCGGCAAGCCGGACCCCCGGTGCGACACGGGACATGGCCGCCCGCACCGCCCCGGGCCCGCTCACGCCGCCGGGCTGGGCCGGACGCGGCGTGAAGACGGGCAGCCGGGTCTCGGCGTCGGTGTCGCTGATGAGTTCGGCCTGATTCAGGGCATGCACGACGGCGTGGACGGGGCCAGGACCGATGACGGTCTCCGGCCACACGTGCCCGCCTCTGACCTCGCCGTACGCATCGAACCAGGCGGCGTGACAGTGGGCGAAACGCTGCCCGTGCCTGAACCCGACCGTGGCCGACCCGGCGATCAGGCGCGCGGGTGCCACGGCTTCCCTGGTGGAGCTGAAGGTCACCGCGGTCGTGCCGTCGTGGCACAACGCGGGGACGCAGTAGCTGACCCGGGACAGTGACCCGTCGAGCAGCTCGACCTGACCGGAGCTCGCACCCAGGGCCTCGATCTCGTGGGCCATGGCGTCGACCAGTCGCATCCCGGCGGGCAGGGTCACCCGGGCCGGTGTGCTGGTGGTCGGCACGGAGACGCGGCGTTCCGCCGCTACGGCTCCGGGATGACGGAGGGGCTGTGCCCAGCGACCCGACGTCATGACGGCCAGCCCTGCTCGATCAGCCGATCGCGGACGGTGCGGCGCACGATCTTGCCGTACCCGGACCGTGGCAGCTGGTCCCAGAACACGACATGCCGCGGCACCTTGTAGCGTGCCATGCGGTCGGTCAGCCACTGCCGGATCTCCTCACCGGTCACGGACGAGCCGTCGGCGAGGACACACACGGCGACACCGACCTCACCCCATGTCGCGTCCGGCATGCCGAGCACGATCACCTCGCTGAGCGCCGGGTGGCCGAGGATCTTCTCCTCGATCTCACGGGGGTGGATGTTCGATCCACCGGAGATGTACATGTCGGACAAGCGGCCGGTGATGTAGAGAAAGCCCTGCTCGTCGAGCATCCCGACATCGCCCGTGTGGAACCAGCCGTCGCGGAAGGCGGCCTCGTCCGCCTCCGGGTTGTTCAGGTATCCCCGGAACACGGCTGGTCCCGCGGCGCAGATTTCCCCGCTCTCGCCCGCGGCGACCTCGTTGCCCTCCGCGTCCTGGATGCTGATCTGCATTCCGGTACGCGGATAGCCACAGGTGCCGTACGCGACATTCGCCGGGGGCTCGTGGTCGTGCTGATGCGGCGGCAGGACGGTGATGTTGCCCGTCACCTCGGCCAGCCCGTAGTACTGCACGAGGATCTCTCCCAGCGTCGCCCGAGCGTGCTGCTGATCCCGGCGGGGCATCGGGGCGCCGGCGTAGACGACGTAACGCAGCGACGAGTGGTCGCGTTCATGCACCGAGTCGTGTTCGGTGAGGCGCTTGAGGATGGTCGGGACGGTGAAGAGGTTGGCGATCCGCTCGGACTCCACGAGCTGCCACACCTCGGCGGGATCCAGGCTCGCCGAGACCGGGATGACGGTGGCCGCCCCGCGCGCGACCTGGGGCAGCAGGTGTACGCCCGCGCCGTGCGACAGCGGAGCCACGACCAGGGACCGGTCGGCCTCGGTCGTGCCCGGCATCAGATCGGCGATGTGGTTGGTGATCACGTAGCCGAGCTGGTCGTGGGTGAGCACCGCCGCCTTCGGGGAGCCACTGGTGCCCGAGGTGAAGAAGTACCACGCGGCGTCCCCGGCCCAGACCCCGTGATCCGGCACGTCCCGCTCCGGGTCGGAGAACGAGCCGATCTCCTCCAGCCACAAGGTCACCAGCCCAGGACCGGCCACCGATTCGACCGCGCTCACGTGCGAAGCGGCCGACTTGTGCGCGATCATCACGACGGGCTCGCACACCGAGGCGATGGGCACGAGTTCGCTGTCATGCGAACGCGCGTTGACCGGTGCGAGCACCGCCCCGACACGCCAAACGGCGAACATGGCCTGCATGTACTCCGGCTGGTTCGGGCCGTCCAGCAGCACGCACTGGCCGGGCCGGACCCCGAGCGCGAGCAGGCGCGCGGCCAGCGCCGAAACCCGCCGGTCCAGCTCCCGCCACGTCCAGCGCGTTGGACCGTGCACCAGCGCACAGGCATCGGGAGAACGGCGGGCGGTCTGAGTCAGCAGGTGGGCGAGATTGACCGCCCGGTGCCGCAGTGCCCCGGCCTCGCCGATGAGTCCTGTGTTCTTTCGTGCATCGGCGATGGTCATCGTGCCCGCTCCAGGACGGTGGCGTAGTTGGCCACGGCGGCACCGCCCATATTGAACACGGCCACACGGTCAACGGTGGACAGTTGCATGTCGCCGGCTTCGCCGACGAGCTGCATGGCGGCCATGACGTGCTGGGACACACCGGTGGCGCCCAGCGGATGTCCTTTCGCCTTCAACCCGCCGGACACGTTGACGGGCAACGATCCGTCACGGTGAGTGGCGCCGCGCGCCAGTACCTCGGCGGCTTTGCCGGGCGTGGCGATACCGAACGCCTCGTACTGCAGCAGTTCGGCGATGGTGAAGCAGTCATGGGTTTCGAGCAGATCGAGCTCCGCCAGCCGGGTTCCGGCCTCGTCCAGCGCACCGTGGAACGCCGCGGCAGCCCCGACCAGGGCAAGCGGATCGGGCCGCGCGGCGACCGCCAGGTGGTCGTTGACGTGGCTGCGGCCACGCACCTCGACCGCACGGTGCGCGGTGCTCGCGAGGTCGGCGTCGGCGACGACCAGGGCGGCCGCGCCGTCGGACACCATCGAGCAGTCGGTGCGCAGCAACCGTCCCACGACGCGCGGGTTCCGCTCGGACTCGGTGGCGCAGAAGTCGAACCCCAGATCCTTCCGCACGTGCGCCAACGGGTTGGCCACCCCGTTGCGGTGATTCTTCGCCGCGATCTCGGCCATGGCGTCGTGCGGGTCGCCGTACCGCTCGGCATAACGATCAGCCAGTCCCGAGAAGACCCCCGCGAAACTGCCCGCCGCAGCCTCGGTACGCCGGTGGGAACCACTCAGCAGAATGTCGTTGATCTCTGATCCCGGTACCGACGTCATCTTCTCGGCGCCTATGACGAGCACGGCGCGAGCACGTCCGGCTTCGATCCGGTCCAGGGCCGCGAACAGCGCCGCCGACCCGGTGGCACACGCGTTCTCCGCCCGGGCCGCAGGCACGGACGCCAGAGCGGGCACGCCGGCACCGACCAGCGCGGCCTCGAAGCCCTGCTTCGAGAAGCCGTTGTTGAACACTCCGACAAAGATGGCGTCGATGTCGCCGGGTTCCAGCCCGGCGTCCTCGACAGCCGCGCCACTGACCGTGGCGATCAGCCTTTCGATGTCATGGTCCGGATGGCGGCCGAACGGGGTATGGGCCCATCCGATCAACTGCGGTGGCTTGGTCATCGAGCACCTTCGTCTTTGAAGTCGGCGGGGAATCACTGCCCGAGTACGCCCCGGTCGGCTGCTCACCATGCCGCTCGGACGCGCCGCCGGACACCGTCTCGCGACGAGGAAACGTGACCGCCTTTCCTCTCTCTGTAGAATCCATGGGTGTCCGACAACGAGATCCAGCCCATCGTCGACCGGCTCGCCCAGCAGCTGCGGCGGTCAGTCGTGATCGTCGATCCGGCTGTACGCATGCTCTACAGCAGCGCCCACTTCGGCGACGAGGACCAGGTCCGTGTCCAGGCGATCCTCCATCGCGACGCCGGCCCCAAAGCCATCGGTCACGTCCTCGCCCAGGGGGTGTCGGCCTGGACCACCGCCGGCGTCATCCCTCCCTACGAGGAGATCGGGATGAAGGCCCGTGTCGCGGTACCCGTCCGATGGCGCGGCGATCTCCTCGGCCTGCTGCTGGTGATGGACGCCGAAGGTTCCCTCACCAGCTCCGAGTTCGCGACGATCAGCGAAACGGCACAGATCGTCGCACCGATGCTGGCGGGCCAACGTCTTGGTGACGAAGGCGTGGTTGCCCGTGAACGAGCCGTCCGGGACCTGGTCAGCAAGGAACCCACAGTGCGTCGCCGCGCACTGGCCGACCTCGGCCCGGGCGACGAGCTCAACCGGTTCACGCACGTCACAGCCATCGACGTAGGGGTGGTACCCGTCGCGGAGACAGTGAGCGCGTCCCATGTCGAGATGGCACTTCGCGACGCCGTGACTCTCAGCCGCCCGCCGGGCTCGACGGCCGAACTGCACGCGGTCACCGCCGACGGTGCGTTGCTGCTGCTCGGCGGCTCCGCCTCCCTCGCCGACAACGTCAGCCGCGGCCACGCGCAACGGATCGTCGAGCGTGTGCAGGACATGGCCGCCGGCCGCTTCACACCGGTGGCCGGAGTCGGATCCGCAGCCGAGGGCCTCGACCGCGCCGTGGAGACAGCGGACCAGGCCCGACTGGCCCGCCGCGCCGCCTCGTCGGTACTGGGCACGGACGTCGCTGTCTGGGCCGACGTCGGACCCTACGGCCCTCTGCTGCGCATACCCGCCGACGAACTCACCGCGAGCGCGCTGCCGGTCGAGCTCCGCCGCCTCCTCGACATCGACCACGGCCGCCAGCTCACCGAGACCCTGCGCGCTTACCTGGACAACGCATGCTCAGGTCCCGCGACATCACAAGTGCTGAACATCCATCGCACCACCCTCTACTACCGTCTCGGTCGCATCAGTGAGCTCACCGGCCTCGACCTGGCAGACGGCCGCACCCGGCTCGTGCTCCACATCGGCCTCACGATGATGGACCTCATGAACGCCAGGGTTCGACAATAAGAGGAAAATCGGCGTTCGCATTCCAACGTCCCGCTGTAGTGGCACACGGCTGCAGAGGCGCATCCTGCTCCGGACCGACCACCCAGCCACTCAGGGATGTGACATGAGCACCGTTCGCCCTATCGTCGAGGCGACGCGAGCCGGAACCGACCCGTTCGACCTCACAGGGCGAGTCGCACTGGTCACCGGAGCCGCCCGTGGAATCGGCCAGTCGATCGCCGTGGAACTGGCCCGGCGAGGCGCCCATGTCGTGGTCGCCGACATGCGCGACCCGAGCGAGACGGTGGCCCTGCTGCGTGACGGCTTCCCCGCCGGGACCCACGAAGGCAAGGCGGTCGACGTGCGCGAACGCGAGCAGGTCGAGAACGTGGTCTCCGACACCGTCGAACACTTCGGGCGCCTGGACATCCTCGTCAACAACGCCGGGACAGCCACCCGGGCAAGTCTGACCGGGATCACCGACGACGAATGGTTCCGCGACATCGACACCAACCTCCGCGGCACCTTCCTGTTCTGCCGCGCCGCCATCAGCCCCTGGATGAGCGAGCAGCGCGCCGGCGCGATCATCAACATCAGCTCGATCAGCGGCATCATGGGCGGTCCCTCCTCGGGCAGTGCGGACCAGGTACGCTCCGGGCCCGCGTACGCGGCCTCCAAGGGCGGCGTCATCGCCCTCACCAAATGGCTCGCCAAAGAGGTGGGCGCCCTGGGGATCACGGTCAACTCGGTGGCACCTGGTCCGATCGCCACGACACTCACCGAAAACGTGGCATACGACTTCAGCCAACAGATCCTCCCGCGTATGGGCAAGCCCGAGGAGATCGGCGCGGCCGTGGCCTACCTCGCCTCGCCCGCGGCCGCGTACGTCACCGGGCAGGTGCTGCGCGTGTGCGGCGGCGCAGCGCTCGGATAACGGCTCCCGCTCAGTCCCCCTCAATTGAGCCCGCAAAGGAGCAGGCCCAATGCATCAAGAAAATCCCCAGACACTCCCCGACGCCGTCCAGGCATGCATCGTCCGCAAGGTCGCCCTCCGCCTGATCCCGTTTCTTGCGGTCGCCTACCTGCTCAACTACCTGGACCGCACCAACATCGCCTTCGCCAATCTGACCATGAGCAAGGACCTCGGGCTCAGCGAAACCGGGTACGGTCTCGCGAGCGGTCTGTTCTTCGTCGGCTACGTGTTCCTCGAGGTGCCGAGCAACCTCGCGCTGCACCGATTCGGCGCGCGACGCTGGATCGCCCGGATCATGGTCACGTGGGGAATCGTCGCGATCGGCATCGCGTTCGTGAACAGCCCGGCCACGCTCTACACCGGGCGAATCCTGCTGGGCGTCGCCGAAGCCGGATTCTTCCCCGGCGTCATGCTCTATATGACGTGGTGGTTCCCACGAGCGGTCAGAGTCCGGCTGATCGGGCTGTTCATGATCGCACTGCCGGCCTCATCCGCACTGGGCGCCCCCTTGTCGGGCGCGATCATCGAGTACCTGCACGGATTCCTCGGCCTGGCCGGATGGCGGGTCATGTTCCTCATCGAGGGCGCGCCCACGGTGGCACTCGGAATCGTCGCCTGGTTCTACCTCACTGACCGCCCCCGCCAAGCCCAATGGCTCACTCCCGACGAACGCGAATGGCTGGACACGACCATGGCCGCCGAACAAACGGCCACGGCGGAAGGCGGCCACACCTCCGTACGCCAGTCCCTGCGGGATGCCCGGGTGTGGGTACTGGGATTCGTCTACTTCGGTCTGGGTTACGGCCTGTTCGCCCTGTCCTTCTTCCTGCCGACCATCGTCGCCGGGTTCGCGAAGAGCTTCCACACCGACTTCTCGATATTCCAGTCGGCACTGATCGTCGCCATCCCCTTCACCGTAGGCGCGATCGCCCTTGTCATCTGGGCGCAGCACTCCGACCGGACCGGCGAACGCATCTGGCATGTCGCTCTGCCCACCCTGCTCGCCGCGATCACCGTTCCGGTGGCGTTGTACATGCAGTCCCCGGCCGGGGCGATGGCGGTCATCAGCCTCACCGCCATCGGGATCTACGCCGCGTTCCCCGTGTTCTGGTACCTGCCGTCGACATTCCTCACCGGCACGGCCGCAGCCGGCGGCATCGCCGTAGTCAACACGATGGGTGCCGTCGCGGGTTTCGCCGCTCCCTACATCACCGGCTGGCTCCTGGACCTCACCGGCACATCAAAGGCGGGCCTCTGGGTTGTCGGCGTAGTAATGTCCGCCTCAGCGATCGTGCTGCTGACCTTCCGCAGGCGGTTCCGCCCCCGAACGGCGGACGAGGCGCAGCCCGCGGACGCGTCCTCGACCCCTCGGACAGCCCCGCTGCCGTCGCCTTCGAAGTACTCGTGATCGAGGACTACCCCGCGACGTCACGAGGCGCCTGACTGTTCCATCCGTTTTCTCCCCCCAGAGCATCCAGATCGGCGCCGCGTCACCCAGCGGCGGGTTCGACCGGACTCCTGGCACCCCAGCGGCGCGCCCGCCGCCCACAGCAAAGGCAGGACACCACACCATGAGCGGAACCGGACTGATGTTCACCACCTCCGACGGCGTGCGAATCTGCTACGACGACGAGGGATCCGGCGCACCGGTCCTGCTCGTCCATGGCTACTCCGCCAACCGCGGATACTGGCCCTTCCAGCGGCGCGCGCTGCTCGACGCCGGCTACCGCGTGATCAACATCGATCAGCGCAACCACGGCGACTCCGACCACGCCGCGTTCGGTCAGCGGATGTCTCGGCACGGCCTGGACCTGCGAGAGCTGATGGACGGTCTGCAGCTGACCGACGTCAACCTGATCGGGCACTCGATGGGTGCATCGGCGTCGCTGGCCCTGTTCAGCCTTTACGGCACGCGCGACGTGAGCCGCTTCGTCGCCATCGACCAGTCGCCGAAAATCGTCAACGACGAGACCTGGAAGTGGGGAGTGTTCGGCGTCGAATGGCCTCATGCGTGGGAGCAGGCCAACATGCGTCACCCCTGGGGCGAGCTGGACCGTGAGCCGGACACGCCGGAGGCAGTCGCCCGCGAACTCGCCAAGTTGGCGCACCATCACGACCACTATCCGCACGAGCAGGTCACCCAGCTCCTGCTGGACCACTTCGTCGCGGATTGGCGGGACGTGCTGCCGCGGATCGACATCCCCACCTGGGTCGTCACTGGCCGGCGCAACCCCTATTACCACGCTGAGG
Source organism: Streptomyces sp. NPDC006602 (assembly GCF_042870385.1). NCBI lineage: Bacteria > Bacillati > Actinomycetota > Actinomycetes > Kitasatosporales > Streptomycetaceae > Streptomyces > Streptomyces sp. NPDC006602. The sequence goes on along the minus strand of NZ_JBIAHG010000023.1, from coordinate 67,495 downwards.
GAATGGAGTGGTTCGCCCAGCAGGTCCAGCGCGGCAGCTACTCGATGTTCGAGAACAGCGGTCACGAGCCGCACATGAACGAGCCCGACCTTTTCAACGAGCGGCTGCTCCAGTTCCTGAAAACCACTGGGTGAGCCGGCACCGCCGCATGGTTCCCGCCGGCCGCGCCGCACGCTGCCTGACGAATGCGGCACACAGATGATCAAAGCCGTTCTTCTTCGCGGCGGCGGTGCTGATGCTGTGGTCGCGGTCCTCACTGTGCATGAACCGTCGCACGTGAACCGTATGGCTCGGCTACGGGATGATTCTCGGCGCGATGAACCCGTGCTTCCACCTGGCGCTCGCCCGGCTCCCGCTGGGCGTCACGGTCACCGACATCGAATTGCTCGGGCCGCCGAAGATGGCCCTCATCGGCCTCGTCGTTTTGCGGGAGTCGCCGCATTGCGTCGCAGTGGACCGCCGTCCTGTGCGTGGTCGTCGCATCGGCGGTCGCCGCACGCGGCACCTGCCCGGAGGGGTGACCGCCGCCAGTTCCGGTTCGCCTCATCGAGTTCCGGAGAACGCTCGCCCGAGAGCACATAACCACCGAAACCGGTGGTTCGCACGACTGTTGGCAGACGAGATGTACCGGTGAATCACGCTCGGAGAGAGGTCTGATGAGCAGCGTTGGTTGGACATACACATCGTTTGACTTCGAGGTGCTGTTCCCTGAGATGGACCGCATCGAGGCGGGTGTGGTGCGGTGAGCACGGTGCACGAACTCAGCGGCCGGGTGGCCGTGGTATTCGGAGCGGGGTCATCGGGTGTCGGACTCAGCAACGGCGAGGCAGCCGCCCGGGCGTACGCTGCGGCCGGAGCGCTCGTCGCCGTGGTGGATCTGGTCGCCGGTGAGGCCGATCGGGTCGCCAAGAAGATCACCGCTACCGGCGGCACCGCCCTCGCTGTCACCGCCGATGTCACCGAAGAGGACCAGGTCGCGGCCACGGTGCGCACCGTGGTCGCGGAACTCGGCGTGCCGCATGTTCTCCACAACAACGTGGGCGTTGCGCGCACCGGCTCCGTGCTCGAACTCGGGCTGGACGACTGGGAGGCGGGATTGCGTGTCAATCTGACCAGTGCCTATCTCACGACACGCCACGTGCTGCCGTCGATGCTCGAGGCCGGGAGGGGTGTCATCACGAACGTCTCGTCCGTCGCGAGCATTCGGGACACCGGCTACGTCTACCCGGTCTACAGCGGGGCCAAGGCCGCGGTGAATCAACTGACCGTGTCGTTGGCTCTCACCTACGCCGCCAGCGGCATCCGCGCGAATGCCGTATTGCCCGGCCTCATAGACACCCCTCTGGTCACCCAGCAGATCACTGACGATCCAGAGGCTCTTGAGGCCCGTCACGCTGCCAGTCCGACCGGACGCATGGGTAGCCCATGGGATGTCGCGCATGCGGCTGTGTTCCTGGCCAGCGACGCGGCGGCGTACGTCAACGGTGTCTGCCTCCCAGTCGATGGCGGCCTGTCGGCGCGGTGCCGGTGAGGTCGAGAAGTCCGGTGGCGTCGCCCCGCCCAGGAGAGTGCTGATGCCGTCCCCCCGGGCCGGGTCTGAGGGGATCACGCCCTTCCTGGCCGCGGGAACCGCCTGGCATCTGATGTCGAAGGTCAAGTTCCGTGAGCGTCCACATTCTGCGATCGAGGTCCGGAAGTGTCACGGCTCACGCCCGGCAAGTTAGGTGGATCTCCAGTACCGGCCCTCATGCCACGGCACCTACCGTCCTGTCATCCGGCCGGAGCCCGACCCCGTCCGCACACCTCTCGCGCAGGCACTCCCTCCTCATGCGCGAGTCCCTTCGCCGACGCCGAGCGGTGGCGCCCTGCCCGGCAGCAGCTCAGGACCCCGGAAGCGGACAGGGCAAGGGGCGGTCGCCGCCCACGTCGCACAGTAAGCGAACACCCCGGAGGAAAAGTGGACTCAGGCAGCACAGCCGCACAGGACGCGTACTGGACGTCGGCCGTCAGCAGGGTGACCGAGGACAAGGTCTACGTCCGCGGCTACGACCTCGAGGATCTCATCGGCCAGATCCCCTTCACCGCGGCGATCTACCTCATGGTGCGGGGACGGGTGCCGACGCCCCGGGAGACGTGCGTCCTCGACGCCGTCCTCAGTGGTGTCCTTGACTACGCGCTCGAGAAGCCGGGCACCGTGGCCGCGCGGTACGCGGTCTCCGCCAACCCCAGTATGGCCATCGGTATGGCAGCAGCCTGTATGTCGGTCGGTGCGCACACTCTTGCTACCGAGGACACGGGGCGCTTCATCGTCGCGACACACCGCGAGTATCTCGACTCGGCCCTCGCACTCGACGAGTTCGCCGACGCCAAGGTCGCCCGCATGCGCGCGGCGAAGCAGCGTGTGCCGGGGCTGGGGCATCCCGTGTTCAAGAAGGTCGATCCGCGAGGTGCCCTGCTCAAGGGAATCGCCGTCAAGGAGGGCCTGTGGAGCGAGGCCGCGGAGGTCTATGAGGCGGTCCACCGGGCCTTCACACGGCTCCCCGGCAAGTCGGACATCCCGATCAACGACGTGGGTGTGATGGCGGCGGTGCTGCTCAGCTTGGGCTTCACCCCGGAGGAGGGCACAGGCCTCGCCGTCCTGTCGACACTTCCGGGCGTCATCGCGCACGTCTCCGAGGAACTGGCCGCGGCCAAACCGATCCGGATCGTGTCGAGGGATTCCGTCGCCTACACGGCCGGGACCACGGGAGACTTCGCCGCCGCCCGCGAGGCGGCCGGCTGGGACGAGCGATGGCGCGAGTTGGCCCAGGGATGACGCCGAATGCCCTGCGCTGTTCGTTCCTGAGCACCGTCCTTTGCGTCCTGGCCATCAGCCACGTCTGTGACAACGACCGGTATGGGGCCGGCAAGCGTGGACCGGAGCAGGGATCTGAGGGCGGCACGGTGACGCACGCACCACGCTGCACTCACCCCGCACCTCGGGTGATGAATGGTGGGCCGCGGGCCTTCCTCTTTCTTATCAGTACACTGAAGCCCCTCTGGGAAAAGCGCCAAATTCAGCCACTTGTCTCGGCGTATCCCCAATTCCTGTGGGGGCAACAGGACTGGCAGCCTTCAGTCGCCCAAACCAGCTTCACACTTCGGGCCTGACAAACCGAACTGCCACTTCGTCGAAGCGGATCATGCGCGCGGTGGGTCCGTGCAGCTGCGAGGCGGCCCGGCCACGGGCTGCGGCTCCGTCAGTGATGGTTACCTCCAATGAAAAGGGCTGCGAATGAGCACAGCAGAAAAAGTGGTCTCCGCTGACGCCGGACCACGCCTGGGTGGAAACCTCGGGGCTCTGAATCTCTTCTTCAGTGTCATGGCCTTCAACGCCCCGCTGGTCGTCGTCATCGGTGTTCTTCCGATCATGCTGGCGATCGGCAACGGGGTGGGAACGCCGATGGCGTTCTTTGCGGCTGGCCTCATCGTCGCGGCCTTCGCCGTTCCGTTCACCAGGATGGCGAGAGTCTTCCCGAACCCCGGCGCGTTCTACGTGTACATCACGGCGGGCCTCGGAAGGGCAATCGGCCTGGGATCCGGGTTCCTGGCCCTCGTCGGCTACCTCAGCGTCAACATCGGCAGCTACGGGTTCGGCGGCGTGGTGTTCCAGTCGATGGTTCGTGACACGTTTCACGGACCCGACGTCGACTGGTGGCTGTGGGGAGCCCTGCTCTGGGCCGCCACGACAGTACTCGGCTACCTCAAGATCGACCTGTCGGCGAAGGTGCTGACCGTCTTCCTGTTCCTGGAGCTCGCGGTCATCGTCGTGTACGACGGCGCTGTGATGTTCAAGGGAGGAGCGTCGGGCCTGTCCGCGGCACCCTTCGCGCCCAGTCACTGGTTCGACGGATCCTTCGCGGTGGGACTTCTGTACGGCCTCGGCATGTACGGCGGCTTCGAAGTCGCCGCGCTCTTCCGGGACGAAGTGCGCCACCCCACTCGTACGGTTCCCCGGGCGACCTTCGGGGTCATCGCCGTGGCGATGGTCCTGTACGGGGGCACGGCCTGGCTCTACATCAGCTCCCTCGGAGTCGACAAGGCCGTGTCCATCGCCAGCGCGGATCCCTCGGGGTCGATCCTGGGAAGCATCGAGACCTTCGGGGGACACGTGCTGTTCGATCTCGCGACGGTGATGGTCACCACCAGCACGTTCGCCGTCATTCTGGCAGCCCACAACATCAGTGCCCGATACGTCTTCAACCTGAGCGCGGACGGGATCCTGCCCCGCCGACTGAGCGGAGTGCACGCCAAGCACGGATCCCCTCACATGGCCTCTCTTGCCACCAGTGGCATTGGTCTCGCCGTCCTTGCTGTCACCGTGCTCAGCGGGTCTGATGTCATTGCCTTCTTCACGGTGTCGCTCGGACTGGCCAGTTTCACGGGTGTCGCCGCCATCTCCCTGGCGAATCTCGCCATCGCTCTGTACCTGCGCAAGCATCACAAGGACGAGTTCAGTGTCTGGAGCACTGTCGTCATGCCGGTGCTCGCGGGGATCGGACTGACCGTCGAGCTGGTGCTGACAATCCAGAACTTCCCTCATCTGGTCAACACTTCCACAGGCGTCGCGGCGCTCCTGCTGGCCGCGCTCATCGGCGTGTTCGTCGTCGGGGTCATCATGGCCCTCGTCTTCCGGCGTACTCGGCCTGAGGCCTACAGCAAGATCGGTCGCCAGTAAGTCCACGGCCACGGTCTCCCAGCAAGACCGTGGTACGCGGCACGAGACAACGAAAACGCCTTCCGCACTGGAATGACGAGGCTCCTCCAAAGGCGCCTTCAACCCTGGCGGAAGGCACTTCTCTGCCTGCGTCCCCAGCCACGTCCCCGGCCGTCTCCGCATCCCTCGCTGTCAGCCGCGCCGAACCGACTTGCCCCTCCCGACGCTTGGAAGCCCTACGAAACCAGAGCGCCGATTTCGAGTATCCGCCGATGCGACACTTCCCGGGCCGGAGGCACAGTCGGGCGCGATACCGAGGACGCAGACGCCTTGTCGGCCCGGCCCCGCACTGTCGGGACGGCTGGAGATTCCGAGGAGATTCTCGATGAAATTCGGTTTGTGCTACTTCCCCACGGACTACGGCATGGGGCCTGCCGAAGTAGCCGCGGCCGCCGAGGAACGCGGTTTTGAGTCGCTGTTCTTCTGCGAGCACACCCACATCCCGGCCAACAGGCGATCGCCGTACCCGCTCGGCGGCGAACTCCCCAAGGAGTACCTGCACACCTACGACCCCTTCGTCGCGTGCACCGCGGCCGCGGCGGCGACGAGCAGCCTGAAGATCGGCACCGGGATCTGCCTGGTGGTGCAGCGGGACCCGATCACGACGGCCAAGGAAGTGGCCAGCGTCGACCGCCTCAGCGGCGGCCGGTTCCTCTTCGGCGTGGGGGCCGGCTGGAACCGCGAGGAGATGGCCAACCACGGCACCGATCCGCGCACCAGGATGGCACTGATGACTGAGCGGCTCGCGGCGATGCGACAGATCTGGACCACCGACGACGCGGAGTACCACGGCAGGTTCGTGGACTTCGACCCGATCTGGTCGTACCCGAAGCCGCTTCAGTCGCCGTTGCCGGTGCTCGTCGGCGGGATGGGCCCGACTGTGGAGGACCGCATCCTGTCCGTCGGGGACGGCTGGCTGGCGGAGAGTGTGCCGCTTGAGGAACTCGACGAGTTCGCCGCTCGCGTGGCCAGGTTGCAGCAGCGTGCGGCCGAGGCCGGACGGGGCCGCATCCCGGTCACGATGTTCGACGCGCCCTCCGAAGCGGGCATGGCGGAGCGCTACGAGGCCGCTGGTGTCGACAGGTTCCTCTTCCAACTGCCCAACGGCGACACCTCGGAGGTCGCCAGGGACCTCGATCGGCTGGCGGACCGTATCCACTGACGCCGACGAACCTTTCCCCGATCCTCGCAGAACCAGGCGTGGGTCAAGCCCCGCACCATCACAGGAGAACCGGCATTGGCAGGTGCCGTGATCGAGTACGAGGTTCCCGTCCTCAAGCGCGACACGCGTCGTACTCACTCCAGACGTCTCCCGTCCCGCGGGCGAGGGGCCGTGGCCCGTGATCGTCGCCCGGACTCCCTATGACGTGAGGGCAAAGTCGGCGGGCGGGAGCCGGTGCTGATCAACCCGGTCGACGCGGGGGAGCGGGGCATCGCCTCGGGCGACGTGGGCCGGCTGTGGAATGCCAGGGGCGCCTGCCTCGCCGGAGCGGTCGTCACCGACGAAGTCCGCCCCGGCGTGGTCGTCCTGGCGACGGGTGCCTGGTTCGACCCCGAGGAGCCGGGCGTGTCCGGCTCACTGGAACGGCATGGCAACCCCAACGTCCTCACAGCCGACATCGGAACCTCACGGCTCGCAAGCCGGTCGTCGTCCACTTCCCGAGACGGTGCCCGTGCCCTCGCAGCGCGGGCAGGCGCCCTCGCTGTTGAACGCGTACGACTCCGCGCTCGGCGGCCCGAACACCACACCGCACTCCGGGCAGGTCAGCGGCAGTCCGGGGCGACGTCCATGGTCGGCTCCAGTCGGTGCCCGCCCGGGCACCGGTGTCGTCCGAGCCGCGAGTAGATCATCCGCAGGCCGTTGAGCAGCTCGGTCGAGGTGCCGAACGTGCTGCGCACGCCGGGAATATGCGGCCGCTGGCGCAGCGCGAGCGCCGCCGGGACGTGCTCGGCGCTGTCCACCGCCGCATGGGCGGCCTGGGCCAGGCGGCGGCGGGTGTAGGTGGACAGAGCCTCCAGGTACCGGCGGGAGCCTTCCGTGTAGAGCACGCCGAGCGACAGTGACGACTTCCCCGAACCGGACACCCCGGCGATCGCCACCAGCCGGCCCAGCGGCACTGTGACGTCGACGTCCCTGCGGTTGTGCACGCGCGCGCCGCGCACCTCGATCGCATTCGGCGCGGCGGGCTGCCGGGCGGTATCGCTGGCGTTCATGTCTCGGGTTCCTTTTGAAGGTCGTCATGAGGAGCCCCTGCCGGCGACACAAGGGGCACGCACGTGGCTTGGCGTCCCTTAAACCCTTCTGGTCAGGACGCGACCGCTTCTGTCGCGGTCTGAGCGAACGCCCAGTGGGAGTGAACGATGCGCCACTCGCCGTCGATCAGCCGGTAGGCCTCGGTGGCGTTCCACGCACGGAGCCGCTGCTCATTGCCGCTGTCGTCGAGCACGTACGTGTCGAGGTTGTAGGCCAGGACCGTGAAATCACCACTGTCGCTGACGTTCACGGCGGGGTTGAGGTACTCGTTCCGCACTATGTGCGGGTTCGAGTAGATCGACTCGATGTGAGCGATGACCGCGTCGCTACCCACGATCAGTTCCTTCAGAACCGGATCGAAGTAGCTGATCTCCTCGGCGTAGTTGTCGAGGTACCCGCGGTTGTCGCCGACGCTCCACCGCTCGTTGAAGGACTTCTCCAGCTCAAGAACGGTCTTGCCGATCTCTTCCTTGTTGACGCTCATTCCGTTTCCCTTCATGGACGCTGTGGCCGGCCGCATCGACGCGGCGCACGTGTTCATTCCCGGCGCCGAGCGGCGCCAACGGCCCGGCTGTGCGGGCCTCACCAGCAACTGTTCCCCAAGGCCGGGCAATTCGGGTCGTAGCCAACAGACATGAGGTGGTCAGCAGCGGACAGTGGAAAGCGGGCAAGGCCAAGCCATCCGTCTTCTCTTCGGGGGCGCACCCACCCTGCTGTACGGCCGGCAGATCACCCGAACCGGATTGAGCCGCCCTTCCTGCCGTCGTACTCGCCGGAGCTGGCCTGGCGAGCTACCTGCAGACGAAGAACGTCTGCATCGGGTTCGGGAACCGGTCATGAGATACCGCCCGCTCGGAGAGCGAGGCCCAACCGTCTCGGTGGTCGGGGTGGGCGGCAACAACTTCGGCGCCCGCCTCGACGAGGACGGCACGAAGGCCGTCGTCCACGCCGCCCTCGACGCGGGGATCACCCTGTTCGACACCGCCGACATATACGGCGGGTCCGGGGAACGGGGCGGCTCGCGCGGCGACGGTGAACGGCTGCTGGGCGCGGCCCTCAAGGGCAGACGTGACGAGGCCGTGCTGGCCACCAAGTTCGGCATGGAGATGGGCCGGGACGCGGACCTGTACGGTCCGCGCGGGGCCCGTGCCTACCTCCGGTACGCGGTGGAGGCGTCACTGCGCCGACTCGGCACCGACCGGATCGATCTGTACCAGTACCACGAGCCGGACGGCGTGACTCCGCTGGCAGAGACCGTCACTGCCCTGCGGGAGCTGGTGGACGAGGGCAAGATCCGGTACATCGGCTGCTCCAACCTGCCGGCCGACGACCTCACGGACGCCTTCGTGTCGGTCCAGGCCCGCTACCACCTGCTCGACCGCGCTGTGGAGAAGGACCTCGTCCCCGCCTGCATCACCCACGGCGTCGGCCTCCTGCCGTACTATCCGCTGGCCAACGGCCTGCTCAGCGGAAAGTACCGGCGCGGTGAGCAGCCCCCGCCCGGCAGCCGGCTGTCCTGGCGGCAGGGCTGGCTCACCGACGCGGCCCTCGACAGGGTCGAGGCGCTCACCGAGTACGGCGCCGACCGCGACCTGACCCTCCTCCAGGTCGCGGTCGGCGCTCTGGCGGCCCTGCCCGCCGTCGGCTCCGTCATCTGCGGCGCCATGACCCCCGAGCAGGTCACCGCCAACGCGGCGGCGGCCGACTGGACCCCGAGCCCGGCCGACCTGCCCGCACTGGACGTGATCGTCGCCCCCGGCGAACGCGTCGTCTGAAGCCCCACCCCACCCCCTGGATAATCCGGAACCCGCGAGACTGAGGCGACTACCATGCGAGAGATCGTCACCTTCGACGCCTACGCAACCCTGATCAACTTCGAGCTCGGCCCCACGACCCTGAAGGTCCTCGAGGACCGGCTGGACCTGGACAACCTGGACGTCGACGAGTTCCTCGACGACTTCCGCGTCATGCGCTTTCAGGCCGTCCTGGAGGCGTACCGCCCCTACCACGAGATACTGCACTCCAGCCTGCGCAACGCCATGCGCCTGCACGGCCTGGAGTACCGCGACTCCGACGGCGACGCCCTCGTCGAGGCCGTCCCCACCTTCGGCCCCTTCCCGGAGGTCCCGGACGCGCTGCGCGCCCTGAAGAGCAAGTACGAGATCGCCATCATCTCCAACAGCGACGACAACCTGATCGCGCGGAACGTCGAGAACATCGGCGTCGAGTTCGACTACGTCATCACCGCCCAGCAGGCCGGCGCCTACAAGCCGGACCGGCAGACCTTCGAGCATGCCTTCAAGACGATGGGCGTCGAGCCGTCGCAGGTCATCCACACCGCCCAGGGCTGGGAGTACGACCACATCCCCACCCGCGACCTCGGCCTGAAGCGCCGGGTGTGGATCAACCGCTACGGGCGCCCGGGCAGCGCCGACTACCAGCCGTACGACGAGCTGAGCGACCTGTCGGGTCTGCCGAAGCTCCTCGGCTGCTGAGGCTACGGCGCACCGGCGAAACAGGACTGAGAGACGCAGAGGACGCACGCCATGAAGCAGATCCCCTACTGGCTGGACACAGCCCCCGCCTTCCCCGACCGTTCCGGAAAGGACCTGCCCGACGAGGCGGACGTGGTGGTGATCGGCGGCGGCCTCACCGGCCTCTCCACCGCCTACCACACCGCCCGCAAGGGTGCCCGGACCGTCCTCGTCGAGAAGGACAAGGTCGGCTCGGGCGCCTCCGGGCGCAACGGCAGCATGTGCACCCAGGGCATCACCATCAGCCCCGCCGAGGCCCGCAAGCGCTTCGGGCAGGAGCGCGCCCGCGAGCTGTACGACGCCTTCCGCGAGGCGGTCGACGTCGTCGAGGAGCTCACGCGCACCGAGAACATCGACTGCGACTTCAACCGTTCCGGGCGCCTCGGCGCGGTCTGCAAGCCCGGGCACTTCGAGGGCCTGCGGGCCAAGCAGCGCGACCTGGCCGAGAACTTCGGCCACGAGACGGTCGTGCTGAGCAAGAGCGAACTGCGGGCCGAGCTCGGCACGGACTACTACCACGGCGCCCTGCTGGACCCGCTCAGCGCGGGCCTGCACGTGGGCAAGTTCGTCGGCGGCCTGGCAGACGCCGCCGAGCGGGCCGGCGCCGAGATCCACGAACGCAACGCGGCCACCGGCCTCACCCGCCTGCCCGGCGGCGGCTTCCTGGTCGAGACTCTGCACGGCACCATCCGTGCCAAGCAGGTCATGGCGGCGACGGACGCCTACACCGACAAGTCGATGCCGTGGTTCCGCAAGCGGCTGATCAATGTCGGCAGCTTCATCATCGTCACCGAGCCGCTGGGGGAGGCGCGCGCCAAGGAGCTCATCCCCAACGGCCGCCTGCTGGTCGCCCACAAGAACGTCGGCCACTACGTCCGCCTCACCCCCGACAACCGCCTCGCCTTCGGCGGCCGGGCCCGCTTCGCCCCCTCCAACCCGGCCTCCGACATCAAGAGCGGGGACGTCCTGAAGCGGGAGATGACCGAAATCTTCCCGCAGCTCGCCGGGGTGCGGATCGACTACGTGTGGGGCGGCATGGTCGGCTTTTCCTGGGACCGCATCCCGCACGCGGGTGAGGTCGACGGCCTGTACTACTCCATGGGTTACTGCGGCCACGGCGTCCAGATGGCCACCTACATGGGCCGGGCGGTCGCCGAGATGATGGACGGCAAGCCGGAGGCGAACCCGCTGCGCGGATTCGGCTTTCCGAAAGTCCCCGTCCCCTTCTACAACGGCACGCCCTGGTTCCTGCCGTTCGGTGGCGCCTACTACAAGGCGAAGGACAGGCTCTTCTGAGCCGATACCGACGGCGGTGAAGCCGCGGAGACCTCCCAGGCAGTGGTCCTGGGACGTCCCCGCGGCTTTCCGGTCTCGCGGCCTGTTGCCGCACCTCGCATACGCCCACGCCTGAACCGCGTCGAGAGAGGGTCCACTCCGCCATGACCGCCGCCGTCACCCGCAGTGAACACGACCTGCTCGGCGACCGTGACGTCCCCGCCGAGGCGTACTGGGGTGTCCACACCCTGCGTGCCACGGAGAACTTCCCCATCACCGGCACCCCGATCTCTGCCTACCCGCACCTGATCGACGCCCTGGCCGCCGTGAAGGAGGCCGCCGCCCTCGCGAATGAGGAGCTGGGTCTGCTGGAGCCGCGGAAGGCCGCCGCGATCGTCGAGGCCTGCCGGGAGATACGTGAGGGCAAGCTGCACGACCAGTTCGTCGTGGACGTGATCCAGGGCGGTGCCGGCACGTCGACGAACATGAACGCCAACGAGGTCGTCGCGAACCGGGCGTTGGAGTTGATTCAGCGCGGGAAGGCTCCTGCCGGGATGGGCCGACCCGGCGGCCGTCGCACGACGGTGTGAAGTGCGCCACCGTGGACACGGGTCGGGACGACAGCCGGTGGCTCCGATGGTATAGATGATGCATCAACTAGAAAAATTCGGATGTCAGGAGACTGCCGTGAATCCACCGACCACCGTGGAAGACGGCGTATCCCCGTCGCAGAAGACGACGGAGCGCACGGCCACAGGCGTCGTGCCGCTGTGGGAGGCGGCGAGCGCGAAGCGACTTGTGCTCGCCCCGTACCCCTTCGTGTCCGGCACCCACAGTTCGGCCGTCGCTTCCAGAGGGATACGGTGAGTTCCGCTGCCGGCTGCGCCCAGCGCATGCGCCGCGCACCGCGCGAGACGGTCTTCCGTTTCGCCACGGCACGAGAGGCGACGGTGCGTCGGCGTCTGCGGCGCTGCGCGACGGGCGCGACGGTGACCGTGCTCGTCTACGCCGCCCTGTTGGTGTGGCCCGCGGGGAACGAAGGGCTCTTCGAGGCGAGTTGGGTTCGGTTCGGCGCGGAACACCTGCGCACCCCGGCCGCCGCCGCGGCAGAGCGCCTGGCGGCCTTCGGTCAGGACACGGCGCGGACCCTGACCCCGCTCTACGCCGTAGCCCTCTGGCCCTTGGGGGCGCTGGCCCTGCTGTGGCTCGCCCGTCGGCACCCGGTGGTCTATGTGCGCGGCGCCTTCGCGGTGCTGTTGTCCGGCGCGGCCGGGCTGACCGTCCTCGCCGTGGAGCAGGGGCTGCCCGGGCACGAGACATCCCTTGTTCATGACTACCTGGCGCTGCCCGGGGTGCGGGCCGGCTGGTACGTGCTGATGGCGCTCGCCGTGCTGACCACCGCCACGAGAGCGTGGATACGGGCAGCTGCCCTGGTGATCGCGCTGGTCGTGGACGCGGCGACGGTGACGACCGTGCACCAACACCTGCTCGGCGGGCTGCTGGCGGCGGCTGTACCTCTGATCGCCTGGTACACCGCCGGCCGGCTCCGGCTCCGGACGCGACTGCAGCGAGCGGACCCACAGCCATGAACGTCAACGCCCTGATCGAAGCGGCCGGATGGTGGTCGTACATAGTCGTGTTCGCTGTGACGGTCGGTGAGACCGGCGCCTTCGTCGGGCTGCTGCTCTGCTTTGGGAAGTGTTTCGGGCTACTCGGTCGTCCCCGGGTCGATCAGTTCGGCCAGATGCAGGCGCTGTCTGTCGGGATCGAGTTGCCTGACCTGCATGGAGCAGCTGAACCCGTCCGCCAGGACCGGGGTGTCCCGTCCGGTCCTCGCGAGGGCGGGTGCGAGAGCCTGCTGGGCGACCTTCATGGAGATGTCGTAGTGCTCGGCCTCGAAGCCGAAATTGCCCGCGACGCCGCAGCATCCCGTGGCCTCGACGACGTTGGCCACGCCCAGTGCCGCCAGCGCCTTGCCCTGGACGGCGGCACCGAACGTCGAGTACTCGTGGCAGTGGGTCTGCACGGTCACCGTCGAGGGCACCGCCGGAGGCCGCCAGCCGCCGTCGACCCATTCCTTGACGGCTTCGGCGAAGCTGCGGACCCGGGAGGACACCCGCTCGGCCGCCGCCGTGCCCAGGAGCTCGGGGCCCTCCTTCCTGAGGGCGGCCGCGCAGCTCGGTTCGACCACGACGATGGGCGTGTCCGTGCCGTCGTCGAGCTTCGCGACGGCCTTGGACAGAGCCTTCTTGGCGGTGTCGAGCTGGCCCGTCGAGATCCAGGTCAGCCCGCAGCACGCGTCGGTCTCGCAGGAGACCTGACGGCCGGTGTCGGTCACGACCCGCGCCGCGGCACCGGCCACCTCCGGCCGGAAGCCCTTGGTGAACGAGTCGACGAACAGGACGACATCGACGGGCCCTGCGGCGCCGTCGAAGGGTTCCAGCTGCTTGCGGAGGCTGCGCCGCGACGCGAACCGGGGCAGGGCCCGCTGGGTCGTCAGGCCGCCGATCCTCGCCGCGACTCTGCCCACCGGCGTGGCGAGCAGCGCGTTGACGAGCGGGCTGACGTACGCGGTGAGCTTGAGCCAGCGCGGCAGCCAGCCCATCGAGAAGTGGGACATGGGCCGCCTGCGACCCGCGTAGTAGTGCGAGAAGAACTCGGACTTGTACGTGGCCATGTCCACGCCCGCGGGGCAGTCGTGCGAACACGCCTTGCAGGCCAGGCACAGGTCGAGAGCCGCGCGGGCGTCCTCCGACTGCCAGCCCTCGTCGATGCTGTGCGCGCCCCGCACCATGTCCTGGAGCACGCGCGAACGGCCGCGGGTCGAGTCCTTCTCGTCACCGGTGGCCCGGAAGCTCGGGCACATCACGCCGCCGGAGTCCGAACGGCACCGTCCCACGCCGATGCACGACTGCACGGCGTGCACCCACGGATCCGTCCCCGCCTCGCGGGCGTCGACGGGACTGAGCGCGAAGTGGGTGCGCCACTCGCGATCGGGGACACCGGCGAGCGCGAGGTTCGCGTCGATCAGGTCCGGCTGGGTGATCGAGCCCGGGTTGAGCAGCGCCGAGCCGTCCCAGCTGCGGCGGTAGGCCGCGAAGGCGGTGAGCACCGCCGGGCTGTACATGACCGGGAGGAACTCCGACCGGGCCCGTCCGTCGCCGTGTTCCCCGGAGAGCGAGCCTCCGTGCCGGACGACCAGTGCGGCGGCTGCCGCCGTGAAGTCCCGGAACACCTTTCGGCCCGCGTCGGTGCGGAGGTCGTAGGTGATGCGGATGTGCATGCACCCGGCCCCGAAGTGGCCATACATGATGCCGGTGAGTCCGTGCTCGTCGAGCAGCAGACGGAAGTCGGCCAGGTAGTCGGCGAGATGTTCGGGGGCGACGGCGGAGTCCTCCCAGCCGGGCCAGGACTCCGCGCCGGACGCCGGTCGCGAGGACAGGCCGGCGCCGTCCTCGCGGACCCGCCACAGCGACGCCCGCTCGTCGGGGTCGGGAACCGCGCGACCGTCCACCAGGCGCCCGTCGGCCTTCAGCCGCTCGAGCAGCCGTACGGCATCGGCGGCCACCTCCTCCGGCCGCTCCCCGTCGAGGTCGACGTAGAGGAACGCCTTGCCCCGCGGCATGCCCAGGACCGAGTCGGCGCCGCGGCGCAGCCGCATCGTGTCCACGATGACCTCGTCGATGCCCTCCACGGCAGCGGGGGAGAACTCCAGGATGGTCGTGATGTCCCGCGCGGCATCGACGACATCCGCGTAGCCCAGGCACACGAGGAGCGCGCTCGGAGCCTTCGGTACGAGCCTCATCCGCGCCCGCACCACGATGGCGCACGTGCCCTCCGAACCGACGAGGGCGCGGGCGACGTGGAAGCCCTTCTCGGGCAGCAGGTGCGAGAGGTGGTAGCCGGACACCTGCCGCTGGATGCGCCCCAACTCGGTGCGGAACGGTACGAGGTTGGCCCGGGCGAGATCCTTGAGCTGCTCGCCGAGCTCGAATGCTCTGGCCACCGAGTGCGCGTCTTCGGGGTCGGTCGCGCGCAGTCCGCCGGCGAACGCCGTGAGCCGTGCGCCGTCCGAGGTGACGACATCCAGCTCGATCACGTGCTCCGAGGTCCGCCCGTACCGCACGGAGTGATTTCCGCACGCGTCGTTCCCGATCGCGCCGCCGACGGTGGCCCGGGTCTTCGACGAGGGGTCGGGGGCGAAGGTCAGCGCACCGTCCGTGGCCCGCTCCGCCTCGCGGCTGAGCACCGCCAACACGACACCGGGATCGACATCGGCCGTGCCCGAGGCTTCGTCGATCGCGTGGATCCGGTTCATGTGGCGGGAGAAGTCCAGTACCACGCCCGGGCCGATCGCGTTCCCCGCCATCGACGTCCCGCCGCCCCGGCCGACCACCGGCGTGCCGGTCGCGGCACAGGCCCGCACGACCGCGGTGACGTCATCGACGCTTCGCGGGAAGACGACCGCCACGGGCGGTACGCGGTAGTTGGACGCGTCGTAGGCATAGGCGGCGAGCCGGAGCCCCGAGGCCTCCACGGACACGCCGGCGGCCTCGATCCTCGACAGGACGTCCATGGGGGCAGTCACGTCAGAGCCCGTCCTTTCTGTCCGCGGGGCCGCAGCGGACGCCGGTCGTCGCGCGACCGAACCCACTGATGGTCACTCGCCGGAAGGCTAACCGAGGCCGTCACGCGCCCCCTCTCGGAAAAGGCACCAGCCGTCGGACGGGCCCTCGGCATTTCTCCAATGCCGCCTGGGCTCCCTGCCGACCCAGGCCGTTTCTGATGGCTCTTGCTCGGCTGCCGGGCCGACCCGTCGGCGCCACGTGAACCGCCTCGTGTGGCGCCGACCGCCTCAGCAGGCGCACCTACGTCGGCCCGTCGGCGGGTTCAAGAGCCGTCAGAAGCGCCCTAGCGGTCAAGCCAGCGCTGCAGCGCCTCGAGCGCGTTGTTCGGATGTGTGTTGAAGCTCAACCGGATGCCCGGCTGGAGGTCGATGAGCACATTGACGATCCGCTCGAACAGGACGGTGTTCTCCGGGACATTCCGAATGCCGCCGCCGATGAGCGCCACCCCGAACGAGCGCCCGTCGAACTTCCGGCGCAGCTCGGCCTCAGCCTCGTCGACGTCCATGCCGATTTCGCACATCTCGCCGTCGATGCCTGCGGCCTGCAGATCCGCCCAGCCGCGCTCGATCTGGGCGGCCAGCTCCTCGACCGTCGAAAACTGCGGCGGCGGATGCGCGTCCCCGTGCGTGTACGGCCCGCGCTGCACCAGCTTGTTCGCCTCGATCTGGTCCCGGAAGACGGCGACCACCGCACCAGGCTCCAGACCGAGCCCGACGGCCCGAGCGGCGACGTCATCGAGGATGGGCGACGGCGGGCAGCAGCGCGGCGGATGCGGCGACCAACACGGACCGCGTACGTCGGATTCGCACAGGGCCGGTGCTGCCGGTGAGAACTCCAAATCCTTCACCTGGACCGCCGCCGCCGAGATCCTCGCCAAGGTCCGACTCGTCCAGACCAGCGTGAAGAAGCTCGTCAGCGACACATCGAAGAACGCACTCAGAATCACAAGACACTGGGTGTCAGGTCGCGCAGCAGCTTCCGCGGCGGAGGATCGAACCGACCGCGTGCCAGTGCTCGCTGTCGCTGTCCGCCCGGTCGGCGGTGAGGCGGTGGGGGCCGACCACGTTCTCCTGACGGTGAATGATGCCGTCGCGCATCACCCAGGAGACGCGCGTCAGGTCGGTGAAATCCTGGAAGGGGTTGCCGTCGATCACGGTGAGGTCGGCGAGTTTGCCGGGTTCCGCGGTGCCCAGATCGTCCTCGGCTCCGAACATCCGGGCGGGCGTGACGGTGACGGTACGCAGAGCCTGCGCGGGGGACAGACCGCCGTACTGGTGGAGGGCGCGCAGGCCGAGGTGGAGTTGGAGACCGACGGGAGTGTTCGGGGAGTCGGTCCCCGTGACGAGGGTGCCGCCCTCGGCGATGATCCGCCGGTAGGTGGCCATTTCGAGCCGCAGTTGACGCAGCACCTCCTCGGTGGGCGGGGCCTTGGACAGCGCGTTCACGGTGGCGGTGTCCCAGGGGGGCATGAGGGTGGTCACCCGTGGGTCGTCGGCCAGGGCCGGGTCCGCGCCCAGCAGGAAGAGGGCGTTGAAGGGTGTGATGATGAGCCCGAAGCTGCCATCGCGGTAGATCTCGTGGACGTCCCCGTAGGTGTGCATGGTCGGGGACGCGGAGCGGCCGTACTCCTGACGCTCGGTCGCCGTCAGATGGGTCGTCAGGTCCTGGCCGACCTGGATGCCGGGTGTCAGCAGGTGGCCTCCGACGGGGACACCGAGCTCGTGGGCCGTCCGGGTCGCCTCCTTCATCATCGAGGCGGGGGCACGGACGTAGGTCTTGACGAAGTCGTAGTCGAGCGCGACGGCACGTTCGAGGGTGCGCCGGAGGCCGTCGGATGTGCTGTGGGCACGGCCTATGTTGAATCCGACCCGGCTTCCGTCGATGAGTTCGCCGGTGGTGAGCAGCCGCGGGCCGGTGAGGGCACCCGCGTCGGTGGCTTCGCGGAGGCGGGCCCCTTCGTAGGCGAAGCCGCCCAGGGAGACGTTGGTGGTGACGCCGTAGGCGAGCATCAGGCTGGTCTGTCGACCGCCGTAGATGTTCGGGAACGGGTGGGTGTGGGAGTCCCACAGGCCGGGGAGGACGGTGGATCCGGAGGCGTCGATCCGACGCTCTCCCGCTCTCCCGGCACCGGATCGGTGCGCTTCGACGGCTGTGATGCGGTTGCCGGTGATGACGATGTCGACGTCCTCGCGGACGGCCTCTCCGGTGCCGTCCCACAGCCGTCCGGCGTGTACCCGGACCACGTCGGTGCGGGGCGGCAGGCGGCGGGCTGCGGTCAGGGTGTTCGGGAGGGTGCGGCGGCCGGTACCGTCCCGGTTGATCAGCCGCAGCCGGCCGCCGGAGAGGTAGAGCAGGTGGTGGGAGTCGCCGGACCACGACGGGTGGTCGGCCGGCTCGTCGGTGATCTGCTGCGGCCGGCCGGTCGGGGTGCCGTCCGGGCCGACGGGCAGGACCCACAGCGCGGACTCCATGACCAGAGCCAGCCACGCTCCGTCGGGCGACCAGACCGGTCCGCTGTCGCAGCGGTCGGACACCGAGGTGTGGGGCAGCGGCAGGAAGGCTTTGGAACCGCCGTCCCGGGTGTCGATCACCCGGATCACGTTGTACCCGTTTTGGTACCGCTGGTTGAGCTGGTTGCGGTCGCACATGGCGATGTACCGGCCATCCGGGGACCAACTGGGACGGCCCGGCAGGCCGTCGCCGACGAGGGGCGCGGCGAGCTTGGTCTCACCACCGGACGCGACGTCGACGACGAGGAGATTGCCGGTGACATCGTGGCAGGCGAGCCGGGCGCCGTCGGGAGAGAGGGCCGGGTTGAGTCGGCCACCGGTGGCCAGGACCGTGACCTCACCGGTGTCCGGTGAGAGCCGGTGGACGGCGGCCAGACCGTCGCCGCCGGCGTCTCCGTCGTACGAGTAGACGACGCTCCTGCCGTCCCGGGCCCAGGAGGGCATCTGCACGTACCGCGAGGGGTCCGCCTGGAACAGCTTGCGGGGCCGCGCGCCGACGGGCATCAGCCACAGGGCGTTCAGGGCTGCGAAAACGACTGATCCACCGTCGGGTGAGAGCGCCGGGAGGTGGATGCCGCGCGCCGGCACGGGTGCGGTGGAGTCGAAGTCGCGTACCTTGCGGCGGTACTCGGGCGGCGTCACGTCCAGCGAGGCGGTGAACGGGATCTCTCCGGTCGGCTCCAGGGAGGGGCTCAGTGCCTTGATCCGGCCGTCGGCGAAGTAGAGCAGGCCGCCATCCGGCGTCCAGCAGGGCGGGAGCGGCGAGACGTCCTCGGTGCCCGAAACCGTACGGCCGTCCACGACCAGGGCAGACGTCCCCGCGAAGAACCCGGACCCGCCGTAGGTCCACACGTGGGCCACGCGGCCGTCCTTGGAGACGGCGGGACACAGCGGAGCGCCGGTGTCCACGGCGCGTACCGTGGTCACCTCGCCGCCGGCGGCCGGTACCGAGACGATGGTCCGTCCTGAGGCGCTCGCGCGTACGAACAGGATACGGTCGCCGTCCGGGTGCCAGGCGGGGTCGTAGTCCTCGAAGTCCGGCTGACTGGTCAGGCGGGTCAGCTCGCCGGTCGCCACGCCGAGGGTCCAGATGTCGTACGAACTGCCCCGCACCGCGTCCCCGCCGCGCTCGGAGGCGAAGGCGATCCGCGTGCCGTCCGGCGACCAGGACACGCCCCGGTCGTCCCAGGGACCGGAGGTGAGCCGGCGCAGGTTCGAACCGTCAGGGGCCATCGTCCACAGGTGGAATCCGCCGCCCTTGTAGGAGCAGAAGGCAACCGCCGAGCCGTCCGGCGACCAGGCGGGACGGGTCGGCTCCATCCCGGGATCGGTCAGCGCGGTCGCCGTTCCCCCGCTCCGTGGCAACGCCCACAGCACGCCCTGCACCTCGATGACGAGCCGGTCGCCGTCGGGTGAGACGGTCACGGAGGCATTGGTGCCTGTGGTGAACGTCAGCGTCCGGGTGTCCGGGCCGCCTGCCGCGGATGCGTCCGGCGCAGGGGTTGAGGGTGAGGCGGCCGCCGCCGGCGACGCCGAGAACGGAACGAGTGCGGTGCCGACACCGCCCAGGGCCGCCGCGCCCAGGAGACCCCGCCGGGTGACGCCTGCGGGGAGCCGCCTCGCGGAGGTCGCGTCGGATGCGGCGGAGAGGTGTGCGGGTGCGTCGGCCCCCGGGGTGGCCAAGTGCTCGTCGGACGGCTCGCCGGGGAAGCCCTGCTTGACTGTGTTCATGAAGAAAGCTCCGGTGCTGGGGGCATCTGGCATCCGCAGGAGCCGCAGCTCGGCCACCGGTCCGCGTCGGACCGCCGGGCGCGGGCCTGTGCCGTCGACGCGTCCGGGACTCCCCTGAGTTTTCAAGTGCACGCTAGGGCATGGTTGACATATCATCAACCTTGGTAACGTAAAGGAAGTTACTCGCGGGGCGCGGGTGCTCCTGCTCGCCGGCGCCGGCGCGCGTCCCAGTCCGTCCGACGCCCCGGTGATCAGGACGTGTGCCGCGTCTCGGCTCCTCGCTTGTCGAGGGGTGGCGACGGGCGCCGCTCGGGTTGCCCGGATGAGTGAAGTGCCGACCGTGTGGTCCTTGCTCACCGCCGCAGACGTCCTTGGCCCAGTCGCGTGGTGTGGGAGGCGATGGTGACGATCGCCTCTGGATCAGCCGCCCGAGGGTGAGGTGAGAACGCCGAGCTGGACCAGGACCGAGGCGGTGTCGTCGAAGGGCCACTCCTCGCTGATCTTCCCGTCGGTGATCCGCCAGATGGTCCCGGACTCCCAGCTCAGTTGTTTGCCGTCGGCGGGTATGCCCAGCAGGGAGCCACGCACCGTCGCGGTCACGAAGTACCGCACCGTGACGAGATCACCTTCGGCGAGGATATCGAGCTCCTCGGCGTTCAGATTGGGCATCGATTCGATCCACGAACCGATCAAGCCCACCAGGCCCTCCACCCCGGAAACGGTCCCCATGAAGCCGCCGTGCCAGACGAAGTCCGGCGTCACGAACTTGACCGCCAGCTCAGGCTGGTGACCGTTGAACACCTGCGCCGCGTAGTCCCGCACGAGCTGCTTGTTGGCATCTGTGCTCTGCCGGTGGTGCTTGGGGGCCGTGGCGGCGTGGCCGGTTGTAGCCCCGGCGACCGACGCGGCGCTGACGGCGGCGCCGGTACCGAGGAGTGAACGACGACTGACCATGACTTCCTCCTGATGCCGCACATGAAGTGACGCACAGTGCGTCACTCACAGTGAGTTTGTTGCGGCAGCAACAAACTAGCCCCGCGTAGTTGTTACGTCAACCTCTTCTGAGGTTTCCGTAAGATGAGACGGTGACTGAGCTGCCGGACCGAACAACACCCCTCGATGCCGACGAAGAGGCCGCCTGGCGGGCCTTCGCCCGGGCCGTGCTGGTCGTGCCACGGGTCCTGGAGGCCGATCTGCTGGCCGGGTGCGCGCTGAGCCTGGTCGAGTACATCGTCCTGGTGAACCTCTCCGAGGCTCCCGGACGGGCCATGCGCATGAACGAACTCGCCGCCGAGTCGGTCCTCTCCACCAGCGGCACGACCCGCCTGGTCGAACGGATGGCCCGGCAGGGACTTGTGGAGCGCCGGCCCGCCGAGACCGACGGCCGCGGGCTCATGGCCGTCCTCACCGATGCCGGACTGCGTCGGCTCGAGGAGGCATACCCGCACGCGTTGGCCAGCGTGCGCAGCAACGTCATGGACCACCTCGCCGGCCTCGACCTCGCCGCGTTCGCCCGCGCGGTCGGCAGCTTCGCCGCAGACCGGGAACAACCGACCGCCCGCGGCCGCCGCCCCACCTGTCAGCAAGGTTGACGCCCGAGGCGTTGGCGGCCAGTTCCGGCAGGACAGTTCGTTCGTGCCGGCAGCCGGTGCCGCCGACGATGCCCAGGGCCCCGCAGGTCGTCCCCCACGACCATGTGCGGGCAGGTGCACAGCTACGTCACCGCAGGACCCGGGCCTCAAACCCGGCTGCCCGGCCGCCCCCGCTTCCACCTTGCCTTCACCATGTCACACAGGTTCGGCCGTGGTGCCGCGCAGGACGAGGCGTGGGGTGAGGACGACCTCGCGGGGTTCGGTGCGGTCCCGGTCGAGGCGCTCGACCGCGGCGGTCACCGCGTGCCGGGCCTGTTCCTGGGCGCTCTGGCTGACGGTGGTCAGGTTGAAGCAGCTCAGCCGGGAGAGCGTGTCGTCGTCGTAGCCGACGACGGAGACCCGGCCCGGGACGGCGACGCCGGCACGGGTCAGGGCGGCCAGCACACCGATGGCGGACTGGTCGTTGAACGCGACGACCGCGGTGGGCAGTTGGGGGCCGTGGAGGAGGTGGCGGGCGGCGTGCTCGCCGGCCGCCTCGGTCTGGTCTCCGGTGAGAACCCGGATGTGCTCGCCCAGTTGGTGGCGGCGCATGGCGGTGCGGTAGCCGCGGCGCCGGTCGGTGGCGATGACGCCCTTGCCGCCGTCGACGTAGACGATCTCGCGGTGACCGAGACCGACGAGATGGTCGACGATCTGGCCCACGCCGACGTCGTCCGCGGTGCGTACGACGTCCAGGGCGGCGTCGGCGATGCGGCGGCCGACGGCGATGACGGGTGTTTTGTTGTCGAGGGCGGCGAGCGTGTCGGCGGGTGAGGTCGGGCCGAGCAGGATCAGCGCCTCGCTGCGGAAGGCCAGCAGTGTCTCCACCGCGGTCTGTTCGTCACGGGTGCGGGTGAGCGTGCTCAGGACGAGGTCGTAGCCGACCTCCTCGGCCGCGGTGTGCAGGTGCTCGACCAGTTCGGCATGGAACGGGCTGCGGATGTCGACCATGACACCGAGCAGCCGACTGCGCCTGCTGGCCAGCGTGCTGGCGGTGCGGTCCACCTGGTAACCGAGGTCGGCAGCCGCCTTGAGGACACGCTGCCGGGTCCGCTCGCTGGGGCCGGACACGCCGCGCAGCACCAGGGACACCGACGCCGTGGACACGCCCACCCGCGCGGCCACGTCCTCCAACCGCGGACGCTTGTGCCCGCCGTTGCGGTGACGCATGGAACCACTGTCGTCCACTTGTACCTCCGCGCGGCAAATCTCCTCGTGCAACACCCTTGACACGATCGTGAAACAAGGCCGATAGTACCAGGACTTAAAGCGCTTTAAATTGTCCTGATGTTCTGAAGAACTCAGCCAGTGAGCCCGAGGCCTTACAACGGCCTCGGCACCTGGACATCGGCCTCCTCGCTCCACCACCTGCTCCGAGGCCTTGATCGCCACTCCTCTCCAGCGGCCCACCCGAAATCCGCGGATCCCCCTCTCCCCTCCATGCACAGTCCTCTCCCCTCCATGCACAGTGAGGTGCAGCCCATGACCCGCACACCGCTTCCCCGCTCGCGCAGAATCGTCCCCGCAGTGGCCGTGGCCGCCGCGGCCGCCCTGACCCTCGCGGGCTGTTCCAGCAGCTCGGGCGGGAAGAAGGCCGAGGAGAGCGCCGGCAACGTCTCCGCCGGCAAGGCCTCCACACCGCGCATGACGATCGCGATGGTCACCCACGCGCCCTCCGGCGACACCTTCTGGGACACCATCCGCAAGGGCGCCGAAGCCGCCGCGGCGAAGGACAACGTCAAGCTGATCTACTCCAACGACGAGACCGCCGGCGACCAGGCCAACCTGGTGCAGAACGCGATCGACCAGAAGGTCGACGGCATCGCGGTCACGCTCGCCAAGCCCGACGCCCTGAAGGCCGTCGTCGCCAAGGCCGAGAAGGCCGGCATCCCCGTTGTCGGCCTCAACGCGGGCCTGGGCGTCTGGAAGCAGCAGGGCCTGCTGTCGTTCTTCGGCCAGGACGAGTCCGTCTCCGGCGAGGCCCTCGGCTCCAAGCTCAACGGCACCGGCGCCAAGCACGCCCTGTGCGTGATCCAGGCCCAGGGCGACGTCAACCTCCAAGAGCGCTGCGACGGCGTGAAGAAGACCTTCAGCGGCAAGACGGACATCCTCTACGTCAACGGCACGGACATGCCGTCGGTGAAGTCGACCATCACGGCCAAGCTGAAGCAGGACTCCTCGATCGACGAGGTCGTCACCCTCGGCGCGCCCATCGCGCTGACCGCCACGCAGTCGGTCTCCGAGTCGGGCAGCAAGGCGAAGGTCGCGACCTTCGACCTGAACAAGGCCCTGGTGTCCGCCATCGAGAAGGACACCATCCAGTTCGCGGTCGACCAGCAGCCCTTCCTGCAGGGCTACCTGGCGGTCGACTCCCTCTGGCTCTACAAGACCAACGGCAACTTCAGCGGCGGCGGTCAGCAGCCCGTGCTGACCGGCCCGGCCTTCGTCGACAAGTCCAACGTCGACGCCGTCGCCGAGTTCGCCGCCAAGGGAACCCGGTGATCAGTATGACCCAACAGGCTGCGCCGGCGGTGACCACACCGCCGGCCTCCGGCCCGAAGCAGACCGACGGCCGGACCGCTGAACGTCCCCTGGCCCTACGTCTGTTGGCCCGCCCCGAGATAGGCGTCTTCCTCGGCGCCCTCGCGGTATGGGTGTTCTTCCTGGTGGCCGCTCCGCCGGTGCGCGACGGCGACTCGATGGCGAACATCCTGTACCAGTCCTCCACCATCGGGATCATGGCGCTGCCGGTCGCTCTGCTGATGATCGGCGGGGAGTTCGACCTGTCGGCCGGTGTCGGAGTCATCACCTCGGCACTGACCGCGGCCATGCTCAGCTACCAGCTGACCACGAACGTCTGGGTCGGCGTGTTCGCCGCCCTGCTCGTCTCGCTGGGGGTCGGCTTCTTCAACGGCTGGCTGCTGGTGAAGACCGGCCTGCCCAGCTTCCTGGTCACCCTGGGCACCTTCCTGATCCTGCAGGGCGCCAACCTCGCGATCACCAAGCTGGTCACCGGCAACGTCGCCACCGACGACATCAGCGACATGGAGGGCTTCGACCAGGCCCGGGAGGTCTTCGCCTCGTCCTTCGCGGTGGGCGGCGTCCAGGTGAAGATCACCGTCGTGTGGTGGCTGGTGTTCGCCGCGATCGCGACCTGGGTGCTGCTGCGCACCAAGTACGGCAACTGGATCTTCGCGGTGGGCGGCAACAAGGACTCCGCGCGGGCCGTCGGCGTGCCGGTGACCTTCACCAAGATCTCCCTGTTCATGCTGGTCGGCCTCGGCGCCTGGTTCGTCGGCATGCACCAGCTGTTCTCCTTCAACACCGTCCAGTCCGGCGAGGGCGTGGGCCAGGAGCTCATCTACATCGCCGCGGCGGTGATCGGCGGCTGTCTGCTGACCGGCGGCTACGGTTCCGCGATCGGACCGGTCTTCGGCGCCTTCATGTTCGGCATGGTCCAGCAGGGCATCGTCTACGCCGGCTGGAACCCCGACTGGTTCAAGGCCTTCCTCGGCGTGATGCTCCTCGGCGCCACGCTCATCAATCTGTGGGTCAGCCGCGCGGCGACCCGGAGGTGACCCACCCCATGACAACGACCCACGACGACACCCTCACCAAGGACACGGAAGCCCAGGACGACGCCCCGGTCGTCGAGCTGAAGGCCGCGGGCAAGGCCTACGGCAACATCCGCGCCCTGCACGGGGTGAGCCTGACCGTCCACCCGGGCAAGGTCACGTGCGTGCTGGGCGACAACGGCGCCGGCAAGTCCACCCTCATCAAGATCATCTCCGGGCTGCACCAGCACACCGCGGGCGAGTTCCTCGTCGACGGCCGGGCGGTGCGCTTCTCCACCCCGCGCGACGCCCTCGACAAGGGCATCGCCACCGTCTACCAGGACCTGGCGACCGTCCCGCTGATGCCGGTGTGGCGCAACTTCTTCCTCGGCTCCGAGATGACCCGGGGCCCCTGGCCCGTCCGCCGTCTCGACATCGAGAAGATGAAGAAGACCGCCGACACCGAACTGCGCAACATGGGCATCGTCCTGGACGACCTGGAACAGCCCATCGGCACCCTGTCCGGCGGGCAGCGGCAGTGCGTGGCCATCGCCCGTGCCGTCTACTTCGGCGCCCGGGTGCTGATCCTGGACGAGCCGACGGCGGCGCTGGGTGTGAAGCAGTCGGGTGTGGTGCTGAAGTACATCGCCGCCGCCCGCGACCGCGGCCTCGGCGTCATCTTCATCACCCACAACCCGCACCACGCCTACATGGTCGGCGACCACTTCAGCGTGCTGCGCCTGGGGACCATGGAACTGTCCGCCGAGCGCAGTCGGATCACGCTCGATGAACTGACCAACCACATGGCCGGCGGCGCCGAACTCGCCGCACTCAAGCACGAGTTGTCCCAGGTCCGCGGCGTCGACGTCGAGGAACTTCCGGAAGCGGAAGACCTCACCGCACCCGTGGCGGCCTCGTCCGAGGTCTCACCTGACTGACAACGGCGTCGCCGCACGCGTACGGCGACCGCGACACTCCGTCCCCGCCAACCTGATCCGAAGGCATTTCCCCATGAAGATCGCCCTCGACCCGTACATGATCCGTCACGTGCCCCTCCTCGAACTGCCTTCAGTGGTAGCCGAGTTGGGCTACGAGTGGATCGAGCTGTCTCCCCGGGAGGACTTCATCCCCTTCTTCCGCCATCCGCGCGTGGACGACGCGACGGTGCGAAAGTTCCGCAAGGCGCTGGAGGCGGCGGGTGTCGGCATCTCCTCACTGCTGCCGCTGTTCCGCTGGTCCGGCCCGGACGAGGACGCCCGGCAGGCCGCCGTACGGTACTGGAAGCGCTCGATCCAGATCGCCGCCGACCTCGGCGTGGACAGCATGATCTCGGAGTTCAACGGGCGTCCGGAGGATCCCGATCGCAGTGAGGCGCAGTTCTGGAAGTCGCTGGACGATCTGCTGCCGGCGTTCGAGCGAGAGGGCGTCAAGCTGGCGCTGGAGCCGCACCCGGACGACTTCATCGAGAACGGCTACGACGCGATCAACCTGATCCGGGGCATCAACAACCCCAACGTCACGTTCCTCTACTGTGCCCCGCACACCTTCCACATCGGCAACGACGCCCCCGGCATCATCAAGTACGCGGGCGACCTGCTCACCCACGTCCACCTGGCCGACGCGTTCGACCACACGGCGTCCTCGGGCAACCGCTACATCCTCAACCCGCCCGGCACGGCGGCCCGTATCCACCAGCACCTCGACATGGGACAGGGCGAGGTGGACTTCGGCGAGCTCTTCCGTGAGCTGCGCGCGAACGGCTTCGACGGCACCCTCACCGCCTGCGTGTTCGCCTGGGAAGAACGCGCCAAAGAGTCCTCGGTGTTCATGCGCAAGAAGATCGACGAGTACCTGAACACCTGACCGTGGCGGGTCGTGGCCCCGCCGACGGAGGTCTCGTCGGCGAGGCCATGTATTGCTCTAACAACCTATTGACATGACATTTGACGACGGGGCATCGTACTTCCAGGAGCATTTTTAAAGCGCTTTAACTCCATCACTCCCCGGAGTCTCCGGAGCGAAGGGAAACCAGAGAAATGCCGTTCGAAGTACTGACCATCGGCCGGGTCGGAGTGGATGTCTATCCGCTCCAGACGGGTGTGGGACTGGCGGAGGTCACCTCGTTCGGCAAGTACCTGGGAGGCAGCCCGACGAACGTGGCCGTGGCAGCCGCCCGCTACGGCCACTCCGCCGCCGTGATCACCAAGACCGGCCGCGACCCGTTCGGCGACTTCGTCCGGCAGGCTCTGGAGGGTTACGGCGTCGACGCCCGCTTCGTGGGTACGTCCGACATCGCGCCGACGCCGGTGACGTTCTGCGAGATCTTCCCGCCGGACGACTTCCCGCTGTACTTCTACCGCCTGCCGAAGGCGCCCGACCTGGACATCGAGGCCGGTGAGCTGGACCTGGACGCGGTGCGGGACGCGCGGATCTTCTGGGTGACCGGGACCGGGCTGAGCGAGGAGCCGAGCCGCTCGGCCACGCTGGCGGCGTTGGCGCACCGGGCGAAGGCCGGGGCGACGGTCTTCGACCTGGACTGGCGGCCGGTGTTTTGGAATGACCCAGCCTGGGCCGACTCCGGTCAGGCGCGTGGGTTGTACGCCGAGGCGCTGCGCCACACGACGGTGGCGGTGGGCAATCTCGACGAGTGCGAGGTGGCCACCGGTGAGCGTGAGCCGTACGCCGCCGCCAAGGCGCTGCTTGCCGCCGGGGTGGAGCTGGCCGTGGTCAAGCAGGGGCCGAAGGGTGTGCTGGCGATCGCCCGGGACGGCGCTGCCGTCGAGATTCCCCCGGTGCCGGTGGACGTGGTCAACGGGCTCGGCGCCGGGGATGCCTTCGGCGGCGCCCTGTGCCACGGGCTGCTGTCCGGCTGGGACACCCGGCGCACGGTGACCTTCGCCAACGCCGCCGGTGCCGTCGTCGCAGGCCGGCTGTCCTGCTCCGACGCCATGCCGACCGAGGCCGAGGTCGACGCCAAGCTCCGCGAGGCCTCACCCGCCTCCACCTCCGTAGAACGAAAGGCGTGACGCCGTGCTGTCCGACAACATGAGCCGGATCGTGTCCGCCCGGGTGGGCGACCCCGGCACCATCGCGGCCACCGCCGCACGCCGTGTGAGAGCCTCCTCGCTGCTCGGCGAGCACGGCAAAGCCATGATCATCGCCGCGGACCATCCGGGGCGTGGCGCCAACGGCGTCGGTGGCGACCCGAGCGCGATGGCCGACCGTGCCCGGCTGTTGGACCGGCTGTGCATCGCCCTCGACCGGCCGGGCGTGACCGGTGTGCTGGCCACCGCCGACATTCTCGAGGATCTGTTGCTGCTCGGTGTCCTGGACGGCAAGAGCGTCTTCGGCTCCATGAACCGGGCGGGGCTGGCGGGTTCGGTGTTCGAGATCGACGACCGGTTCACCGGGTATGACGCCGAGACGATCGCCGCGATGGGTTTCGACGGCGGCAAGATGCTCACCCGTATCGCTCTCGACGATCCGGCGACCCCGTCGGTGCTGGAGAACACCGCCCGCGCCGTCGACGAGCTCAACGACCGTCAGCTGATCGCCATGGTCGAGCCTTTCATGTCCGCCTGGCGGGACGGGAAGATCCGCAACGACCTGTCGACGGACGCCGTCATCAAGTCGGTCACCATCGCCTCGGGGCTGGGCCGGCGCACCGCCTACACCTGGCTGAAGCTGCCGGTCGTGGACGACATGGAGCGCGTCCTGGCCTCCTCCACCCTGCCCGCCCTTCTGTTGGGCGGCGAGGTCAAGGACGCCGACGCGGCCTTCGCCTCCTGGGGCAAGGCCCTGAAGCAGCCCACCGCGCAGGGCCTGGTCGTGGGCCGCTCCCTGCTCTACCCCGCGGGCGGCGACGTCGCCGGCGCCGTCGACAAGGCGGTGAGCCTGCTGTGAGCGACACCAACAAGTACCACCTGCCGAACGGGACTTCGGCCGACGGCCCCTACGACCTCCTGGTCACGCCGGAGTCGGCGGGCTGGGGACATTCCGGCCTCAGGATCCTGACCCTGAAGCCGGGCGAGGCGCACGCCCTGTCCACCCAGGACTCCGAGTTCCTGGTCCTGCCGCTGACGGGCTCCTGCACCGTCACCACGGACGGCTCGGCCTTCGAACTCGCGGGCCGTACGGGCGTGTTCGCCGCGATCACCGACTTCGCGTACCTGCCGCGCGCGTCGGAGGCCCTGATCAGCAGCGCGTCCGGTGGGAGGTTCGCGCTGCCCTCCGCCCGTACCCAGCAGGGAGGTCACTCAGCTCGGTACGGGCGCAAGGAGGACGTCCCGGTCGAACTGCGCGGTGCGGGCGCGTGTTCGCGGCAGGTCAACAACTACTGCCTGCCGGGGACGTTCGAGGCCGAGCAGCTGCTGGTGTGCGAGGTCCTCACCCCGGGCGGCAACTGGTCGTCGTACCCGCCGCACAAGCACGATACGACCCGCCCGGGCATCGAATCGGAGCTGGAGGAGATCTACTACTTCGAGGTCGCGGGAGACGGGAACGGCTTCGCCTACCAGCGGGTCTACGGCACCGCCGAGCGGCCCATCGACGTGCTCGCCGAGGTCCGCTCCGGCGACACCGTCCTGATCCCGCACGGCTGGCACGGACCGTCCATCGCCGCGCCCGGCTACGACCTGTACTACCTCAACGTCATGGCCGGCCCCGGCCAGGACCGCGCCTGGCTGATCTGCGACGACCCCGCCCACGGCTGGGTCCGCGACACCTGGCAGGCCCAGGACGTCGACGACCGGCTTCCCTTCGAAGGACTCACGCAGCGATGAACACCGTCCGACTCACCACCGCGCAGGCCCTCGTCCGCTTCCTCGCCAACCAGTACAGCGAGCGCGACGGCCAGGAACAGCGGCTGATCCCCGGCGTGTGGGGCATCTTCGGCCACGGCAACGTCGCCGGCATCGGACAAGCCCTGCTCCAGGCCGCCGTGACCAAGGAGGCCGACCTCCCGTACTACCTGGCCCGCAATGAACAGGGCATGGTGCACGCCTCGGTGGCCTACGCCAAGATGCGCGACCGGCTGGCCGCCTTCGCCTGCACGGCCTCCACCGGACCCGGCTCGACGAACATGATCACGGGCGCGGCGCTGGCCACCACCAACCGGCTGCCCGTGCTGCTGCTGCCCTCTGACATGTTCGCCACCCGTGCCGCCGACCCGGTGCTGCAGCAGTTGGAGGACACCCGAGGCGGGGACGTCACCGTCAACGACGCCTTTAGGGCCGTGTCGAAGTACTTTGACCGCATCTCCCGTCCCGAGCAGCTGATCCCGGCCGCGCTGGCAGCGATGCGGGTGCTGACCGACCCGGTGGAGACCGGCGCCGTCACGCTCGCGCTGCCGCAGGACGTGCAGGCGGAGGCGTACGACTGGCCGCTCGCCTTCTTCCGGCGGCGGGTGTGGCACGTGGGCCGCCCGGTGCCGGAGCCGGCCGCGGTCGAGCGGGCCGCGGGTCTGCTGCGGAACGCCAGGAAACCGCTGATCGTGGCGGGCGGGGGTGCCGTGTATTCCGGTGCGGAGACCGCCCTGCGGGCGTTCGCCGAGGCCACCGGCATCCCGGTCGCCGACACCCACGCCGGCAAGGGCGCCGTACCCTGGGACCACCCCTACGCGGTCGGCGGCATCGGCTCCACCGGCTCCTACGCCGCCAACGAGCTGGCTCGCGAGGCCGATGTCGTACTGGGCATCGGCACCCGCTACTCCGACTTCACCACCGCCAGCCACACCGTCTTCGGCCGGCCCGACGTCACCTTCGTCAACCTCAACGTCGCCCGCCTGGACGCCGTCAAGCACGCCGCCGAACCGCTGGTCGCCGACGCCCGGCTCGGCATCCAGGCCCTCGCCGGAGCACTCACGGACTGGGAGGTCCCAGCGGAGTACCGCGAGCGCACCCGTCACCTCATCGCCCGCACACGGGAGATCGAGGAGGAGTGCTTCGCCCCCGACCGCAACACCGGTGACCTGCCCGCCCAGACCCAGATCCTCGGCGCCCTCAACGACGTCCTCGACGACCGCGCCGTCGTCATCAACGCGGCCGGCTCCATGCCCGGAGATCTCCAGCAGCTGTGGCGGGCCCGCGATCCGAAGGCCTATCACGTGGAGTACGCCTACTCCTGCATGGGCTACGAGATCGCCGCCGGCCTCGGCGCGAAGATGGCCGACCCTTCCCGCGAGGTCGTCGTGCTGGTCGGCGACGGCTCGTACCTGATGATGGCTCAGGAGATCGTCACCATGGTCTCCGAGGGCCTGAAGGTCGTCATCGTCCTCGTCCAGAACCACGGCTTCGCCTCCATCGGCGCCCTGTCCGAGTCGCTCGGCTCGCAGCGCTTCGGTACCAAGTACCGCTATCGCGACGGCGATTCAGGCCGGCTGGACGGCGATGTCCTGCCCGTCGACCTGGCGGCGAACGCTTCGTCGCTGGGCGCGGACGTGCTGCACGCCACCAGCGTCGAGGAGTTCCGCAGCGCGATGGAGAAGGCCAAGGCCGCCACCCGCACCACTGTCGTGCACGTGGAGACCGACCTCTACGGACCCAACCCGCCCGGCCACGGCTGGTGGGACGTCCCGGTCAGCCAGACGTCCGCACTCGACACCACCCGCGCCGCATACGACACGTACGCCGCCCACAAGCAGGCCCAACGCCACTACCTGTAACGCCCCCGTCCCCGAAGGAAACCCGCACCGTGACCACCATCCAGCACTGGATCAACGGCTCCCTCACCCAGGGCGCCGCCACCGCCACTCAGCCGGTCTTCAACCCGGCCACCGGCGCCGAGCAGGCCCAGGTCGTCCTCGGCGGGTCCGCCGAGGTGGACGCCGCCGTGCAGGCCGCCGCCGCCGCGTTCGAGAGCTGGTCGGAGTCCTCCCTCGCCCAGCGCACCCAGGTCATGTTCGCCTTCCGCCAGCTCCTTCTCGACCATGAGGAAGAACTGGGCCGGATCATCTCCGCCGAGCACGGCAAGACCGTCGACGACGCCCGCGGCGAGATCACCCGCGGACGGGAAGTCGTCGAGTTCGCCTGCGGCCTCGGCGACGTCCTCAAGGGATCCTTCTCCGACCAGGTCTCCCGCGGCGTCGACGTGCACAACTTCCGCCAGCCCCTCGGCGTCGTCGCGGGCATCACCCCCTTCAACTTCCCCGCCATGGTGCCCCTGTGGATGCACCCCATCGCCATCGCGACCGGCAACGCCTTCATCCTCAAGCCGTCCGAACGCGACCCGTCCGCCGCCAACTTCGTCGCCGGCCTGTACCAGAAGGCCGGACTGCCGGAGGGCGTCTTCAACGTCGTGCACGGCGGCAAGGACGCGGTCGACGCGATCCTCGCCCACCCCGGCATCGAGGCGGTGTCCTTCGTGGGATCGACGCCGATCGCCAAATACGTGCATGAGCAGGCCACTTCACACGGCAAGCGCGTCCAGGCCCTCGGCGGCGCCAAGAACCACGCCGTCGTCCTCCCCGACGCCGACCTCGAATTCGCCGCCAACCACATCACCGCAGGCGCCTACGGCTCCGCCGGCGAACGCTGCATGGCCGTCTCCGTGGCCGTGGCCGTGGGTGACGCGGCTGACGGCCTGGTCGCGCTGCTGGAGCGCAAGGCCCGCGAGGTCGAGGTCGGCCCGGGCGACCGGCCAGGCACCGAGATGGGCCCGCTGGTCACCAAGGCCGCACAGGAACGCGTCGAGAACGCCGTCACCACCGCCGCCGCCGAGGGCGCCACAGTCGTGGTCGACGGCCGCGGCCTGAAGATCGACGACCCCGCGTACGCCGACGGCTTCTTCACCGGCCCCTCCCTCCTCGACCACGTCACCACCGAGATGGAGGCGTACAAGGAAGAACTCTTCGGCCCGGTCCTCGCGATCGTCCGCGCCGAGTCCCTCGACGAGGCCATCGACCTGATCAACGCCAACCCCTACGGCAACGGCACCGCCCTGTTCACCGCCTCCGGCGAGGCCGCCCGCCGCTTCCAGCGCAAGATCAAGGTCGGCATGATCGGCATCAACGTGCCGGTGCCGGTCCCGATGTCGTACTACTCCTTCGGCGGCTGGAAGGACTCCCTCATCGGCGATTCCCCCGTCCACGGTCCCGAAGGCATCCGCTTCTACACCCGCCCCAAGGTCGTCACCACCCGCTGGCCCCAGCCCACCCAGCAACTCACCGCCGGCTTCAACTTCCCCACCTCCAACTGAGTAACGCCCACAGACCATCCGCCAGCAGGTGGCCATGGACGTCAGGGACGACGCCCTCCAGGCCCCCGAGCCCAGCGAACTGATGGTCGTGACAGACCAGTTGCCGGCCTGCACCGCGAACGCGGTCGCCGCCTGCGCCCTGGCGGGGGCGGTGTCGACGCAGCGACGTTCGTCTTCCACCTCCACGTCCACACCGCTCACGAAGACCCCGGGCCGCTCGATGAAAGACATCGAGTCCCACTTCCGCCGGCAGTTCGCCGCCTGCTCACTATTCCTTTGAAGGGCACCGCCATGACCACGTCCGCCAAACCCCTCTCCGTCGCGGTGATCGGCGCCGGCATGGCCGGCCGCAGTCACGCTGCCGGATACCGCAACGTCAACACGGTCTTCGGGGCAGGTCTGCCGCCCGTCCGGCTGGCCGCGATCGCCGATGCCAACGTCGCACTCGGCGAGGACGCCGCCCGCCGCTACGGCTTCGAGAAGGCGCTGCCGAGCTGGGAGGCAGTCGCCGAGGACCCGACGATCGACGCGGTCTCCATCGTCGTAGGAAATGATCTGCACCGTCCGATCGCGGAGGCGCTGATCGCTGCCGGAAAGCATGTGCTGTGCGAGAAGCCGTTGGCCGGCTCGCTCGAAGACGCCCGTGCCATGGCCGAGTTGGAGCGGGGCGCCGAGGTCGTGACGGCCGTCGGGTACTCCTTCAGGCGTTCGCCCGGCATCGCCGCGATCCGTGAGCATGTGCGTGCCGGTGAGCTGGGCGATCCGACGCTGTTCAGCGGCCGTTACTGGTGCGACTACGCGACCGACCCGAACGGGCCGCTGAGCTGGCGGTTCAAGGGCGGCGCCGGTTCCGGTGCGCTCGGGGACATCGGTTCGCACATCATCGACGCCGCCGAGTACGTCGCCGGGCCCATCACCTCGGTCTCCGGTGCCGCGTTGTCGACGCAGATCACCAAGCGGCCGCTGCCGCTGGGCGCGGTCGTCGGGCACAACGCCGCTCCCGTCTCCGACGAGGTGGGCGAGGTCGAGAACGAGGACACCGCGTCCTTCACGGCCCGTTTCGAGTCCGGTCTGGTCGGCACCTTCTCGGTGACGCGCACCGGCTTCGGCCTGCCCAACGGGCTCGCCTTCGACGTTCTGGGCGTGGGCGGGCGGGCCGCGTTCGACCAGCACCGACCCGCCGAGTACCTCTTCGACGACGCGCAGCCCAAGGCCGGTACCCGCGGGGCCCGGCAGATCATCGTCGGCCCGCAGGTGCCGTACTTCGCGGGCGGTGTCCCGATGGAGGCGCCGGGCGTGGGGGCCAGCAACGCCGACCACTTCACCTACCAGGCCCGGGCTTTCCTCGACCAGGTCGCGGGGGTCGCCGAGCCGTTGCCGGCCTGCGCCACTTTCGCCGACGCGCTGCGGACCATGGAGATCATCCGGGCCGTCGTCAAGTCCTCGGGCAACGGCGGTGCCGCCGTCGACGTCCCGCCCGCCGCCTGACCTCCGCACGTATCCAAGGAGCACGCACATGGCCCTCAAGCTCGGCGCCTACACCGCCTGTCTGCACGACCGCACCCTCACCGAGGCCCTCGACATCCTCAAGGAGAACGGCCTGACCTCCGTCGAGGTCAACTCCGGCGGCTTCATCCCCTCCCCGCACTGCCCGGTCGACCTGCTGCTGTCCTCGGCCACCGCCCGGGAGGAGTACCTGGCCACCTTCGCCGACCGCGGGATGGAGCTCACCGGCCTCAACTGCAACGGCAATCCGCTCAATCCACTCCCCGGTGTCGGCCCCAAGCACGCCGACGACCTGCGTCGCACGATCCGCCTCGCGGGCCTGCTCGGTGTGAAGCACGTCGTAACCATGTCCGGTACGCCGGGTTCGGACCCGGATGCCAAGTACCCCTCCTGGGTTGTGAACCCGTGGGACGGCGTGTACATGGACGTCCTTGACTACCAGTGGGGCGTGGCCGTCGAGTTCTGGAAGGAGATCGACGCGCTGGCCCGCGAGAACGACGTCCGGGTCGCCGTCGAGATGCACCCGCACAATCTCGTCTTCTCCCCCGTCACGCTGAAGCGGCTGGTCGAGGAGGGGGGCCTGACGAACGTCGGTGCCGAGATGGACCCCTCCCACCTGATGTGGCAGGGCATGGACGTCGTCGCCTCCACCAAGTGGCTCGGCCCGCTGGTCTTCCACGCCGCCGCCAAGGACGCGACGCTCTGCCCGGGCGCCGACATCCGCGGCGTGCTCGACACGTCGTTCACCCGCGTGCCGGCCGACGCGCCCGGCAAGGTGCCCACGGGATACGGCTTCTGGTGCAACGCCTGGCCGGAGAATCCGGCTTGGAAGTTCGTCGCGGTCGGCCTCGGCAACGACGTCCCCTTCTGGACCGAGTTCCTGCGCGCCCTCGCCGAGATCGACCCCGACATGGCCGTCAACATCGAGCACGAGGACGCCGCCTACTCCCAGACCGAAGGGCTCGCCCTGGCCGCCAAGAACCTGCACAGCGCCGCGGCGGCCTTCTGAAGAGGGCGTCATCCCCATGCGTCATCCCCATACAGCTCAACCAGGTCGGCGGCGTCAGCCGGACCACAGGCCTGTATCAGAGAAGGGCCTGACAAGCTGCGTCCGAGCCGCGCATGACAGGTGGTGGTGACGCTTCAGCGCAGGCCATTGGCCTCTATCGGGGCTCGAGCCCTGGGATCCGGGTAGCGCCCTGCTGAAAAGCTGTTCCGAGATGGATTCCCGACGTCATCGGTACTGCAGCCGGGCCTGGCGCGGGACGGCGCCGAACTTGCCGGTGTGGAAGTCGCGGAACGCCTGCTCGATCTCGGCCTTGGTGTTCATGACCATGGGCCCGCCGAACGCGACGGGCTGCCGGATGGGCGGTCCGCTGAAGGTCAGGACCTTGCTCGGGGTGTCGCCGTCACCGGTCCGCAGGCCGATGGCGGACAGGTCCGCGTGCGGCAGCGGATCGGACCAGGCCGTCTGTCCCGCGGTCACGGTGCGGCCGGCGATGCTCACGGCGCCGGCGAGCACGGTGAAGAACGCTCGGTCCTGGCCGGGCAGGACGTGATCGAGGCTCCGGCCGGGCTCCATGGTGATCACCGAGCCGGAGATCGGCCAATGGGTGAGCGCCGGGCCGGTCAGACCGCCGGTGGGGCCGGAGATGAGGTCGATGCGGGCACCGTCGTGGTCGATGGTCGGCCGGCCGGCGGCAAGCAGGTCCTGGTAGCGGCTGTCGACCAGCTTCATGTCGGCCGGCAGGTTGACCCACAACTGCAGTATGTGTGCGCGTTCGTTACGGAAGGCGAGCTCGCGGTGGATGATCCCGCGACCGGCGGTCATCCACTGGATGTCTCCAGCGGTCAGTGTGCCGCTGTTCCCGATGCTGTCGCCATGCTCCAACACCCCGTCCAGTACCAGCGTCACCGTCTCCAGGCCCCGGTGCGGGTGCCACTCGAAGCCGGGCTCAGAGAACAGGTCGTCGACCAGCACGAGGAAAGGGTCGGTCAGTGCCGGGGCCTGCGGAGAGAACATCAGGCTTTTGTCGTCGACCTGAGCGTCCGGGCCGAGGTGAATCCTGTCCTCGATCCGGGCGACGGTTCGGCGCGAGATCTGCTGCTGTGCCTGCATCAAGTGCCTCCGCACACCCCGTGGCGTTGACGTGTTATTCAATTCAAGCACTTTCTAGGTGACGCGTCAACCGTTGGCTGGTGCGTGCGGTGCGACCCGCCGGAGGCGGGCGCCTGTGCGCAGGTGCGGCCCGCGGTTTCGCTGGGCACATGGATCAGCGGCGGCCAAAGACGGGGGTCTAAACACGTCAGCCGCGGATGGCGGTGAGGGTGCCGCGGGTGTCATGCCCGGAGCCGGTGAATTCAGGCCGCGGCCTCACTCATCCCTCCGGCGCCTATAGCAGACGGTCCTGCGGTTGTGTACCTCGTCCCGCCTCTTGCTTGACGCGTCATTAACCGCGGGCATTCGTTTCGTGCGGGGGAGCGAGGTCGAGTGCGGCTGAGCTCTCTCGCGGTTCTGACGCCGCAACAGGTCGGATGTATGGCGCCGCCTCTTCCCAAGCGCGGAAGCGCAGCGCCGCACCGCGCGCCCGGCGTCGACCGGTGCCCGCGCGACCCTCCTGCCAATGGCTGTCCTGGACAAGTCTTACCTGGTCATGTGGGATCAAAGGGCGTCCGGCACATGTCTTTGCCCAAGGTATTCTTGGGCCGCATGGGAGACGCCCGGTCAATGTTCTCAAGGGACTTCCGTCCGGCTGCGGGCGGGAGTTGTACGCGGCTGATAGGCCGACGCCGTGAGCGCGAGGCCCTCGGCGCCCTCTTGGACGCCGTTCGTGCGGGGGAGAGCCGGGCCCTCGTCGTCAGTGGTGAGCCGGGCGTCGGCAAGACGGCACTGCTGGACTGGCTGGTTGACGAAACATCGGGTGTCCGCATCGTGCGCGCCACCGGTATCCAGGCGGAGATGGATCTGCCGTTCGCCGCGCTGCACCAGTTGCTGGCGCCCATGCTGGATCGGCTGGACCGCCTGCCGGTTCCGCAGCGCGACGCCCTGCGCACGCTCTTCGGTATCAGCCCGGGGAAGGCGCCGAATCGGTTCTTCGGAGGCCTGGCCGTCCTGGGCCTGCTTGCCGACGCTGCCGGGCAACAGCCGCTGATCTGCGTCATCGACGACGAGCCATGGCTCGATCGCGCCTCGGCGCAGGTGCTCGCGTTCGTCGCCCGCCGCCTGGAGAGGGAGTCGGTCGGGCTCGTCTTCGCCACCCGGCGGCCGAGCCGGGACCTCGCGGATCTGCCGCAGCTCGCCGTCGAGGGCCTGGAAGACGGGGACGCCCGGACGCTGCTCGACTCGGTGGCTGTCGGGCCGCTGGACGAGCGGATCCGCGACCAGGTCATCAGCGAGACCCGCGGCAATCCGCTGGCACTGCTGGAACTGCTGCGGGGGATGTCGCCGGCGGAGATCGCCGGCGGCTTGGGGATACGGCGCGGTGCCACCCCCCTGTCGAAGAAGATCGAGGAGAGCTTCCGGCGTCGGATCGACGCGCTCCCGGCCGATAGGCGGCGCCTGCTGCTCCTCGCGGCCGTCGACCCCGTAGGCGATCTGACGCTGCTGAAACGGGCGGCTGCGCTGCTCGGCATCCCGTGCGAGACCGCAACCGCAGCGCTGGAGACCGGCCTGATCGAGGTCCGCCCCCATGTACGGTTCCGGCACCCGCTGGTCCGCTCGGCGCTGACCAACTCCTCCTCACCGCAGGAAATCCGGGAGTCCCACCGCGCACTGGCGGAAGCCACCGACCCGGAGCAGGATCCCGACCGCCGCGCCTGGCATCGCGCCCTGGCCGCGACGGGTCCCGACGAGGACGTCGCCGAGGAACTCGAGTGCTCCGCCGACCGCGCGCTGGCACGCGGCGGCCTCACCGCGACGGCGGCGTTCCTCGAACACGCCGCGATCCTGACACCGGATCCCGCGCGCCGCGCGCAGCGCATGCTCACGGCGGCCTACGCCAAGCTCGACGCCGACGCCCCCGACGACGCGCTGAGGCTGCTGGAGGCGGCCGAGGCGGGTCCGGAAGACGCTCTGCGGACGGCCCAGGCGGAGCACCTGCGCGGCCGGATCGCGCTGGAGCAGCGGCGCATGCCCGAGGCGCCCCAGATCCTCCTCGGCGCGGCCCAGCGCATGGAACCGTTCGATCCCGCCCTGACGCGCGAGATATACCTGGAGGCGCTCGTGGCGGCTGTGCTGGGCGGCGCTCTGGACGGCGCCCTGGACGACTCCAGCAGCTTCCTTACCGTCGCGGAAGCCGCGCGCAACGCGCCGGCCGCTCCCGAACCGCCGCGCGCGGTCGACGTGTTGCTCGACGCCTGGGTGGCGCGGGCCACGAAAGGGTACACGGTGGCGGGGTCAATGCTCGCCGAGGCACTTAGCATGATCGCTGGACCCGACGGCGACTCGGGCCGGCTCGTGGGCGGCAGGGCGGCGGTCGTCCTCGCCATGGAACTGTGGGACGCGGAGGCGTGGTTCACGATCGCCACACGCCAGGCGCGGGTCGCTCGCGGGACGGGTGCGATGGGGCAGTTGCGGGTCGCACTCAGCGTCCTGGGCCTTGGACAGGTTCTCGCCGGGGAGTTCGCCAGCGCACGGGAGCTGATCGCGGAGTACTGCATTCTCACCGAGGCGACGGGCAACCCGTACTTTCCGTTTCCCGAGATGATGCTGATGGCGTGGCGCGGGCAGGAGACACGGGTGCGGGAGCTGGCCGAGGCGAGCCGCCGGGCGGCGCCCAAGCAGGGGACCGGCGCCGTCATGCCGTTCGCGGGCTGTATGAGCGCGGTGCTCCACAACGGCCTCGGCCGTCACGGTGAGGCGCTCGTCGCCGCCCGGGAGGTGTTCGAGCGCGACCCGTGCGGACTGGGACCGTTCGTCGTGCCCGAACTGGCGGAGGCGGCGGCCCGCACCGGCGACCGGGGGACCGTCGACGACGTACTCGAGTGGCTGTCCGAGCGCACGCGTACGGTGCCCACGGACTGGTCGCTCGGGATCGAGGCCCGACTGCGCGCCTTCCTCGCACAGGGCAGCGACGCCGAGGGCTTCTACCAGGAGTCCATCGAGCGCCTCGGCCGTACCCGCGTCCGGGCGGAACTTGCCCGAGCACACCTGCTGTACGGCGAATGGCTGCGCCGCGAGAAGCGACGGGCCGATGCGCGGGAGCAACTGTCCACCGCCCACGACATGCTGGCGACGATGGGTGCCGATGCCTATGCCGACCGCGCACGGCGCGAGTTGCTCGCCACCGGGGCGACCGCTCGCAAGCGCACCGACGACACCAGGAAAGAACTCACGCCGCAGGAGCTTCAGATCAGCCGACTCGCCCGTGCGGGCCTGTCGAACGCGGAGATCGGTGCGAGGTTGTTCATCAGCGCGCGTACGGTGCAGTACCACCTGCGCAAGGTCTTCATGAAGCTCGGCATCAGCGCACGCGGTCAGCTCGACGCCGTACTGCCGGACGACGGGAACTAGTGTCCTGAGTCGTTGATTCGGTTCGGATGTCCGGCGAGGCGTTCCACGATCCCGGTTCGATCTTCGCCCCCACGAAGGGCTCAAGGTACTCGTTCACAGGTCTTGATCCAGGTGTGGGGCCCCGGTGGCGGTCCATTGATCATGACTGGCCATCCGCACTGTGCACTGGCTGATACGAGTGCACCACTGCCGGGACGAGACTTTCCCGCGAGGACGGCCCCCACCCGTCCGCGAGGAGAGCCATGCGCGCGGTGATCGTGAACGACTACGGACAGACGCCGGTTCTGGGCGAGGTGCCCACCCCACGACCAGGACCCCGCCAACTGCTGATCAGGCTGCGGACCGCGGCCGTCAACCCCGTCGACCGCAGGCTCGCGCACGGCGACCGGCGCATCATGTTCCCCGGCACGTTCCCGATGGTGCTGGGCACCGATGGCGCGGGCATCGTCGAGAGCGTCGGCGAGGGCACGACCAGGTTCGCTCCGGGGGACGTGGTCTTCGGGCAGCTGATGATCCCTCCGATCGGGTCGACGGGAACGTACGCGGAGTACGTCGCCGTCGACGAGGACGCGCCGCTCACCCGGGTCCCGGACGCCATGGACCTCGACGTGGCGGCGGCACTGCCGACGATCGGCATGACCGGTCTCGCTGTGACGGCCATGCTCGCACCGTTGGAGGGCAGGACGGTCCTGATCGTGGGCGCCCGGGGCGGCGTCGGCTCCATGGCGACCCAGTTCGCGGCCAGGGCGGGCGCGCACGTGACCGCTGTCGCTCCTGACATCGCCGCCGAACGGATGCGCCGCTACGGCGCCGCCGAGATCATCGGCCCTACTGCCCTCGCCGTGCCGGAGGCGGTACAGCGGGCGCATCCCGACGGCATCGACGCGCTGATCGACCTCGTGAGCGACGCGGACCGCTTCGCCTCGCTGGCCAAGCTGGTTCGCCCGGGCGGCTCGGCGGTCACGACGAGGTTCGTGGCCGATGTGGGCGCACTCGAGGCCGTGGGCGTCACTGAGATCAACTTCGTGCTGTCGGCCTCGGACCGCCTCCTCGACCGTGTCGCGGAAGCCGTCGTCACCGGACATGTCGCCCCGCCGCCGATCACCCGGGTCCCGCTGGAGGAGGCACCGGCCGTCGTGAACGGCACCGTACGAGGGGCGAGCGAGGTCAAGACCGTCATCACGGTGCGCACCGGCATCGGCGGAGCCAGGACGCGGCGAGCACGGTGACCGGTCGTAAGGCGGTCGTGATCACCGGAATCGGCGGCGGCCTCGGGCGGGAAACGGCCCTTGAGCCGGCCGCCAGGGATTACCGGGTCCACGGCATCACGCTGTCGCGGCGTGCGGGCCACGGAACTGAACAGCGCCGGCGGCGGAGCGATCACCGCGACGGTCGGCGACATCACCGACGAAGGTGCGGTCAGGTCATGGGTGGCGAAGGTGTCGCACGCGCTGGGTGGCGGCGGCCTCGACTTCCTCGTCAGCGACGCCGGCAGTCTCACGCCCGGCCCGCTGGAGGTGCTGGGCGCGCTGCGGGTCATCAACGGGTTCCTGCCCGCACTGAGCACATGCCCTTTCTGCCGCGCAGGGCGCCCTGCGCCTTGCCCGCCGGGACAGCGGCGGCCACCGTCGCGTCCGCCGAGCCCGTCGGCCCGCAACCGCGGCACACCCTCGTCATGCCGCTGCGGGACGCGGCCAGAACTCACCGCCTCAAGCCCCCGCGGACCGGGAGCGCACGGCGCTGCTGGAGATGCTGGTCAGGGGCCCTTGCGATGACCGTGGCCGTCCATCTCGGCCTGCTGACCTTGACCGCGAGGAACGGCTCCGCCCACGGAGTCGAGCGGGTGATATGCGTCGGAAAACGCGCGGGCCACTCCTGGGAGACTTGGCTGCGGGGCTGGACGTGACGTGGACGCGCAGACGGTGGCCGGCCCTTCGACCAGTTGTGGGTCCGTGTCCAGTCGACGCCGATGCCGCGCAGCGTGGACTGCCACATGTGGCGGTGGGTGTCGACCAAGCCGGGAATCAGCAGGGCACCCTTCGCCTCGATGACCGCTGTCGCCTGTGGCGCGGCCGGCCTCTTGCCCACGGCTCTGACATCGCGCGATGGGCGCGGTGGGACGTGGGAAAAGCCCCCGCGGGCGCGGGCGTCAGGCGAGCGCGTCGGTGGGGTCGTCGTCGACGTCCCGGACGGTCGGCACGGGGATGTGCCGGGACGGTCGGCGTACGAGTGTGTCGACGAACCGTTCCACCACCTGGGCGACGCCGTCCTCGTCGTTGGCGGGGGCGCGATGACGTGTGGCCCGCAGGACGTCCGGATGGGCGTTGGCCATGGCGTACGAGTGACCCACAGCGGTGAGCATGGGCAGGTCGTTGGGCATGTCGCCGAAGGCGGCGATCTCGTCGCTGCCGACGCCGAGCCGGCCGCTCCACGCAAGCAGGGTGGTGGCCTTGGTGACGCGGGGTGCGCTGAACTCCACCAGGGACAGTCCGGTGGAGTAGGTGGTCTCGGCGTTGCTGCCCGCGGTGCGCCGAGCTCGCTCGTAGAAGTCGTCGAGGGGCAGGGTCGGGTGGTAGGCGAGGATCTTCAGCACCGGCCTGCCCGGGATACGGGTGAGGAGTTCCCCGACGGTGCCGACCGGTTCGGCGGCCTCCTCACCGAACGACCAGGTCGGGTAGGCCGCTTCGTGGCCGAAGTCCCTGTCGTACTCGACGGCGAAAGCGGTGCCGGGCAGTGCCCTGCGCACGCGGGTGATGAGCCGGGTGGCTGCCAGGGGCCGGATCGGGGACACGTACGCCAGGGTTCCGTCTGGGGCGTAGACGGCCGCTCCGTTGGCGGCGATGACGAAATGCGGACCGATGGTGGCCAGCAACTCCGGTACGCGGCGCGGCGGGCGGCCCGTGACCAGCACCACGCGGATCCCGGCCTGCGCGGCCGCCGTCAAGGCGGCCCGGGTGCGGTCCGACAGCGTTCCGTCGCTGCGCAGCAGCGTGCCGTCAAGGTCCGTCGCGATCAGCTTCGGGGGGACGAGAGGGACAACGACCGGCACGGCGGGGGCGGTTGTCATGGCGGCACCCTTCTGGATCGACGGACTGAACAGGTGTGGTCCGGTGCCCTGCGGACACGTGTGCCTCACTTATGGCCCCCTGGCACCGCGCCAGTGTCGGTGTGGGCCCAGTCGCGCTGCCGATCCGGCCTGGACCGTGCGGCGCACGGCCATGCTGTGGGCCTCGGCCGACAGGCTGCCGGAGGCGTCGGTGACGACGTGGGCCGATCAGCAGCAGGACGCTGTTCTCGGGGTCAGCAGGGTGTCCAGGCCGGTCTTCGGAACTCGCTCACGGGATCTCCTCCAGTGCCTGGAACACGACAAGACGTTCACATGTCACGAATCCGTGACGCGTCAACTATTACTAACTCTGGGTGATGTGTCAACCATCGATTAGGATGGCTTTGCATGGAACAGAAAACAGGCTGGCTCACCCAGTCCGAGCAGCGCGCCTGGCGCGCCTTCGTCGGTGTACATCAAAAGCTCCCTGGCAGGTTGGCGCGCGGACTCCAGGGCTGCGGGAACCTGTCCATGGCGGAATACGTCGTTCTTGTTGCCCTCACCGACGCACCCGACGGGCTGCGGCACTTCCAGGACCTGACCAACACGGTGCAGTGGGAGCGGAGCCGCATGTCCCACCACCTCCGCCGCATGACCGAACGCGGCCTGGTGAACCGGGAGTTCTGCCCCAAGGACGGGCGCGGTGTCCACGTGGTCGTCACCCCCGCCGGCCGCGCGGCCATCGAGGCGGCCGCCCCTCGGCACGTCGCCACCGTGCGCCGGCTGATCATCGACCCCCTCAGTCCTGAAGAGCTCGACGCGCTCACCGTTCTTTGTGAACGCATCCTGGGTCGGTTGGAGGCGGATCCCCCCTGATGCCGTAAAGCCTTGGCTCGCCGTCCGGGGACGGGCGGGCGGTGGGTGATTGACACGGGATGGTTGATGTGTCACCTCGCATGGGTTCACGGTGATCGCCACAGTGCTGTCGCGGTACCTGCGTGCATCAGTAATGCCTCGGGAAAGGAACCGAACCCATGCCCACTTCGAGATGGAGCAAGGGGTTCAGGGGGAACCTGGCCCTCGTCGTCGCAGCAGCGGTGTTCACGCCGCCGCTGACGGCCTCCGCCGCTCCCCGCGAGACGGGGCCGGCCCCGCAGGCGCGAACGCGTCGCGGCCGGGGCCGACCGACGATCCCGGCTTTCCGACCTTCGTGCACATGCCCGCCGACCGGGCGCCGCGCCCGGACGCCGGACGTCCGACCCCGGTTGGCTTGCCATGGGAACGTCCCTCGGCAAGCCAACCTTTTGCCTTCTCCTCCTGACCGGGAAACGCGTGAGGACGTCAACGGTGACGTGCCCGGTTGGGGACGGCCGTGCGGATCATGCAGGTGAGGAGTGCCGAGCAGGTGCGGCGGTCCTGTGCGTCGGTGATGGCGACCGGGGGTCTCGGCATGCTGTTGCTGATGTTCTTCGCGTTCCGGTACAGCCGGCGACCATTGCCTGGCACCCCGAAACGATCACGGCTCGTTGACATCTCGGGGGTTGATGTGTCAACCGATTCCCGATAGGTTGTTGATGCGTCACCAAGAAGCC
Source organism: Streptomyces sp. NPDC006602 (assembly GCF_042870385.1). Classification (NCBI taxonomy): domain Bacteria; kingdom Bacillati; phylum Actinomycetota; class Actinomycetes; order Kitasatosporales; family Streptomycetaceae; genus Streptomyces; species Streptomyces sp. NPDC006602. Next base: position 22,773 of record NZ_JBIAHG010000023.1, on the reverse strand, counting down.
CTCTTCTGACAAGGACAGCCGTCATGAGCAACAAGAAGATCATCGCAGTCGCCGGAGCAACGGGTGCGCAGGGCGGCGGTGCCGCACGAGCGATCCTGGCCGATCCGGAGTCGGGCTTCACGGTCCGCGCGCTCACCCGGAATCCCGACTCGCCCGCGGCCAGGGAGCTCGCGGCGCTCGGGGCCGAGGTCGTGCGGGCGGACTTCGACGACGAGCCGACGGTGCACAAGGCGTTCGAGGGTGCCTACGGGGCCTTCCTGGTCACCAACTTCTTTGCGCACATGTCCGCGGCGAAGGAGACGGAGGAAATCGAGGTCCTGGCCCGTGCGGCCGGGGCCGCGGGGCTGCGGCACGTGGTCTGGTCGACACTGGAGGACACTCGCGAGCTGCTGCCGCTGGCGGACGGCCGGATGCCGGTCCTGCAGGAGAAGTACAACGTGCCGCACTTCGACTCCAAGGGTGAGGGCAACAAGCTGTTCACGGAAGCCGGGGTGCCGACCACCTTCCTGCACACCACCTTCTACTTCCAGGGCTTCCTGCAGTACTTCGGCCCTCAGCGCGGCGAGGACGGTGTGCTGACGCTTAGTCTGCCGCTGGAGGACGGCAGGCTGCTGGCCGGAGTGGACGTGGCGGACATCGGCCGGACGGCCTTCGCCATCCTCAAGGGCGGCGAGCACTTCATCGGCCAGACCGTCAGCCTGGCCGGCGACCATCTGACCGGTGCGCAGTACGCGGAGAAGCTGGCGTCGGCGCTGGGCGAGCCGGTGCGCTTCCAGTCCGTGCCCTACGACTTCTTCCGCACCCTCGACTTTCCGTTGGCCGAGGAGCTCGGCAACATGTTCCAGTACTACGGCGACTTCGACCAGGAGTTCACCGGCGCCCGTGATCTGAACCGGCTGCGCGAGATCAACCCGGCGCTGAAGAGCTTCGACGACTGGCTGGCCGAGAACGCCTCGAAGTTCGAGGTGAAGTGAATGAGCGCGACCACCAGGACGCGGAGCGGTCAACGCGGCGGTCAAGGGCGCCGTGGAGGCCTTCGGCCGCCTGGACATCCTGGTGAACAACGCCGGGGGCGGTCCCTTCGGACCGTTCGAGCAGCTCACTGTCGACGACTTCGACCAGTCTGTCGCGGCGAACGACGTGGCCCCAGATGCGCAGGGTGACTGCGATGCCGGCGGGTGGCAGAGCCGAGACCGGCCGAACAGCCGCTCAACAGGTGATCCGTGGTCAGGACGGCGTCGCACGATGTATGGCCTCCACTGCCACGCGCAGTGGTGCCCTGAAGGACAACAGGCCCAGCATCGGGGGATCCCCCGCGTCTGCCGCGAGCCGCACGTCCGGCAGGCGTCGGGCCACTGCCCGCAGGGCCACCGCCGCCTCGGTACGTGCCAAGGACGCCCCCGGGCAGCGGTGGCGGCCGGCTCCGAAGGCCATGTGGTGGCGGATGTTCGCCCGGTGCGGGCGCATCCGTTCCGGGTCGGGAAAGACCTCGGGGTCGGATCCGCTGCCCAGGAGCATCAGCAGCAACTGTGCGTCCTGCGGGAGTTGCACCCCGCCCAGTTCGGTCGACCGCCCGGCGACCCGCCGCCAGGTGGTCACGGGCGGCTCGCGCCGCAGCACCTCCTCCACCCAGGCCTCCGCCAGGCCCGCCTCCCCGGCCACGCGCGGCCACATGCCGGACTCGCCGAGCACCCGGCGCAGCAGGGTGGCGATCAGCTGGCCGGTGGTGGACTGCCCGGCGATGAAGACGAAGAAGCACGCACCGACCGCTGTCTCCACGTCCAGCGGTCTGCCGTCGGGCAGGCGGTGGCGGGTCAGCGCCCCGATGAACGAGTCGGAAGGGGCCGTGCCGGCGCGCAGGGTGGCGGTCAGCCACTGATGGAACTCGCCCACGGACTGGGCCAGTTCCACCTGCCGTTCGCGTGTCGGCCTGCCCCAGAACAGTTCCAGCGACGCGTCGCTCCAGCGGATCAGAGTGGCGGGGGCGACTCCTGCGATGCCGAGGAGTTCCATCAGCACCCGGCAGGGCAGTACCTGGGCGAAGGAAGCGAACATCTCGCAGCCGCCGGTGGTGTCGATCCGCGACCGCACAGTGTCGAGCAGCTCCTCGGCGATGCGCTCGATCACCGGTACGGCGGCCTCGACGCGCTGTCCGTTGAAGAACCGGGCGACCACGCGGCGCAGTCCGGGGTGGCTGGCGGTGCCGTTGTTGGCGAGCGCGGGCGGAAGGGTGAAGCCCGCCCGGGCAAGCACGCGCAGCGCGGCGACAGGCAGGGGGGCGACGGTGTGCTGGGCGTTGTCCGGCCGGAACAGGTCCGGGTCGAGCAGCACCCGGCGCACGTCGTGGTGGCGGCTGACCAGCCACAGCCCCGTGACGGGGTCGTAGTGCACGGGAGACTCGGACCGTAGGGCGTCCAGCCAGGGGTAGGGGTCGCTGACGAAGCCGTCGCTGAACAAGTCGAGAAGACCGAGGGGATCGCGGGCGTCGGGTGACACGGGGCAGACCGCCGGGCCGCGCCCGGCTGTTCCGGTACCGGGCGCATCCAGAGCTGGGGAAGTCACGGGCGGACGCTAACACTGGCAGAACCCCGTCTGTATGTGCCAAGTATCACTTGATCATGCCTCAGTGAGAAGAAGAACCCGTCGAAGGAGGCGATCTTCTTCGCCCACTTCTCGAACCGCTGGAAGTTTCTCGACCATACGAGAACACCCGGACGGGGACGAGTACCGCGCCGCGATGCTCAAGCAGGGCAATGCCTGATCCGCGATCGTCTTCCTGCCGGATCCCATGGGAAGACGATCGTGACGCGCAGACAATTCGCCGATGCACAGTGGCAGTTGATCGAGCCGTTCCTGCCGATAGGCGAGTACGGCCCGTACCCCCTGAAATCACTCGAAGCGCGCAGGACGGCGCACGGTCCAGTCGCTCAGCTCTTCGAGGGCGGAGGCCAGCCGCAGGAGGGTCGCTTCGTCCCAGGGCCCGCCGATCAGCTGGCTTCCGACGGGCAGCCCGTCGGGTGAGGTGTGGAGCGGCAAGGAAATGGCGGGCAGGCCGGTGATGTTGCAGACGGCTGTGAACGAGATCATCCGGTTCTCGGTCATCCGGAATCCGCCCGGGTCGGCGTTGGCCTCTGCAAGGCAGGTTCCGGCCGGAGGGGGAGGGCAGGCGAGGGTCGGGGTGAGCAGCACGTCGAAGTCGCGGCCCCACTGCGCCCGGACGTCCACGGCCTCATGCTGCAGGAGCGCTGCCGTCCGTGTGTACTCGCCCGAGTGGCGCGTCCTGGCGCGCTCCATCCGGAACCGCAGATGGGGCTCGGCCAGTTCCGGCCGGTCGTAGGGCGCGGTCCACAGTGCCGCGTCCAGGGCGGTCTGCGCGTACCCGAGGCCTGCCTCCTCGGTGAAGAAGCGCGGGGAGACCGGGAAGACCGTGTGGCCGAGCGACTCCAGCAGCCTGCCGGTCCGCTCGGCCGCCGCCACGCACACCGGGTCCACCGGCAGTCCGGTGGGCGCTTCGAGTAGCAGGCCCACCCGCAGTGGCTTGGACTCCCGCCCCACTTCCTCGGAGAAGGGACGCTCCGGCGCGGGTGCGCCGTACATGACGAGGCTGTCCGGCACGCTCATGACGTCCAGCAGCGCGGCCGCGTCCCGCACTGTTCGGGTGATCGCTCCCTCGACCGTGGCGTGCTCCCACGCCGCCAGGTACTGCGGCACCCGTCCGCGGCTGGGCTTGAGCCCGACCAGCCCGCAGCACGAGGACGGCATCCGGATCGAGCCGCCGCCGTCGTTGGCGTGGGCGACGGGCGCGAGCCCCGCGGCGACGGCCGCCGCGGCACCGCCGCTCGAGCCTCCCGGCGAGTACTCCGTGTTCCAGGGGTTGCGGGTGATCCCGTAGCGGGAGCTCTCCGCAGCGGTCAGCATGCCCATGTCCGGGGTGCTGGTCCTGCCCATCAGCAGGAACCCGGCGTCCAGGAATCTGGTCACGACGGGATCCGTGACCGTGCGGGGCGTGTCGTCGCACGCGAGGCTGCCGAACGTGGCGGGCTGCCCGGCCACCAGGTTCAGGTCCTTGATGGGAATGGGCACCCCGTGGAAGGCGGGCAGGTCCCCGCCCTCCATGACGGCACGTTCGGCTTTCACGGCGGCCTCGCGTACCTCCTCGTCGTTGCGCCAGACGAACGCTCGTATCTCGGGATCGAACCGGGCGATGCGCTCCAGATAGGTGTCGACGATCTCGACGGGGCTCAGCTCGCGCTTGCGCACCGCCTCTGCCAGGCGCACGGCGGAGTCGAACGGGTCCATGGGGGGCTCCAGTCTGTAGCCATGTCAGGGGAGTTGCAGGAGGTGGGGAATCAGCCGACGGTGAGCAGCCGGTCGAGCTCCTCGCGGCTGTGCGCGCCGCTCGGGCCGTCGAAGACGACGCGGCCCGCCTGCAGGACGACCGCCCGGTCACAGCGCTCGAGGAGGAGCCCGGCGTGCTGGTCGACCATCACCACCGCCACTCCGGTGGAGGCGATACGGGCCATCGCCTGAAGGACCTGCTGGACGAGCGACGGCTGCAGGCCCTGGGTGAGTTCGTCCACGACGATCAGCGACTGTCCGGACAGCATCGACCGGGCGATGCCGAGCTGCTGTTTCTGGCCGCCGGACAGCGTTCCGGCAGGCTGCCGGCGCCGCTCGGTCAGCAGCGGGAAGATCTCGTGGGGATCGACCGCGGGGACGAAGCCCCGGCGCGTGGCCAGGCGGAGGTTCTCAGCGACGGTGAGGGTGGGGAACACCCCCCGGTCCTCGGGCATCAGTGCCGCGCCCCAACGGGCGAGCAGGTCCGGGCGGCCGCGCGGCACGGGGCGTCCGGCCAGGCGCACTTCGCCGCCCTGCCGGTCGGCCAGCCCGAACACGGTGCGCAGCAGGGTGGTCTTGCCGGTGCCGTTGCGCCCCAGCAGGGCAATCCGCTCGCCCTCGGCGACCCGCAGGGTCACGTCGCGGACGACGGCGGCCTGCCCGTATCCGCCGCCCAGCGCGTTGAGTTCCAGCATCGTCAGTTCACTCCCAGGTAGGCCTGGCGCACCGTGGGATCGGCGGCGATCTCGTCCATCGGCCCGTGCGCGATCACCTGACCCTCGTGCAGGACCACGACGTCGTCGGCCAGTTCCCGGACGATCGCCATGTCGTGTTCGACGACGACCAGGGCGCACCCCGTCCGCCGTGCGACCTGCTTCAGCTCGTCCACGAGCGCGCGGGCGTCGTCGGGTCCCAGCCCGGCCGCGGGTTCGTCGAGCAGCATCAGCCGGGGCGCTCCGGCCAGCACCATGGCCAGCTCGAGGCGGCGCCGGTCGGCCAGCGGCAAGGTCCCGGCCTCACGGGTCTCGTCGCCGGCCAGGTCGTCGTATTCGGCGGGCAGTTCGACGTGGAGCGGCGCGTCCAGGCGGGCCAGCCTGATGTTGTCGGCCGGCGACAGCGCCGTCAGGACGCTGGGGATCTGGAACATCCGGCCCACGCCCAGGTGTACGCGTTCATGGACCGGCTGCGCGGTGGCGTTCGCGCCGAAGATCCGCACCTCGCCCGCGTCGGGGGCGAGTTGGCCCGCGACGACGGCGAGCAGGGTGCTCTTGCCCGCGCCGTTGGGGCCGATCAGGCAGACGCACCTGCCGTTCTCGACCGTCAGGTCCACGCCGCGCAGTACGTCCACCGGGCCGAAGGACTTGCGGATCTCCGTCAGGGCGAGCGCCGGTCCTTCACCGGCCTCGTCGGCGATCTCGTGGGCGCGGTACCGTGGCGCCGCCGCAGCCGGCGGCAGCTTCACGGCCGGACCGCGCGTCCATACCCGGGCCAGTCCCGCCAGGCCCGCCGGGGCCACCTGGACGACCAGGACGAACAGGGCGGCGAGGGCGAGCACGTACCAGCCCTGCCAGGTGCTGCCGAACGTCTGCGCGCCCGCCGTGATCAGGATGGCGCCGAGGAACGGGCCCACGGTCGACTCGCGTCCGCCCAGTGCGAGCCAGACCAGCACGCTGGTCGACATGGCGAGCCCGAAGACCTGCGGCGACACCAGTCCGGCGGCGGGTGCGTACAAGGCGCCCGCGACCGCTGACACGGCCGCGCCGACGGCGAACGCCGCGGTCCTCACCCGCAACGGGTCGATACCGGTCTGGGCGGCGCGCTCGGGGTTGCGGGAGGCGGCGATCAGACGCGCTCCGAACCGGCTGCGCACCACGGTGACGCTGGTGACGGCCACCACGACGGCCACCACCAGGAGAGTCAGGTAGTAGGCGGAGATCACGCCCTGGCTGCTCACCGACAGCCCGTTGGTGCCGCCGGTCAGATCCGTGAGGCTGGTCGCCGCGTGCTGGAGCAGCAGGCCCACCCCGATCGTCAGCAGGATGAGCGGCGCGTCCGGCACCCGGGAGGCCAGTCCGATCCGGACCACCAGTACCGCGATGCCCACGGCCGCCGCCAGGGCCGCCGCCAGCACGGCGGCGAGCGACCAGTCGTGCCCCTGGCTGAGCGCGACGGCGTAGGCGCCGAGCCCGAAGAAGGACGCGTGCCCCACGCTGAGCAGCCCCGCCCGTCCCCAGGAGATGTCCAGGCCGTAGGCGAACAGCCCGTTGCACAGGCCCAGCGTCAGGGTGGCCACCGCGAAGGCGCTCAGCCCGAAAGGAGCCGCCGCCAGCAGCGCCAGCGGCAACGCGAAACGCACCACCACCCCTACTCGGGTGCTACGCCTCCCAGCCCTGGGTGCGGCCGGTGGCCGACGGCGTACGCCGCGCGCGGACGGCGTCGGCAGCACTTGGAGCGGCTTGTCGGCGCCCATTCCCGGGGTGATCACGCGCACCCCGGCGTGGGCGTGGTATCGGCGACGCGGCCGAGCTCGTGGCTGACCTGGTACGCCCCACCCGGCTTGATCGTGACCTGGAGCATGTCGGCCTGAAGGATGTGGTTGGCCGCCGAGAAGCGGGTCTTCTCGCCGAGCGGCGAGTCGAAGGCCAGCTGTCCGATCTCGGTGTTGATCGTTTCGCCGTCGGCTTCGCCCGCCTTTTCGGCGGCGGCCAGGAAGAACTGGATGCCGAAGTAGGCGTTGCCCGCCACCTCGGGCATCGGGCCGTCGAACTTGTACGCCTTGCGATAGTCGGCCACGAAGGCGCGGCTGGCGGGGTCGTCCAGCCGGTCGGTCCAACGCACGGTGTGCGTGCGGCCGTTCACCAGGGCACTGAGCGCGGGGTAGTAGTCGCTGTCCAGGGGCGCGCCGTCGTAGCCGAGCTTGGGGGAGAGCAGGCCGAACTGCTTGGCCTGCTGGCTGAACGACACCGCGTCGGAGCCGACGACCATGGTCAGCAGCACGTCCGCCCGGGCGGCCTTGAGCCGCTTGATCACCGGCTGCCAGTCGGTCTGCCCGATCGGGCTGAACTCCTCGGCGACGATCGAGCCCCCGGCGCGTTTCACCTGCTGCTTGGCGACTTCCAGGTAGTGATGCGGGAAGTTGTAGTCCGAGCCGACGACCGCGACCTTCTTCCCGTACTTCTCGAGCAGCGTGGGGACGGTCGGCGTGAGCAACTGGCGCGTGCTCTCTCCGAACCCCCAGGCGTAGGGACGACACTGTCCGCCGTCGCCGAGGATCGCCGTACCGAACGGGACCTTCGCGTCGTCGGCGACCTTGGCCACGGCCTCGGCCGTGTCCCCGGTGATCGTGCCGAACAGCATCGACACCTCGTCCCGCTGGACGAGTCTGCGGGCCAGCTGCGTCGAGGTGGCCGGGTCGCCCCCGTCGTCGACGACGACGTACTTCACCTTCGCGCCGTTCACCCCGCCGGCGTCGTTGACCTTCTTCACGCCCAGTTCGAAGGCGTCGCGCAGGGCCTTGCCGGTCGAGGAGACGGGCCCGGTGAGTGGCACGACCAGGCCGACCTTCAAGGGCTTGTCCTTGTCGCTCCCGGTGCCCGAGATCGCCGAACCGCCGCAGCCAGTCACCGCCAGCACAGCGGCGGCGGTCAGGATGCCCGCGCCGGCACGCGTATACGGGTGAGCCATGACATGTACCTCCGAATCCAGGGACGCGAGCGCAGTGCCGCGATCGCGAGGATGATCAGGTAGAAGAAGACCTCGGCCAGTACGTCGGTCAGCCACGTGCGCAGCAGCACCGACAGTGCGGCGATGGCCAGGGCGGCCCCCGCGGCCGTGGCGAGCGCGCCGGGGCGGCTGAGCAGCAGGCCGAAGAAGACGGGGACCAGGAGGCCGAAGCCCATGGTCGGGTTGACCGCGAGCAGCGGGCTGTACAGCGCCCCGGCCAGCACGGCCAGCAGCCCGCCGAGCAGGAACGCCAGCGTGCGCAGCCGGCGCGGATCGGTGCCCAGCAGTGCCGCCATCGTCGGGTTGTCGGCCACCGCGCGCAGGGTCAGTCCCCAGTCCGTGCGGTAGGCGGCGAGCAGCACCAGCCCGATGACCGCGACCGCGATCAGACCGCAGACCAGCCGGTACGCCGGAAAGGGCGTGCCCAGGACGGTCACCGTCCCGCCGACCGGCGCCTCCACCGACCGGGAGGTCGAGGTGAACAGCAGCTCCGCCGCCTGCCGCAGAGCCATGCCGACACCCCAGGTGACGAGCATGGTCGCCAGCCCGTCCGCGAGGGGATGCCGCAGCAGCAGCCGTTCGACCAGCAGCAACAGCGGCGCACTCGCCACCAGAGCGAGCGCCACCCGCCAGGCGAACGCCGGACCCGTCAGGACCGCCGCCGTGTAGGCCCCCACCATGATGAGGTCGCCCTGCGCGAGGTTCACCACCCGGGTCGCCGCGAAGGTCACGGCCATGCCGAGGGTGGTGAGCCCGTAGAGGCCGAAGAGAGTGAGAATTGCCAGGAGTACATCCACGTGGTGATATCCCTCCACTTCCGCGGACTGCGGATGAGTGGGACTATCGGCCAATTCAGGCCATGGCGTTGGCACCAGAGCGCACGCTTCTGGTGCTGCAGTGCACAGGAGAGCCGATGCCCCTCGAAGCCCGTATGGACGGCACGCTCGTCTTCGGCTACCTGGACACCGCGTCCTCCGAGCGGGCCGGGGCGTTCGACGCCGTACTGGTCAAGACGGCGACGCCGTACGCCGCCGAAATGCGCCCGGAGCGGTTCGGCGCGATCACCACCTGCGACATCGCCGGCGAACAGAGGGCGCAGGTCGTGCCGCACGCCTCGGTCTCCACCGAGGGGGTCGACACCTTGCTGGGCGTGCTCCTGGCCGGCGAGGTGACGATCGAACAGAGCGGCCGCAAGTGCGCCCTGACCCCGGGCGACTTCGTCCTCTACGGCGGCGGGCGTCCGTTCCGCCTCGACCTCGGCAGCGACTACCGCTGGTTCCTGATGAGACTCGACCCCGGCACGAGCACGCTCCTGCAGCACACCCCCGACGCGATGGTCGCCCAGGAGCTCACCGGTTCCCCCGGCGGCCGGATCCTCTCCTCGATGCTCGTCGAACTCGCCCATCGCGGTCATCGACTGGGACCGGTGTCGAAAGGGGAGATGGGCGAGCATGTGACCGGCATCCTCCGGACTCTCGTCCGCGAGCACGCCGGCCGGCACATGCATCCTGTTCGCGCGGACCGGCTGAAGCATGTCCTGGAGCACATCGACCGGCACCTGGCCGAGGAACTCCCGCCCGCCCGGATCGCAGCCGCCCACCACATCTCGGTCCGCTCCCTGCACGCCCTGTTCCAGCAGCGGGGCGAGACACTCGGCGACCACATCCGCCGACGGCGCCTGGACCGCATCCGCCAGGACCTGGCCGACCCCGGCCTGGCCCACCTTCCGGCCTACGCCGTGGCGGCCCGCTGGGGCCTCACCGAATCGAGTTACTTCGGCAGAGTCTTCAAGGCCGCATTCGGCGTCTCCCCGCGGGAATTCCGCCGGTGGTCTCTTCCCGGCGCCGTCGGAGAATGACCCGCTTCCGCTGCCGTCAGGAGGCGATCAGGCATCGGCAGTGGGCCAGGAAGCCGTTCAGCGCCAGGTCGAACGCGGCGTCGGCACGGTCGGGGCCGACGGCGGCCAGCACCTGAGCGAGCAGCGGGGTTCCGCCGTCGGCGTCGGGTTCCCACATGGCTTCGGGCGCGGCCAGGTCGAGCGCGGAACCGAGGACGAGGTTGTCCAAGGCGGTGAGGACCGCCATGACGCGGTCCTTGGCGAAGCCCGCGTCCAGCAGCAGAGCGACCGCCCGCTCGTACTGGGCCAGCGCGTGGGGCGCGCGGACGGGCGCCGTGGCGAGCAGCGGGATGGTGCGCGGGTGGGCGGCGAAGGCGGCCCGGTAGGAGCGGGCCCAGGCGGCGAGGGCGGTGTCCCAAGGGCGCAGGTCGAGGGTGGCCGGGTCGATGGCGCCCGTTACGCGCAGCCGGATCAGTTCGACGATGCCGGCCCGGCCGTCGACGTGGTGATAGATCGAGCCGGTCTGGACGCCGAGCTTCCTGGCGATCTGCGGGACGCTGAAGTCGCCGTCGCGGTCGACGAGTTCGAGCGCGGCGGTGCCGATGCGCTCCCTGTCGATCAGGGCCTTGCTCGGCCGCCCCATGCGTCGTTCCCCTTGATCATTGCCTTTCGGGTCTTCCCATGGCTGGGGCCCAGGGCTACATTACCGAAACCGAAAGGCTTTAGGTTTAGCTCGCCGGGCGGTCTCCTGCCGCCGAACGGCGCCGTCCGAAAGGTGCCCCGCCGCCATGGCCTCGACCGCCAGACCCCAACCCCTGACCGCCGCGGAACCCGATTCCTCGCTCCGCTCCGGCACCCTCCGCGCCGGTGACATCACCTTCCTCGTCGTCTCCGCCGCCGCCCCGCTCACCGTCATGGCCGGCGTCGCCCCGTTCGCCATCCTGCTCGGCGGCATCGGAGCGCCGAGCGGATACCTCATCGCCGGCGCCGTCCTTGCCCTGTTCGCGGTGGGCTTCACCGCCATGAGCCGGTACATCGGCAACGGCGGCGCCTTCTACGCGTACGTCACCCGGGGCCTGGGCCGGCCCGCGGGGGTCGGCTCCGCCGCCCTCGCGCTGCTGTCGTACAACGCGATGCAGATCGGCCTGTACGGACTGCTGGCCACCACCGTCCGCGACGCACTGCATGCCCTGTGGGGAGTCAGCGTCCCCTGGCCGGTGGCCGCCCTCGTCGGTGTCGCGGCAGTCTGGTACGCCGGGTACCGCAGCATCGACTTCGGGGCCCGGGTACTCGGCGTGCTGCTGCTCGTCGAAGCCGGCATCCTCGTGGTCCTGGCCGGCGGGGTGCTGGCGGACGGCGGCGCGCAGGGCATCCACTTCGACTCCTTCACTCCCGACAACGCCATGACACCCGGCACCGGCGCCCTGCTCGCCTTCGCCTTCGCGGCCTTCATCGGATTCGAGTCCACCGCCATCTACCGGTCCGAGGCCCGCCGGCCGGAGCGGACGATCCCCCGCGCCACCTACGCCGCCGTCGGCTTCCTCGGCCTGTTCTACGCCTTCGTCGTGTGGATCGTCGTGCAGGCGTTCGGCGCGCAAGGTGTCATGGCGGCGGCCGCCCAGGACCCCGCCGCGCTGTTCTTCACCGCCACCACCCGGTACGTCGGCGGCTGGGCGTCGGATGTCATGCACGTTCTCATCGTCACCAGCGTCTTCGCCGCGCTGCTCGCCTTCCACAACGCCATCAACCGTTACACCCACGCCCTCGCCCACGAGGGGGTGCTGCCCGCGGCGCTCGGCCGGGTGCACCCGCGGCACCGCTCGCCGCACATCGCCGGGATCGTGCAGAGCGCGCTCGCGGCCCTGGTGGTCCTCGGCTTCGCCGCCGCCGGCGCCGACCCCTACGAGCGGCTGCTGCTGTGGGTGAACACTCCCGGTGTGGTCGGCATCGTGCTGCTTCAGGTGCTGACCGCGGTCGCCGTCCCGGTCTTCTTCCGTCGCATCAGTCACACCGAGGGCGTCTGGCGGGCCGTGGTGGCCCCGATCGCCGGGGCGGTGCTCATGGGCGCCGCGCTGTACCTGATCATCGACAAGGTCGAGTTGCTGACCGGCGCCGGGACCGGCACCAACGTGACGCTCCTCGCGCCCGTCCCGCTGGTCTTCGCCGTCGGCGTCGCCCTCGCGTACCGGCTGCGCCGCACGCGCCCCCAGGTGTACGAGGCGTTCGCCGCGGAGCCGGCCACCGGCGATTGATCCCCGGCACCCTGCTACCCCCGGCACCCTGCTACCCCCGGTACTCCGTACGAGCCGCTGCGAAAGGCGTTCCACGTGCCCTTCACCAACGCCGACACCGTGCTGGCCGGCGCCACCGTCCGCACACTGGACCCGCGGCGTCCCCTGGCGACCGCCGTCGCCGTCAGGGACGGCCGTATCGCGGCGGTCGGCGAGGAGGCCGATGTACGCCACTGGCGCGGCCCCCGCACACAGGTCGTCGACCTCGGCGGCGCCACCCTCACCCCCGGCCTCACCGACGGGCACACCCACGCCGTCAAGGGTCTCGAACTCGCCCAGGGCGTCGACCTCTCTGGCTGCAAAACCCTGGAGCAGCTGCGCGCCGCGCTGCGCGAGGCCGCCCGGCGGGCCGCCCCCGGGGCGTGGATCACCGGCTGGAACCTCGACCACAACACCTTCGAGGGTGGCCCCATCAGCCGCCACCTCATCGACGACGTAGTGGGCGACATCCCCGCCTTCCTACGGCTGTACGACGCTCACTCCGCGCTCGCCGGCTCCGCGGCCCTGCGTGCCGCCGGGGTCGACGGGCCACGCCGCTTCGACCAGGGTGCCTCCATCGTCTGCGACCCGGATGGGCGTCCCACCGGTCACCTCGTCGAGCAGGCCGCCATGGACACCGTCGCCGCCCTGATCCCGCAGCCCTCTCCCGCCGACCGCCGTAAACATCTGCTCGCGCTGCTGGCCGACATGGCCGCCACAGGCCTCACCGGTGGCCACGTCATGGACCTGGAGACGTCCGACGCGCTCGATCTGCTCGCCGCCATAGAGGACGAGGGCGTCCTGCCGCTGCGGTTGCGCATCGCGCCCTGGTGCCAGCCCGGCGCCGGCCCCGACGAACTGCACCGACTGATCGCCCTTCAGGGGCGCGCCGGACGGCACTGGCGCGTGGCGGGCGTCAAGCTGTTCCTCGACGGCACCGTGGAGGGCGGCACCGCCTGGCTGGACCACCCCGACTGCCACGGCGCCGGTACCGAGCCGTTCTGGCCCGACCCCGCCGCGTACACCCGCGCCGTGCACGCCCTCGACCGCGCGGGCGTGCCGACCGCCACTCACGCCATCGGCGACGCCGCGGTCCGCCGCGTCCTCGACACCGTCCAGGCTCTCGGCACTCCGCAGGCCCGGCACCGCGCCGAGCATCTGGAGACCGTGCCCGACGACCAGATCCCGCGCTTCGCCCGGCTCGGCGTCGCCGCCTCCATGCAGCCGGCCCACGCCACCTACGCCCGGGCGGACCACAGCGACGAGTGGTCCCGCCGACTCGGCCCCGAACGCGCCGCCCGGGCCTGGCGCTGTCGCGACCTGCGCGCCGCCGGAGCCACCCTGGTCCTCGGCTCCGACTGGCCCGTCGCTCCCTACGACCCACGCCGGGTACTCGCCGCCGCCCAACTGCGCCGCCACCCCGGCGACCCCGGCACCCCGCCCGTGCGACCCGACCAGGCGCTCACCCCGCCGGCGGCCCTGGAGGGTTACACCACCCACGCCGCGTTGGCCGCGGGCGAGGAGGACATCGCCGGACGGATCGCGCCCGGCTTCCGGGCCGACCTCACCGCCTTCACCCTCGACCCCCTCACCACCACCCCTGACGAACTCGCCGACGCCCCGATCCGGCTCACGATGACCGGGGGCCACATCACCCACCGGACACGGTGACACCGCTCTCCTCGCCCGGAGCTTCCCGATTCGCCCGTACTGGATGCCTGCTCATGATCGAGACCCGGTTGAACGCGTTGATGGTGACCGCTACCCAGATCGCGGCGGAGATCTGGTCATCGGTGAGGACGTGTCGAGCGGCGTCGTAGGCGGATTCCTGTGCGACGGCATCGGTGGGGTCGGTCGTGGCCTCGGCCAGTGCGAGGGCCGCACGCTCCGTGGGGGTGAACAACTCGGTGTCCCGCCAGGCGGCCAGCACTCCGAGCCGCCGCGCCGACTCACCCGCGCGTACGGCCGCCTTGGTGTGGGTGTCGAGGCAGACGGCGCAGCCGTTGATCTGCGACACGCGGAGGTTGACCAGCTCCACGACGGTGCGGTCGAGACCCGCCTCGGCGGCGACCGCGCGCACCCCTGCCGATGTCCGCACCAGGGCGTGGTAGGCCTTGGGGCTCTGTTTGTCGATGAAAATCCGCATGTCTCCCGCTCGTTGTCCGCTGGTTATGGCCTTTGGTTGTGGACTTAGCTCTATGATCATGGCATTGTCGTTGATGTAACAACTAGATTCCATCGGGGTGGTCTCGGTGAGCAATGTCGAAGCCGAGCCGGCAGTGATGAGATGTGGGCCGTAGGTTTGCCGCATCCGGCGATCAGAGCGCGGTGGAAGTCACGGTGGTGCACCATCCACGCCTCGTTGACTGTGGCGTCGTCCTTGTCCTTGGTCAAAGGAGTGGGCTCAAGAATGTGATGCGTGGCGAGCACCTTGGTCTCCCACCGCACGTCGCCCCGCTCGATCGACATCCGCTGGGCGATCGACTCGATCTCGACCCGGGTCTCGGTCAGGTGCGCGATGTCCTCGACCGACAGCTCACGCACCCGGAAGCCGCGCTGGGGCGTGGAGGCCACGAGCCCCTGCTCGGCCGGCCTGGTCACCGCCGCCCGCACGACTGACTGGCTCACCCCGAACCGCGCGGCGAGTTCGACCATCCGCAGCTTCCGCCCGGGGATCAGCTCACCCCGCAGTAACTCGGCGCGGAGGACATCGTGGACTGCTTCGGTTCGAGTCGACGCAGGCAATTGCTTCCTCGCTCGTGTCGGGCATGGGCTCACTGAGGCATCGACAACGATTCGAGGGAATTATGTAGAGATTTCGTTGACGCGTCGACTGACGGATGCTTTGGTGATGCACACGCAGTTCTTCGTCTGCGGCACGCCGCCCCGCGGCCCTCCCCTCCCCCCTTCTGGACGCTCCACCACTCTCCGACAAGGAAGTCGAACATGACGACGATCCCGCGCACGCCGACCGACACAGCTCGTTCCGTACTCGATGCCATCGACAACGGCGATCTCGAAGGCGTCATCGACACGGTCCTCGCCGAGGACGTGCACGTCCGTTTCGGGAACTTCGAACCCACGTCCACAAGAGCCGGTTTCCTCGCGACGGTGCAGGCCTCCGGCGCCTCCATCGCCGGGATCCGCCACGAGGTGCTCGAGGTCTGGGAGCCCGAGGACGGCGCCGTCGTGGTCACGAGCGACGTCCATTACCGGCGTGTCGACGGGCAAGAACTGACGTTGCCCGCGTGCAGTGTGTTCCGAGTGCGAGACGGCCTCGTCCACGACTATCGCGTCTACATGGACATCAACCCCGTACTCGCACCCTGAACACGGACACGAGGTGCTCCCATGACGGCACTTCCGGCCGGACGGCACTTCGTGCGCGGGGAAGACGGCTGTGAGGCAGCCCGGCGCGCGACCGTGTGGAACGGCCGTGTCCCGGACCGGTACCCCGATGTGATCGTGCAGGCTCGCGACACCGAGGACGTCATCATCGCCCTGCGCCGCGGGTGTCGGGGGGCACCGTGTCACGGTCTGCTCGGGCGGACGCAGCGGGCAGGCGAACCACCTCCGCGACGGCGGACTGCTGCTCGAGGTCAGGCGGCTCGACCACTGCACCATCGACGCAGACCGGAGACCGCGGTCGTCGGGCCCGGCAAGGAGGGCAGTGCCCTGGCCGCCGAACTCGACGCCCGAGGACTGTTCTTCCCCACCGGGCATTGCACCGGCGTGGCCCTGGGCGGATACCTGCTGCAGGGCGGCTACGGGTGGAACAGCCGCCTGCTCGGACCGGCCTGCGAAAGTGTCCTCGCCGTCGACGTCGTCACCGCCGACGGTCGGCATCTGTCCTGCGACGCCGAGCACCATCCCGACCTGTACTGCGCCGCCCGCGGCGCGGACCCGGGCTTCTGCGGTGTGGTCACCGCCTTCCACCTGGGGCTCCACCCACGCCCGGCGGTGTGCGCAGGCCGCTGAACACTTCCGGCGGGCAGATCTCGGCCGGCCGGCCCGGCCTCGCCGGTGGCGACGTGAATCCGCGCTCGTGCCGGCCCGAGTCCGCGCTCGTGCCGGCCCGACAGGCACATCAGATGGGTCTGGTGTCCGAGGTGGTCGAAGGCGACGCGCTGCCACGGGCGTTGGAACTCGCCGAGGTGGTGGCCGGCAAGGCGCCGCCGGCGGGCCGGCAGATCAAGGAGGTCGTACGGCAGGGGCTCGACGCCCCGCTGGAAGCGGGGCTGCGTCTCGAACGACACCGCTGCGGCTGATGTTCGCAACCGCCCACTTCCGCGAAGGCGGCAAGGCCTTCGTCGACAAGCGCACCACGGAGTTCACAGGGGACGACCGACAACGCCGAGGGGACGCCGTCCGGGGGAGGACGGCGTCCCCTTCGGCGTTCAGCGGGCCTTCGGCCCGACTTCCCGGCCTGTCAGAAGCTGGTGCTCGACCTGCCGGAAATCGGACGGCGAGCGCTCCGGCGAGGCGATGCTGCCGAGCCAGCCGAGGAGGAACGCGGCGGGCACCGAGACCAGGCCAGGGGTCTGGAACGGATACAGATCGATGCTCGCGTCCGGCCACAGCGCGAACTCACTGCCCGAGACGGTGGGCGAGAGGATCGTCAGGACCACGCTGAGCACCAGTCCGCCGTAGACCGACCACAGCAGGCCGGTGCGGTTGAACCTGCGCCAGAAGAAGGAGTAGATCAGTGCGGGGAAGATGCACGACGCGGCGACGCAGATCGAGAAGGTCGCGAGGAACTCGGTCGGATAGTGGTGCGTGGAGGCGGCCAGCGACAGCCCCACGGCACACAACAGGACGGCGGCCACGCGCAGTGCCCGCACTTCTCCGCTTTCGGTACGAGGCCGCTTGCCGCGCGCGAACACGTCGTGGACGAAGGAGACCGCGGCGGCGAAGGTCACGCTGGTCACCGAGGTGAGGACGGCGGCGAACACGACACAGGCCACCGCGGTGATGAGCGCGGCGCGCGCCGCACCGGCACCGAGGACGCCGGAGGCCAGCAGGATGGGGGACGACTGCCCCGTGGCGTCGAAGGTACCGATCTCGGCACCGCCCACCACGGCCGCGGCCCCGAAACCCGTCGCGATCAGGAGGAGGACGAAGACTCCGACGAGTACGGTGGCGATGCTCATGGACCGCCGCGCCGCGCGCCCCGTCCGCGAGGCACTGACACGCAGGATCAGGTGCGGCATCACGGCCGTACCGAGGATGATGACGATGTGGTTGCCGAAGGTGTTGAGCGTGCCGAGGCGCGCCGTGTACGGCCACATGCCGGGGCTCAGGTAGTCGTCCGGTGCCACGCTGTTCGCCACGGCGGCCGAGAGCAGGTCGCCGGGGTTCCACGAGAACTTCCTGAGGGCCAGCACCGTGACCACCGCGAGGGTCGCAAGGGCGAGCGGCACCTTGACGACGTGCATGAGGGTGGTGCCCTTCAGGCCCGCCACCGCGGCGAAGCACGCGACGAGGCAGCCCATCAGGATCGTGCAGATGATCTGGGCCCCATCGGTCGACATGCCGATCAGGAGGGCCGCGCTGATGCCGGCGGCACGGAGCTGGACCAGGAGGATGGGAATCGTGACGGCCAGCGTCACCAGAGCCGCGGCAATACGCGGCCCTGGCCCCGCAGCGCGCAAGGAGAAGAGGCCCCCGAGCGTGTAGCGGCCGCTGTTGCGTATCTTCTGCGCCAGGACCAGAAGGATGCCCAGCGTGATGAGTGTGTCGATGGCGAAGGTGACGCCGTCGTAGCCGAACAGGGCGACCACCCCGGAAGCCGCCAACAGGTTGACGACCGAGATCTGCTCGCCCGCCATGGCGAACCCGTTGAGGACCGGGGAGAGGGACC
This sequence comes from Streptomyces sp. NPDC006602, assembly GCF_042870385.1. NCBI lineage: Bacteria > Bacillati > Actinomycetota > Actinomycetes > Kitasatosporales > Streptomycetaceae > Streptomyces > Streptomyces sp. NPDC006602. Next base: position 4,745 of record NZ_JBIAHG010000023.1, on the reverse strand, counting down.
GGTCGGCCAGGTAGAGCCTCTCCGGGTGGTCCTCCTCCGCTGTGGCGAGGGTGAAGAGCCACAGCAGAGACATGCCGATGAAGAGCAGGAAGGAAAAGATCACGGGGCGTCTGGCATCCGAGCCGATGGGATCGAGGACGCCTGAGCTCAAGAGGTGCAGGGTCATCGCGCGAGTGACTCCTCAAGGGGATCGCCCGACCGCGTGGACTGCGTCTCGTACCACCAGGCGCTGGCGACGAACAGGCCGCACTGCAGGATGCCCCACACCAGGCCCAGGGTCAGGTGCCCGTGCACGGAGACCGCGGGGACGTCCGTGAAGCAGGAGAGCATGATGCCGGTCATGAAGGGGACGGCGTTGACGACGACGAAGGCGCGCTGGGCGCGATGCGTGGTTTCGCTCAGGGCATCGGCGAGTTGGTGTCGCAGTGCCTCACCCGAGGGGGGCGAAGCAGGGGTGAAATGAGGGTGCACGGGAACCTCCGGGCGGTGAGGGTGGATGACCGCGCCGCGGGCGATGGGGGACGGGGCGACGCGTGCATACGCGGCGTCCACCGCAGGGTGGAACGAGGCGATGCGGAGAAAAGGCCGGGCACGGACGGCCCAGCCTGTTGTGGTCACGAGGATCAAGGATGACCGATGACCTGTCAACTGTCTGTGAGGTATCTGTGACTACTCCGTGTTGGTCCGTCAACCGGCCGAGGTGTCGGGACGATTGGGTACAGACCCCCGGACCATGCAGGTCAGCCGTGCTGAGCAGATCCGGCGGTTGTCCTCGTCGATGATGACGAGGTCGTAGGCGGCGCTGCTGCGTCCGCGGTGCAGGGCGGTGGCGACGCAGGTGACGAGGCCGGAGCGGGCGGAGCGGTGGTGGGTGGCGTTGAGATCGATGCCGACGGCGAACCGGCCGGGGCCGGCGTGGAGTATGGCCCCGCAGCCGCCGAGGGACTCGGCGAGGACGGCGGAGGCGCCGCCGTGGAGGAGGCCGTAGACCTGGGTGTTGCCTTCGACGGGCATCGTGCCGACGACGCGTTCGGGGGAGGCTTCGGTGAGCTGGATGCCCATGCGGGTGCCGAGGTGGGGGGGTGGCGAAGAGGGAGGGGAGATCGACGCCCGACTCGGCCCACTCCTTGAGGATCTCGGCGGGGAAGCGGATGGCGCGGTGATCGCCCATGAGGTGCCGGGGCTCCGATCGCGTGCTGGTCAGTCGGTCGTGATGGTGAACGGGAAGGCGAAGGCCCCGAGTACCTTGGCCGCGGCCTCGACGTCCGCACCTGCGGGCAGGGTCGCGATCACGTTCTGCGGCAGGTCCGGATCCGGGTGCCTGAGTACGACGGCGTTCGCGAACCCCGCGTCGCGGAGCGCGGCGGTGAGGGCCGCCTCGGTCTCGCGGCGGCCCAGGGCGGGCTTGAACAGCTTGCCGACCGCGGTCATCGGCATCCTGTCGATGACGTGCAGGGCCTTGGGCCGGGCAGCGCGCTCCGCGATGCGCTCGTCCAGAAAGGCGAGCAGGTCCTTCTCGTCCGCGGTGGCGCCGTCCTTGAGCTGGACGTAGACCACCGGCAGTTCGCCCACCCGGGGATCCGGCCGGCCGACGGCCGCCGCGTACTGCACGTCCGGGTGGGCATACAGCGGTGTCTCGATCACCGAGGGGTCGATGTTGTGTCCGCCGCGGATGATGAGTTCCTTCTTCCGCCCCGTCAGCCAGAAGTAGCCGTCGGCGTCCTGGCGTCCGAGGTCGCCGGTGTTCAGCCACCGGTCACCGTCGCCCGTGTCGACCCACAGGTTTGCGTTCTGCGCGGCCACGCGGTATCCGGCGAACACGTTGGGCCCGCTGATCACCAGCGCCCCGGTCTCCTCGGCCGCGCAGTCGCGCACATACACACCGGCGTCGTCGAGTACGACGGCCTTCATCCTCTGGAACGGGATCCGCAGACCGATCGAGCCCGTCCGACGTTCCCCGAGCGGGGGGTTGACCGAGGACACGCAGGTCCCCTCGGTCAGTCCATAACCCTCGAGGATCTTCACGCCCGTGGAGCTCTCGAACCGGTTCATCAACTCCACGGGAAGCGGGGCCGCTCCGCAGATGCCGTACTCCAGAGAGCCGAGGTCGTACCCGTCCGTGGGGTGCTCCAAAAGGGCGGCATAGATGGTCGGGACGCCGGAGAAAAAGTGGATGCGGTGGTGCTGGACGATGTCCCAGAAGGCCGCGAAGAGCCCGTCGGCCCGGTAGCCCTGTGGCGTTCCGAGGACCACGTGCGCGCCCTGCGAGAAGGGGACGAGACCGGTCATGAGGACGGCGTTGACATGGAACATCGGCAGGCCGCAGAAGATGTTCTTGCCTTCGCCGACGAGGCCGGAGAGCAGGTATGACGTGCTGAGGGCGTCGGAGACCTCGTTGCGGTGGGTGCGCATCGCGATTTTGGGCAGGCCGGTGGTCCCGCCGGTGCCGAAGTACGACGAGAAGTCGTCCGGGGCGATGACCCGGCCGCTGACCAGGTGGTCATCCGGTTGCCCCGCCCGCAGGGCGGTGAAGGCGTGTACGGCGATACCGGACAGTACCGGCCGGGCGTCCCCAAGGGGTGCCGACGTTGGTCCGGGCACATGCACTGCCAAGTTGACCAGGACGACATGCAGCACGGAATCGACGCTCTCGACGGCCCGGGCGACCTTCTCCCAGGTGTCGGTTCCCGGGAAGGGCGCGAGCGTGACCACGATCGCGGCGCCCGCCGCTCGGAGCAGGTCGGCGATCGCCTCGGGCTCCAGGAGTGGGTTGAGGGAGAGCACGATGCCGGCCGCCTGGCCGCCCCAGATGACGAAGTGTGTCTCCGGAAGGTTGGGCAGGATGTAGGCGATGACGGTGTCCTTGTCGGCACCGAGAGAGTGGAAGGCGTTGGCGGCGCGGTTGATCTCACCGAGCAGTTGTTGATACGTCCAGGTCTTGGGCGTCCGGTGCCGGTCGGCGGTGAGGAAGAAACTGAGGGCGGGCGCCGAGGGGGTCCGGTCGGCGGTGCGCCGGATCGCCTCGTACGTGCCGGCCGGCACGTCCCGCGGCCAGCCCCGCGCCTCGATCGCCTCCACGTCGGCCAGGGTCGCCACGCCCTGCGGTCGCGCGCTCATGACCGGCCTCCGTCGATGACGCGGTTGCGCTGCACGCCGAGGTCGACACGGCCGTCCCGGCCGAGCAGATCGCCCGCGGCGAAGTCCTGCACTGGGGAGAGCTTGGTGAGCGTCTCGGCCGGCTTGAACACCACGTTGGAACGGCGGGCAGGCTGCGGAGTCGTCTGACGCACGGCGGCCCTCCTCGTCTGTGTGCTTGTCGGGGATGGCTCAGCCTTCCGGCGGAGCGGGCAGATCCATGGCGGCGAGGCGCTGCGCCTCGTCCGGTGCGATGCCGAGGGCTCGCAGGATCAACTCGGCTGCCGCACTGCCGGCTTCACGCCAGCCCTGGTGGCCGTCGAGGACCATCCACATCGCGCTGACCGTCGTACCGCTGATGAATCCGGCCACGCTCAGTGCCTTCGTCTCCGTGATGTCGTAGCGCCCCGAGGCGATGCCCTCGGCGAGGTCTCTCATGGGCGGGCCGCTCAGCAGCGTCCGCAGATGTTCGTCGGTGAGGGCGTAGCGGACCAAGAACCTGCCGATCGCCGGATCCTCGTGGGAGAGGCGGACGAACAGCCGCAGCCCTGTGGCGAGTCGGGCCGCGGGGTCGGTGTTGGCGGTGCCCGCGACGACCGCGTCGATCTTGGCGTGCAGCTCGCGGGTCATGTTCTCGACCACGGCCGTGAACAACTGCTCGATCGAGTCGACCTTCTGGTAGAGCGTGCCGCGCGCGACCTGCGCCTCGGACGCCAGCTCGCTCATAGTGAGGTCGGGCTTGTCCCGCTCGGCGAACAACCGGATGGCGGCCGCCGTGATCCTCTTCTCGGTAGCGCTCAGAGGCGTGGCCTCCCCGTGGTGGCCGTGCGTGGATCGTACGCACGCGCTCTCTATTGGTCATGAGTGCTTTGTATTTAACACCCATGACTTGGATTGAACATGACTGTTCACTCCGCGGTCAAGCGCAGAGCGGAGGGAACGACTGCGACACATGGACCCTGCACGTGCCGCTGGGCATCGACGGGAACGCGGACTCCATCGATCCCCAACGTCTGCTGTACCGGTGCCCGGGCCGTATACCTTCGACTGCGAGATCCTCGTCGCCACCGCGTGGACCCAGCGGCTGATCGTCGCCGACCGGTTCGGGCAGGGCCGGTTTCTGGCCGGCCGGCGATGCGCTGCACAGCGTGTCGCCCACCGGGATGCGGTATGAACACCGGCGTCGGTGACGCCGTCGAATGGGACCTCGTCCTCGTCCGGCCCTGACCGCGCGTCGTATGGCGGGGAAACCTGCTGCCCGAGACACCGGTGCGCATCGCTCACCGGGTACGCGGCGCCGCCACGACCACCGTCTGACTGGCGCGCGCCATCCGAACACGGACAGCCGACGGCGACCATCCGGCCGCTGCCGGGAACAGAGCGCGGTCCCCGCCGAAGGGCGGGGTCGTGGAAGGCGGGGGGCCGATCTCGGCGGGGGAGAGTTCCCTGATGTCGACGATCTCGGCGCGCCCGTCGGTGTCGATGCCGACCGCGTTCATCAGGAAACTCGGACCCGTGTTCCTGGCTGGTTGTCAGCCGATGGGGGCGTGGAGGCCGAGGTTCTCCAGCCAGTTCAGAACGGTGGTCGCTGCTTCCGCCAGCTGTTCGGG
>NZ_JBIAHG010000022.1:0-145927 GCF_042870385.1 Streptomyces sp. NPDC006602 | reverse complement strand
CCAACTTGACGGTGTTGACGCGCCAACCCTGCGGGCGGACACCCCCCGACACGTCCCCTTGCCGCCGTACGCGCCTGCGGGAGCGCCCACCTTGCTGCGACGCCGGTGGTGGTCGGGCGGCGGGGGTACCCGGACGCCACGCAGGCCGGAATCGTCGGATACGCGGGGTTCGCGTGGCAGCCTGTCCGACGTCATCTCCACCCGCAGCTTCGAAGGTGAGCGCCATGACCACCCTCCACCAGGAACACGCCTCTCATACGCACACGCACGGCCCGGGTTGCGGCCACGCCGAGGTGCCGCACGACGACCACGTCGACTACGCGCACGACGGGCACATGCACCGTGAGCACGGCGGTCACTGGGACGAGTGCGAAACCGCCGGGCATGTCTCGCACGAGGGCCATGACCACCGGCACGGCCAGGACTGCGGGCACGCGAGCGTCCTGCACGGCGACCACGTGGACTATCTCCACGACGGGCATCGGCACGCCGAGCACGAGGGTCACTGGGACGACCACTGAGCCGACCTGGCTGAGAAGTCGCTCCGACAGCTCTCCGGCGCCCTGTTCGGGGGGCTGTCGGCCTATCGTGGCTCCGATCACGTTCCGCTCCACTACTGGACGACATACCGACCGGTCGGCATCATTGGTCCCGTCGTGTTAACCCGTCCGTAGGAGCAACGATGAGCCCCGACCATCCGCCCGGCCTCGATCTCGACCGGCTGCGCGGCCTGCTCGACCGTGAGCGGCCCGGCCTGGTGCACGGCCCCCTGACCGGTCGGCTGATCGAGGGCGGACGGTCGAACCTGACCTACGCGGTCTCCGACGGCGCCTCGAAGTGGGTCGTACGGCGGCCCCCGCTCGGCCATGTCCTGGCCACCGCGCACGACATGAAGCGTGAGCACCGGGTGATCAGCGCGCTGCAGCCGACGAACGTGCCCGTGCCGCGCACCGTGCTGATGTGCGAGGACGATGAGGTGCTGGGAGCGCCGTTCTACGTGATGGAGTTCGTGGACGGCACGCCGTACCGCACGGCCGACCAGCTCGCCCCGCTCGGGCCGGAGCGCACCCGGGGCGCCGTGCTGGCCCTGGTGGACACGCTCGTGGAACTGCACGCGGTGGACCCGGCCGAGGTGGGCCTCGGCGAGTTCGGTCGCCCGGAGGGCTTCCTGGACCGGCAGCTGCGGCGCTGGGGCAAGCAGCTGGACGCCTCCCGCAACCGTGAGCTGGCCGGGATCGACGAGCTGCACGCGGCTCTCGGCCGGCAGCTGCCCCAGTCCCCCGCCCCGGCCGTCGTGCACGGCGACTACCGGCTCGACAACGTCCTGGTCGGCGACGACGACAAGATCAAGGCGATCCTCGACTGGGAGATGTCGACCCTCGGCGACCCGCTCACCGACCTCGGCCTGCTGGTGATGTACAGCATTCCGCTCGGCTCGCCCGACTCCCCCGTGTCCACGACCGCCGAGGCCGCCGGGCACCCGAGCCCCGCCGAGCTGATCGAGCGGTACGCGGCGCGCTCGGGGCGCGACGTCTCCGCGGTCGCCTGGTACACGGCGTTCGCGTGGTTCAAGCTCGCCGTGATCCTGGAGGGCATCCACTACCGCTACACCCTGGGCCAGACGGTCGGCCGGGGCTTCGACCGCATCGGTGACCTGGTCCCCGTCTTCATCGGGCACGGCCTGACCACTCTTCAGGAAGGCTGACAGAACATGGACTTCGCGTTCGACGCACGCACCGAGGAGCTGCGCGCCAAGCTGCTCGCCTTCATGGACGAGCACGTCTACCCGGCCGAGGCGGTCGCGGAGGAGCAGCGCGCCCTGCTCGCCTCGCCGTGGGACACCCCGGCCGTGGTCGAGGAGCTGAAGGCCGAGGCACGCAGGCAGGGCCTGTGGAACCTCTTCCTGCCCGACACCGAGTACGGCGCCGGCCTCACCAACCTCCAGTACGCGCCGCTCGCCGAGATCACCGGCCGCTCCCCGCAGTTGGCGCCCACGGTGACGAACTGCGCGGCTCCGGACACCGGCAACATGGAGGTACTGACCCAGTTCGGCGACGAGCAACAGAAGAAGCAGTGGCTGGAGCCGCTGCTCGCCGGTGAGATCCGCTCGGCATTCGCGATGACCGAGCCGGAGGTGGCCTCCTCGGACGCCACGAACATCACCACGTTGATCGAGCGGGACGGCGACGAGTACGTCGTCACCGGCCGCAAGTGGTACATCTCCGGGGCGATGAGCCCGGACTGCAAGATCTTCATCGTGATGGGCAAGACGGACCCGGACGGGGACGACATCCGCCGTCAGCAGTCGATGGTGCTGGTGCCTCGTGACACCCCCGGGGTGACCGTCGAGCGGGCGATGAAGGTCTTCGGATACGAGGACCACTACCACGGCGGACACGCTGAGGTGATCTTCGACCACGCGCGCGTGCCGGTGTCCAACCTGATCGGCGAGGAGGGCGGCGGCTTCGCCATCGCCCAGGCCCGGCTCGGGCCCGGCCGGATCCACCACTGCATGCGGCTGATCGGCATGGCCGAGCGGGCGATCGAGCTGATGAGCCGACGGGCCGTGTCCCGTACGGCGTTCGGCAAGGCGCTGGCCCAGCAGGGCGTCGTCCACAACTGGATCGCCGACGCGCGGGTCACCGTGGAGCAGCTGCGGCTGCTGGTGCTGAAGACGGCCTGGCTGATGGACACGGTCGGCAACCGGGGCGCGCACGCCGAGATCCAGGCCATCAAGATCGCCACGCCCCGCGCGGTCGTCGACATCATCGACCGGGCCATCCAGCTGCACGGCGCGGGCGGCGTCAGCCAGGATTTCCCGCTGGCCGAGCTCTACGCCGGAGCCCGCACGCTGATGATCGCGGACGGGCCGGACGAGGTGCACCAGCGGTCGCTGGCGCGGCGGGAGCTGAAGAAGTACCTGTGAGCACATGGGCAAGGGGCGATCGCTTTTTTGCGATCGCCCCTTACCCATTCTCTTATGGCCGCAGCGCGCGCAGCAGGAGGTCGGCCAGGTGGTCGGCGACCTCCTGGGGGCTCATGGGGCCGTCGGGGCGGTACCAGGTGGACAGGTGGTGGACCGAGCCGAAGTGGTAGTCCACGACCAGGTCGGCCGGAGTCGCCTTCGAGAACACTCCCGCCTCCTGACCCTCTTCGACGAGCGCGCGGAAGCGTTCGTGGTAGCGCCGGCGCTCGGCGCGTACCTGCTTGTTCTTCTCGGGGCTCAGGTGGTGCATCGAGCGGAAGAAGATCGACGCGTCGTCGAGGTTGTCGATGGTGGTGACGACGACATCGGCCGCCGCCCCCCTGAGGCGCTTCTCGATCGGCTCGTCGGCGTTCGCGAACGCGTCGAGTCTCTCCTGCTGGACGCGCAGCACGCGCGCGTACACCTCGTGCAGGAGATCGTCCTTGGAGCCGAAGTAGTGGTACAGCGCCCCTTTGGTGACGCCGGCCGCCTCGACGATCTCCTGTACCGAGGTGCGGTCGTAGCCCTGCTCCGCGAAGAGCCGGGTGGCGGCGGCCAGCAGCCGCTGGGGTACGGGGGTTCCGTCCGTCGTCCTGGGCACTGGCGCCACCTGCCTTCCGAGTCTTTCTTCTGTTGCTGTGTCTAGCCGCTTGTTGCTGCGTCTAGCCGTTCGGGCGGGAACGCAGTTCCCGCCGGAGGATCTTCCCACTAGCCGTCTTCGGCAAGTCGGGCAGGATCTCCACCTGACGCGGGTATTTGTAGGCGGCCAGTCTCTCCTTGCAGTACGCGGCGAGCGCACCGGGGTCCGTCTCGGCACCGGGACGCAGGCTGATGTACGCCTTGACGGTCTCCCCGCGGTACCCGTCGGGGACGCCGACGACGGCCGCCTCGCGCACCGCCGGATGGGTGTACAGCACGTCCTCGACCTCGCGCGGCCACACCTTGAAGCCGGACGCGTTGATCATGTCCTTCTTGCGGTCGACGACGTACAGCCAGCCCTGTTCGTCCATGAACCCGATGTCCCCGGTGCGCAGCTCGCCGTCCGGGAAGGTCTCGGCGGTGGCCTCGGGGCGCCGCCAGTAGCCGGGGACGACCTGCGGCCCTCGTACGAGGATCTCGCCCTGTTCCCCGAAGGGGACCTCGGCGCCCCGGTCGTCGACGATCCGTACGACCGTGTCGGGGCCGGGCGAGCCCACGGCCAGCGTCCCGGAGACCGGGTCGACGGGCGCCTGAAGGTCCGGCGGTACGGAGGCGCAGGGCGCGGTGCACTCGGTGAGCCCGTAGCCGTTGCGGATGTACGGCCCGAAGCCGGCCCGGAACTTCTCCACCAGGGCGGGCGGCAGGGGGGCGCCGCCCGAGGAGATGTTCACGAAGGACGAGAAGTGGTCCGGGGTGACCGCGGGATGGGCGGCCAGGGCCATGAAGGCGGTCGAGGGGCCGACCGTGTAGTGCGGCCGGTGCTCGGCGAAGGCGTCCAGGACGACTCCCGCGTCGAAGCGGTACGCCAGGACGAGCGTGCCCGCGCTGTTCAGGCACGCGCCGAGCTGGCAGACCATGCCGGTGATGTGGAACAGCGGCGCCATCGCGAAGTAGACGGGCGCCTCGGGCAGCGCCAGGGCGGTCCGCTGCCGCTCGGCGTTGTACATGATGTTGCCGTGCGTGTTGGTGGCGCCCTTGGGGGCGCCACTGGTGCCCGAGGTGTAGCTGATCAGGGCGATGTCGGCGGGGACCGGGTCGCGGTCCCCGGGCGCCTTGTGACCGGCGCGGGCGACGGCCGTCAGGTCGTCGGCGTCCGCTGCCTGCGGGAGCCGCTCGAAGGTCAGCACGCGCGCGTCCTGGCGGGTCTGGAAGTCCAGCTCACAGCCGGTCAGCACGATCCGTACCGGCGAGTCGGCCGCCGTGTCGCGCAGATACGTCTCCCACGCCCGGTCAGAGCAGACCAGCGCCGCCACCTCGCCGTCCCGCAGGACGTGCCCGACCTCCCCCGACTTGTACATCGGGTTGACGGGCACGACGATCGCGCCCGCCTTCCAGGCTCCCAGCAGGGCGAGCACGAAGTGCGGGGAGTTCTGCAGCAGGATCGCCACACGGTCGCCGCGCTCCAGGCCGCGGGCGGCGAGGTGGCCGGCGACAGAGTCGCTCAGCTCGTCGACCTCGCGGTAGGTCAGGCGGCCGTCGAAGTAGGCGAGGAAGGTGCGGTCCGGGGTCTCGGCGACGGCCTGGAGCAGGGCGTGCACCAGCGAGTCTTCGGGGTCGATCGGGGCGCGCTGGGCGTCGTTGAGCAGGCCGAGCCAGGGCTTGGCCGCGTAGCGGGAGCCGGTCACGGGGTCGCCTCCCACTTCTGCTGGAGGTGGTTCATGTTCGTCAGCCAGCGGTCGGGATGCGCGGCCCTGGCCTGGTAGTACCCGGCGACCTCGGGGTGCGGCAGGATCAGGAAGCGGTCCTCCTCGATGCCCTTGAAGAGGGCGTCCGCGACCTCCGCCGGAGCGATCGCGGTCGGCTGGAGCACCAGGTCGCCCGCGCTGCCGGTGGCCGCCAGCATGTCGGTGCGCACGCCCTGCGGACAGATCGCGTGGACCTTCAGACCGCGGTGCCGGTACGTCAGCGACAGCCACTCGGCGAATGCGTACGCGCCGTGCTTGGTGACGCTGTAGGGCGCGGCGCCGATCATGGTGAGCAGTCCGGCGGCGGAGACGGTGGAGACGAAACGGCCGCTGCCGCGCTCCAGCCAGCCCGGGAGCAGTTCGTGGGCCGCACGGACGTGGGCCATGACGTTCACGTCCCAGGACAGCGCCCAGGGCCGCTCGTCGAAGGGCTCGCCGGTGCCCTGGCCCTCGAAGGCGACGCCCGCGTTGGCGCAGTAGACGTCGACCGTGCCGCCGAGCGCCTCACGCGCCTCGGTGACGATCGCCGAGGCGTCGCCCGGCACGGCGATGCCGCCGATCTCCTCGGCGACGGCCTTCGCCCGGTCGGCGTCCAGGTCGTTGACGACGACCCGGGCCCCCTCGGCAGCGAAGCGACGGGCCAGCGCGGCCCCGATGCCGCCCCCCGCTCCGGTGACGACCACTCCCGCATCCTGCACGGCTTCCACCATCGGTCTCCTTCGGCACGACAAGATTCGGCTCTGCCCCCGCAACGGCCAGACTAACCGGTCGGTATGTTGAGAGGAAGGGGTCACTGCAACGCCCTGAGGGGCTCGGGGCTGTGTCAATGTGCGGCTCCGCCGCGTGGGCGCGACCAGCCACGGACTACCCGCAGCTTCCACACAACCCGCGGGAGCGAATACCGTGCCCATGCCGACGTCCACGTTGAAGGAGGTCACATGCACCTGCCCAGACGGACGTTCCTCGCCGCAACAACGGCAACAGCAGCGCTCCCCACGGCGTCCCCGGCTTCCCCGGCCGACCGCCGAAGGCAAACCGGCTTCGAGCGCCTCGCAGCGCACGGCTACTCCGAGCTCAGCGGCCGGCGCACCGGCATCGTCACCAACCCGACCGGCGTCACCAGAGACGTACGCCACATCGTGGACGTCATGCACGCCGACGACCGTGTCGACCTGGTCGCCGTCTTCGGCCCCGAGCACGGCTTCCGGGGCACCGCGCAGGCGGGCGGCTCCGAGGGGCGCTACGACGACCCGGCGACCGGGCTGCCCGTCTACGACACGTACCTGAAGAGCGGCCAGCCGCTCGCCGAGATCTTCACCGCGTCCGGTGTGGACACCATCGTCTTCGACATCCAGGACGTGGGCGCGCGCTTCTACACCTACATCTGGACGCTGTACGACTGCATGGAGGCCGCCGGGCTCGCCGGCAAACGGTTCGTGGTCCTGGACCGGCCCAACCCCGTGACCGGGCGGGCGGCGCTGGGTCCCGTACTGCACAAGGAGTTCGCGACCTTCGTCGGACGGCAGCCGGTCTCGCAGGCGCACGGGATGACGGTCGTGGAGCTGGCGCGATTGTTCAACGGGGAGTTCCTGGCCGCGCCGGTGGAGCTGGACGTCGTGCTGATGAGCGGGTGGAAGCGGTCCGACTGGTACGACGACTCGGGACTGCCCTGGGTGCCGCCGAGCCCGAACATGCCGACTCCGGAGACCGCCCTGGTGTACTCGGGAACCTGCCTCTTCGAGGGGACGAACCTGTCGGAGGGGCGCGGCACGACCCGGCCCTTCGAACTGCTCGGCGCGGAGGGCCTCGACGGGCGGTGGGCCGTGGCGGCGAACGAACTCGGGCTGCCCGGGGTGCACTTCAGGGAGGCGTACTTCGCACCCACCTTCTCCAAGTTCCAGGGTAAGACGATCGGGGGCGTGCAGGTCCATGTGCACGACCGGGACGCCTACGACCCGGTACGCACCGGGATCGCGCTTCTGGTGACCGCCAAGAAGGTGTGGAGCGGGTTCGCCTGGCGCTCGGACAACTGGATCGACAAGCTCACGGGTTCCACGCTGGTGCGCACGATGATCGAGGCGGGGGCGGGGGCCGACGAGGTCGTGGCGGGCTGGGAGGAGGAGCTGGCGGCGTTCCGGAGGGTGCGGCGGGAGTACCTCGTCTACCGGTGAGCTGATGAATCACCCGTATGAGTCATGACGTATGGCCAACTCCGACCGGTAGCAGGACGATGCGCGCACATCGCACCACTCCGGGGGACGAGGGGGCTTGTCATGGTGGAGCCGGCAATGAGCGTGAGCCCGTACTGGGAGCTCACTTTCGACGCGGACGGGGACACGGACGGCGGGAAGCGCGACCGGCTGCTGGCCGGGGTCGCGGAACACGACGTGCGCGACCTCGTGGTCTTCTCGCACGGCTGGAACAGCGACCGTTCGGGGGCGACCCGGCTCTACAGCCGCTTCTTCGCGCCGATCCCGGCGCTCGCCCCGGCGGCCAGGCTCGGGTACGTGGGTGTCGTATGGCCCTCCATGCGGTTCTCCGACGAGCCGATCCCGGACTTCCCGCGGGCCGTGGCCGCCGAGCTGCCCCCGCGGCCCGCGCTCGACAAGGACAGCCGGCACGCGCTGCTGGAGACCTTTCCCGGGCGGGCGACCGTGATCGACCAGGTCGCGCGGATGCTGGACCAGCAGCCGCGCGAGGCGAGTGAGCTGGAGGAGTTCGGGCGGCTGGTGCGACTCCTGGTGGACGTGGTGCCGCCGGGGCCGCAGGTGCTGTTCGCGGCGGACACTCTGGCGGAGGGGGTGCCGCAGAACGAGCCTCTGATGTTCTCGGGGTCCACGGCGGAGATCTGCGAGGAGTTCGCGCGGGCGCTGGCGGATCTCGAATCCCCGGGCGGTGCGGCCCAGTTCTCGCTGCCCAACCCGTGGGACGGCGCGCACGAGCTGTTGCGCCAGGCGACGTACTACGCCATGAAGCGGCGAGCGGGGACCGTCGGCGAGCGCGGACTGGGGCGGGTGATCGGGCAGTTGGCCGCGAAGGCGCCGAAGGTGCGGGTGCACCTCGTGGGGCACAGCTTCGGCGCACGGCTGGTCTCGTTCGCGCTGCGCGGGCTGCCGGAGGGCGTGCGTACCGTGAAGTCCGTGACGCTGCTCCAAGGGGCCTTCTCGCACTACGCCTTCGCGGCACGGCTGCCGCACGACCCGCGCGCGGGAGGGGTGCTTCAGGGGCAGCACCTACGGATCGACGGCCCCTTGGTGTGCTGCCACTCCCGGCACGACTCGGCCCTCGGGTCGATCTATCCGCTGGCCTCGCGGATGGCGGGCGACGCACAGGGGGTCGCCGCCGAACTGGCCCTCGCGCGTGGCCTGGGGGCCAAGTGGGGGGCGATGGGGTACGACGGCGTGCAGGCGGTGCCGGGCACGCAGGCGTTCGAGCTCGCCGCCGCGTTGAAGGTCAAGCTGCCCACCTCGGGGTGTGTGAACGTAGACGCTGCCCGGGTGGTCAAACGGGGTGGGGCGCCGTCCGGTGCGCACAGCGACATCCTGCACCGGGAGTTGGCGCAGCTGGTGGTGGCGGCGGGCCGCATCCGCTGACCCGCCGCCGGTGGTGCCCTAACGGTGTGACGTGAACTCCACGACCTGCTGGAACGTCGGCCGGTTCTGCCAGCTGATGTTGCCGTGCTTGATGCCGCCCAGCGTGCGCTGGACGATCGAGTCGGCGCACCACTGGTTGCCCGCCGAGCACAGGTCGTCACCGGGGTAGACCTGGGCCGCGGTCTTGCCGGCCGCCTCCTTCAGCGTGCTGATGAGGAGGTCCCGGCAGGCGCTGAGGCTGCCGCCGCCGCAGTACTTGTGCGCGAGCGGTCCCTGGACCGACTCGCCCAGCACGGCCCGGATGTCCTTGTCGACATAGCTCCACCAGCCGTACTGGAAGGAGCTGCCCGCGTGCGCGCCGGTCGGGCCGTGGGCGGCTGACGGGGTCTCGTCGACGGGCAGGTTGCCGGTGAAGGCGGTGTACAGGTCGCTGCCGAGGCCCGGTTCGAACTCGGCCTTCACCAGCAGCGGCCACCATGCGTCCAGGATGCGGATCGCGTCGGCGTTGGCGTACGTCTTCGAACCGGCCGTCGTCTCCGTGCGTTTGGTGCCCGCCGTCACCCATGCCTGGAGCTTGCTCACCGCCGCGGCGGCCGTCGAGTCGGTCACCGTGGAGCTGTTGACCACCTTCAGGAGGTCCGGCAGCACGTCCTCCGCTCTGAGGTCGGCCAGAGCGGCATCGGCCATCGCCTTCACCAGCGAGGTCCGGGTGGCCCCGCCCGCGGCGACCAGTTTCTTCACCCGGTCGTCGAGGAGATTGCCGCGGTGGACCGAACCGTCGCCCCAGGAGGCGGTCGTGTAGTCCTTGGCCTGCTTGTTGTTCCAGGAGACGTAGTAGGCCTGGTCGATCGAGTTGGGGTGGGCCGAGGCCGGGGTGTACTGCGCGGTGTTCGTCGTCGGGTCCCAGTTCCGCCACTCGTACGCCGGCCGCGCCCACGCCGGGAACTCGGCGTCGACGCCGGTCGCGCGCACCGGGTTGTCGCCACTGTTGTAGTACGCGGTGTGCTCGGAGTCGGCGTAGAACCAGTTGAAGGTGTAGTTGATGTGCTGCGCCGCGCTCTGGAAGGTCTGCGGGCTGTTGACGTAGTCCGGGTCGTTCAGCATCTGGAAGCCGATGATCGAGTCGGCCTCGTGCATGAAGGACGAGCGCAGGATGGTGTAGGCGACCTTCTTGCCGCCTACGGTCGCGCGGTACTCGACGGGGCCGTACTTCGTACGCCAGACCCGCATCGTGTACGACCCGGCCGCGGTGCCGTCGGCCGTGGTCGGGGTCCAGGCGTTCTTCTGCTCGATCTTCTCCATCGCGGTGCAGGTGCCGCGGTAGAGGTAGTGGTAGTCGTCCTGGCACAGTTCGACGGCGTAGGAGTCGATGATGTCCTGGCCGGAGGTGGTGGCACTCCACGCGTAGTCCTGGCCGCGGCCGAGCTCGACGTACATGCTCAGGCCCGCGAAGGAGGCGCCGCGGGCGCTGAGACCGGGGCCCTGGATCTCCTGGAGCATGAGCAACTGCGGGGCGAAGTAACCGGTCTGCGGGCCGAAGACGGCGATCGGGTGGCCGCTCGCCGTGTGGTCGCCACTGACGACGAGGGCGTTGGACATGCCGCGCCTGGCCGAGCTGAGGGCGGTCGCGGTCGCCGTGGCGGAACCGGCCCTGGCACTCGCGTCGCCGCCGGTGCCCGTGGCGTCGTGGACCAGTGGCTCCTCGGCCACCGAGCCGGGGTCGGGCAGGGCCTCGCCCTGCGGGTCGGCGGGTGCGGACGCGTACGGGAAGCTGCCGTCGTGGACGGTGAGGACCGCCTCGGGGTCGTTGCGTTCGCGGAAGGACTCCCAGACCTTGGTGCCCTCGGTCACGCCGTACTTCTGCTGGGCGGCCATCAGCGAGAGGGCGTTGTTGACCTCGCCGCCGCCTCCCGAACCGAAGAGCGCGCCGATGACCGAGGCCAGCGCGACCAGGTCGGTGGCCTTGAAGTGGTCGATCGTGCCGGCGTTGGTGACGGAGTCCTTGTGACCGGTCAGGACGTACTCGCCGGGGAAGTAGCGGCCGCTGTCGGAGGCGTCGATGTAGGCGTTGATGCCGGCGACGTAGGCGTTGACGTCGGCGAGGGCCTGCCTGCCGCGGGTTCCGTTGGTGGCGACCGCGTTGTCGATCTGCGCCTGGAGATCGGCCTCGGTGTACGGGGCGGTGCGCCAGAACTGCTGCTCCAGGCCCTGGTTGGACGGGGCGCCGCCCGCGAAGGGGGTCAGCTGACCGCGTCCCACGTGGCGGAAGACGTCCATGAGCCACAGCCGGTCCTCAGCCGCGGCATAGCCCGCTCCGAACTCCGTGCCGTATCTGGTGGTACCTGTGATGTGCGGTACGCCCGTCTTCTTGTCGCGGACGATCGTCACGTCGCTGCGACCGGCGGGCTTGACCGTGGAGGCGACTTGATCGGCGTTGACCCCGAAAGACGCGTCGTTGAAGAAGTTGTTGATCGTGGCGTTGGTGAGCGCGGGATAGCCCTTGGCCAGGTTGGCGTACGGGCCGAGCTGGTCCTCGGCGTGATCGGGCTGGGTGCCGAACGCCTGGTTGAGCAGGATCTGCGCGAGGGTGGCGTTGCCGTTCTGGCCGGGCGGCAGGATGTCGGAACACTGGCCGCCGCAGTGGTCGTTCGCCGCGGCGGTCGCGACGGCCGCCGTGTCCGCTGCCGCGGCGGTCGCGACGGCCGCCGTGTCCGCTGCCGCGGCTGCCTGGGAAAGCGGGGACAAAAGTCCGGCAATCAGGGCGCATACGGATGCGGTCTTCAGGAACCCGGGGATTCCGCCGGGAGTTCTCAGTCTGTCGAGTGCGGTGCGTGAGGTGCGCCGAGGCATGGCAACTCCTACCGACGGGGGTGGGCCGGATGTTACCGCCGGTATCCCCGGGATTGAAGATGAACATGCGTCACTTTTCAGAGTCGGTGAGGATCGAGGTGAGGGTGGATCAGGGTCGGCGGCAAGTCGGCGGCATCGGTTATGGGGGGCATCGGAAATCGGATGGAGCCGAATCGCTTGTCGATACGTCTATTCGGCAACGTCCCTACGACGACGCCGAACTGACCGAAGTACAGGTGCAGGTGTGACGGAGGTGCAGGGCGATGGCCGGTTTCCGGAGTCTGGCGAGACAGGTGCGCGATCCGCGATGCGATCTGGCGCTGCGGCGTTACTCGCTGCGCAAGTGCCTTGAGCGGTTCGCCCCTTACGGGCACAGGGCGACCTGGGACCATTTGTGCTCCCGGGCCGGGTTCGGTCCCGAGGACCGGTCCCCCGACCCAGCGCGGCTCGTGGCCGCACTGGAGGAGTTGGAAGAGGCGCGTTCGGTCTGGCTGGCCTACGAGGTCGGATTCGCCGAGCGACGCAAGAAGGAGAAGCACGACGGGCTGCGCAGGCCCGGCACCGTGGACGACTGGCACCGGCTGACCTGGGGCGGCTTCGGAGTCGCCTGGTGCGACGACCCACGGGTCCATCCGCACGAGCCGCTGGCGGAGGTGCTGCGCCGGCTGATCTCCGCGCTGGAGCGAAAGCCGGGCGCCGAGTGCCCGGTGTGCGGCGGGGAGCGCCTCGTCTGGAAGTACGAACTGGACCACGAACCCTCTACGGGTCCGGTCTGCACGGACTGTGGAATTCTCGTACCGCGTCCTGTGCTCACACCCGAGGCCCTGGCGGACGCCAGGCGCGGACGGTTGCTCGTGTCGGCCTGACCGCGCTGACCGAACTGGTCGAACTGGTCGAACTGGTCGGAGATTCCTAGGGAACCGTGCGTGCGGGGGTGCGCCGGGGATGCCGCACCCCCTGTTCTGTCAGTGGTGACTGGCACCATCGAGACGTGGTGCAGGTGTGTTTGAACGGACCGCGCGGGGCCGCCGACGGTGCGGTGGTGCCGCTCACGCCGCAGGCGTTGGCCGACTCCGCGGCGGAGGCCGTCGCGGCCGGGGCCACGGATGTCCATGTCCATCCCAAGACGCCCTGCGGGCAGGACAGTTTGTCGCCGCGCGTGGTCGCGGCCACTGTGGAGGCGATACGTGCGCGGGTGTCGGTGCCGGTCGGTGTGACCACCGGTGCCTGGGCGGAGCCTGAGCCGGCGGCTCGACTGGAGCGGGTCCGGAGCTGGACCGTCCTGCCCGACCACGCCTCGGTCAACTGGCACGAGCCGGGCGCCGAGGAGGTGGCCGCCGCGCTGATCGACCTCGGGGTGGGGGTCGAGGCCGGCATCTGGTCGGGTACGGACGCCGCGGCTCGGTTCGCCGTCTCGTCGGTCGGCCCTGAGGTGCTGCGGGTGCTCGCGGAGGTGACGGACCCGGCGTCCGAAACGGCGCGGGCACCGCGCGTGTCCTGCTGGCCGACCTGGGTTCCGCGCATGGGCGTCCGGTGCTGCTGCACGGTGAGGGCGGCGGGGCGTGGCCGGTGCTGCGGCTGGCCGGGCGGCTGGGGCTGGCGACCCGCATAGGGCTGGAGGACACGCTGGTCCTGCCGGACGGGCGACGGGCCTTGTCCAACGCACAGTTGGTGGCGGAGGGGCTGGTCCAATGGTGCTTGTAGTGCCTTCGGTTTCGTTGGGGTCGGGGCCGTGTCGGGGGGTGTCCGTCCTCGGAACGGCGCGGAATCGGTCGCTCACCAACGTGACGGTGTTGACGCGCCAACCCTGCGGGCGGACACCCCCCGACACGTCCCCTTCGCGCCGTACGCGGGTGCGGGAGCGTCCACCTTGCCCATGATTACCTCGACCCACCTAGCCGGACGGTGGGCGGCCCTCCCGGACACGGCCCCTTCGCGCCGTACGCGGGTGCGGGAGCGTCCACCTTGCGGCGCCGGTGGCGGTCGGGCGGCGGTCAGGGTTTGTCCGACCGAGTCGGGTGGTGGGTGGGCATAGGCCCGGGGGTCTGCGGGCGGAGCCCCCAGTCGGCGCACGCACAGGCGCCGGGTGCGGCGGTCAGCGGCTGTCCTCCGGGGCGCGTTCGCGCGTTTGCGGCTTCGGCCGGTCCCCGCCGTGTTCCGCCATCAGCCTCGACCCCGTCGACCGTTCGCCGAACACGTCGTCCGGGTTGGAGAGGACGCAGGTGTCCAGGGAGAGGCAGCCGCAGCCGATGCAGTCGGTGAGGTGGTCGCGGAGGCGGTTGAGTTGCCTGATGCGTTCGTCGAGTTCGGAGCGCCAGGCCTCGGAGAGGCGGGCCCAGTCCTCGCGGGTGGGAGTGCGTTCCTCGGGGAGCTGGGCGAGGACCTCGCGGATCGTGGCGAGCGGGATGCCGACGCGTTGGGCGGCGCGGACGAAGGCGACCCGGCGCAGGGTGTCCCGGGAGTAGCGGCGTTGGTTGCCCGTGGTGCGGCGGCTGCTGATCAGGCCCTTGGACTCGTAGAAGTGCAGGGCGGAGACGGCGGCGCCGCTGCGGGCGGCGAGCTGGCCGACCGTGAGCTCATGGATCTTCTCGTGGATCTGGGGCACCCCTGGAAGCCTACCCACCCGCTCATCGTGCCGGTCCGTTGACATGAGGTGCGCGGCCGACCATGCTAAGCAGT
The DNA here is from genome assembly GCF_042870385.1 of Streptomyces sp. NPDC006602. Classification (NCBI taxonomy): domain Bacteria; kingdom Bacillati; phylum Actinomycetota; class Actinomycetes; order Kitasatosporales; family Streptomycetaceae; genus Streptomyces; species Streptomyces sp. NPDC006602. Next base: position 131,456 of record NZ_JBIAHG010000022.1, on the reverse strand, counting down.
CGCTTAGACATCACACGAAAGGCCGGGACATGGCAGAGCCGAGGATCTTCGCGTCCACCGACGACCTGAAGGGTGCAGTGGGCGAGCAGCTGGGGTACACCGACTGGCTGGAGGTCGACCAGAAGCGGATCGACCTGTTCGCGGAGGCCACAGGTGATCACCAGTGGATCCACGTCGATCCGGAGCGGGCCGCGTCGGGGCCGTTCGGAACAACCATCGCGCACGGTTACCTGACCCTGTCCCTGCTCCCGCTCTTCGGGCCCCAGCTGATCAAGGTCGAGGGCGTGAAGATGGGCGTCAACTACGGGACGAACAAGGTCCGATTCCCCGCTCCGGTCCCGGTCGGCTCCCGGCTGCGCTCGACCGCCGCCATCACCGGCGTCGACGATGTGCCGGGTGGCGTGCAGGTGACCGTCGCCTTCACCGTGGAGCGCGAGGGCGGGGACAAGCCGGTGTGCGTCGCGGAGTCCGTGTCCCGGTACTACCTCTGACGCGCCGGCGGGCTACTTCGCCCCCACCATCCGCAGCACGAGGTCGGCGTAGAGCTCGCCGACCTCCTCGGGGGTCCGGGGACCGTTGACGTTGAACCAGCGGGCCACGTCGACGCACAGGGAGAGCACTGCGAGCGTCGTGCCGTGGACGTCGAGGACGTCGAACTCGCCGGTCGCCACGCCGTCCTCGAGGATGCCGCGCACCTCGGCGTTGCACTGTCGGCGCAGGGCGAGGATCTCGGCGCGGGCGTCCGGGCCGAGCGAGTCGAGTTCGTACTGCACGACCCGCGCGGTGGTACGACCACCCGCGTGCCAGCGGACGAAGGAGGTGACGGCGTCGGCGAGCCGCTCGGCCGCGCTGCCCTCACCGCCGGCCGCCACCCGCAGGATCTCCACGGCCTTCTCGTGGCCGATCCTGCTGATGCGGTGGAGCAGTTCTTCCTTGGTCTTGTAGTGGATGTAGAGCGCGGCCGGACTCATGCCCGCGCGGCCCGCGATGTCACGGGTCGTCGTGGCGTGGTAGCCGCGCTCGGCGAAGGCCTCCACCGCGGCGACGAGCAGCCGCCGGGCCGCGTCGGGCGTGACCTCGCCCCACGCCGACGTCTCGCCGCCGGCCGTCTCCTCCGCCGTACTCATCACTGACCCCTCTCCGCTGTACGACCCACACCATACCGCCGAAGGTGAGCGGGCGCTTAGCGCGGCCGCTCAGCGCTGCGCGGAACGGGTTCAGAGCTTCTCGAACGGGTTGTACGCCCCGCTCGCCGCCTCCTGGCGGTCCCGGATCACCTTCGACAGAGTGAAGGTGGAGGTCACCAGGTACAGGACGGCGATCGCGAGGAAGCCGCGCACCCAGGCGTCACCGTGAAGGTTGTAGATGCCTATGCCGGTGGCCGCCATGGCCACGGAGAAGGACGCGACGGCCTGTCCGTAGAAGGCGGCCGTGTTCTGCTGCTTGCCCTGTGTGTCACTCATGGGGACAAGGATCGGCGGACGTGGGCCGTGCCACATCCGCCGAAGTACTCAGAGGCGTACTCAGAGAAGACCTCAGAAGACCTCAGAAGACCTCAGAACGCCGAGATCCCCGTCAAGGCCCGGCCTATGACCAGCTTCTGGATCTGACTGGTGCCCTCGTAGAGGGTCATCACGCGGGCGTCCCGCAGCAGCTTGCCCGCCGGGTACTCGTCGATGTAGCCGTAGCCGCCGAAGACCTGGAGGGCGTTGTTCGCGGCACGGACGGCCGCCTCCGAAGCGAAGAGTTTGGCCTTCGAGGACTCGGTGGCGAAGGGCAGGCCGCGGTCGATCAGGTCGGCCACCCGCCACGTCAGCAGGCGGGCCGCGTCCACGTCGACGGCGATGTCGCTGATCAGTTCCTGGACGAGCTGGTGGTGGGCGATGGCCTTGCCGAACTGTTCGCGCTCGGTCGCGTACCGGACCGCCGCGTCCAGGGCCGCCTGCGCTATGCCGACGCAGCCCGCCGCCACCGACATCCGGCCCTTGGCCAGGGCCGACATGGCGACCGAGAAGCCCTTGCCCTCCGCACCCAGCATCGCGGAGGCGGGTACGCGCACGTCCTCGAGGACCAGCTCCGCCGTCGCCTGGCCACGCAGGCCCAGCTTGCCGTGGATGGTGCGGCGGGTCAGGCCGGGGGTGTCGGTCGGGACGAGGAATGCGGAGACGCCCTTGTGGCCGGGGGCGTCGGTGGAGCGGGCGAACAGGAGCACGACGTCGGCCCAGGTGCCGTTGGTGATGAACATCTTGGTGCCGGTGAGGAGGCAGTGGTCGCCGTCGCGCACCGCGCGTGTGGAGAGGTTGCCCGCGTCGGACCCGGTGCCCGGCTCGGTGAGGCCGAAGCAGCCGACGTACGCGCCGGAGGTGAGGCCCGGCAGCCACTGCCGCTTGTGCTCCTCGCTTCCCCACGCGGCGATGGTCTTGGCGACCAGCCCGAGTGAGACGGAGACGATCCCGCGCACGGAGGAGTCGCCGCGGCCGAGCTCCTCCGTGACCAGGCAGTACGCGAGGTGGTCGCCGCCCGAGCCGCCGTACTCCTCGTCGACGGTCAGCCCCAGGAAGCCGACCTCGCCGAGCTTCTTGACGATCGAGCGGTCGACTTCCTCGGCGCGGTCCCAGGCGATGACGTGGGGGGCGATCTCGCGGTCCACGAAGTCCCTGGCCAGCTGCCGGACGGCCGCCTGCTCCTCGCTGAGCTCGAGGTTCATGTCCAGTCCCCCCACGTGAGGCCGTACATTTAAATTAGCACTGCTAGTTTCTTTCCGCAGCCCTACTATGTGCGCCATGGCCCGACCGCGCAAGCCCCTCCTCAGTACCGACCGGATCGTCGAGGCCGCCCGCGTGCTGGTGGACGCGGAGGGCCTGGCAGCCGTCTCCACGCGTCGGCTCGCCGCCGAGCTCGGGGTCAGCGGGCCCTCGCTGTACAACCACTTCCGCACCAAGGACGAGATCCTGGAGGCGGTCGCCGACTCGGTGAGCGCGCAGGTCGACCTGTCGATGTTCGAGGGCGGGCGGGACTGGCGGACCGCGCTGCACGACTGGGCGGTCTCCTACCGGGCGGCTCTGCGGGACCATCCGAACATCGTCCCGGTGCTGGCCCGCGGCCCCGGCCGCCGCCCGGCCGGGCTCCGTCTCGCCGACGCCGTCTACGGCGCGATGGTCGAGGCGGGCTGGCCGCCGGCGCAGGCCACCTCCATCGGCGCGCTGATGCGGTACTTCGTCATGGGTTCCGCGCTCGGCTCTTTCGCCGGGGGCTTCGTGGACGACGCCGGCGCGTACGACCCCGCCGAGTACCCGCACCTCGGGCAGGCCCACCTCCTCGCCGAGCAGCAGGAGAAGATCGACGAGCGGGCCTTCGAAACGGGGCTGACCGCGCTGCTGGACGGGCTGGTGCAGCAGTACGACCAGGTGCGGCGCACCGCATAGTTCGGCCGGCGCCGAAGTGTCCGTGCTCCATGCTGGAAGGCATGACCACCAAGGACCCACGGGCGGCCCCACTGGCCCGTCTCGCCGGTCTCGTCGCCGACGAGACCCGGGCAGCGTGTCTGCTCGCGCTGCTGGACGGGCGGGCGTGGACCGCCGGTGAACTGGCCCGGCACGCGGGCGTCGCCGCGTCGACGCTGAGCGAGCATCTCGGCAGGCTCGTGGCGGGCGGGCTGCTGGCCGAGGAGCGTCAGGGGCGGCACCGGTACGTCCGCCTGGCCGACGCGCGGGTCGCCCAGCTGGTGGAGGACCTCGCCGCGCAGGTCGCCCCCGGCGGCGATGCCGTACGGCCCCGAAACCTGCGCGAGTCCAGCGCCGGGTCGGCGATGGCCCGCGGCCGCACCTGTTACGACCATCTCGCGGGGCGGCTCGGCATCGCGGTCACCGACGCCCTGACGTCGCGGGAACTGCTCCGCCAGGACACCGGCTTCGCGCTCACGGACGCGGGTCTGGGCTGGTTCGACGCCGCCGGAATCCGCCTCGACCGTACGAGCCGTCGCCCGCTTGCCCGTGCCTGCCTGGACTGGACGGAACGTCGGCCTCATCTTGCGGGTGTGGCGGGTGCGGCGCTGTGCCGGCACGCCCTGGACGCGGGGTGGTGCGTGCGTATCGGGTCCGAGCGGGCGGTGAAGGTGACGGCGGCGGGTGAGCGGGCGCTGTCGGAGCTGCTGGGGATCTCGGCGGTTGCGCTGCGCTGAGCTTGGGCGGGCGGCTGCGGGGGTGGGCGCTTGTGCGGTGTGCCGGGTGCGGGTGCGTGCGGGCTGGTCGCGCAGTTCCCCGCGCCCCTGGGGGGTGCGGCGCAGGCCCGCTTGCCGGGCACCGCAGGCCCTGGGGGGCGCGGTTGCACGCCGCTTCCAGGCACCGCGGTTCCCATGCCCAGTGACACGGCCTGTTACCCGGCCCCCTTCGACGTCCGAAATCCGCGAGCCCTCGACCCCACTTCCCTTCTAGCCTCTGGAGCATGATGAGCCTCTCCCGCACTGCGGATCGACCCGCCCGTCGTTCCCAGCTACTCGCCGCCGGTGCCGCCACCGTCACCGTCGTGCTGTGGGCCTCCGCGTTCGTGTCGATCCGCAGTGCGGGTGAGGCGTACTCGCCGGGGGCCTTGGCGCTCGGGCGGTTGCTCGCGGGGGCGCTGGCGCTGGGGGTGATCTGTCTTGTGCGGCGGGAGGGGTTGCCGCCGCGGTCGGCGTGGCGGGGGATCGCGATATCCGGGGTCTTGTGGTTCGGCTTCTACATGGTGGCCCTGAACTGGGGCGAGCAGCAGGTGGACGCCGGTACGGCGGCCCTGGTCGTGAACATCGGGCCGATCCTGATCGCCCTGCTGGGTGCACGGCTGCTGGGGGATGTCATGCCGCCGCGGCTGCTCGCGGGGATGGCGGTGTCGTTCGCGGGTGCGGTCACGGTCGGGCTGTCGATGTCGGGCGGCGGCGGGTCGTCGGTGCTCAGCGTGGTGCTGTGTCTGCTCGCCGCGGTCGGCTACGCGGCCGGAGTCGTGGCGCAGAAGCCCGCCCTGGGCCGGGCGAGCGTGTTGCAGGTGACGACGTTCGGGTGTCTGGTCGGGGCCGTGGTGTGTCTGCCTTTCGCCGGTCAGCTCGTCCACGAGGCCGCCGACGCGCCGGTCTCGGCGACCCTCAACATGGCGTATCTGGGCGTGTTCCCGACCGCGCTGGCCTTCACGACGTGGGCGTACGCCCTGTCCCGGACGACCGCCAGCCGGATGGGCGCGACCACGTACGCCGTGCCCGCCCTGGTCGTCCTCATGTCGTGGGTGGCGCTCGGCGAGGTGCCGGGGCTGCTCACCCTGGCGGGCGGACTGCTGTGCCTGGCCGGAGTCGCGGTGTCGCGCTCGCGCACGCCGAAGCCCGCGGCTCCGGGAGCGGCTGCGGAGCCGCGGGCCCAGAAGGCGGCCGGGCCGTCAGCGTGAACGAGCCCGGTCCGCAAGGACCTTGGTGGAGAGCAGGGCGATCACCGCGAGCCCGATGATGTAGCCGGAGACGGCCATCGAGGTGCCGGCGGGGTGAGCGGGTGGTGCTGTGTCCATGCGTGCACGCTCCGGTGGGTGCGGTGGGGACGTTCCCGGGAACATACTGACCGGACGGTATGTGGTCAACGGTCGTGCGGGAAGGTTGCCCGGAGCACCTGAGGGCTCCGGGCGCCCCACAGGCCTCAGAACACGACGAGCGCCCTGCCGCCCTTCCCCGCCAGCATGTTCTCGAACGCCGCCGGGATGCCCTCCAGGCCGATCCGTTCCGTCACCAGCGCGCCCAGGTCCAGGCGGCCCGCCCGGACGTGTTCGGCGAGCACCGGCAGGTCCCGGGCAGGGTCGGAGTTGCCGTAGACGCAGCCCGCCAGGGTCCGGCCCCAGTGGAAGATCTCCAGGGCGTTGAAGGTGACCTGCTGGTCCTTGCCGCCGATGCCGACGACCGTCGTACGGCCGCCCCGGCGGGTGGAGTCCCAGGCCGTGCGGATCGTCGCCGCTCGGCCCACGCACTCGACGGCCACGTCGACGCCCTGCTTGTCGGTGAGGGCGCGGATCTCGCGTGCGGTGGTGTCGGAGGCCACGACGTAGTCGGTGGCGCCCGCGCCTCGCGCCAGCTCCTCCTTCTCCGGGGAGACGTCGACCGCGACGATCCTGGACGCGCCCGCGATCCGGGCCGCCTGGAGGGCGGCGAGGCCCACTCCCCCGACGCCGTACACCGCGACCGTCTCGCCCGGGCGGACCTGTGCCGAGTGGTGGACGGCGCCGTAGCCGGTGAGGACCGCGCAGCCGAGGAGGGCGGCGTCGGCCAGGGGGACGCCGTCCGGGACCGGGAGGACGCAGGCCGCCGAGACGACCGTCTCCTCGGCGAACGCGGCGACGTTCAGACCGGGGTGGAGGTCGCCGCCGTCGGACGTACGACGCGCGTACACATCGGCGGCGCCGTTCAGCGCATTGGCGCACAGCCAGACCTCGCCGAGTGAGCAGGCGTGGCAACTTCCGCAGGACGGCGCCCAGTTGAGGACCACGGCGTCGCCGGAACGGATGTGCGTGACCCCTTCGCCGACGGCGACGACCGTGCCGGCGCCCTCGTGGCCGAGGACGGCGGGGACAGGGACGCGCATGGTGCCGTTGGACAGGGACAGGTCGGAGTGGCAGACCCCGGCGGCGGCGAGCCGGACGCGGACCTGGCCGGGGCCGGGGTCCGGGAGGTCGATCTCGGCGATCTCCAGAGGAGCGCCGACGGCGGGGAGTACGGCGGCACGAACCACGTGAACGCTCCTCAGAACTGCAGGGACTTGGTCTGGAGGTACTCGGCGAGGCCGTGCGTGCCGAGTTCGCGGCCGACGCCCGACTGCTTGTAACCGCCGAAGGGAGCAAGGGGGTTGAAGCGTCCACCGTTGATGTCGACCTGCCCGGTCTCCAGGCGGCGCGCGAAGGCCACCGCCTCCTCCTCGTCGCCGGCCCAGACGGCGCCCGCGAGGCCGTAGACCGTGCCGTTGGCGATGCGCAGGGCGTCGTCCTCGTCCTCGTAGCGGAGGATCGACAGGACCGGGCCGAAGATCTCCTCCTGGGCGATGGTCATGTCAGGGGTGACGTCGGCGAAGACGGTGGGGCTGACGAAGTACCCCTGTTCGCGGGGGGATTCGGGTCCACCCGCGACCAGCCGGGCGCCTTCCGTCACGCCCTTCTCGATGTAACTCCGCACCCGTGCCTGCTGCTTGGCGTTCACGACCGGGCCGATGCGGTCGCCGTACTTCGCGGCGGCCGCGGCGGCCAGCTCGACGGCCTCGTCGTACTGCTCCCGGTGTACGAGCATCCGCGTCCAGGCACTGCACGTCTGCCCGGAGTTGGACATGACGTTGGCGACGCCGACGTTGACCGCCTTGGCCAGGTCGGCGCTCGGCAGGATGACGTTGGCGGACTTGCCGCCGAGTTCGAGGGCGACCTTCTTGACGGCGGCACCGGCCGTGGCGCCGATCTGTCGGCCGACGGCCGTGGAGCCGGTGAAGGAGACCAGGTCGACGTCCGGATGTTCGGCGAGGGCCTGTCCGGCGACCGGGCCGAGGCCGGTGACCAGGTTGAAGACGCCCGCGGGGACACCCGCCTCATGGACCGCCTCGGCGAAGAGCTGGGCGACGAGCGGGGTGTCCTCGGCGGGCTTCAGGACCACCGTGCAGCCCGCGGCCAGCGCCGGGGCCACCTTGGCGACGATCTGGTGCAGGGGGTAGTTCCAGGGCGTGATCGCGCCGACCACGCCGATGGGCTCGTGGAGGACGGTCGAGTTGCCGACCTTCTCCTCGAAGGCGTACGTCGTCGCCAGCTCGGCGTAGGAACCGGCGACGGCGATCGGCACGGCCGCGTGGACGGCCTGCGAGAACTTCAGGGGCGAGCCGAGTTCGGCGGTGACCGTCTCGGCGATCTCGTCCTTGCGGGCCGAGAGGACGTCCCGGAGGGCGGCCAGGCGCGCGGCCCGCTCGGCGGGGGCGGTCGCGGCCCAGCCCGGAAGGGCGGCACGGGCGGCCCGTACGGCGGCGTCGACGTCCTCGGCGCTGCCTGCCGGGACCCGTCCGACGACCTGTTCGTCGGCCGGGTTCACGACCTCGATCGAGTCCGGGCAGGTGGCGGGGCGCCACTCACCGTCGATGTACATGCCGTCGTGTGCCTTCATCGTGCGTCCTCCTGGGCGGGGCTGCGTCGTCCGCCACATAAACTAGCGGCGTTAGTTTTTGGGCGCCAGACGTTCATGGGATCGGCCGGGCACCTCACGCCATCAGAAGTCGACCCGCACCCTGTCGTCCACCCTCGCCACGGCCTCCTGCCCCTTCCGGACGACGAAGCGCGTGAACTGCGCGTCGGTGGAGCAGGACGGCGGCGGTCGTGATGATGGCCCGTGTCCGGGTCAGCCGAACGTTCATGTGCCCATACCTGGCGGGCGTCACTCATCCAGGTCGGGCAGCCGCGCCGGGGCCGGGGAAATACGTTCGCCGTGCTGGTCGAAGACGAACAGATGGGCGATGTCGACGAGGAGGGGGACGTGCATGCCCCGGCGGAGGTCCATGTCGGGGGTGGTGCGCACGACGAGGTCGCCGGGGAGACGGCCGTCGGCCTGGGCGGGTTCGGGGGCGGCATCCGTCGGGTCGTCCAGGACCACCACCGGGCCGGCGCGCAGGGCGCCCGCCCGCTCCCGGAAGCGGTCCAGGACCGTGCCCTCGCGGCGGCGGCGCCGGTCCGCGGGGGCGGCGGGGCGTGGGGCCTCCAGGTCCGGTACGAGGGCCGGGCGGGAGCCGGTGTTGAAGTGGACGAGGACCTCGTGGCCCTGGAACTCCACGTGCTCGACCAGCCCGCTGATCGCCACCTCGCCGGGGCGGGCGTCGGCCGCTTTGGCGATGCGGACGGCCTCCGAGCGCAGGCCGACGATGACCTCGCGGCCCTGCTGGACGCGGAGCAGCTGGTGGTCCAGGCAGAGGGGCTCGGGCAGCCGCAGGTACTGCTTGCCGAGGCTGATGGTCATCGCGCCGTCCAGCGGGGCGCGGACCAGGCCGCGCAGGAGGTTGATGCGCGGGGTGCCGATGAAGGCGGCGACGAAGACGTTGCGCGGCAGCGCGTACACCCTGCGGGGGGTGTCCAGTTGCTGGAGTACCCCGCCGCGCAGGACGGCGACCCGGTCGCCGAGCGACATGGCCTCGGCCTGGTCGTGGGTGACGTACACCGTGGTGACGCCCAGCTGCCGGGTGAGGGCGGCGATTTCGGCGCGCAGGTGGTTGCGAAGCTTGGCGTCCAGGTTGGACAGCGGTTCGTCCATCAGGAAGGCGGAGGGGTGGCGGGCGATCGCCCGGCCCATGGCGACGCGCTGGCGTTCGCCGCCGGAGAGCTGGGCGGGCAGGCGGTCCAGGAGGTCCTCGATGCCCAGCATGCGGGCGGTGGCGTCCACGCGCGGGTTCGGGTCCTCGCCGGGTGCCTCGATGCGCAGCGGGAAGCCGATGTTGCCGCGGCTCGTCATGTTCGGGTAGAGAGCGAAGTTCTGGAAGACCATCGCCATGTCCCGCTCGGAGGGGAGCAGGTCGTTGGCGTACTCGCCGTCGAGCAGCAGCTGCCCCCCGGTGATCTCCTCCAGGCCGGCGATCATTCTGAGCACCGTGGACTTGCCGCAGCCGGAGGGGCCGAGCAGCACGAGAAACTCGCCGGGCGCGATGTCCAGCGACAGCCGGTCCACCACGCGGACGCCTCGCGTGTAGGTCTTGCTCACGTCGTGCAGGGAGATGGCGCGTGTCATGGCAGGGCCCCCGGGGGCTGACTTGGGCGCTGGTGCTCCGCGGTCGAAAGTCCCGTGCGGGTCGTACGGGATTGTGCGTCACGGAAGTTAACGGACGGTGCCCGGTCGGGGGAAGAGAGGGGGCGGGATCCGGCACTCCGGTCCAGTCGGTGAGAAAGCGGACGGCCACGTTCAGCGGGCGCGGGCGGTCCTGCCGGGTTCGCCGCACGGGCCGTCTGCGTACCAGCCCACCAGGTTCGGACGGTCGTCCGGGGGGCGTGGGGAGGCGCCGGGCGAGCCGGAGGGCCGTGCCCGGGGCCTCGAGGTCCAGGTAGGGGATGGCCAGTCGGGTGGCGCGGAAGCGTGGCAGGGGGCGGTGCGGGGGCGGGGGCGGGCGTCGGCCGGACCTGGGGGGCGGCGGGGGCCGACGGGTCGCGGCCGCCCGGGCGGCCGCGCGGGCTCCGGGCGGCCGCGCACACGCGGCGCCATACGAGCGGCGAGCCGGAACCAGGCCACCCCGCCGAGGGCGGCCAGGCCCACGGCGGCGGCACCGGCGACCGGGGTGAAGGCGTCGGCGCGGGCGAGGCCGCCGGCGGCGGGCGGACCGCCGTTGGGGGCCGAGGACGTGGTCGACGCCGGGCAATCGACCGTGAACACCTTGGTCTTGCCCGCACCAGCCGCGCCGACGAAGTTCCACGTGAGCTTGTGGATGCCGTCGGGCAGCGACACGATCTCGCTGCTGCCCGTGCCGTCCGGGAGATCGAGAAGGCCGTCGCGGGTCGCGCCGCCCGGCACGAGCGGCTGCGTCACGACGGACCACTTGACGGCCTGGTTGATGTCGAACCCGGTGGCGTCGATGTAGAACTTGCAGACCTTCTCTTCGTCCTTCGTGTCGCCGGGTGGCGTCGTACGCAACGCCTCCACGCTGTGAATCCTGACGGTGTCGGGGTCACTGGGCGCGGCCGGCACGGCGACGGCCGGCGTCGTCCCCGCCAGAGCGCCGACGGTGACGGTGAGCGCCGCGAGGACGGCGGTGCGCGTGCCGGCGCGGCGCGGAAGAAGCGCGGTGGACATACAGGCCCCTCTGAGTCAGAACATTTTCATACAAATCCCGGTTGATCTGACTCTTTTTCACGTCCGCGCCGCGGATGGTGGGAGCAGCGCCCTACCTCCCGTCAGACATCCCTCTTCCGGTCCAGTGCGACCGCCGCCCTGCGGGGCTCGGCGTCCGGCGCCCGCCCCCCGGTCGGCCCGCCCGGCGAACGCAGCGCGACCCCGGAGGACACGAGCAGCAGCGCGCCGAGCATCACGAACGGCGCCGCCACCCCCCCGATTCCCGCGATCAGGCCCGCCGCGGCGGGCGCGGCGACCTGGCCCAGACGGTTGCCGGTCAGGCGCAGGGCGAGGGCGGTGGAGCGGGCGCCGTCGGGGGCGGCCTGGACGACCGTCGTCATGGACAGCGGCTGTCCGACGCCGAGGCAGAAGCCGAGGGCGGCGAGTATCAGGGCCAGCGCCCACACCGGCACCGGCAGCGCGATGCCGGCGCACAGCACGGCCGCCAGCAGACAGGTGACGGTGAGGAGCAGCGCCCGGCCCAGCAGCCGCAGCAGCGGCGTCAGCACCAGGCGGCAGGCGATGGTGGCCGCGGCGCGCAGGCTGAGCAGGAGGCCGATCACGGAGGGGGCGATCCCACGGTGTTCGCCGACCACCGGGAGGTAGGCGGTGAGGATGTCGGTCGCGGAGAGCACGGAGAGGCTGATGAAGATGCCCGCGGGTACGCCCCCGGCGCGCAGGATGCGCTGGACGGGGACGCGGTCGCCTTGTCCCGGACGGGACTTGACCGTCGTACGGTCCTCTATGCGCCACAGCGACGTGAACGCGACCGCGGCTCCCGCACCCGCGACGAGCAGGGCGAGTGCGCTGGTGCCCGCCATGTCCGGGGCGCCGATCAGCGCGCCCGCCGCCATCGGACCGACGAGCTGGCCGAGGGAGGCGCCGATGGTGAAGTGGCCGAAGTTGCGGTCCTGTTCGTGCGGGGCGGACTGGCGGGCCACGAGCGACTGGGCGCCGATCACGAAGCAGAGGTGGCCGAGGCCCATCACCCCGCTCCAGATCGCCATCGCCCAGAGGGAGTTGGCGAGGCCGCTGAATGCGCAGCCGCCGGATATCAAGGCCACGCCGACGGGCAGCAGTGGGGCGCAGCGGCCGTGGTCGGTGCGGCGGCCCAGCGGTACCGCGGCGAAGAGCGGGAGCAGCGCGTACACACCCGCGATCACGCCGATCGCCCGCTCGTCCGCGCCCAGCGCGAGGGCCCGGTAGGACACGGCGGGCCGGGCCATCGACACCGCCCCCTGCGCGAAGCTGAAGGCGATGACGAGGCGGAGCAGCCAGCCGCGGTTCCCACCGGGCCTCACGGTCGTTCCCTCCATGGAGAGTCGGTCGAGGGGTCCATCAGATGATCCCGAAGAGGATCCCTGCCCCGAGGATGATCAGAGATGTCAGCGCGGCCCACTTGACCACGAACCTGGTGTGGTCGCCGAACTCGACCTTGGCCATGCCGACCAGGACGTACACGGCCGGGACGAGCGGGCTCGACATGTGCAGCGGCTGGCCGACCAGCGAGGCACGGGCCATCTCCAGCGGCGAGACGCCGTGCGCCGCGCCGGCCTCGGCGAGGACCGGGAGGACGCCGAAGTAGAAGCCGTCGTTGGACATGAAGTAGGTGAGCGGGAGGCTCAGGACGCCGGTGACGAGGGCCATGTGCGGGCCCATGCCCTCCGGGATGACGTCCACCATCCACTTGGCCATGTGGTCCACCATGCCGGTGCCCTGGAGGACGCCGGTGAAGACGGCGGCGGCGAAGACCATGCCGGAGACGTTGAGGACGTTGTCCGCGTGGGCGGCGAGGCGGGCCTTCTGGTCGGGGATGTGCGGGAAGTTCACGGTGAGCGCGAGCGCGGCGCCGATCAGGAAGAGCACCGGGATCGGCAGGTACTCCATGATCATGGCGGTGAGCAGCACGACCGTGAGCAGCGCGTTGAACCACAGGAGCTTGGGACGCAGGGTGGCCCGGTTCTGGTCGAGGCCCTGGAAGTCGTCGTCCTCGTCGTCGTCCGCCGCGTCGGTGCCGGAGCCGGCGCCGCCGGTGCGGGCGGGTGCCTTGGCGTCGCCGGAGCCGCCGGCGCCCACGAGCACCGTCTCGGTCTCCTTCTCCTCGGCCTTCTCCTCCACCAGGACCTCGCCCAGCGTCAGCACGCCCAGCCGCCTGCGCTCACGCACACCGAGGACGTAGGAGAGGATGAAGACGCCGAGGAGGCCGACCAGCAGGGCCGGGATCATCGGGACGAAGATGTCGCTGGCGTCCAGCTTGAGCGCGGTGGCGGCGCGGGCGGTGGGGCCGCCCCACGGCAGGGTGTTCATCACGCCGTTGGCCATGGCGGCGACACCGGTCATCACGACCAGGCTCATCTTGAGGCGCTTGTACAGCGGGTACATCGCCGAGACCGTGATCATGAAGGTGGTCGAGCCGTCGCCGTCGAGCGAGACGATCGCGGCGAGTACGGCGGTGCCGACGACGATCCGCATCGGGTCGGCCTTGGCGAACTTCAGAATCCCGCGCACGACCGGGTCGAAGAGGCCGACGTCGATCATCACACCGAAGTAGACGATCGCGAACATGAGCATCGCCGCGGTGGGGGCGAGGCTGGTGACGCCGTCGATGACGTAGTCACCGAGCTTGGCGCCCTTTCCCACGAACACACAGAACAGTGCCGGGATCAGTACGAGCGCCGCGATCGGCGACATCTTCTTCAGCATGATCAGGACCAGGAAGGTCGCGATCATGGCGAAGCCGAGGATGGTCAACATGAGTGGATACCTAACGTTCGCCCTTGAACTCCCACCAGGGCCGGCGGTGCGATGACGTTAGGCCGCGTCAAATGGCGTTAACAAGACGTTGACGTGCGAGCAATAAGCGCAAAACTCCTGGTCACAGCTTTGCTCAGGTCAGAGCGGGGAACTTTTCGGTCACGGCGGCGACTTCGACGGGCACTCCGTTGAGGACGGCGTTGCCCGAGAGGGGGTCGAGCTGGCTGCCGTCGAGGATCTGGTTGACGTTGACTCCGGGGTCGGCGGCGGCGTGGCTGAGCCGGGTGCCGGGCCGGTCGTGACCCCAGCCGTGCGGCAGGCTCACCACTCCCCGGCGCACGCCGTCGGTGACCTCGGCGGGGGCGGTCACCTCTCCCCCGGCGCCCTTGACGCGCACGGGTGCCCCGTCCCGTACGCCCAGCCGTTCGGCGTCCTCGGGGTGGATGTGCAGGGTGCAGCGGTTGGTGCCACCGGTCAGGGCGGGCACGTTGTGCATCCAGCTGTTGTTGGAGCGCAGATGGCGGCGGCCGACGAGGACGAGGCCGGCGGGTCGCTCGTGCAGGGCCCGGCGGAGGCGGGGCAGGTCGCCGGCGATCGGCTGCGGCAGCAGCTCGACCTTGCCGCTCGGGGTCTTCAGCGGCTGCGGCAGGCGCGGGCTCAGCGGCCCGAGGTCGATGCCGTGCGGATGTGCGAGCAGTTTCTCCAGGCTCAGTCCGTCAGGTCGTACGCCGAAACCGTCGCCGTACGGTCCGAGGCGCAGCATCAGGTCGAGCCGCCGCTCGGGGCCGGTCCCACCGGTGAGCTGTGCGGCGAGTTCGCGGGGGTCGCGGCCGTGGACCGGGGAGTGCGGCTCCTTGACCGCCTTGCCGAGGGTCTGGTCGATGACCATCGCGTCTACGGCGGCCGGGTCGGCGCCGTGCATGCCGGTCGCGGCCAGGATCAGCCGGGCCAGGATCTCGGTCTCGGCCATCCGGCCGGGCTCCAGGGGCACGGCGGGGCGGGTGTAGCGGACCTGGTTGCGGACGGCGAGGGTGTTGAAGGCGAAGTCGTGGTGCGGGCTCTGGGAGGGCGGGGGCGGCGGCAGCACGACGTGGGCGTGGCGCGAGGTCTCGTTCAGGTACGGGTCGACGCTGACCATGAAGTCGAGCGAGTCCAGGGCCTTGTCGAGCCGGTCGCCGTCGGGGGCGGACAGCACCGGGTTGGCGGCGACGGCGACGAGCGCGCGGATCGGCTCCCCCTCCTCGGTGGCCGTGTCGATCTCCTCGGCGAGCGCGGAGAGCGGCAGCTCCCCCTTCGCCTCCGGGTGACCGCTGACCCGGGAGCGCCAGCGCCCGAGAGCGAAGCCGTGGCCGGGCCCGGCGGGGCGCGGCGTCCTGTCGGTGGCCGCCTGCGGGAAGAGGGCGCCGCCGGGGCGGTCGAGGTTGCCGGTGAGGATGTTGAGGACGTCGACGAGCCAGCTGGCGAGGGTGCCGTGGGGCACTGTGCAGCTGCCGATGCGGCCGTATACGGCGGCGGTGGGGGCGGCGGCGAGTTCGCGGGCGAGGGTGCGGATCGTGACGGCGTCCACGTCGCAGGCGTCGGCCACGGCCTCGGGGGTGAAGTCCTGTACGGATGCGGAGAGTTCGTCGACCCCTTGCACATGGGGGGCCAGGTCACCGAGGTCCACGAGGCCCTCCTCGAAGAGGACGTGAGCCATCGCCGCGAGCAGCAGGGCGTCGGTGCCGGGCCGGATCGCGATGTGCCGGTCGGCGAGCTTGGCGGTGCGGGTGCGGCGGGGATCAACGACCGTGAGCGTGCCGCCGCGGGCCTTGAGCGCCTTGAGCTTGCCGGGGAAATCGGGGGCGGTGCACAGACTCCCGTTGGACTCCAGGGGGTTGGCGCCGAGCAACAGCAGGTGGTCCGTGTGGTCGAGGTCCGGTACGGGGATCGCGTTGGCGTCGCCGTACAGCAGGCCGCTGGAGACGTGCTTGGGCATCTGGTCGACCGTGGACGCGGTGAAGACGCCGCGGGTGCCCAGGCCCGCGAGGAGCACCGGCGGGTAGAGCGCGCCGGCCATGGTGTGCACGTTGGGGTTGCCGAGGACGACGCCGACGGAGTTCGCGCCGTACCGCTCGACGACGGTCCGGATCCCGGCGGCGACCGCGTCGAAGGCCTCCTCCCAGGTGGCCTCGCGCAGCTCGCCGTCCTTGCGCACCAGGGGGGTGCGCAGCCGGTCGGGATCGCCGTCGACGGCCCCGAAGGAGGCCCCCTTGGGGCAGATGAACCCGCGGCTGAACACGTCGTCCCGGTCACCACGGGCGCCGGTCACCCGGGTCCTTTCGATGGTGAGGGTGAGGCCGCAGGTGGCCTCGCAGAGGGGGCAGATGCGCAGGGCGGTGCGGGAGTCGATGGTGGACACGGGTCCTCCCGGAGGATGGCGGCGACAGTGACGCTCGAACTCCGGCCGAGCATACCGACCGGTACGCATGGAGGGGAGGGTTCGTCGGGGGTGACGTCGGGAATTCGCGAGCCGTCAGTCCAGCACGCGCGCCAAGTACGCCCGCAGCAGCTCCCGGGTCTCCCCGATGATCTTCTCGTCGCCCTCCGGAGCGACCCGGAAGGCGAGGTGGACGAGGGTGTCGGCGGCTTCCACGGCGACGAGGAAGGTACGGCGCAGGTCCTCGTCCGGTTCGCGGTCGAGGTAGCCGGAGAGGAGGTCGGTGAGGCGGTCGGCGACGCGGTGGTTGGGTTCGGCGTAGCGGGAGCCGACCGGGATCTGGTTGCCGAAGTCGACGAGGGTGAAGCCGGGTGCGGTGCGCTTCATGGCCAGGTACTCGTCGAGTACGGCGTCCATGGCCGCCCGCCAGCCCCCCTCGCCGGCCTCCTGGAGGCGCTCGGTGACGCGAACGGTGTAGTGCTCCAGGTTGCGCTGGGCGAGCGCGTCGGCCATCGCGCGCTTGTTGCCGAAGAAGCGGTAGACCGAGCCGATGGGGACGCCAGCGCGCAGGGCGACGGCACGGGTGCTGAGGGCGTCGTAGCCGACCTCGTCGAGGAGGTCGGCGCAGGCGTCGAGGATCCTGGTCAGCCGTTCGGCACTGCGCCGCTGCACGGGCGCTCGGCGGAGCGATGTCGCTTGGGGCACGGGCTTCATGATGCCTTTCCGCCGCGGTCCGGGGAACCTCGCCCCTCAGTACGGAACGTGGGGCCCGGTGCGCTCAGCGCGCCGCTCGCAGTCCCGTCGGGGTCCGGCGACCCGCCGGTCCCCGACGGCGCCGACAGCGACGACGCCGTGATGTCCGCCGTGCTCTCGACCGGCTCGCCGTCCACGGCCCACACCGTGCCGTCGTCGGCGTACAGGCGCGCGGTGACGTGATGGGTGCCGTGTGGGACGAAGCGGGCGGAGAGGCGGCACTCGAGGGTGCGCAGCCGGGCGACGGGGCGATCGTCCACGAACAGGCGGACGAACCCGCGGCCGGCCACCGCCTTCGCCTTCGCGCCGGCGGGCGAGAGGCGGAAGTCCTCGAGGGTCAGCCGGACGCGCCAGCTGTCGTCGGCGTTCGGCTGCACCTCGATGCCGACGTCGGGCGCGTCCTTCTTGCCCACTTCCCGGTAGTGGCGACCTTCCTGGTCCGTGTCCTTGAGGACCTTGCCCACGGGTGCGGGCGAGTCGCCGCCGTTCTTCTGTTCATCCGTACCACTGGTTCCGCAGCCCGCGGATCCGGTCAGCAGCAGGACACAGACGGCGAGCGCGGCGAGAAGTGCCCGCGTCCACGACATGCCGCGAGCCTAGAACACCGGTACGACACCTCGTATCCCCCTGGAGTCTGGTTCCGGCCGCCCCCCTCGTCCTCCGAGAGGAGGCCCGCAGGACGAGAGGCGGCGCCAGGAGGTCGCCGCGGCCCTCTTGCGTCCGAGAAAACGCAATCCTACGGTGATACATAGGAATCGGAGCGCAAGGGAGCGATCATGAGCGATGGGGGTACCTCCCGCGCGAGCGGGTTCGAGCGTGGGGCAGCGCGGAAGACCGCCGAGGGACTCACCTACCTCTCCGGTTTCGGCAACGAGCACAGCTCGGAGGCCGTCCCGGGGGCACTGCCCGAGGGCCGCAACTCGCCCCAGCGCGCCCCCCTCGGGCTGTACGCGGAGCAGCTCAGCGGTACGGCGTTCACCGAGCCCCGGGCCCACAACCGCCGCTCGTGGCTGTACCGCGTCCGCCCCTCTGCCGCGCACCCGGCGTTCACCCGCACGCACAACGGCCGGCTTCGCACGGCGCCCTTCACCCAGTCCGAGCCGGACCCGAACCGGCTGCGCTGGGACCCCCTGCCCGAGCCCACGGAGGGCACCGACTTCCTCGCCGGCCTGTGGACCCTCGGCGGCAACGGCGACGCGACCCAGCGCACCGGCATGGCCGTGCACCTGTACCACGCCGACTCCTCGATGGACCGCGTCTTCAGCGACGCGGACGGCGAGCTGCTGATCGTGCCGGAACGCGGCGGGCTGCTGCTGCGCACGGAGTTCGGGCTGCTGCACGTGGAGCCGGGACATGTGGCGCTGATCCCCCGTGGGGTCCGCTTCCGCGTGGAGCTGCTGGATGCGTCGGCCCGCGGTTATGCGTGCGAGAACTACGGGTCGCCGTTCCGCCTCCCCGACCTCGGCCCCATCGGCGCCAACGGCCTCGCCAGTCCCCGGGACTTCCGCGCGCCGGTCGCCGCCTACGAGGACGTCGAGGGCCCGGTGGAGGTGGTGAACAAGTTCTGTGGCAACCTCTGGACGGCCACGTACGACCACTCGCCGCTCGATGTCGTCGCCTGGCACGGCAACCATGTGCCCTACGTCTATGACCTGCGCCGTTTCAATGTGCTCGGGACCATCTCGTACGACCACCCCGACCCGTCGATCTTCACGGTCCTGACGTCGCCGTCGGACACCCCCGGCCTGGCCGGCGTCGACTTCGTCGTCTTCGCACCGCGCTGGCTGGTGGGCGAGGACACCTTCCGGCCGCCGTACTTCCACCGGAACGTGATGAGCGAGTACATGGGGCTCATCGAGGGCGCCTACGACGCGAAGACCTCAGGTCCGGGGGGTTTCGTGCCCGGCGGCGGCTCCCTGCACAACATGATGTCGGCGCACGGGCCGGACCGGGACACCTTCGACCGGGCGAGCGCCGCCGAGCTCGGGCCGCAGAAGGTCGACGACGGGCTGGCGTTCATGTTCGAGACCCGCTGGCCGGTCACCCTGACCCCGCACGCGGCTCGGGCGGAACATCTGCAACAGGGCTACGACGACGTGTGGCAGGGCCTGGAGCGGCACTTCCGCCCCTTGCGCTGAGGAGTCCCTACCGGGTTTCCGCCCCTTGCACTCAAGATTGCCTACCGGTACGGATGGCCCCGTGACCTCCTTCGCCCCGGACTCGATCGTCCTGAACCGCAAACTGCCGCTCTGGTACCAGGTGTCGCAGTCGCTGCGTGCCTCGATACTGGGCCGCTCACCACTGGACCCGCTGCGGCTGCCCACCGAGGAGCAGTTGGCGGGGCACTACGGGGTGAGCGTGCTGACCATGCGGCAGGCGCTGAAGGAGCTGGAGGACGAAGGCCTGATCACGCGCCACCGCAGACGCGGCACGTTCATCGACCCGGACGCCCGCCGGGGCGCCCCCGTGCGGCTGCTCGGCTCGGTCGACGCGATCGTGGCCCAGCAGTCCGGCATGGCGACCCGGCTGCTCGACCACGGCATGGCCCCCGTGCCGGCCGAACTCGCCGAGTACTACCCGGATCTCGCCGAGGTGGCGACGTACCACCGCCTGCGCGGCGACGAGAAGACCGGCGAGCCGACCAACCACGCCCGCAACTACGTCCGTCCCGAACTCGCCGCGCGCATCGACCCGGACGATCTGGTCCGCTGGCCGATGACCAAGGTGCTCAGGGATGTCGTAGGGGTGGACATCAGCCGCATCACGGACACCGTTCAGGCCCGGCTGGCGGACCCGGAGACCTCCCGTCTCCTCCAAGTCCCGCTGCTCAGCCCGATCCTGCACTACACGGGCGTCACCTACGACACCGACGGGCAGGTGCTGGACGCGGCGGTCATCCACTACCGGGGCGACCGCTTCTCCTTCACGGTGACGCTGGACGCCACCTGACCTCACTGTCTGCCACTGCCTGTCGGCGGTACGTCGTACCATTCCCAGCGTGACGCGCGACGATGCTCCGCCGCTGGCGGACCTGATGCCGTGGTCCGTCGCACCGCCGCGGCTCGGCCGGGGGTGGCCGACGGGTCCCGATGCCGCATCCCTCAGGGCCCGCTGGGACGCCCTGATGAAGGCCGAGGGGCCGGACCGGGAGGCCCTGTTCCAGCCGACCCGCTCGCGGAGTCTGCGTTCGGCGGTCGGCCAGCTGCCGGGCCAGTCCGGCAGCACGGACAAGCTGGTCCGTGCCTCGGGACCGTGCCCGGAGCCCGTACGGGTGCTGCACGCGCCCTTCGACGAACAGTGGCTGATCCCCGACCACCGGCTGATCGACGCGGCCCGGCCCGAGCTGTGGCGAGTGGCGGACGAGCACCAGATCTTCGTCACGGAGTCGCCGGACACCCCCGGCCACCTCCTCCTCGCCACCTCCCTGCTCCCCCTTCACCGCCCCGGCCGCATCCGGCCCCTGTACCGCCGCCCCGGCGGCGCGGAGCCCAACCTCGCACCGGGCCTGCTGGACCACCTGTCCGCCCGTCTCGGCCTCTCCCCCACCCCGGAGGACCTCCTGGCCTGGACCGTGACGGCGGTACGCCCCGGCCTCACCGTCCCCCTCACCGAGGACCCTGGACTGTGGGCGCACGGCGTCGAACTCGGCCACCGCGTCCTGTGGCTGATGCGCCGCGACGGCAGCCGCCCGAAGCTGCCGGGCGGCCGCCGCCCGTACGTCCGCGCACCCCTGCCCACCCGTCCCCTCTCGGTGCACTACGACCGCGACGCGGAGACCCTGCATCTCGACGAGGGCCGCGTCTCTCCGGTGCCGCCGGAGTCCTGGGACTTCGAGGTGGGCGGAACACGCGTACTGGAACAGTGGTTCACGACCCGCACCGCCGAGCCGGAACCGGGCACCCTGGAGGCGATCCGCCCGACGACATGGCCGCAGGCGTGGACCTCGGAGCTGCTGGAACTGATCACGGTGCTGGCACTGCTGGCCGAACTGAGGCCGCGGCAGCAGGAGTTGACGGTGACGGCGCCGATCACCGCGTGGGAGCTGCGCAAGGCGGGCGTGCTGCCGGTGCCGGAGTCGGCCCGCAGGCCGGCGTCCGTCTTCGACCACCACGAGGAAGGCCCGGAAGGCCAGTTCACCCTGATCTAGACCTGGACCTGGCCTCTACCCCCTCGGCTCGAAGGCGTCCATGACCCGCTGGAGGGCCCGCTCGAACACCGCCTCCAGCTCGATCGGCCCCGAGTCCTCCATGAAGGCAGCCGCCAGCCGCGGATAGGCACCGGTGGCCACCTGGCTGCCGAGGTAGGCGATACGGACCGCGTTCTCCTCCTCCTCGGACCAGGGCATGGAGCGGGTGCGCTCGGCGGTGGCGAGCTCGTTCGCGGTGTACGTCGTCACGACGCCGTTGAGCAGCGCGACCAGCTCCATCTTGATGCTGTACGGCTGCTCGAGCGGTTCGAGGCAGGCCAGGCAGTGCTCCAGATAGCGCAGGGTGTTGGGGCTGAAGCCGTAGACCCCCGCCATCAGGCGGGGCACCCACGGGTGACGGCGCATGATGGCACGGGTCTCATGGGCGTTGCGGAGCATGTCGGCGCGCCAGTCGCCCGACGGCTCGCCCATCTGGTGCTCGGCGCCCACCGCGTCCAGCATCAGCTCGTACAGGTCCTCCTTGCGCGGCACGTAGTTGTACAGCGACATCGTTCCGCAGCCCAGTTCGGCCGCGACGTGCCGCATGGAGACGCCGTCCAGCCCCTGCGCGTCGGCGATCCGCACGGCCGCCGCCGCGACGTCCGCGCGCGTGAACGCCGGCTTCGGCCCCCGGCCCGTCCGCTCGGGACGGGCCCAGATCACTTCGGGTACGGCCGCTCGGCCAGCCATCGATCATCACCTCTGGCCACCATCCTAGTTACGTACAGCGTACGTAGTGCGCTATGGTCGGTGCATGACTACTACGTACGCTGTACTTAGTGAAGGTCTGGAGAAGCGATTCGGGGCCGTCCACGCCCTGCGCGGCCTGGATCTCGCGGTGGCGACCGGCACCGTCTGCGGAATCCTCGGCCCCAACGGGGCGGGCAAGACCACGGCCGTGCGACTGCTCACCACGCTGCTGCGCCCCGACGCGGGCTCCGCGCGGATCGCCGGCCACGACCTCGTACGGGAAGCGGCGGCCGTACGGCGCAGGATCGGCGTCACCGGGCAGTACGCGTCGGTCGACGGGGACCTGACCGGGCGCGAGAACCTGCGCCTGTTCGCCCGGCTGCACCGGGTGCCAGGACCCGCCGAGCGGGCCGGCGAGCTCCTGGACCGCTTCGGGCTGACCGAGGCCGCCGACCGGCCCGCGTCCACGTACTCGGGCGGAATGCGGCGCCGGCTGGACCTGGCGGCGAGCCTGATACGCCGCCCCGAGGTGCTGTTCCTGGACGAGCCGACCACCGGACTCGACCCGGCCAGCCGGAACCTGATCTGGGCCGCCGTGCGCGACCTCACCGCGGACGGCACGACCGTGCTGCTGACCACGCAGTACCTGGAGGAGGCCGACCAGCTCGCCCACGACATCGCCCTGGTGGACCGGGGGCGGGTCGCACACACGGGCTCACCGGCCCAGCTCAAGTCGCTCATCGGGACCCATGTCGAGGTCGTCGTCGCGCATGCCGACGTGATGGGGAAGGCGGCAGACGTGCTGGATCAACTCACCGGCACCCAGCCGTCGTTCGACCGGGAACGCAATGCGGTCGGCACGGTCAGCCGGGACTCGACGCTCACGCTCCCCCGCCTGGTGCGCGAACTGGACACGGCGGGCGTGCCGTTGCTGGACGCGAGCCTGCGCCCGCCGACCCTCGACGACGTGTTCCTCCGACTCACCGACGGCCACGACGACCACGACGGTCACAACGACCACAAGGAGCGTGCGGCATGACCACACTGGCCTACGACGGGACCGCGATGCTGGGCCGCCAGCTGCGGCGGATGCGGAACAACCCGGGCCTGCTGATCCTGACCCAGACCATGCCGATCAGCATGCTGCTGTTCTTCGGCTACGTCTTCGGCAGCGCCCTCGCCATGCCGGGCGAGGACTACCGCGCGTTCCTGCTGCCCGGCCTGCTGGTGGCGACCGCCGCCAACGGGATCATGACCGGGATGTTCCAGGCGGCCGGGGACACCCACCGCGGCGTGATGGACCGCTTCCGCACGCTGCCGATGAGCCGGGCGGCCGTGCCGCTGGGGCAGGCGGTGGCGGACCTGGTCGTCACGGCGGCCGGGACGGTGCCGCTGCTGCTCGTCGGGCTCGCGGTGGGCTGGCGGGTGGAGGGGAGCGCTCTGGAGGCGGTGGGCGCCTTCGGCCTACTGCTGCTGTTCCGGTTCGCCACCACGTGGATCGGGATCTTCCTGGGTCTGCTCACCCGCAACGAGGAGGCCGCGGGCCAGCTCGGCGGCGCGACCTTCCTGCTGCCGCTGCTGTCGAACGCGTACATCCCGGCCGACGGGCTGCCGGGCTGGCTGCGGACGGTCGCCGAGTGGAATCCGATCAGCGCGGTGACGACGGCCCTGCGGGACCTGTTCGGCAACGCTCCCGTGCCGGAGGGGGCGGCCTGGCCGGTGGCGCATCCCGTCGCCGGGTCGCTGGCCTGGTGCGCGGTCCTCCTCGCGGTGTTCGTGCCGCTCGCCGTGCGGCGGTACGCGCACGGCGAGCGCTGAACTCCTGGATGTGCGGGACCGGTTGAGGCAACTTGGGACCGCAACGTACGCGGGGCAGGCGGGAGGTGAGTGGGAAGGAGACGCACCCGCGCCCGGCGGACACACCTGGACGCACGCTGCATGCCGTGGGGATGACGGACGACGGGATCGCAGCACTGCTCCGGGACGGTGTGCCCGCCTGAGCGCGGGTGCAGGAACTCCGAACGCTGAGGCTCAGCGCCCGCCGAACAGCGAACGGCTCAGTCGGCGCAGTGGTGCGAACAGCGAGAGCCGCCTCACTCGCGCACCCCTGGGGCTGCGCTCGCGTGTGTCACGTGCGGTCAGCTCACGCATCAAAGAGGTCGCCTCGACTGTCTCCCGCTGGGGGACGGCAGGACCGCCCAGCACCGAGAGATGGCGGTCGAGGCGCGAACTGGTCGCGCTGCTCCCGCACGTGATCGCAGGGACCCTCGCCCTGCTGCTCACTGTTATCTGTTCCATGTCACTCCCCACCCGTACGAGTCCACCCGGCCCGGGCAGGGTAACCCTATCGCCCCCTTGGGGCACTCGTGTATCGCGGTCACAGGATTCACCTTCCCCATAAGGAGGTTGACGACCCCTCTTCGATCACTCTCCGAATCCAACCGATTTCAGGGCGAGTTGGACAACCGGCTGGGTAGTGGGCTGCGGTGATCCGCCGTCGGGCTCGACGGTCACAGCGAGTGACGTGGCGGAGGTGTCGAGACCGGACGCGACCAAGGGCGTGTCGTCGTCGAAGAGGCCCAGGGAGCGCGGTTGCGCGTCGGGGCGCATGAGCCACAGCTGGCGCACGCGGTCGCTCGGCAGGTCGCCGTATCCGCTCAGGGTGACGACCGCGCTCCCCTCCGATGCGGAGGCGATCACTCCGATACTGCGGCCCTCGGTGTCCCGGCCCGTCGTCGCACGCGCGTCGGGAGCTGCGAGAACGTGGGCGATCTCACGCGCCTGGGCCCGCTCGGCGTTCAACTGGTCCTCCGTCTGCCCCGCCTGGACGGCGAACAGGGACGCGACCACGAGGGCCGCGGCGGCGGTGGCCGTCGCGAAGGGCACGAACAGGGGGGTCCGCCGCCGCTCACGAGTGCGCGGCGGCGGCTGCATGCCCCACACGTGCGGCGGCAACTGGGGCGTACGCGCGCGTGTCACGTCCTGCCGGGCGGACTCCTGGGGAGTCGCGCGTACGGCGGCCAGAACCCGTTCACGCATCGCGGCCGGCGGCGGAGCGGCCTCCGACCAGGCGAGCCGGACGGCGTCCTCGGCCAGGGCGCGCACTTCGGCGGCGCAGCTGTCGCATTTCTTCAGGTGCTTCTCGAAACGGCGGCGCTCGTCGGGTTCGAGGGCGTCCAGGGCGTAGGGCGCGGCCAGGGAGTGGAGGTCCTCTCGGCGGAAGAGGCTCACGCCACACCTCCCAGGCAGTCGCGCATGCGGGTCAGCCCGTCACGCATCCGTGTCTTCACCGTGCCGAGCGGCAACGAGAGCCGCTCGGCCACTTCACGGTACGTATAGCCCTCGTAATAAGCGAGGGTGACGGACTGGCGCTGCAGGGCCGTGAGGCGGTCCAGGCAGCGGCGCACCCACTCGCGTTCGAGGCCGGCCTCCACCTCCTCGGTGACCTGGTCGAAGGCCGGGTGGTGGGAACGCCTCGCCTCGCGCTGCTCGCGCTCGCCGGCCGCGCGGGCGCTGCGCACCCGGTCGACGGCCCGGCGGTGGGCGAGGGTGAGGATCCAGGACAGGGCGCTGCCCCGACCCGGGTCGAACCGCCCGGCGGACCGCCAGAGTTCGAGCAACACTTCCTGCGACACCTCCTCCGACTGCGCCGGATCCCGTACGACCCGTCTCACGAGCCCGAACACGGGCCCGGACACCAGTCCGTACAGTTCCTCGAACGCCTTCTGGTCACCGCCTGCCACGAGCACCAGCAGTTCGTCCGCCTCCACCCCGGCTCCCCCTCTCCGCATGCCGCACCCGGCCCGCCCCGTCCCACGCGGTATTCGCAAC
Source organism: Streptomyces sp. NPDC006602 (assembly GCF_042870385.1). Taxonomy (NCBI): domain Bacteria; kingdom Bacillati; phylum Actinomycetota; class Actinomycetes; order Kitasatosporales; family Streptomycetaceae; genus Streptomyces; species Streptomyces sp. NPDC006602. The sequence goes on along the minus strand of NZ_JBIAHG010000022.1, from coordinate 105,995 downwards.
GAACACACCTCCGGATGGGGTTACGGATCAGCGGGCCGAAAACGCGGGTCGAGCAGGCAGAAAAAGACTTTTCAGATTCGACCAATCCGGCCCGCCCCCCGCTCCGAATCCCCGGCGTCAGGCAAGTTGGGACTGAGGACGGACGGCATGACACCTATCTCCAGGAGCGGTGCGGGACGCAAGCACCTCGCGACCCTCGTATGTGGCGCGCTGGCCGCCGGGGGGCTCGCAGCCGCCGGCGTGACCGCGCTGGAACCGGGGGCGGCCGCCGCCTCCAGCCACCGGGAGGCCCCGCTGATCTCGGGGCAGCCCCAGTACGACAACACGGACGTGTACGCGTTCGTCAGCCCGGACAAGCCCGACACGACGACGATCGTGGCGAACTGGATCCCCTTCGAGGAGCCGGCCGGCGGTCCGAACTTCTTCCCGTTCGCCGAGGACGCGCAGTACGACCTCCACATCGACAACAACGGTGACGCGCAGGGCGAACTGCTGTACCGCTTCACCTTCAAGACGCACGTCAAGAACAAGAAGACGTTCCTGTACAACACCGGGCCGGTCGAGAGCCTCGACGACCCGGACCTCAACATCACGCAGACGTACGACATCGAGCTGATAAAGCTGAAGCACCAGCGTCTGGTGTCGAAGACGAAGGTCGCCGACGACGTGCCGGTGGCGCCGTCGAACGTCGGCAAGGCGTCCATGCCGGACTACGCCAAGCTGCGCGACCAGGCGGTGCACGAGCTGCCCGGCGGCTCGACGACGTTCGCCGGCCAGGCCGACGACCCGTTCTTCCTGGACCTGCGCGTCTTCGACCTGCTGTACGGCGGGAACCTCACCGAGGTCGGCAACGACACGCTCAAGGGCTACAACGTCAACTCCATCGCCCTCCAGGTCCCGACCCACATGCTCACCGAGTCGGCGGAGCAGCCGATCGTCGGCATCTGGTCGACGACCCAGCGCAAGAACGCGCAGGGCTACTACTCCCAGGTCTCGCGACTCGGTATGCCGTTGGTCAACGAGGTCGTCAACCCGATCAAGGACAAGGACAAGTTCAACGCGTCCGCGCCCTGGGACGACGGCCAGTTCCTCAAGAACGTGACCAACCCGGAGCTGCCGAAGCTCATCGAGGCGATCTACAAGATCGACGCGCCCGACGAGCCGCGCAACGACCTCGTCGACGTCTTCCTCAAGGGCGTGAAGGGCCTCAACCAGCCGCCGCACGTGCGCGCCGCGGAGGAACTGCGCCTGAACACCTCGATCAAGCCGACGCACGAGCCCAAGCGCCTCGGCGTCCTCGACGGCGACAACGCGGGCTTCCCGAACGGACGCCGCCTCAGCGACGACGTGATCGACGCCTCGCTCCAGGTCGTCGAGGGTGAACTGCTCGGCGCCAAGAACGACCTGGGCGACGCCGTCGACAAGAACGACAAGGACTTCGAGCAGGCCTTCCCGTACGTCGCCCTCCCGACCGAGGGTTCCCGCGGCCCGCTCGCCAAGGGCACGACCGACGGCAACGACGTCCGCAGCCAGATCGGCGACGCGCTTCAGCCGGCCGGTGCGGGCGGTTCCGACGACACCACACTGATCGCCGCCTCCGCGGGCGCCGGCGCGGCCGGAATCCTCCTGATCGGCACGGCCCTCATGTGGTGGCGCCGGATGAGGGGCCGGGCGTACTGATCCGTACTCTCCACCGACTGGCGCGGCCCGCACCCACCATCCCCCACGGCGCGGGCCGCGCCGCAGCTTCCTTCACACCGAGCCGACCGAGGAGAGGGCATGTCCCGGCGTACGAACGACAGCGCACCGGACGACGTGGAAGCGGCCCGGCCGGGGACCGCACCCGGGCCGGAGCCGGAAGCCGCGCCGACCGGCCCCCAGCCCGGCACCCGAGCCGCGCCGGAGGCCCCCGCGCCGGAGGGCGGGCCTCGGCCAGGGACGGACGACGCGCCAAAAGCCCAAGCCGCCCCGGAGTCCCCCGCCCCGGAAGGCGATGCGGATCCCGGCGTCCCCGGGGCGGGCGCGAAGACCGTGGGTGGGGTCGGTTCCGACGGGTCCGCCTCCGTCGACCAGCGTGTCGCCGCCGTGCGGCGGGTCGGGGATGCCGGGCGGCGCTGGCGGACTGCTCGACTCGCCGGCAGTGCGGTGCTGTTGGCCATCGCGTTCACCGCCGGTTCCATCGCGGTCGGTGCCGTGCGGGACGGCGGATCGGCGGCGGTCGCTTCCGCACCCGCTGCCCTGTCGCCCGAACTGCTCACCGGCGGTGACCTCGACGCGAGCATCACCGCGCTGCAGGGTCACCTGCGCTCGCAGCCACGGGACTTCGGCGGCTGGGCCACTCTTGGTCTCGCCTATGTCGAGCAGGCCAGGACCAAGGGCGACCCGTCCCGCTATCCGCAGGCCGAGCGGGCCCTGAAGCGCTCCCTCGGCCTGGAGCCGGACAATGTCCAGGCTCTCACCGGCCGCGCCGCCCTCGCCGCGGCCCGCCACGAGTTCGCGGACGCGCTGACGTACGCCGACCAGGCCCTGGAGCAGAATCCCTACAGCGAGCGCGCCCTGTCCTCCCGTATCGACGCGCTCGTCGAACTGGGCCGCTACGACGACGCGTCGAAGGCCGCCGACCTCGCGGACACACGCCGACCGGGCATCCCCGTCTTCACGCGGTACGCGTACGTGCACGAGCTGCGCGGCGACGTGAGCACCGCGCGCCGGGTGCTGGAGCAGGCGCTCGCCTCCGCCACCACCCCCGGAGACGTGGCGTACGTGGCCACCGCGCTCGGCCAACTCGCATGGAACCAGGGCGAGTACGTGAGTGCCCTGAACCACTACGCCCGCGCCCTCGCCGCCGACGACACCTACCTGCCCGCCCTGGAGGGCCGCGCCCGCACCCAGGCCGCGAACGGCGACCGCGCCACCGCGATCAAGGGCATGGAGGCCGTGGTGGCCCGCTACCCACTGCCCGGACCGCTCGTCGAACTCGGCGAGCTGTACGAGGCCCGCGGCGCCGACGGCGACCGGGCGAAGGCCGGCGACCAGTACGCCCTCGTGGACGCCTGGACGGCACTCGCCCGTGCCGGCGGCGTCAACGCCGACCTCGACACCGCGCTCGCCGCCGCCGACCACGGCGACCAGGCCGAGGCCCTGCGCGCGGCCCGCGCCGAATGGGCCCGCCGCCACACCGTGCACACCGCGGACGCCCTCGCCTGGGCCCTGCACGTCAACGGCCGCGACGAGGAGGCCCTCCCGTACGCCCGCCGGGCGACGGCCACCGGCTACCGCAACGCCGCCTTCCTCTACCACCGCGGCGTGATCGAACACGCGACGGGCAACGAGAAGGACGCTCGCACCCACCTGAAGGCGGCCCTGGACCTCAACCCCGGCTTCTCGCCCCTGGGCGCCCGTGAGGCCCGTAAGACGCTGGAGGCCACCAAGTGAAGCCCCGGCCCCCTCGTCGCGTCCGTCGCGTCCGTCGCGTCCTCGCCCCCGCCGCGGCCGTCCTCACGGCGGCCTGCGCGCTGGTGCTCGTGCCTTCGGCAACCGCCGCCGCCCATCCCCTCGGCAACTTCACCGTCAACCACTACGACGGTCTCGTCACCGCCCCCGGCGAACTGCGCGTCGACCACGTCGAGGACCTCGCCGAGATCCCGGCGACGCAGGCCGGACCGGACATCGAGAAGCTGGGGATGACCGAGTGGGCCCGGCAGCGGTGTGCGCGGGCCGCCGACGACAGCCGGGCCACCGTCGACGGGCGTACGGTCGCCCTCACCGCGGAAAGCAGCCACGCGCGCGTGCGGCCCGGCCAGGCCGGCCTCGACACCCTGCGCGTGGAGTGCCGCCTCACGGCGCCGCTCCCCGAGGACGACACGGTCACCCTCGGCTTCCGCAGCTCGGCCACGGACTCCGGCCCCGGCTGGCGGGAGATCACCGCGCGCGGCGACCGCACGACGCTCACGGAGTCGGACGTACCGACGAAGTCGCTGTCCCGCGAACTGACCGAGTACCCCCGGGAGTTGCTCTCCTCCCCGGCCGACACCACCACCGCCGCCCTGCGCGTACGCCCCGGCGGCCCGGCCCTCGCCGAGGAGCAGGCGGACGCGCCCGCCGCCTCCGTCCTGCCGCGCGGCGCCGACCGCTGGACCCGGGCCCTGGACTCCCTGGTCGCCCGCCACGACCTCACCGTCGGTTTCGCCGCGCTCGCCATGCTCGTCGCGGTCGCCCTCGGCGCGCTGCACGCCCTGGCGCCGGGCCACGGCAAGACCCTGATGGCGGCCGTGGCCGCGGCACGGGGCGGGCGGGCCCGCATGAAGGACGTCCTGCCCCTCGCCGCCTCGGTGACGGTCACCCACACCCTCGGCGTGGTCGCCCTCGGCCTCCTCGTCACGGCCGGCTCGGCGGCGGCCCCCTCGGTGATCGCCTGGCTGGGCATCGCGAGCGGGGTCCTGGTGACGGTGGCGGGCGCGACCCTGCTACGACGGGCCTGGCGAAACCGGCCGCAGGCACGCGGACACGCCCACCCGCACGACCACGATCACGACCACGACCACGACCAGCCACACGATCACGGACACCCGCACCCGCACCCGCACCCGCACGACGGCGAGCACGCCCATGACCGCACCCCGGTCCTGGTCGGCGCCCACAGCCAGGCCAGTCCCACCCGCCACACGCACGACCACCCGCACCCCCATCCCCATCCCCACCCCGATCACGAGGGCGGCCATCCCCACGCCCACCCCCACACCGTCGAACACACCCACGGCGGCTTCACCCACACCCACGCCACCGCCCCCACCCTCCGCGGCACGATCCTTCTCGGCTTCGCCGGCGGCCTCGTGCCGAGTCCGTCCGCCGTCGTCGTGCTCGTCGGTGCGGCGGCGCTCGGGCAGGCATGGTTCGGGCTGGTGCTCGTCGTGGCGTACGGCGTCGGGCTCGCCCTCACCCTCACCGCGGCCGGCTTCGCCGTCGTCAAGCTGGGTACCGGAGTGACCCGGGTGCTGGACAAACGCCCGCGCTGGACGAGCAGCCCGCTGACGGCCCTGGTCCGCCGGGTCCTGCCCCTGGGGTCCGCGCTCGTCGTCGTGGCCCTTGGGGCCGGACTGGTGCTCAAGGGGGCGGCATCCGCACTCGGCTGAGCTACTTTTGGGGAGAAATCTCGCGGATGCGAAGAGGGGGCGCCCGTGTCCGAAGAATCGGGCAGTGAACGTCTGATCGCGGGCCGCTACCGTCTGCTGTCCCCGCTCGGCGAGGGCGGCATGGGGACGGTGTGGCGCGCCCGCGACGAGTTGCTCAACCGCGAGGTCGCCGTCAAGGAGGTACGCGCGCCCTCCGGACTGCCGGGCGCTGACATCGAGCGGATGTACGCGCGGCTGGAGCGGGAGGCGTGGGCGGCGGCCCGGATCTCCAACCGCAACGTGGTCACGGTGTACGACGTGGCCACCCAGGACCACCGTCCCTGGATCGTCATGGAGCTGGTCCGCGGCATCTCGCTGGCCGAGCTCCTGGAGGCGGAGGGCCCGCTCTCCCCGCAGCGTGCGGCACACGTCGGCGCCGAGGTGCTGTCCGCGCTGCGGGCCGCGCACGAGGCCGGGGTGCTGCACCGGGACGTGAAGCCGGCCAACGTCCTGATGTCGAACGACGGACGCGTGGTGCTCACCGACTTCGGCATCGCCATGGTCGAGGGCAGCTCCGCGCTGACGATGACCGGCGAGGTCATCGGCTCACCCGAGTTCCTGGCACCGGAGCGGGCGCTGGGCCGCAAGCCCGGCCCGGAGTCCGACCTGTGGTCGCTCGGCGTGCTGCTGTACGCGGCGGTCGAGGGCAACTCGCCCTTCCGGCAGGACACCCCGCTCAGTACCCTGCGCGCGATCGTCGACGAGGAGCTGCCGCCGCCGCACCGAGCCGGTCCGCTCGCCCCCGTGATCGAGGGGCTGTTGCGCAAGGACCCGGCCGAGCGGCTGCCCGCCGACCGGGCCGAGCAGGATCTGCGGGTGATCGGCGCCGGGGGCACACTCGGCGAGGACGCCGTGCAGGCCTTCCCCTACGCCCCGACGATCGCCGCACACCAGCAGCCGCCGTACCAGCCGACGCACCAGCCCACCCACGACCAGTCACCGCCGACGGCACCGGTTCCGCCGCCCTGGACACGACCCGGCACGACCACCACGGCCGAACAGCCCCGCCGCAACCGCCGCGCCGCCCTCGTTCTGATCGCCGGCCTCGCCGCCCTCGCGCTGGCGATCGCCGGACTGACTTACGCGCTGCTCAACCGCGACGACGGCGATGAGGCCGGCGGCCCCAAGAGTGAGACATCCGGTCTTGGTTCGCCGTCGGTGAGCGATCCCGACCGGAGTGACACGGCCGAGCCGAGCCGCTCCCCGAGTCCGAGCCCGAGCCCGAGCAGCAGCCCCACGACGGCCGCCCCGCCCCCGTCGGTGAAGGTCACGCTGGCCGGTTCGCACACGGAGTACACCGGCATCTGCCCGCCCCCGCAGGGCGAGGCGCCCGCCTTCACCGCGACGCTCACGGTGGGCAGCCTGCCGTCGGAGGTGACGTATCGCTGGGTGTCGAAGGACGGCCAGATCATGGATCAGGGGTGGAAGACCCTCTCGTTCCCGGAGGGTGGCGGCCTGACCAAGCAGGACACGGCGTTCGTGACGACGAACGACGAGAACGGCAGCCTCGAGAACGAGATCAGTGTCGAGGTCCGCTCTCCGGTGGAGACGACGTCCAACTCGGTGCCGTTCTCACTGACCTGCGTGACGGAGACCCCGTCGGACGGGGCCTCCGCTTCCGCTTCGCCTTCCTCGTGACGGTCAGGCCCTAGGCCAGACCGTTGAGCACCGGCAGGTAGCCGCCGGACTGGCCGGCCGCCGTGGGGTGGTACGACTCGCCGACGTTGAGCCAGTTGAGGCTGTGCAGCCAGGAGTTGCCGGAGCAGATCTCGTGGCCGGTGAAGGTGGTGCGGACGTCGCCGAAGACGTAGCCGAAGTGCGCGGCGCGCTTGGCGATCGCGGTGTCGAGATAGTCGGCCGCGCCGTTGATCGCCTTCCGCTTGGTCTCGGAGAGGCCGACGCAGGTGGAGCCGAGCTTGTAGAAGCGGGGGTAACCGAGCACGACCACACGGGCACTCGGCGCCTTGGAGCGGATCGCCGAGTAGACGCTGTCGAGCTTGCCGGGGAGCGTCGAGTCGACGTACGCCTTCGCGGTGTCGATCCGGGAGAGGCAGGCGCTGTCGGACTGGAGCACACAGGTCGTCATGACGTCGGCGAAACCGGCGTCGTTGCCCCCGACGCTGATCGAGACGAGGGCGGTTGCGGCGTTGAGCGGGGTGAGTTGACTCGCCAGAACATCACCCGTTCGGGCGCCCGAGCAGGCGGTGAAGTCGAACGACGAGGGTGAATGGGCGGCGGCCCAGAGGTACGGATAGGCCTTCGTGCTGCGCTTGCAGTCGCCGCTCGCGGAGAGGTAGCTGCCGGCGCCCACCCCGGAGGAGTAGGAGTCGCCGAGGGCCACATAGCCGCCGGGGGCGGCGAGTTGGGATGCCTGCGCGGTCGTGGCCCCGGTGAGGGCGGTGACGGTGGCGAGGAGGAGCGAGCCGACGTAAGCGGCAAATCGGGAACGTCTCATGGAACCTCCCTTTAGCAGGATCTCTGCCACAACCGTCGTACCAACTACGCGTGTTGACGGGAAGTGTCCATGCCAAGACTTTTCAGGCGCGTTCATGACACGTTCAATTACGCGTCCATGACAAACATGTGACAGAGCCTCAAGTCCCTTGATCTACACCCGTAGACCACTGATTCTTTACTCAGCCATGGGGCGGAACGCGACGCTCCACGGCCGTGCGTGCGACGACGCGCGCACCCCCCACGGACGCGCGCCCCACCCAGGCACGCGTCGCCTATGAGGAGGACTCCCTCGAATGGCACAACTGCGTAGCAACAAGGTCCGGCTCGCCGCGATAACCAGCCTGGCGACCGCCGCCCTCGTGGGCGGACTCACCACCCTCCCCGCCCAGGCCGCCCCGGCCGAGGGCAAGGTCCTGGCCGCCGGATCCCCCACGGCGATCAAGGACAGCTACATCGTCACGCTCAAGAAGGACGCCGGCTTCAAGGCGTCCTCCGGCGCGGGCAAGAGCCTGATCAAGGAGTACGGCGGCTCGGTGAAGAAGACGTTCGGCGCCGCGCTGAACGGCTACACCGCCACCCTCTCCGCCACCGAGGCCAAGAGACTCGCCGCCGACCCGTCGGTGGCCGTCGTCGAGCAGAACCAGCGCGTCCAGCTCACCGACACCACGCAGTCCAGCGCCCCCTGGGGCCTGGACCGCATCGACCAGACCTCGCTGCCGCTGTCCGGCACGTACACCTACCCGGACACCGGCGGCAGCGGTGTGACGGCGTACGTCATCGACACCGGCGTGCGGATCACCCACTCCCAGATCAGCGGCCGTGCCTCGTACGGCTACGACGCGGTCGACGGCGACACCACCGCCTCCGACGGCAACGGCCACGGCACCCATGTGGCCACCACCATCGCGGGCTCGACCTACGGCGTCGCCAAGAAGGCGAAGATCGTGGCGGTCCGCGTGCTCGACAACGCCGGCTCCGGCACTACCGCCGGCGTGATCGCGGGCATCAACTGGGTGACCGACAACCACTCGGGCCCCTCGGTCGCCAACATGTCGCTCGGCGGCGGCGCCTCCACCACGCTGGACACGGCGGTCGCCAACTCCATCGCGAGCGGCGTGACCTACGCCGTCGCGGCCGGCAACAGCAGCGCCAACGCCTCCTCGTACTCCCCGGCCCGCGTCGCCTCGGCGATCACGGTCGGCGCCACCACCAGCACCGACGCCAAGGCCAGCTACTCGAACTACGGTTCGGTCCTGGACATCTTCGCTCCCGGCTCCTCCATCACGGCGGGCTGGAACACGAGCGACACCGCGACGAACACCATCTCCGGTACGTCGATGGCGACACCGCACGTCGCGGGCGCCGCCGCGGTCTACCTGGCGAACCACACCTCGTCCACCCCGGCCCAGGTCGCCACCGCGCTCGTCAACGGCTCGACCACCGGCAAGGTCACGAGCGCGGGCACCGGCTCCCCGAACCGGCTGCTGAAGATCGTGCCGTGAGCCCCGTCACAGCAACTCGCTTGATCTGAACGGCCGTTCCCCGGAGGCGCAGGTCGCCTTCGGGGAACGCGTGCACCGAATCCGATTCCGCCCGTGCCGAGGGTTTCGGCATCTTGACGGCCCCCGCGCGACTGCGCGACATTGAAGCCCGGCATCCGGCGCTTCGGGGGGCAAAGTCGCCAATGCAGACCATACGTGGCAAGACATCTTCAACAGCGTCGGCGGACGGCGCCGAGGGGGCGCGACCAGGACCGGGGAGGGACCTGGCGCCGCTGCTCGCGGGTGCCGGGACGGCCGTCGGGGGGTTCGGCGCGGTCCTCGCACTCGCCGGCTCGGACTCACCCCTGCGCGGACCGCTCACGCTGTTCTTCCTGCTCGCGGCACCTGCCGCGGCCATCGCCGCCGCGCTGCGCGGCCTCGAACCGTTCGGCCGGACCATCGCCGCGCTCGCGGGCTCGGTCGTCGTCGACATGCTGGTCGCCCAGGGCATGCTGGCCCTGCACGTCTGGTCGGTGCGCGGCGGGATCGTCGCCGTGACCGCGATCAGCTGTGTTCTTCTTCTCCTGGTTCTGCTACGACGGCCGCGTGGCCGTACGACGACAAGGCAGGGCGTCTGACGTGGACATCAGCGTGTACCGTACCGGCGAGCTGAGCTCGGCCGAGCGGACGGCGTGGACGGCGATGCAGTCCAAGGCCCATCTGCTCGGCTCGCCGGAGCTGGCGAACCCGTTCCTGTCCCCCGAGTTCACGCTCGCGGTGGGCAGGTACCGGCGCGGGGTACGGATCGCGGTGGCGCGGGAGGCCGGCGACGTCGCCGCGTTCTTCCCGTACCAGCGGACCGCCAGTGGCATCGGCCGGGCGATCGGGCTCGGCGTCTCCGACGCGCAGGGCGTGGTGCACCGGCCCGGCTTCACCTGGGACGCCCGGGAGCTGCTGCGGGCCTGTGGACTCGCCCTGTGGGAGTTCGACCACCTGGTGGAGGGGCAGAGCGCGTTCGAGGCCGGGGCAACGGGCACCTTCCCGTCGCCGGTGATGGACGTGGACCAGGGCTACGAGGCCTATCTGACCCAGCTCCGCCAGCAGTCACCGAAGTTCACCCGCACCACACTGGCCAAGGAGCGCAGGCTGAGCCGGGACGTGGGCGAGGTGACGTACGTGCACGACGAACGCGATCCGGCCGCCCTGCGCACCCTGATGAACTGGAAGTCCGCGCAGTACCGCAGGACCGGGCGCAGCGACCGCTTCGCGCACGACTGGATCACCCAGCTCGTGCAGCACCTGTTCCACACCCGTTCCGAGTCGTTCGCGGGGATCCTGTCCGTGCTGTACGCGGACGGCAAGCCGATCGCCGCGCACTTCGGGCTGCGCACCGAGCGGGTGCTGGCATGCTGGTTCCCGGCGTACGACCCGGCGTTCTCGAAATACTCCCCCGGCCTGGTGCTGCATCTGCGGATGGCCGAGGCGGCCGCCGCCGACGGCATCGCCTATCTCGATCTGGGGCGGGGCCAGAAGGAGTACAAGGACTCCCTGAAGACGCGTGAGCTGCACGTGTCGGAGGGGTGGGTGACCAGGCGTCACCCGGTCGCGGTCGGACATCGCGTCCGCCGGGCCCCCGTACGGGCACTGCGCAACGCGGTGGTGTCCCGGCCGGAACTGTTCGAGCCGGCCGACAGACTGCTCAAACGGGCGGGAAAGTTCCGTTCGTCCCGTCGGTAACGGTCAAACCAACAAAAACGTGAGGCCTCGTTATAGGTCTTGCCATACGGGTTCAATCGTCAATACCGTCGTACATCTCACCCGCATCGGTCCATCACTACGCGGCTCCAGGGGAGGGCTCAAGGACCGCGATGGCCCGGCGCGGGGCGCGGTAGGGGGGTGCCGTGCTCGGTGACCGTACTTGTGACCGAGTCGTGCCGCGCGGTCGGCAACCGATTTCGGGGGCCGGCCAGCTTTGCCAGCTCACCCGGCGGGTACGGAGTTCCATTCCGTGGCGCCGTGCGTGAGAAACCCCCCTTTCGAACCGGACACAGAGCGGGCCGCCCAGGGGCGGGCGGTCCACCGGACGAGAGGGACCAGACTCATGAGCTTCGATCTGCGACCGGCCACATCGGGCCAGGACGCCTTAGTAGCCAGCCATTACCGACCGATCTCCTCTCACCTGGCCATCGCGCCGCCGGTGAGCGTGGTGATTCCCGCCATGAATGAGGCGGAGAATCTCCCCTACGTCTTCAAGACCCTTCCGGACTGGATCCACGAAGTGGTCCTGGTGGACGGCAACTCCACCGACAACACCGTCGAGGTCGCCCGGGAGCTGTGGCCGGACGTCAAGGTCGTCGAACAGCGCGGCAAGGGCAAGGGCGACGCCCTGATCACCGGGTTCAACGCCTGCAGCGGCGACATCATCGTGATGGTCGACGCCGACGGCTCGGCCGACGGCAACGAGATCGTGTCGTACGTCTCCGCCCTCGTGTCGGGCGCGGACTTCGCCAAGGGGTCCCGTTTCGCCAACGGCGGCGGCACCGACGACATGACCTTCATCCGCAAGCTCGGCAACTGGGCGCTGTGCACGGCCGTGAACCGCAAGTTCGGCGCCCGCTACACGGATCTCTGCTACGGCTACAACGCCTTCTGGCGGCACTGCCTCGACAAGATCGACCTCGACTGCACCGGTTTCGAGGTCGAGACCCTGATGAACATCCGGGTCGTCAAGGCAGGGCTCAAGGTGCAGGAGATACCCAGCCACGAGTACCTCCGTATCCACGGCACGAGCAACCTGCGAGCCGTGCGGGACGGGATCAGGGTGCTCAAGGTGATCCTGCGGGAGCGCTCCAACCGGCGTGCGCTGCGCAGCCGAACGCACCAGTCCCCGATGGTCGACCCGGTCCGGGGAGACGTGTCTTGAGCGGTCCCGACATCTCCGTCGTGATCTGCGTCTACACCGAGGACCGCTGGGAGGACATCCTCGCGGCGGTCTCCTCGGTGCGGGCGCAGTCCCGGCCGGCCCTGGAGACCCTGCTGGTCGTCGACCACAACGCGGCGCTCCTGGACCGGCTCACCAAGGAGTACAAGGAGTACAAGGAGTCCGCAGCAGGCACGGTGGTGCGGGTGCTCGCCAACGCGGGTCCCCGCGGCCTGTCCGCCGGCCGTAACACCGGCATCGCCGCCGCACGCGGTGAGGTCATCGCCTTCCTCGACGACGACGCCGTCGCCGAGCGGGACTGGCTCGCGCACTTCGCCGCGGCGTACGCCGATCCGCGGGTGATGGCCGTGGGCGGTCGTACGGAGCCGATCTGGGCGTCGGGGCGCCGGCCGGACTGGTTCCCCGCGGAGTTCGACTGGGTGGTGGGCTGCACGTACAAGGGGCTGCCGCCCGGCCTGGTGAAGGTGCGCAACGTGCTCGGCGGCAACGCGTCCTTCCGGCGCAGCGCCTTCGACGCGGCGGGCGGCTTCGCCACCGGCATCGGACGCGACGGCGACAAACGGCCGCTGGGCTGCGAGGAGACGGAGCTGTGCATCCGCCTCACCCGGGCCCGGCCGGACGCCGTCCTCCTGATCGACGACCGGGCGGTGATCCACCACCGGGTGCCCGAAGCGCGCGAGCACTTCGGGTACTTCCGCACGCGCGCGTACGCCGAGGGTCTGTCGAAGGCCCTGGTGGCGCGAAGTGTCGGCGCCGACAAGGGGCTGGAGTCGGAGCGCCGGTACGCCACCCGGGTCCTGCCGGCCGGGGTGGCGCGCGGGCTGCGGGACGCCCTGCTGGCCCGGCCGGGCGGTGCGGGCCGGGCGGGCGCGATCGTGGCCGGGGTGCTCACGGCGGCGGGCGGGTACGTGGTGGGAAGTGTCCGGGCGCGCCGGGGCGGGGCAACCTTCTCGGTGGCTCGGCTGTCGGACAGCGAGGGGGGAAGACATGACTGAGGCACCCGTGCCGATCCTCATGTACCACGCGATCGCCACCGACCCGAACGAGGCCACTCGCGAACTGTCGGTCACACCCGAAGGCTTCGCGGCCCAGATGGCGCTCATCGGTGACCTGGGACTGACCCCGGTCACCACCGCCGATCTGGCCGCCCGCTGGCGCGGTGGCCGACCGCTGCCCGCGCGACCCGTCCTGATCACCTTCGACGACGGCTACGAGGGCGTGCACCGGCACGCCCTGCCCGTCCTCGCCAAGCACGGCTTCGCCGCCACGGTGTTCGTCTCCACCGGCTGGATCCGCGGTCCGCACGACACCGGCGGCAGCCTCGACACCATGCTCGACTGGGACCAGGTGCGCGAGCTCGCCGCGGCGGACGTGGAGATCGGCGGGCACAGCCACACCCACCCGCAGCTGGACCAGCTCGACGACGCCGCGCTGCGCCACGAGCTGATCCACTGCAAGGAGATCGTCACCGACGAACTCGGCACCGTCCCGGCCTCCTTCGCCTACCCGTACGGCTACTCCAGCCGCCGGGTGCGGCAGGCGGTGCGGGAGACGGGGTACGGCCAGGCGCTCGCCGTCGGCAACAGCCTCGCGCGCCGCCGCCAGGGGCCGTACGCCCTGCAACGGGTCACCGTGCGCCGCAGCACGGGCGTCGAGGAGTTCGAGCGGCTCGTCGAGGGCCGTGCGATCGCCCGGAACTTCGCCAAGGACCGTGCCCTCACCAAGGGGTACGCCCTGGTCCGCAGAGCACGTCAGGTCCGCCGGAAGGCCATCCGTTCCCGTGTCTGACACCACCACGACCACGACCGAGGACACCTCGCCCGCGACCGGGGCGCCCGAGCAGTCGGGGCGCCGGCTCCGGCTGCCCGGGCTGGGCCGGTCGCCGGGGGGCAGCCCGCTGTTCCGCAACGCCTACGCCCTGATGCTCAACACCGGCATCTCCGCGGTGCTCGGCCTCGGGTTCTGGCTGGCCGCGGCCCGCTACTACTCCGAGGCGGCGGTCGGCCAGGGCTCCGCCGCGATCGCCGCGATGAAGCTCCTGGCGGGTCTGACCGCGGTGACCCTGACCGGGGCGCTGGCCCGCTTCATACCGGTCGCGGGCCGGGCCACCGGGCGGCTGATCCTCCGCACGTACGCGGGCAGTTCGGTGGTCGTGGCGCTGGCCGCGGGTGTCTTCCTGCTGACGCTGGACATGTGGGGTCCGTCGTACCGCTTCCTGAACGGGCCGGTCAACGGGCTCGGCTTCGTCGTGGCCATCGTCGCCTGGAACCTGCTCACGCTGCAGGACGGGGTGCTGACCGGGCTGCGCAGCGCGCTGTGGGTGCCGGTCGGCAACACCGTGTTCTCCGCGGTGAAGCTGGGGCTGCTGGTCGCGTTCGCGGTGGCCGTCCCGACGAGCGGCGTGTTCGTGTCGTGGGTCGCGGCGATCGCCTTCTCCGTGCTGCCGCTGGGCTGGCTGGTGTTCCGGCGCCTGGTGCCCCGGCAGGTGAAGGCCACCCCGGAGCACGCGCATCCGCCCTCCTGGAAGGAGATCGGGCGGTTCCTGGCCGGTGACTACACCGGCTCGCTGTTCTCGCTCGCCGTGGTCTACCTGATCCCGGTGATCATCGCCTCGCAGGTCAGCTCCGAGGACAACGCGTACTTCTACATCACCGCCACCATCGGCGGCACGGTCAACCTGCTCGCCATCAACATGGGCGCCTCCCTGACCGTCGAGGGCTCGCACGACCCGCGGCGGCTGGCCTCCAACACCCGGGCCGCGCTGAAGCGGATGGCGCGGATCATGCTGCCGGTGGCCGGGGTGCTGTTCTTCGGGGCGCCGTGGATCCTCGGCGTCTTCGGCGCGGGCTACGCGGACGCGGCCACCCCGCTGTTGCGCTGGTTCGCGGTCGGCGGGCTCCTGCGGGTCGTCATGGAGACGTACTTCGCGGTGCTGCGCGCGCAGAGCCGCACCGCCGGACTCGCCTGGCTGCAGGGCCTGCTGTGCCTCCTGGTGCTCGGCCTGACGCTGCTGCTGCTCCCCCGCATGGGGCTGACCGGCGCGGGCGTCGCGGAGATCTCGGCCCTCGCGGTCATCGTCGCACTCGCCGCACCCAGGCTGTACAAGATCGTCCGGGGTGCGTCGGACGCCGCCGTCGCCGACGGCGCGGCACCCGACGGGGACCTCGCCGACCTGGGGGCGCGCGAGGTCCCCGCCCCGGCGCCGCACAAGCGCGGGCCCGGCTGGGGGCTCGACCAGGACACCCTCGCCCTGGGCATCCACGTCGACTTCGACCACCTGGAACGCCGGCCCGACGTACGGCCGGGTCCCGGCACCCCGCCCACGGGCACGCCCGTGGTGCCCGAGGACCACCGGCCCACCTGGGCGCGCAAGCGCGAGCTGGGGCTGCCGGTCGAGGCGCGGGAACCTGGCTTTGAGGCGTCGTCGGGGCCTCTCGAGGCGGAGGTGGACGCGCCGTTCGAGGAGCGGGAGGCGGACGTAGAAGAGGCCGTGCAAGAGGTCGGACAAGAGGTCGTGGGGGAAGAGGCACCGGAGCCCGAAGCGCAGCCGCTGTCGTGGCGGGCGAGTCTGCTGCCCACCCGTGTCGGTGTGGTCCTCGGGTGTCTGCTGACCGCCGCGCTCCTGTTGTACTGGGTGCCCGCGGTGCGGCTCGGCGAGGCCGACCTGGACCGGATGGGCGGGCTCGGGCTGATCTCCGTGCTGCCGAAGGCCACGCTGCTCGGCGCCGGGCTGCTGGTCGTGGTCTTCGCCTCGCTGCTGTGGCTGGGCCGCGAGCACCGGGCGCTGCTGCTGGTCACGCTGCTGGCGACTGTGGTCTCGCTGCACGCGCTGCCCGCCGTGATCGAGACCGAGCCCCGCTTCGCGACCGCCTGGCAGCACCTCGGCTTCCTCGACTACATCGACCGGACCGGGTCCGCGGTGCCCGACCTGGACGCGCGCTGGAGCTGGCCGGGCTTCTTCGCGGCCGCCGCCTTCGTGCTGAAGGCCTGCGGGGTCGACGATTTCACCGAGGTCATCCGCTGGTGGCCGCTGGCAATCCAACTCCTCTACCTGGCGCCGATGTTCCTGCTCGTGCGCTCGATGCGGGCGAGCTGGCGGGCCAAGTGGACCGGCATCTGGATCTTCGTGCTCAGCGGCTGGGTCGGCCAGGACTACTTCTCCCCGCAGGGCTTCACGTATCTCCTCTACCTGGTCTTCGTGGCGATCCTGCTCGTCTGGTTCCGGGCACCGGGCGTGATCTGGACCAAGCGGCGCCCCGGCGAGATCGAGGTCGAGCCGACGGACCGGCGGCAGCGTGCCGTGCTGCTGATGGTGGTGATCGGCCTGTTCGCGGCGAGCGTCCCGGCCCACCAGCTCACCCCGTTCGTGATGCTGGGCGTGCTGACGGTGCTCGTCCTGGTCGGCCGCAGCGAACTGCGTGGGCTACCCGTTCTGTTCGGCGTCCTGGTGACCGTCTGGGTGGGCTTCATGGCCGAGCCGTACTGGTCAGGACACTTCAACGAGATGTTCGGCGGGGTCGGCGGGGTCGGCGGCAATGTGTCGTCGTCGGTGTCCGGCCGTATCGAGGGCGGCAGTTCGACCCACAAACTCGTCCTGTACGCGCGCGTGCTGCTCGCCGGCGGTGTGATGGCCTTCGCCTGCTACGGCTGGTACCGGCGGCGCGAGAACAAGTACCGCGAGCGGTCGCTGCTGGTCCTCACCTTCGTGCCGTTCCTCGGCTTCGGCATGCAGTCGTACGGCGGTGAGATGGCCCTGCGGGTCTTCATGTTCGCCCTGCCGGGCGCGGCCCTGCTGGCCGGACTCGCCCTATTCCCGCGCACCGGCGTCACGGCCAAGGAGCGTGACAAGGACCGGGTGAGCCTCGCCCCGGTGGCCGCGCTGATGGCGGGCCTGATGCTTATCGGCGGCTTCCTGGTGGCCCGGTGGGGCAACGAGCCCTTCGAGCGGACCCTGCCGGGCGAGATCGCCGCCATGGAGTACGTGTACGCGCACGACGATCCGACGGCACGTCTGCTGTGGCTGAGCAACGACACGGTGAACGTGGTGACGCCGTCGCTGCCATGGGGCTCGAGGGACATGGAGAAGGTCGAGTACCTGCCCACGCTCGCGCCGACCGACCCGGTGCTGGTGTCCGGCCTGGTCAAGGCGCTCAAGGACGCGGGCCCGAACTCGTACCTGATGATCAACCGCAGTCAGGTGGTCTATCTCCGGCTGGACGTGGGCTATTCGGCCGGCTGGGAGCCGCGGCTGATCAAGAACCTGGACGCGCGGAAGGAACTGAAGAAGGTCTTCGTCAACGACGACGTGACGATGTACGCGCTGGCGAAGCAGCCCGAGGGCAAGGTCCCGGCCGCGGACCCGGGTCCGATCGGGCCGCAGGTGACGTGGACGCCGTGGTCGGTCGTCGGGGCGCTCGCGGCACTGGCGCTGATCGTGCTGCTGTCGGCTCGCGAGGTCGTACGGGTCGCCGTGCGGCCGAGTGTGCGGCAACTGCGGTGGCTGCAGAGCAGCTTCTGGTTCTCACTGCCGTTGCTGGCGGTGTTCCTGGCCGCGTTGGTGCAGCGGTTCCTGACCATGAAGTGACGTGGTGAGGTGGTTCAGCCGGCTTTTCGGTCGAGCCACTTCACCTCGTACGCCTGCATCCCGACCCTCTTGCCGTCGATCTTCGCGCTGGTCGAGCGGTCGAGGGTGTTGACGACCAGGATCACCTCGTCGGTCGCCAGGACGCGGACGTCGGGCGAGTCGACCGGCACCGTCCGGTAGGCGGTGTCCGGCGGGAACTCGCGGCTGAAGCGCGAGACCAGGTCGTACATGGGCAGCTTCTCGCCGCCGCTGCGGCTGTGGGTGGGGGTCCACAGGCAGCCGGGGCAGTCGGTGCCCTTCTCCTTCTCCGGGTTCCAGTAGAAGCCGGAGGAGGCGCCGCCCTTGACCATGGCGATCATCCCGGCGGCCTGGACGGCGACGCGGCGGGTCTCGGACCAGCCTTCGCGCTCGTCGTTGCCGTCGGCCGGCTCGACGTAGTACTCGGCCCACCACAGCGGCAGATCACCGGTCCGCGCCCGCACCCAGTCGCCCACCGCGGTGAACTTGTCGGTGGCCGCGAACTCGTCGGGCAGCAACTCGTCGTCCTGCGTGTAGCTCGACCCGTCCACGACCACGAACTCGGCGCCCGCCTTGTGCTTGTTCCAGTACTCGAAGGCGTTCAGGACCCGCTGGTCCATGGCGCCCCAGGGGCCCTTGAAGGTCGCGGAGGCTTCGTGCGACCTCGGGTCGAGACTGTCCATGACCAAGTAAGGTCCGCCGACCATGATGTCCTGGTCGACCTTCTTCAGCGCCTGGTAGACCAGGTTGTAGAACTCGGTGTACCCCTCGTGGTCCCAGCGGGCCTCGGCGTCGTTCCAGAAGCCCTTGAACTCGTTCCAGACGATGAAGTGGCGTACGTCCGGATACCGCTTGGCGACGGTCGCGGCCAAATCGGCGAAGTCCTGGTAGTGCTCACGGTCGGGGGCGGTCTCGAGGGCGGACTGGCTCCAGTCGGTGTTGTCGACACCCGCCTTGCCGCCCTTCATCCAGTCGGGGGCGCAGCACAGGGTGATGACGGGCGTGCCGCCGGACGCGCGCATGAAGTCGACGCGCAGGTCCATCGCCTCGAAGTCGTAACGCCCCTTCACCGGCTCGGGGTTGTCGGCGCCCCAGCCCATCAGGTGCTGGATCTGCGGCAGGCCGCCGTCCGCGGACAGCCGGCCCTCGACACGCTCGACGGCGGCGGCACCGCCCTCGTCGGCGCTGAACTGGGTGTGGGTGAAGCCCCAGCCCACGTCCGGCCGGGTCGCGTCCGGCGTAGCGGTGGGCGTGCCGTGCACCTTGTCGCCGTCGCGCGAGGTGCCCTCGGTGCCCGAGCCCCCGGGCAGCGTGTTGAGGAGGGTCACCACCAGGGCCAGAGCGGCCACGCCGACACCGAGCAGCGCGGTGAGCCGCCACCGCACCACCCCCGAATTCCACCCATGACGTCCCATCAGGGGCAACGGTAGCCGGATCGGCGGCGCGTGTGGCAGATGTCGTGGGCACACAGCCGTGCCGCACCTTCCCTGGGACGACCCCGAACCCCGGCCGAAGGGCACCCGAGCGGGCGCACAGGTCCGGGAATACCGGGACGGGCTGCGGAAATCCGGTGCGACGGGCGCCTTGGTGCCCGATCATGGCGGCATGTCTGCAAACCCACACGACGCTCTGCCGATCCGGCTCAACGTCGACGACAGCGACTCTCCGTCCGACGTCGTCGACGCGCTGTTCCTCGGCCGCTTCGCGACGGGCGAGCAGCCGTACTCGCACGCGGCCAACATCGACCGCGTCCGGTCCGGGGCCACGCTGCTGCCCGCGGGCGCCCGGGTGCTGCGCGTCGCCCGCGACGACGACCGCAGCGCGACGCTCGCCGAGGGAGACGGTTGGACGCTGCTGATCTCCCGGTGGAACCGCGGCGCCGACGTCACCGTGACGGCGACCAGCCCCGAGCTGGCCGAGAAGGTCCTCGACCAGGCCACGGACGGCGCGGCGGACGAACCGGAGCCGCAGCCGGAGAACGTGACCATGGGCTTTTGGTACGTCTCTCCGCGGCGCGGCCCGCACCGCACCACCCGGCAGATCTCCGCGGGTACCTGGGACGAGGTGCGGGGCAACTACACGGCACCGGTCGCGGACGCGATGGACCGCGTGATGAAGACGACCCCCAAGGACATCGCGGGCCGGCTGCTGCTCCTGCACGGCCCGCCGGGCACCGGCAAGACGTCGGCGCTGCGGACGCTGGCGCGTTCCTGGCGGGACTGGTGCCAGGTGGACTGCGTCCTGGACCCGGAGCGCCTCTTCTCCGACGTCGGCTACCTGATGGACATCGCGATCGGCGAGGAGGACGCCGCGGGCAAGGGCCGCTGGCGGCTGCTCCTGCTCGAGGACTGCGACGAACTGATCCGCGGGGAGGCGAAGCACACGGCGGGCCAGGCCCTGTCGCGGCTGCTCAACCTGACCGACGGTCTGCTCGGCCAGGGCCGCAACGTCCTGGTCGGCGTCACCACCAACGAGGACCTGGAGCGCCTGCACCCGGCAGTGGTCCGGCCCGGCCGCTGTCTGGCCCGCATCGAGGTGGGTCCGCTGACCCGCCGGGAGGCAGTGAACTGGCTGGGCACCGAGGAGGGCGTGAGCCGCGAGGGCGCGACGCTGGCGGAGCTGTACGCGCTGCGCCGGGGGACCTCGCCGACGTCGGTGCCGGACCCGCGGACGGGGGCGGACGCGGGCCTGTACCTGTAGTGGTTTGATGAGGGTATGACCCTGTTCGTCGGCACGTCGGGGTGGCAGTACAAGGACTGGCGGGGCGTCCTCTACCCCGCCGGGTGCCCCACCCGGCTGTGGCTGGAGGAGTACGCGACGCGCTTCGCGACGGTCGAGATCAACAACGCCTTCTACCGGCTGCCGACCCGGGAGACCTTCGAGGCCTGGCGGGAGCGCACCCCGCCGGACTTCGTCGTCGCGGTCAAGGCCAGCCGCTATCTGACCCACATCAAGCGGCTGCGGGACCCCGAGGAGCCGGTGCAGCGCCTGATGAGCCACGCGGCCGGCCTGGGCGACCACCTGGGCCCGGTCCTGCTCCAACTGCCACCGACACTGCGTGCGGACGCGGGGCTGCTGGATGCCTGCCTGTCCTGCTTCCCGGCGGGCACGAGGGTGGCGGTCGAACCACGCCACGACTCGTGGTGGACGGACGAGGTGCGCGAGGTGCTGGAGGCGCGAGGAGCGGCCCTGTGCTGGGCCGACGTGCGCTCCCGCCCGGCGACCCCGCTCTGGCGCACCGCCGACTGGGGCTACGTCCGCTTCCACGTGGGCCGCGCCCGCGCGTGGCCGCACTACGGCCGACAGTCCCTGAAGACCTGGGCCGAGCGGATCGCGGAGTCGTGGTCCGACAGGCAGGACGTGTACGCGTACTTCAACAACGACCCGACGGGCGCGGCAGTGGAGGACGCGATGACCTTCGCGAGGGCGGCACGGGCGGAGGGCTTGGAGGTCACCCGCGTCCCGGAACACCTCGAGCGGACCTGAAACTCCGCTGCGCCGCTGGTTCCTCTTTCCCCTCCGCCGCAAGTGGGGGAGGTGCCGAAGCCGGCTCAACCCTCCCCGTAAGCCGCCCGCAGAGCATCCCGCACCGCGACAAGCGCCGCATCCTCGTTCAACCCGAGCCGTCGCACCCGCTCGACGTACGCCTGCGCAGCCAGCGCGGCTTCCCGTTCCGCCGCCGAGCCCGCGGCAGCGACATACGTTCCGTTGCGCCCCCGCGTCTCGATCACCCCGTCCGCCTCCAGCGCCCGGTATGCCTTGGCGACCGTGTTCGCGGCGAGGCCGAGCGACTCGGCAAGCCCTCGCACGGTGGGCAGCCGGTACCCGACCGGCAGCACTCCCGACCGCGCCTGCTCGGAGATCTGCGCCCGCACCTGCTCGTACGGCGGGGCGCTGTCATCGATGTGGATCTTCAAGGTCACGGGGTGATTGTCCCGCACCCGCCCGAAAATGAGAGGCACCGCGGTGCATCTCCCCCGTAGCGTGCGCGTACATGACTGTGATCGTGCGCGACCTCGCTCCCGAGGTCCGAGCCGACGTCGAGGGTTTCGCCCGCGTCCGCCATCTCGCGCTTCCCTTCTTCCTCGTCACCCCGGACTCCCTCGCCTACGACCTCGCTCACGCCCGCCCCGAGGCCCACTACCGGCCCCTGGTCGCGGAGGAGGACGGCGAGGTGATCGGCACGGCCCAGGTCGGGATCGTCCACGACAGTCCGGAGCCCGGCCTCGGCTATGTCAACGTCTATGTGCACCCGGGCCGGACGCGCCGCGGCGCCGGCTCGCTGCTGGTCCGCGCCGCCGAGGAGCACCTGGCAGCCCGGGGCGCGGCCAAGCTCTTCGCCTGGGTCCTGGACGAGCCGGGCAACCGCGCCTTCGCCGAGCGGCACGGCTACCGCGAAAGCCGCTCCGCGCACTTCCTCCGCCTGGACCTGGCGAACGGCACCCTGCCGCCGCTCCAGTCCGTTCCGCCAGGCGTCGAACTCCGCACGGGCGCCGACTTCGCAACCGATCCGCGCCCGCTGTTCGAGCTGGACTCGGAGACGATGTCGGACGAACCGAGCGACATCGCCTACGAGTTCACCGACTACGAGGCCTGGCTGGAGGAGACCTGGCGCCACCCTCTCTTCAGCCCCGAGCTGACCTCGGTCGCCGTGGCCGACGGCCGCCCCGCCGCCTTCAGCATGGCCCGCACGGACGGCGGCACCCGTTACGGCACCGTCATGACCGGCACCGCCCGGGCCTTCCGCGGCCAGGGCCTGGCCAAGCTCGCCAAGAACGACTCCCTGCACCGCGCCCGCGCGGCCGGATTCACGGAGGCGTTCACGGGCAACGACACCGGCAACAGCCCGATGATCGCGATCAACAAGTGGTTCGGGTACGAAATCTGCGCTACGGAGGTGCGGTATGTCCGCGAACTCGGCTGAGTCCTCGCTGCTCCTGGAGGTCGTCCTCGTCAAGGCGGGCCGTACGAAGATCCGTTACGAGGCCGAACTCCTCGACGACGACGGCACGCGGCTCGCCGTCCGCGCCCCCTGGGCCGGCGGGAGCGTCCGCGACTTCGGCTTCGTCCGCTTCGAGCCCGGCGACGTCTTCACCGAGTACTACTGGCGGGACCGCTGGTACTCGGTGAAGGAGGTCCGCGACTCCACGGGCGCGCTGAAGGGCTGGTACTGCGACGTCGCCCGCCCGGCCACCCGGTCCGGCGCCGAAGTCGTCGTGGAGGATCTCGACCTCGACCTGTGGCTCTCCGCCGACGGAACGGACGTGATCCGCCTGGACGAGGACGAGTTCGCGCAGAGCGGTCTGGCGGACCGGGATCCGGCTGCCGCGGCCGCCGCCGTGGCCGCCCTCGACGAGTTGGAGTCGCTGGCGCGAGCGGGCGACTTCGACACTCTCCTCGCGTGACCCGCCCTCGGCACTCTCCTCATGTGACCCGCTCTCAGCCGACCACCGCCACCACCGCATAGCGCTCGTCCGCCACGTCCCGCCCCCACAGCAGCGCGTCGTCCGACAACCGGTCCATGCGCACCTGCCCGGCGAGCGGCGCGAGGAGTGCGGTGAGCCGGTCGGCGGGTATGCCCACCGGGCTGGCCGTCCCCCACACGCCCTCGACCAGCACCAGCCGCCCTTCCGGACGCAGCAGCTCCCGCCAGTGCCGCAGGGCGCGGCCGGGGTCGGGCAGCGCCCACAGCACGTGCCGTACGAGCACGACGTCGAAGCGCTCCTCGCCCACGGGCGGCTCCGAGGCGTCACCGACGAGGAACACGGCGTCACGGCCGGCCAGCTTGGCGCGCGCCAGGTCGACCATGGCCGGGGAGCTGTCCACGCCGGTGACGGGTGTCCCTGTTCGGCCGCGAGGAGCGACAGGCTTCCGGTGCCGCAGCCGAGGTCGAGGACGTCGCAGCGGCGCTCGGGCAGCCAGTCGCGCAGCCGCCCGGCCCAGGCGTGGCGCACTCTTTGGTCGCGCAGGCCGTGGTCGGGCTCGTCGTCGAAGGTGGCTGCCTGTGCGTCCCAGTCGACATCCGCCGAGGTCGTGCCGTCACTCTCGTTCGTCATGCGCCCAAGAGTGACACCCGCCACTGACAGTCGAATCGTGACAGCCGCCACTGACAGAACGGCAACCGATGAGGAACTCTCCCTGAACGGGTCTACCTCCGTGAGAACGCGGAACTCGGTAGACCTCGAAGGAGGCAGCCATGCGCCGTATGACCGTGCAGAAGCCCCTGAAGAAGACGGACTCCCGCCAGGTCCGCGAGGAGGCCGACGAGCGCCCCTCGGGACGTCCGGAGATCCGCAAGGACATCGCACGCACATGGTGGCCGGACGGGTGAGGGGCACAAGCTCCCTCAGTCCAGCCGCTTTCGGTAGTGAATGCGGTCGTACGGCCCGTCGACGTGCCGCCCCACGACCTCGTACCCGTACTTCGGGTAGATCTTCTGGTTCTCCCACATCATCGCGTTCGTGTAGAGCCTGACCTCGGGGAGACGCAGCGCACGCGCGCGTGCCTCCACGAAACGCAGCAGCCGTCCCCCCACGCCCTGTCCGCGCGCGTCGGGGTGGACGGCGATGTTGTCCAGGTACAGGTGGTCCTCGTACTCCTCGAGCACCACCAGCCCGATCACTGGCTCCCCCGTCACGAACACCTTCCCCTCGGCCACGTTCGCCGCGTGGTCCGCCTCCATGGGCTTCGGCAGTCTCCCGATGCGCTCGATGTAGTGGTGGTACGCGGCGTCGGTGACGGCTTTCACAGCGGGCACGTCGGCTGCCGTGGCGGGCCGGATCTCCTCGTTCGTCATGGGTGCATGCTCCTACCTGATCTCAGTCTCAGCACTCCCTTAAGGCGGCCATAAAGATCGCCACCGGCCGCCCCCAGCAGGCATTTTCACGGTTTCTTTGATCCGGCACCCATCAGTTCCGGTTCCGAGGAGATCCCCCATGCCCGCACGCCGCAAGGCCGCCACCGTCGCCGCTCTCGGCCTGGCCCCGCTCGCCCTGACCGCACTCGGCGCGGCCCCCGCGTCCGCGCACGGGTCGATGGGCGACCCGGTCAGCCGGGTCGCCCAGTGTTACGCGGAAGGTCCCGAGAGCCCGGCGTCGGACGCGTGCGGGGCGGCGGTCGCGGCCGGCGGCACGCAGGCGCTCTACGACTGGAACGGCATCCGCATCGGCAACGCGGACGGACAGCACCAGGCGCTGATCCCGGACGGCAGGCTGTGCAGCGCGAACAACGCCGAGTTCAAGGGGCTCGACCTGGCCCGCGCCGACTGGCCGGCGACGAGCGTGAGCAGTGGGTCGTACACCTTCAAGTACCGCGTGACCGCCCCGCACAAGGGGACCTTCAAGGTGTACATCACCAAGGCCGGTTACGACCCGGCGCGGCCGCTCGCCTGGGACGACCTGGACCTTGGCGACCCGGTGGCGACGGTCACCGACCCGGCCGCGTCCGGCGGCTTCTACACCTTCTCCGGCACCCTCCCCGAACGCTCCGGCAAGCAGCTGCTGTACGCGATCTGGCAGCGCTCGGACAGCCCGGAGGCGTTCTACTCGTGCTCGGACGTGGCGTTCGGAGGCAGCACCGACAGCGGGAACAGCGGCGACGGGGGTACGACGAGCAGCGCGTCGCCCGTCCCGACCGCCTCCGCACCCTCCGAGGAGCAGATCGAGGACGGCGGCGACAAGTCGACGGTCGAGCACGACGGCCACGGTGACCAGGACGCCGGCACGTCGGCGCAGCCGGAAGCGCAGCAAGAAGCGCGGCAGGAAGCGGAACCGGTCGCGCGGGCCGAGAGCTCCGTGCCGAACGAGCCGCAGGCGGCCGACAGCACCGAGAACCTCGCCGAGACAGGCGGCGACAGCAGCACGCCGTACCTCGCCGTGGGCGGCGCGGCGACGCTGGCGCTCGGCTCGGCGGTCCTGTTCGCCTCGGTCCGCCGGCGTGCGGTGAGCGGCGGTCGGCACGGTCGCTGATCGAGGGGTTCCGGGGCCTGACCGGCGGCTCAGGCCGGACAGGCCCCGGCGGCACTCAGTCGACCGCCGACGCACAGGTGGTCGGGGTGGCGTGCGCCGGGTCAAGGGCGTTGGCCACCTCGTGGAAGGCGACGCGGTCGAGCAGCCCGATCACCGCGTGCTCGGAGAGGTCGAGCGCGCACAGGTCCTGGAGCAGGACGTTGCGCACGCCGGATCCGCTGAGGAACTGGCTCCGGTACGGCGTGACCACCTCGTCGTACTTGGTGGCGAGGACCGTGTACTGGACGCCCGGCACGGTGTCGCCGCCCTCGTTGAGCTTGGTGAGGAAGGCGGAGCCGGCGACCTGGTCGGCCAGGGCGGGGGTGTTGGTGGTGAGCAGGTCCTCGATGCCGGGGAAGTACGGCAGGAGGTGGGTGAACCCGGAGAGCGTGGTGCCGTGGTTGCTGGGCGCGATGCCGACGAGGGCGTTGACCTTGGCGGCTCCGCCGAGGAACTTCAGGTAGTAGCGGGGCATCATGCCGCCCTGCGAGTGGCCGACGAGGTCGGTCTCGGCGGCGCCGGTCGCGGCGAGCACCTTGTCGACGTAGGTCTTCAGCTGTTCGGCCGACTTGTCGATGGGGCCGAGGGCGTGGATGAGGGGGACACCGGGGAGCTGGCCGTAGTCGAGCGAGAAGACGCAGTAACCGCGGTTCTTGAGGTACGGCGCGAGACCCAGCCAGTTGTCGACGGAGTTGGCGAAGGTCCCGTGGACGAGGACGACGGGGCGGGGATGGGCGGTGGACGGCTTGCAGGTGTAGTCGTTCCAGCCGCGGCTGGGGGCATCGGCGGCCTGGGCGGTGGTGGCGGGGACGACGGCGACCGCGGCGGTCAGCAGCAGCGCGGTGAGGGGTCTGAGCACTCGGTTCCAGGGCAGCATCGTGTGATCTCCTTGCGGCTCAAGGGAGTTGCGACGGCTCTACGCCCTGTGATCCGGATCACGAGGATGCTGTTCACTCGTCAAGTTACGGGCGAGTAGTGCACTTGTGAAGTTACGCGTCAGTAAAAACTTCCAGTGGTAACCATCGACGACTGGAGCCACTGATAAGGCACTGACGAATCGTCACCAGGCGGGCTTGATGGGACCATAGGGTGCAATGCGCCCCAATCGGTCGCGCAACGCGCGCACTTCACCCTCACCGAGCAGCGCCACCCACGCACCCACGGCTTCCGCGGCCGCCTCCTCCGCCGCACGGGTGCAGGCCCAACCCCGCCCGGTCAGCACGACCAGCCGGGCCCTGGCGTCGCCGGGATGCGGACGGCGCTCGGCGTACCCCTTGCGCACGATCTCGTCGACCAGCTGACTGGCGGCCTGCTTGGTCACCCCGAGGTGGGCCGCGAGCTCGGTGACCGTCGCCCCGTCCGGGGTGAGCCGGACGAACGCGAAGCCGTGCGCGGGCCTGATCCCGTCGAAGCCACGGGCGACGACACCCTCGTTGATGCGCTGCGTGAGCTCACCGGCGACGGCGAGCAGGGCGGCGGACAGGGCCATGGCTTCGGAGTTCTCCACGGAGGCATTGAAACACTCTTGACTGGATGGTCAAGCTGCTTGACTATGAACCAAGAAGTAGTCAAGCAGCTTGACCATCTATCCATCGGAGAGCCCATGCCCGTCATCCGCCCGTCCGAAGCCGTCACCCACGAGATCCACGGCGCCCGCTTCGTCTCGCACGCCACTCCCCTGACCGGCAGCAAGGAACTGTGCGCCTGGCGCGGCGAGATCCCGGCGGGGACCAAGGCCCCCGCGCACACCGTCAACCGGGAGGAGATCTTCCATGTGCTCAGCGGCGAACTGCTGATGACCCTCGACGGCCACACCCACCGCGTCACCGCGGGCGACACCGTGATCATCAACCCCGGGTCGACCCTCGCCGTCGAGAACCCGACGACCGAGGTCGCCACCTCCTGGGTCACCACCTCCATCGGCCTGGAGGCGGAACTCGCCGACGGCACCCGGATCACACCCCCGTGGGCCAACTGATCCCTACGCGGCCAGCGTCCCAGGCATCACCGCACGCGGCCCGAACTTCGCTCGGGCGCGGTCCGCGACCTCCTCGATGCGGCGGGCCTTCTCGTCCACGGGGTCGAAGGCGAGCTGGTAGGAGGCCTGTTCGGCGGGGCCGAGGGCCTCGGCGCGGAGGGTGACCGAGCGGACCCGGGCGCGCTGGAGGCCGAGGGCCTCGTACATGCCGTAGGCCGCCTTCGTCAGCGCGGCCGAGTGCGCGGTCGGTTCCTTGAGGGTGCGGGTGCGGCTCGTCGAGGAGCGGTCGGCGTAGCGCACGGTGAGGGTCAGGGTGCCGCAGACCTTGTCGAGGGCGCGCAGCCGGGCGCCCAGTTCCTCGGCGGCCGAGAGCAGGGCACGGCGGTGCCGGTCGGCGTCCAGCTCGTCCCGGTCGAAGGGACGTTCGGCGGCCAGGGAACGGGACACGGCGTTCGGCACGACCCGGCCGCGGTCGATGCCGTTCGCCTTCTCGTGCAGTTCACGGCCTGTTTTCGCACCGACCAGACGCTGGAGTGTCGACAGGGGTGCGGCGGCGACCAGGCCGAGGGTGTCGAGGCCGTACTCGCCCAGCGTGCGGGCGGTGGCGACGCCGACGCCGGGGAGCGCGGCGACGGGTTTCCCCGCGAGGAACTCCTCGACGGCGTCCTCGGGCACCGCGCAGGTCACCCCCGGCTCGGCAGCGCGCAGCGCGATGCGGGCCAGCATCGGGCCCGGCCCGGCGCCGATCACACAGTCGACGCCGTACAGCGCGAGCGACCGGACCCGGATCACCGACGCCAGCTCCACCGCGCTGCGCCCGAAGTAGCGTTCGGCGCCCCGCAGATCGGCCAGTGCCCCGTCCGGCGGCAGCGCCTCGACGACGGGCGTGAACTCCTCGAGCAATCCGAGCAGCCCCGGCAGGGCCGCCTCGTGCGTCGGCGGCAGCTGGAAACGTACGCAGAGGATGGTCATCCCGCACTCCCCGGACTCTGATGCCACAACTTCCGTACCTTCGCGGGCTCTTCGCCCGCCGGGCGCAGATCGGCCCACGGATGCAGTTCGTATCCGGTGGGCATCTGGATTCGCCTGCCGCCCGTCGAATCGCCGCCTCCTTCCGGCATGGGCTCCGCCAGCCGTGCCGCCACCACGTCGAGCCCGCCCTCGGCTCGCAGTTCAACCAGTTCGGCGAGGTTCCAGGCGGCCGAGCCCACCACGCTGAGGCTGCGCGGGCCGCGGCGCTGCACCACCCCGCGCACCAGCAGCAGCCAGGAGTGGAAGACGGTGTGCGCGCAGGCGTCGTGGGAGTCGTCGAAGAAGGCGAGGTCGACCAGGCCGGTGCCGTCGTCCAGGGTGGAGAAGATGACCCGCTTGCCGGACCGGATCGGCGGCGTCTGGGTGGCCGCCTTGGCGCCCGCGACCAGTACGGTCTCCCCGTGCCGCGCCTCCCGCAGCCGCCGCGCCGACACCACGCCCAGCTCGTCGAGGAACGCCCGGTGATCGTCCATCAGGTTGCGTGAGGCGTCCATGGAGAGCACACCCAGCTCGGCACTCAGCTTCTCCGCCGGGGAGAGGTCGGGCAGCCCGGCGGGTGCGGTCTTCCGCCCACCGGCCAACGGGAGCTGACCGCCGCCCGCGCCCCGGGCGCCGCGCTGCAGCTCGGTCAGGTGCAGTTGCAGATCACGGCGGTTGGCACCGAAGGCGTCCAACGCGCCGACCTGCGCGAGCCGCCCGGCGACCGGCCGGCTCGGGCGGGCCCGTTCCCAGAAGTCGAGCAGCGAGGCGTACGGCTGCCCGTCCGCGATCCGCGCCGCCTCGGCCTCGCTGATGCCGTGGACGTCGGAGAGGGCCAACCGCAGTCCCCACGCCTTTGATTCAGACACCAGTTCGATACGGTGGGCGACCGCCGACCTGTTCACGTCCAACGGCAGGATCGGCACCCCGCGCCGCCGCGCGTCCGCCAGCAGCAGCCGCTTCGGGTACATCCCGGGGTCGTGCGTGAGCAGTCCGGCATAGAAGGCGGCCGGGTGATGCGCTTTCAGCCATGCCGACTGGTATGTCGGTACGGCGAAGGCGACCGCGTGCGCCTTGCAGAAGCCGTACGAGCCGAAGGCCTCGATGATCTCCCAGGTCCGCTGAATCGTTTCTGCGTCATAGCCCTTCGCCGCCGCGTGCTGCGCGAACCAGATCCTGATCCGCCCCTGCGACTCCAGGTCGGACAGCCCGCGCCGCACCTGGTCCGCCACCCCGCGCCCGCAGCCGGTCATGATGTCGACGATGTCGATGATCTGCTCGTGGAAGACGACGACACCGTACGTCTCCTTCAACGGCCTCTCCAGGTCCGGGTGCGGATAGCGGATCGGCGCCCGTCCGTGCCGTGCCTCGATGAACGGCCGCACCATGTCGGCGGCGACCGGACCGGGCCTGAAGAGCGAGATGTCGACGACCAGGTCGTGGAAGGTGGCCGGCTGCAGCCGCCCCACCAGGTCCCGCTGACCCGGCGACTCGATCTGGAAGCAGCCCAAGGTCTCGGTGGAACGGATGAGCCGGTACGTCGCCGGGTCGCCGCCCTGCACCGCGTCCAGGTCGATCCGCTCCCCCGTCGCCCGCTCCACCTCCGCGACCGCGTGCGCCATCGCCGACTGCATCCGCACGCCCAGCACGTCGAGCTTGAGCAACCCGAGGTCCTCGACGTCGTCCTTGTCGAACTGCGCCATGGGCAGCCCCTCGCCGCTGGTCGGCATGACCGGCGTACGGGAGAGCAGGGAGGCGTCGGAGAGCAGGACCCCGCAGGGGTGCATGGCGACTCCGCGCGGGAGGGCGTCGAGGGCCTCGACCAGTTCCCAGAGCCCGCCGTACCGCTCCCTCTCCCCCGCCAACTGGCTGAGTTCGGGCAGTTCGTCGAGGGCCGCGCGGGCGTCGCGGGCGCGGATGTGCGGGAAGGACTTGGCGATGCGGTCGATGTCGGCCGGGTCCATGGACAGGGCCGCGCCGACGTCACGGATCGCGTGCCGCACCCGGTAGGTCTCCGGCATCGCGACCGTCGCGACCCGCTCGGTGCCGAACCGGCCGATGATCGCGCGGTAGACCTCCAGGCGGCGCGCGGACTCCACGTCGATGTCGATGTCCGGCAGGACGATCCGTTCCTTGGACAGGAAGCGCTCCATCAGCAGCCCGTGCGCGACCGGGTCGGCGTGCGCGATGCCGAGGAGGTGGTTGACGAGGGAACCGGCGCCGGAGCCGCGGGCGGCGACCCGGATGCCCATGTCCCGTACGTCGTCCACCACTTGGGCCACCGTCAGGAAGTAGGAGGCGAAGCCGTGGTGGGCGATGATGTCCAGTTCCTGGTGCATCCGGTCCCAGTACGGGCGCTTCCCGGCGTAACCGTGCAGCACCATCCCCGCCGCCGCCCGCGAGGCCAGTGCCCGCTGTGCGGTGCGGCGGCCCGCGCCGACCAGGTGCGGCTCGGGGAAGTGGACGGTGCCGATGCCGAGGTCGTCCTCGGGGTCGACCAGGCACTCGGCAGCGGTCGCCCGGGTCTGTTCCAGCAGGCGGTGGGCGGTGTCGCGCCGGAAGCCGGCGGCCTCGACGACCCGCTCGGCGGCCTGGACCATGGCGCCCGCGTCCTTGAGCCAGGCTTCGCCGGAGTCCAGTTCCCCGGTCGCGTCGACGGGCACCAGGCGGCGGGCGGCGTCCAGGACGTCGGCGACCGGGCCGAGGCCGGGGTCGGCGTAGCGGACGGCGTTACTGAGCACGGGCCGGATCCGCTGCTCGGCGGAGAAGCCGACGGTACGGGCGGCAAGGCGCAGGGAGCCGGGGCCGGTGCCCTCGCGGCCGTGCCAGACGGCTTCGAGGCGCAGGGCGTCGCCGTATACCTCCCGCCAGGGGGCCAGCAGCTGGGCGGCCCGGTCCGGGCGCCCCGCGGCGAGGGCGCGGCCGACGTCGGAGGCGGGGCCGAGCAGGACGGTCAGGCCGTCCGCCTTGTTGTCGGCCCAGGGCAGCAGGGGCGCGCCCTCCCCCGCGTGCGCCGCCGTGACGAGCCGGCACAGGTCGGCCCAGCCGCGGGCGCCGTCCCGGGCGAGGAAGGTGACGCGGGGTGTCGACTCGTCGATGAAGGCACCTCCGCGCACGGGGGTGCGGCGCCGCTCCTGCCGTTCGCCCCCGGGTGTCTCCACCGCGAGGTCCGCGCCGAACAGCGGGCGGACCCCTTCCTTCGCACAGGCCTTGGCGAAGCGCACCGTGCCGGCGACGGTGTCGCGGTCGGTGAGGGCGAGGGCGTCCATGCCCCGTTCGGAGGCGCGCTCGGCCAGCCGCTCCGGGTGTGAGGCTCCGTATCGCAGGGAGAACCCGGAGACGGTGTGCAGATGCGTGAAACCCGGCACACGCACCTCCCGCACTCGTGAGCCCGGCGAGCTCTCGAACATCTGTTCCCAACCACCTCACCCCCACCATAGACCAATTCTCGAATACGTGTGCTACATCCGTTCGGGCCCTTTCTACCTGCACAAACGCCCCACAGCCCGGACCGTGAGGGCATGACGCAGACCGCTCCTGAAGACTGAGCGGGAGCGATTCCTGTGGCCAGAACTCCTGCCCAGCCGGGTGCCCCGAACTATGTTGGGCACCCTGGTTGCGGCCGTGCCGCTCGCGGCCCCCACGCAAGCCGTTCTCGTACGACGTGAAGTCCCGCCCCTCGCGCGCGGGGCGGGACTTCACGAAACCGAACCGCGGTAACCGGATCAGGCGATCCGGTTACCGGTACGGGCCGGGGTCAGCCGATCTGCGTGCCGGTCGCCGACAGCGCCTCGGTCACCGGCTGGAAGAAGGTCTCCCCGCCCGAGGTGCAGTCACCGCTGCCGCCGGAGGTGAGGCCGATCGCGCTGCTGCCCGAGAAGAGGGAGCCGCCACTGTCGCCGGGTTCGGCGCAGACGTCGGTCTGGATCAGGCCGTTGACGATGTCACCGTTGCCGTAGTTCACGGTGGCGTCCAGACCCGTGACCGTGCCGTCGTGCACCTGGGTCGTGGAGCCGCTGCGGGTGACCTGCATGCCGACGGTGGCCGCGGCCGCGCCGGTGATCTGCTGGGCGGAGCCGTCGTACAGGTCCACCTCGCTCGGGTGGTCCACCTCGGCGGTGTACTTGACCAGGCCGTAGTCGTTGTCCGGGAAGCTGGAGACCTCGTTGGTGCCGATCTCGGTGCCACTGGAGTCCGACCAGGTGGAGATGGCCTCGGTGCAGTGCCCGGCGGTGAGGAAGTACGGCTCGCCGCCCTTGACCACGTTGAAACCGAGCGAGCAGCGCCCGCCGCTTCCGGTGATGGCGTCGCCGCCCGCGACGAAGGGCTTGAACTCCCCCTTCGTCGTCTTGAGTTCGGCCGCGGTGCCGAGCTCGTCGACGACCTTGGTCAGCTTGGCCAGTTCGGCCTTGGAGACCGTACGGTCCGCGGTGACGACAACCTTGTTGGTGGTCGGGTCGGTTGCCCAGGAGGTACCCGGGATGGTCGCGTCCTGCTTGAGGGTGCCGCGGGCGCTCTTCAGCTCGGCGAGGGAGTTCTCGACGATTCTCGCCTGGGCGCCGGCCTCCTCGACGGTCTTGGCCGCGGCCGCGTCGAGCACGTTGACCACGAGGCTCTTGGTCTTCGCGTCGTAGAACGTGCCCGCGGCGTCGGCGCCGAGGTCCTGGCCGAGCGTCGAGGCGAGCTTTCCGGCCGCCAGGGCCGAAAGGACCTGTGGTTCAGGGGTGTTCGCAGGCTCGCTGGCGTTCGCGGTCTGGAAGGTGACTCCCGCGGCGACCAGTGCGGCGATTCCCGCACCTGCCACGGCGGCCCGCCGCCTGGGTATGCGTCGGTGCTTCAACTCGCGTCCTCCTGTGGGGGGTCGGCCCGGAGGTTGTGGGGACCTCGCGGACCGGAAGGCTGGTTGACGAGCGCCCACTCTTCCGAACCCCACAGGGGGCGCACAAGGTCGACTTCCGGACGCGCGTAGAACGCGGTTGCGCGCCCTTTTGATTTTGACTGTCCACGGTCACCCCAGGCCCTTCGCACCGCAAACACTACGCGCGAGTAACCTTCATCAGCCTGTGAGGCCTAGTCCTGTCTTGAAATCGCCCCTCGCACCCCGGAGTTCGGCCGGGGCTCGACGGGCGGAAGTTGCTCCTGCACCGGTTGCTGCACCTCGTAAGGCTCCGGTTGTCGCACCGCCGGAGGCGTCGCTTGCTGTACTCCCGGAGGCGTCGGCTGAGGCACCCCCGGAGGCGTCGGCTGCTGCGCCACCGAAGGCCCCGGCTGCTGCGCCACGGGAGGCCCCGCTTGCGCCCTCTCCAGGAACCGCAGCAGCTCCACCGGGAACGGCAGCACCAGCGTCGAGTTCTTCTCGGCCGCGACCGCCACCACCGTCTGCAGCAGCCGCAGTTGCAGCGCGGCGGGCTGCTCGGACATCTCCTTGGCGGCCTCGGCCAGTTTCTTCGACGCCTGGAGTTCGGCGTCGGCGTTGATGACCCGGGCCCGGCGCTCCCGGTCGGCCTCCGCCTGGCGGGCCATGGACCGCTTCATGGTCTCGGGCAGCGAGACGTCCTTGATCTCCACCCGGTCGATGGTGACGCCCCACTCCACGGCCGGGCTGTCGATCATCAACTCCAGGCCCTCATTGAGCTTTTCGCGGTTGGAGAGCAGATCGTCCAGCTCGCTCTTGCCGATGATGGACCGCAGCGAGGTCTGCGCCATCTGCGCGACCGCGAACCGGTAGTCCTCCACACGGACGACCGCCTCGGCCGGCGCGGTCACCTTGAAGTAGACGACGGCGTCGACCCGCACCGTGACGTTGTCCCGGGTGATGCCCTCCTGCCCGGGTACCGGCATCGTCACGATCTGCATGTTGACCTTCCGGAGCTTGTCGATGCCCGGAACGATCATGGTGAAGCCCGGTCCGCGCACCTCCGGCCGGAGCTTGCCGAGCCGGAAGACCACACCCCGTTCGTACTGCTTGACGACCCGCGCCGCCGCCATCGCGTACACCGCCCCGGCGGACGCGAGCGTCGCTCCCGCCGCCACCAGCTCCTCGACCATCCCGGCCCCCAGGGTCCGATGCGACCGCCTGTACGACGACGGTAGCTCCGGTGCGGAACAAGGGCGAGCCCCCGCACGACAGTTGCGTGCGGGGGCTCGTCTGCTGCCGGCTGCAGATGTTCCTGGTGTTCGAGGTACTGCTGCGGCGAGGTCCTAGAAGACGCTCACGCCATAGGCGTTCAGGGCCTCCACGACCGGCTGGAAGAAGGTCGTACCGCCGGAGGAGCAGTTGCCGCTGCCGCCGGAGGTCAGACCGTAGGCGACACCGTTGGTGCCGTACAGCGAGCCGCCGGAGTCGCCGGGCTCGGCGCAGACCGTGGTCTGGATCATGCCGTAGACGATGTCGCCGCCACCGTAGTTGACGGTCGCGTTGAGGGCGGTGACCCGGCCGCTGTGGATGCCGGTGGTCGAGCCGTCACGGGTGACCGTGGTGCCGACGCTCGGGGTGCCGGCGCTGGTGATGTCCGTGTTGCCGGCGGTGCCCGACTTGGTGACCGACGTGTTGGTGTACCGGACGATGCCGTAGTCGTTCGTCGGGAAGCTGGAGCCCGCCGTGGTGCCGAGGGTCGTGGTGTGGTTCGAGTTGGACCACCAGGTGCCCGCGCCGTCGGTGCAGTGACCGGCGGTCAGGAAGTAGTAGTTGCCCGAGCTGTCACGGACGTTGAAGCCGAGGGAGCAGCGCCAGCTACTCGCATAGATGGCGTCGCCGCCCGCGATGTACTTCTGGAACTTGCCCGTGGTGCGCTTGATCGTGAGCGCGTCGGCATTGCTGCCCGCCTGCTCCTTGATCTTCGCGATCTCGGCCTGGGAGACCGTGCTGTCGGCGGTGACGACGACACGGTTGGTCTTGCTGTCGACCGCCCAGGCGGTGCCCGGGACGTCGGCCTTGAGCACCGAACTGCTGGCGCTCTTCAGGGCGGTGGCGCTGAAAGTGGTGGGGGCGTCGGACGCGTTCGCGCTGGGGACCGCGATCGCGGCGGCAGCGGCGAGGCCGGCGGTCACGGCGATCAGCCGGGTCCGTCTGGTGATGCCGCTACGGGGGGTGGTGCGCTTGATCCTCACTTTTTCGTTCCTCCACATGGGAAGTCGGGGGCCCTCGTGGGGTCGGGCCCGTGAGGCGCAGCCAGGATGCCGGGTGCCCGGATTCCGAACACGCCGTGCTCCTGACAAGCGCTGTGGGGAATATTCGGCCGAACGGCCGGTAGGCGCAAGGGCGCCTTTCGGCCGTCAACCTTTAAACGACCTTTATGGTCTACGCGAGATGACCGCTCCTCAGAGCAGGTTGCGCTCCCCCGCCCCGACCGCGACGTCGAGGATGTTCCCCGGCGGCGGGAAGGGACAGATGAAGTGGTCGGCGAAGGCACACGGCGGCAGCAGCGCCCGGTTGAGGTCGACCGTCGTACGACCGTCGGCGTCGGGTGCGGCGGGCCGCAGGAACCGGAATCGATAACTGCCGTTGCCGCTCGTGGCATCGCCGAAAACCGCCCACAGCGAACCGTCACCCTGGACGCTCACCTGGAGCGTCTGTTCCCGCCCGTCCAGACTGAAGGCCAGCTCTCCGCCAAGGCCGAGACCGCGCGCCCGTCCGTCCGCGTTCTCGACGCGTACGGTGCGGTCCTCGCCGTACGGTGTGAAGCGCCCCGGCACCGACCAGCGCGGATCGTACGGCGTGGCCTCGATGCCCCGAAAGGCCCGGTGGGCAGCGGAGCCGGGGTCGAAGTCGCGCACGCCCCACACGCCTTCACGCACCAGCACGACCAGCCGCCGCTCGCCGTACGCCACCCGGGCGGCAGCGGCAGGGCCCGCGTCGGCGGTGAGGCGCACCGCACCGGCGAAGGGCTGCCCGTCCACGGTGAGACCGTCCCCGGCGGCGGCGGTGAGAACGACCCCGTCGCCCTCGACGCTCCATGAGCCGGGGGTGTCCGGAAGTCGCCCGTCCGGATAGTCCTCCAGCCAGTGTGTGCCGGTCAGCGCGAGCGGTCCGTAGGGCGCCGCCACCGTCTCGACGCGGTGCTGGTGCCACTGCTTCCAGGCGCCGGATCCCTCGGATGCGTCCGTCGTCATGTGATCAGCCTTTCCCTACCGGGTCGGTGAGCCCGAGGTGTGAGCGCAGGGTAGTGCCCTCGTATTCCGTACGGAACGCGCCGCGCTCCTGGAGCAGCGGCACCACCCGGTCCACGAACTCGTCGAGCCCGCCGGGAGTGAGGTGCGGGACGAGAACGAAGCCGTCGGCCGCGTCCCGCCGTACGATCAGGTCGAGTTCGGCCGCGACCGTCTCCGGAGTGCCGACGAAGGGCTGCCGGCCGCCGCCCGCCTCGATCACGGCCTGCCGGATGGACAGCCCCTGCGCCTTCGCCGGCACCGGACTCCCCCACTCCCGGGTTCGCCCGAGCGGAGGGAGCCCCTTCTCGGCCACCGCCACGCTGTCTGCGCGCCGGGTCCGCTCCTGCGTGATCGCCGGCTCCGCCACCGGGCCGGTCTCGGGCAGCGGACCGTCCGGGTCGTGGGACGACAGATCGACGTCCGAGATCCACTCCGGCGTGCGGAGGGCGTTCCGCGGGGAGACCTGCTGCCGCTGGATCCCGGCCGCCCGCTCCCGCGCCTCGGCGGCGGTGTCGCCGAGAACGACCGTGACGCCGGGCATGATCTTCAGGTCGTCGGAGGTACGGCCGTACTTCGCCAGGCGCCCCTTGACATCGGCGTAGAAGGCGCGTCCGGCCTCCAGGGACCCGTGCCGGCTGAAGATCACGTCGGCCGTGGCAGCGGCGAACTCCCGTTCCTCTTCCGAGTCCGCCGCCTGGATGACGACCGGGTGCCCCTGCGGCGAGCGCGGGAGGCCGAACTCGCCCGCGATGTCGAAGTGCCGCCCCTGGTGCGCGAAGGGGCGGGGGACTCCGTCCGGAGTCCAGGAGCCCCACAACTCCCGCACGGCGGCTACGAATTCGGCGGCACGGGCGTAGGCATCGTCGGCCCGGTCGAGATATCCCCCGCGCCGGAAGTTCTCTCCCGTGAAGGCGGAGGAGACCACCACGTTCCAGGCGGCCCGACCGCCGCTGAGGTGGTCCAACGTGGCCAGTCTGCGGGCCAGTTCGTAGGGCTCGTGGAAGGTGGCGTTGAGGGTCACGGCGAGTCCCAGCCGGTCGGTCACCCCGGCGAGGGCGCCCAGCACGGTGAGCGCCTCAGGACGCCCCACCACGTCCAAGTCGCGGATCCGCCCCTCGTCTTCACTCGGCCGCAGCCCCTCCGCGAGCAAGAAGAAGTCGAACAGGCCGCGTTCGGCCGTGTGGGCGAGGTGCTCGTAGGAGGGGAACTCGATCTGTGACCGGGAGCGGGGATCGGCCCGGACGGTGGGATTGTCGACGCCCGGCAAGTGCGCCGCAAGGTGGATCCGCTTGCGCGTGGATCGCTGCCGTACGGTCATGACGCTCCCCCTGTCACGGCGTACTGGTTGGCGGGCCGGGCGAGGCCCAGGTGCTCCCTGAGCGTGCTGCCCGGGTAGAACGTGCGGAACAGACCGCGGTGTTGCAGCAGCGCCACCGTGCCGTTGACGAGCCGCTCCAGGTCACGGCGGGGCTCGGCGGGCATGAGGTGGAAGCCGTCGGTGGTGCCGTCCGTGTACCAGGCCGCGATCAGCTCGGCGAGGTCGACGGGACCGCCCCGGTACAGCGGGCCCTGGGCGGTCTGCCGGGGGCCGCCCCCGCCGTGGCCGGGCTCGGCCGCGTACTCGCCGCCACCGAGGTCGACGACGAGACTCGCGAGGATCCGCAGGTCTTCGGGGTCCCGGCCGAAGGCCGAGGCGGTGTCCCGGAGTTGGTCCCGTACGGCAGCGAATTGCGCCGGACTCACGGCCCGGACGAGTGCCACGTCCGCGTACCGGGCGGCGGTCCGCCGGGCGTGGCTCTCGGTGGCGTCCACCACGCGCACGGGGTGACCCTGCGGAGGTCTCGGCACGATCGAGGGACCCCTGACCGAGAAGGTGGAGCCGGTGAAGTCGACGTGGTGCAGCTTGGCCCGGTCGGTGAAACGGCCGGTCGCCACGTCCCGTGTCCCGACGTCGTCCTCCCGGCTGTCCCACAACTTCGCGGCCACGTCCGCGACTTCGCCGGCCTCCTGCCACAGCGCTTCCACCGGGGCCGCGTTCCGCCGGCCGAAGAGGCGGGCCTCGCCCTCGCCGGTCGACACGCCGAGCCGCCAGCCGGCCCGGCCGCGGCTGACCCAGTCGAGGGTCGCGACGGCCGCCTGGACGTGGAAGGGCTCGGTGTGCGTGGTCGTGACGGTGGGCACCAGACCGACCCGGCTGGTGGCAGGCGCCAGCCGGGACAGGACGCAGAGCGCGTCGGGGCCCGGGCGGGCGAAGCTGTCGTCCAGGGTCACGAAGTCGAGGCCGCCGCGTTCGGCGAGCCGCGCCAGATCGACGTAGGAGTCGGCGTCGTACACCCTCTGCTGGTCGACGGCGGCGGCCAGGTGCAGCAGGCGCCGGCCGTGCGATGAGGTCATGTGGGGGAAACCCTTTCTTGGTGGGCCTCGGAGGACCCCGGAGAGGAAGGCACGGATTCCTGGCAGGAGAAGGGCAGGAGAAGGGGGTGTCTCAGGCGGCCGCACGGCCCAAGAGCGCGCTCAGGAAAGACAGCGCTGCCCGGGCCGTCGCGTCGTTCTGCCGGAACGCGGGCCCGCCGGTGCGCGGCCTGGTGAACGCGCCGGGGGTACGGCCGTCGGTGTGCGGTCCGAGGGCGAAGCGCCGGGGATGCGGCCGGCCGGCCCGGTCGAGGATCCGCCCGTCGACCGGGTCCACCCGGAGCAGCCCGTCCGGCGTCTCGGCCACCCCGTCGGCGTGCAGCTCGCGCAGCAGCGGGTCACGGGCCCGCGCGACCGTCGGCTCGGGCAGCCGCGCCTCGACCAGCGCCCGGGCCTCGACGACGGAGTCCGGCACGGTGGCGCTCGACGCCCGGAACACCCCGCCCTCGGCACTGACGGTCATGCCGGCGCCGAGGAACCGCACCACGCCCGCGCGGGACAGCGCGAGCAGTTGCCGCAGCCGGGGCCCGGGCGGCCCGGAGGCCAGATAGCTGAAGAACCCGTGCCACCAGGGCCCGATGTCCCCGAGCCGGACCAACTGGCCGTAGACGGAGAGCAGCCCGAGGAAGACGGCCAGGTCGGGGCTGTACGAAGGATCGTGCCGGCGATTCAGGTCCCCCTGGACATATCGGCGCAGGCCCTCCTGGAGCTCCTCGTAGGACCCGTACCGCACCCCCTCCAACGGGCGGTCGAGCGCGGCGAGGTCGAGCCGGTCGGCGGGGTCGGGCACGGCGGACGCGACCAGGGCCGCCCGCCCGGCCGGGTCGTCGACGGTCGCGTACTTCTCCTCGAAGACACTCCAGGCCACGGCCGTCCGCTCCGGGTGGACCGTGAACAGCCGGTGGTAGTGCGCGAAGCCCAGCTCCTTGTCCACCAGCGGCCACACGTCCCGCCGGAAGTCGAAGCCCCCCGGCCGGGCAAGCAGCCGCTCCACCTCGGCGGGCCCGAAGAACCGGGGCAGCGGCGGCCGTTCACCGGTCCAGTCGTAGGCGATCTTCGAGTGGTACGGCACTCCGCGCCGCGAACCGACGTACAGCACCGGCTCCTTGCCCGAAGGCACGTACGTGTCCCCGACGCACCGCCCGCCCCGGCCCTCGGTGAGCAGCACCATCAGGTCGACGAAGGCGAGCCCGAAGCCGCGGACGAGGACGGGTTCGCCGGGCCCGAGCGGGGACAGGTCACTGTCGGCAGTGAAGTCGGGCGGAAGGTGGACGAGGCCGTGTGCGCGGGCGTACGCCGCCAACTCGTTTTGTTCGTCGTCCGGTTCGGCGTCCAGGTGCCCGAGGGCGAGTACGACGAGGTCGGCGGGGAGCGGGCGCGCGCGGCCCTCCAGCCACACCTGTTGACGCCCCTCGGGCGGTCCGCCGACCCGCAGGGCACGGCGTGGATGGTGGTGGACGACGACACCCGGCGGCAGCGCGGCCACCGCCCGCTCGTGCACCCAGCTCAGGTAGGCGCCCTGGAGCCGCCGGTCCGCGAAGGTACGGCCGTCGATGCCGGCCCATTCGTGCAGCGTGGGGCCCTCCCGCACGGGCCCGGCCATGTCGACCGTCTCGTCGGTGAACATGGTGACGTCCTCGGCGTGCGAGTTCATCCACAGCAGCGGCGACTGGGCCGGGCGCCAGATGCGTCCGGCGCCTGGCGGATGCGGGTCGACCAGGTGGATGTCGAGGCCTGAACCGGCGTAGAGCTCGGGCGCGTTGGCGGCGATCCGCTCGATCAGGCCGGTTCCCCGCGGCCCGGCACCGACGATCACGAGGGAGGACCTCATCGGGCGGCCCGCTCGCCTGGACGCGGAGTCGGCAGGGGGGCCGCGTGCTCCGGTGTGTCCGGTGCGGCGGGGGCTTGGGCGAGGGCGTGGGAGGACATGCGAAGGCTCCGTGGCAACGAGTCGATGGATCGTCGAACTCAGACGGGTGCCTTCACACGCATGCGGCCGAGCCCCTCAGCAGGGCCGCCCTTCGAGACTACGGGTGCGTTTCCCCTCACTGTCAAGGCTGTCCAGACTGTGAGCCGTACGTCTCAAGTCGGTTGACGCGCAACCGTATGCCTGTTCCACTTGGCCCATGCATCCACAGCAGTGGCTGGTCAAGCGCTCCCACATCGACTTCGGTCGCGTGTGGTCCTCTTCCTGTTGAGCTGACCCACTGCGCGCCCTGATTCCGTAGGGCGCCTTTCGCGCTTCCTTCCTCGCCTTCACACGCGCACCCCTCCCCTCACCCAGCGCTTCTCGCTCCCAAAGACTCGCCCCCAAAGGACGGCTGGGGCGCAGGCAGCTCAGCAGGAGCAGTCGCAGTCACACCCGTCGCAGCCGTCGCAGCCGCAGCCGTCACCGCAGCAGTTCCCGCAGCAGTCACAGCAGTTGCAGCAATCACTGCAGCCGCTGCAGTCGACGTTGGTGCACAGCCCTTCGCGGCGCTGCCGGCTCCACGGGTCGTCGAACTCCCCGCAGCACATCTGGCAGGTGCAGGCGAGCCCCATCCACACCGCGCACCCGGCGAGCAGCCCGCGCCGGTCGCGGCGGGGCGGCTGCGGTGGCAGCGGTGCTCCCGGCCCGCCGGGCGGAACGTACGGTCCGGACGGCATCGCGCCCGACGGCACGCGCCCGTGCGCGCAGGAGGCCATGCCGAAGGCCCGGTCCACGGAGGTGCGCAGCTCGTGCACGAGCAGCCGGTGCGCGAGATTCGGGTCGGTGAAGTCGGCCTCCCGCAATGCGAGCCGTATCCCGTGCAAGGCGTCGTCGGCGAGCCGCCGGGCCTCCGCGAGGGGCGTCCCGGTGGCGGTGAGCGGGTTCCAGGCACCCGACGCGGCGTCGGCCTCCCTGTCCTCCACCGCGTCCAGGAGATGCGCGAGCCGTCCGAACAGGCGCCCTGCCTCGGCGAGCGGTACGGCGTTGCCGGGCCGTCCGGCCAAGGCCGCGGTGTGCGCGAAGGCGGCGGCGGTCGCGGTCTCGGTCGGTTCGGTGACCGTGAGCAGGGGCGTTCCCGGCCCGGCGAGCGCCTCGATGCCGACCTGCCGGTCCACGGCGTCGACGAGCAGGGCGGTGTCGAACCCGACGTCCGATCCGGTCCGTTCACCGGCCCGGCCCCAGCTCGCGGCGACCCGGCGCGCGGCGAGCGCCACCGGGCCGTGGGCCAGCAATCCGTCCCCGTCGGCGACATGGTCGCGCACCTTGGCGGAGGCGAGCACCAGCGAGACGGCGGCCGCGAGCCGCGAGCCCTCACCGTGCGCGACGGACGCGCTACGCATTCCGCGCAGCGGACAGGGACCCGCCGTGCGGCGCCCGCCACCGTCCTTCTCGGCCTGAGCTTCCGTCAAAACCGATATCAGCAAGCCGTCGTAGTTGGTGACGACCCTGGCGAACTGCCCGTGGTCCTTACGCAGCGCGAGGCACAGCCCGCACAAATGCGCCATCCACTGGGCTTTGAGACTCTCTGAGAGCCGGTGACGGCAGGGCCTGACGATT
Organism: Streptomyces sp. NPDC006602; assembly: GCF_042870385.1. Lineage (NCBI taxonomy): Bacteria > Bacillati > Actinomycetota > Actinomycetes > Kitasatosporales > Streptomycetaceae > Streptomyces > Streptomyces sp. NPDC006602. The sequence goes on along the minus strand of NZ_JBIAHG010000022.1, from coordinate 63,259 downwards.
CCGAACACGATGATCCCCCGTGGTGCCTGCGGCGTTGAACTGCGGTGAGCTGCGGCATCGTACCGACCGCCGTGTTCACCCGTACGCACCGCCCATCACCCATACGCCGTGAAGAATCATATTTCACTCACAGTCAGCAGCCGTTTGGGGAACGACCCTTGGGACACTTGGACTCTCGACGGATTCGCTCTGCACCAGTACCGTCACAAACCCCCCGCGCGGCGTCTATCCACTTGGCACGACGTCCGCATCATGGATGACCATAGGGATGCGGAAAGCAGAAAAGACCGCTGTGAGAGGAGGCGTCCATGGGATCGGTACGCAAGGCAAGTGCCTGGCTTGGCCTCGTCGACGACAACGATGACGAGCGTTACTACGACGACGACTACTCCGAAGGGACCGAGCAGCCCGGGGAGGCCTGGGTCACCGACCCGCGGGTCAAGGTGGCTTCGGACGTCGCCGAGGAGAAGGGCCGCCGGATCGGCACGGTCACCCCGGACAGCTTCCGGGACGCCCGCGCCATCGGCGAACTGTTCCGCGAAGGCGTCCCGGTCATCATGAACCTCACGGCCATGGAGGCCGGCGACGCCAAGCGCGTCGTCGACTTCGCGGCCGGGCTGATCTTCGGCCTGCGTGGTTCGATCGAGCGCGTGTCCACCCGGGTGTTCCTGCTGACCCCCGCCAACACGGAGATCGTGAACGGCGACCCGGCCGCGCACCGCACGGACGGTTTCTTCAATCAGAGCTGAGGCAGGGCCGCTCACCGGCCCTGCCGCTGCTGGGGGAATTCAGCGGAAGGCGTCGAGCCCGGTGAGCGCCTTGCCCAGCACGAGCTGGTGCATCTCGACGGTGCCTTCGTAGGTGAGCACCGACTCGAGGTTCGTCGCGTGCCGCATCACGGGGTATTCGAGCGAGATCCCGTTGGCACCGAGGATGGTCCGGGCCGTACGGCAGATGTCGATGGCCTCGCGGACGTTGTTGAGCTTGCCGAAGCTGACCTGCTCGGGACGCAGGCGGCCGGCATCCATGCGCCGCCCGAGGTGATGGGCGAGCAGGATCCCCTTGTGCAGCTCGACCGCCATGTCGGCGAGCTTGGCCTGGGTCAGCTGGAAGGCGCCGATCGGCCGCCCGAACTGCTCCCGCGTCTTCGCGTAGTCGACCGCGGCCTGGAAGCAGCTGCGGGCCGCGCCCATCGCCCCCCACACGATGCCGTAACGGGCGTGGGAGAGGCAGCTGAGAGGGCCCTTGAGCCCTGTCACCTCCGGCAGTACGGCGTCGGCGGGCAGCCGTACGTCGTCGAGCACGAGCTCACTGGTGACGGAGGCGCGCAGGGACCACTTGTGCTTGATCTCCGGCGCGGAGAACCCGGGGCTGTCGGTCGGGACGACGAACCCCCGAATCCCGTCCTCGGTCTGCGCCCACACCACGGCGACCCCGGCGACGGACCCGTTGGTGATCCACATCTTCCGGCCGTTCAGCACCCAGTCTCCCCCACTCTCGGCTCCGCTCGAGCGGGAGGAACCCCCAGCGTCGCGCTTGGCGTACGTCCGCATGGAGGCGGGGTCGGACCCGTGGTCGGGCTCGGTCAGCCCGAAGCACCCGATGACCTCACCGGAGGCCATGCGCGGGAGCCAGTCCTGCTTCTGCTTCTCGGTCCCGAACCGATGGATGGCGTACATGGCAAGGGACCCCTGCACGGACACCAGTGACCGGATCCCGGAGTCGGCGGCCTCCAGCTCCAGACAGGCCAGCCCGTACTGCACGGCACTCGCACCGGCGCACCCGTACCCGCTGAGCGACATCCCGAGCGCGCCGATGGCGCCCAGTTCCCGGGCGAGCTCCCTGATGACGGGCAACTCCCCGCTCTCGTACCACTCGGCGACATACGGCAGCACGCGATCAGCCGCCCACGCCCGCACGGTTTCCCTGACGGCGAGGTCCTCCGGCTCGAGCAGGTCGTCGATACCGAGGAAGTCGGCGGGGTCGAACGGGGCCATGAGCACGTCCTCTCAAAACTAGCACCGCTAGTTGCGCTTCCGACCCTGACGTTACGACGGAGTCTCCCGCACGTCCAGGACATCTCCCACCACAGACGACCCGCAGCCGCCGAGGGTGCTACCCCCACAGGAGAGCTCCACCTCTCGACCGACAGTCACGGCGGTGCGTGGGTGGGAGACGCCCTGCGTCAGGCGGAGACGCGGGACTCCGCGACCTCCCGAGGTGCAGGCACCTCCACCGCGCCCACCTCCCCGCACTGCATGACCCGCGGCAACCGCAACGCCATCACCGCCCCCAGCAGCAACAACCCCGCACTCACCAGCAACGTCACATGCAGCCCGTGCACGAAACAGTCCCGAGCCGTCCGCCGCAGGGCCACCCCGGCCGACCCCCCGAGCCGCCCGGCAACCTCGTACGCCTCGCCCAGCGAATGTCCCGCCGACGCCGACGCCGACGCCGGAACCCCCGGCACCGACGACACCCCGGGCGCGTACGCCGCGTTCATCACGCTGCCGAGCAGCGCGATACCGATGCCCGCGCCCAGCTGGTACGACGTCTCCCCTATCGCCGCCGCCCCACCCGCCTGCTCCGGCGGAGCCTCGCTCAGCATCGACTCGTACGCCCCGAAGAGAGTCGTCTCCAGCCCGAAGCCCAGCAGCAGGAACCCGAACAGCAGCAGACCCGTGTTGTCCTCGCCGCCCATCGCCGTCAGCAGCAGCACGGCCACCGCCGTCAGACAGAAACCGCAGCTCACCATCCGCCGCGGCCCGAACCGCCGCAGCAGCCGCGCCCCCGCAAGACCCGCCGCCATAGCGGCGACGGTCAGCGGCAGCAGTCGTAGACCGGTCTCCAGCGGAGACAGCCCCAGCACCAGCTGCAGGTACTGCGCCGCGATCAGCTCGAGGCCGACCAGCGCGAGCATCGCCAGCACGATGCACCCCACCGACGTGCTGAACGCCGGCCGCGCGAACATCCGCAGGTCCACCAGTGGATGCGCCCGGCGCCGCTGACGCCGCACGAAGAAGACGATCAGCACCGCACCGACCACCAGCGGCACCAGCGTGAACGGGTCCAGATCCCCACTGCCGAGCCGCTTGACACCCAGCACCAGGCAGAACAGCCCGGCCGCCGCCATCAGCGCCCCGACCACGTCCCAGGGCCCGTGTCCCTTCCCCTTCGACTCGGGCAGCAGCAACCGCCCGATCGGCAGGCTGATCAGCATCAACGGGATGTTGACGAGGAACACCGAGCCCCACCAGAAGTGCTCGAGGAGGAAGCCGCCGAGCAGCGGGCCCACCGCCGCGCCGACCGCCGCGACCGCACTCCAGATACCGATCGCGAGCGCCCGCTCACGCCGGTCGGGGAAGACCTGGCGGAGGATCGACAGCGTCGCGGGCATGATCATCGCGCCGCCGACACCGAGCAGCGCCCGCGCCACGATCAGCACTTGGGCGGTGTCGGCGAGGGCGGCCATGGCCGAGGCGACGCCGAAGAGTCCGTATCCCAGCAACAGAACTCGTCTGCGGCCGACACGGTCGCCGAGGGTGCCGAAGAGGATCAGCAGCGAGGCGCAGACGAGCGGATAGACGTCGACGATCCAGAGCAGTTCTATCGCGCCGGGCTTCAGGTCCTCGGTGACGGCGGGGACCGCCACGTGCAGCACGGTCGCGTCGAGGGCGACAAGGAGCAGGCTGGCACAGAGCACCACGAGGACGACCCAGCGGTTGGCACCGGCCCCGGCCGCCCGACGGCGCAGCGCAGCGCCGGCCGTGGTCGTCCCGGACATGTACGTACCTCCCAGATGTTCCCTCGCGTTCGGCGGGGCTCACGGGGTGGGGACTCCCCATGACTCGGCCGGAGAGGAGCGGTGGTCTCCGGCCCGCGCAACGAAGGCGAGTGACACGTCAGCGTACGCGAGTTCGTGCCGGTACCAAGTGGCGGACCTCTCAGAGGTTGCGGGGAACGCGTGTGGCGTACGCCACTCCCCTCACTCGCGACCGCGCCCCGGCAGGCCGTCCGGTTCCGTACGCCGTCGATAATCGGGCCCGTGACCGATCTTGAGACGCGCGCGGCCCCGCCCGGCGCCCCGAGCCTGCGCCGGGCGGCGCCGGCCCTCCTCGGGTACGCGGCCGTACGCGCCCTGGGGCTGCTCGCGCTGGCCCTGTGGAGCGCCGCGCGCGACAAGAGCGCGTACACGCTGCTGACGGCCCGCTGGGACGCTCTTTGGTACACGAGGGTCGCCGAGCTGGGTTACGGCTACGAGGTGCGCCTGCCGAACGGCGACGTGCACTCGAACCTCGCGTTCTTCCCGCTGCTGCCGTGGCTGGAGCGGCTACTGGCCGCCGTGACCCCGCTGTCGTACGCCGACGCGGGCTTCGCCGTCGCCCTGCTCGCCTCGGTGGCGGCGGCCTGGGGCATCTTCACGGTCACCGATCACGTCTACGGCCGTCGGGCGGGAATCTGCGCGGTGCTGCTGTGGGCCGTGCTCCCCGTCGGGATCGTGCAGTCGATGGCGTACAGCGAGTCGCTGTTCACGGCGCTGGCCGCCTGGTCGCTGTACGCGGCCCTGACCGGCCGCTGGCTGACGGCGGGCACCCTGGCCCTGCTGGCCGGCCTGACCCGGCCGGTGGGCCTCGCGGTCGTCGCCGCGGTGTGGGCGGCGGCGATCGCGGCTTTCCTGCGGGACCGGAGCGCGGCCGCAACTGCGTCGTCCGTGCCGGACCGTAGCCCGGCGCGACCGGACAGCGCGCACTCAGAAGGACGCGCCCCTGGCGCACGCCGCGCCCTCGGCATGCTCCTCGCTCCCCTCGGCGCCGCCGCCTACGTCCTGTGGGTCGGCCACCGCACCGGCAAGGGCCCGCTCGGCTACCTCGACGTCCAGGCCGGCTGGCGCAACGGATTCGACGGCGGCCAGGCCTTCACCCGCTTCGTCGCCGACAAGTTCACGTCGTTTCCGTCGGCCCTGGCGGGCCTCGGGCTGATCGTCGGGGTCGGGCTGGTCGTCTGGCTGTACGTCGTCTGTGTACGGCAGCGTCAGCCGCTCCCGCTCCTGGTGTACGCGGGTGTCGTCACCGTCCTCGCCCTGTGCGCGTCGAGCTACTTCGGCTCGAAACCGCGCCTGCTGATGCCCGCCTTCCCCCTGCTGCTGCCGCTCGCCCTGGCCCTGGCCCGGCCGCGTACGCGCAGGTCGGCCCTGGTGATCGGGGCGGTCGCCGCGGCATCGGCCCTGTACGGGGCGTTCTGGCTGAACGGCTCCGGCCCGCCCTGACATCCATCGTGACCGCCGCCGGGACACCGTGAGCGCCCGGAGAATTCCACCCCATGATTTGGTGAACGAATTCATAAGCCAAATAAAACCGCAACCCAGAACGATCAAAGGAATTGACGGGCACCGGCGGCCGACATTACGGAATCGCTGGAAGTAAACCTCTCCCTGAGAGGAATCCCACATCACATCGTCATCACAAAGCCGTGGATTCGCCCGGGACCTGAGCTCACTCGCTGTAACGTCGATTGGGTGCGTACCGAACTAAACCTCACCCGTCTGGACCGGGTGTTCGCGAGGCTGGACCGGGAGCCGGAACGGCCGGCCAACATCGACGTGCCGAAAATGAGCCGTCACCGGGTCGCGCTGCTCGCCGGAACCCTGGCCTTCTACCTGGCGATCGTATGGCTCGTGGTGATCACCTCATGGCTGGTCCGTCTCGACTGGCAGGTCATGTTCTTCCGCCCGTACCAGCAGTGGGCCGGCATCCACTGGTTCGTCGACTACTACGTGGTGCTCGGCCAGCGCGGCCCGACCGCGGTGATGGTCGCGGCCTGGCTGGGCTGGCGTTCCTGGCGGCAGCACACGCTGCGGCCGCTGCTGGCCCTGGGCGCGTCGCTGCTGCTGCTGAACATCACGGTGGGTGCCGCCAAGATCGGCATGGGAAGACTCGGACCCCACTACGCGACCGCCATCGGTTCGAACGAGATGGGTCTGGGCGGCGATATATTTCCCAGCGGCCACACTGCCAACGCCGTCGTGACCTGGGGAATCCTGGCCTATCTGGCCTCCACCCCGAGAGCTCGCCGCTGGCTGTCCGCCGTGTCCGCGGTGACCTCGCTCGGCGTCGGCATGGCCACGGTCTACCTCGGTACGCACTGGCTGAGCGACGTGCTCCTCGGCTGGGTCGCGGGCCTGCTGGTCCTGCTGGCGCTGCCGTGGTTCGAGCCACTGATCGCCCGCGCCGAGGACGGGATCTTCGATCTGCGCGACCGCTGGCGCGCACGCGGCGGCATGACGGCACCGGCGCCCCTGTCGCCCGTCGAGACCCCTGTGCGGCTCAAGCCGCGCCCGGCCTCCCAGAACGAGACGGCGGCCCGTGCCGCGGCAGCCCGCGCGCCCGCCTACCTGGCCCCGGGCCCGCACACGGCCCGCTCGGAACGCACACCGGTCACCCCGGTCGGCAGTCGCCGCCCGGCTCCGACCGACCGCGTCGTGCGCGGTACGGCCTCGACGGCCCGTCCCCTGACAGGCGGCTGATCCGAGGCAGCGCGGGGCCCGGTACGCACCGTCCCACCCGCCCACGGCGACGGCCCCGGCTCCTTCCCAGGAGCCGGGGCCGTCGCCGTGGGCGGGTCCTCGGGTCATCAGGTCGATGGGTCAGCCCTTCCAGGCGCGGGCCACCTGTCCGTCCTTCACCTCGAAGTTCAGCCGCCCCACGCGGTACTCCATGGTGATGATCGCCCCCGGCGGCAGCGAGCGCACCGTCGACCACCCCCGCTCGCGCGCGAGCCGTTCGGCTCGGTCGGCGTCGAGGCCGACATAGGTGTCCGGACTGTCCTGGGGTTCGGCTGGAGGAGTCGGAATGGGTGCCATACGGCCACGCTAGGCGCTGTCCGGCGGCCGGGGGAAGCCCGGGCCGCGCACCCGGAGTCATGTATCCCTCCCCTGTCACGCTTCTGTCACAGAATCACGACGCCCCATTCGGCCGCCGCGACATCAGCCGCTGCCACGGCGGGCCGTCACACGTTCGAGCGGTTCCGTAGTCCTTCCGCAGGTATTCGAACGCAATTCTCGCGTGTCGCGCGGACTGCGGGAAAATACCGGCGGAAAGTTCCGGGAGTACCGTTCCCGACCCCTTTCCCCGCCCGATTCCGCCGGGGGCCCGCGGGCGCTGATGCCGCATAAGAAATGCACGGTTTTGGCACAGACCCCCCGTACCCCCCTGTCGGAGCACGCGACGACGCGCGCATCATGGCGTGAGGTCGTGGGTACGCGTGGCGCGGGCTTCAGCGGGCCCGGGGCAGGGCGAGCGAAGGGGCGAGCGAGCGATGGGGACGCAGACCGTGCAGGCGACGGCAGGACCCGTGGCGACCAAGCAGCACGGGCGGCTGGTCGTCGACTGGCTTACCACCACCGACCACAAGAAGATCGGCCATCTCTACCTGATCACGTCGTTCGCGTTCTTCCTGATCGCCGGTGTGATGGCGCTGCTGATGCGCGCCGAACTCGCCCGGCCCGGTCTGCAGATCGTGGACAACCAGCAGTTCAACCAGCTCTTCACGATGCACGGCACGATCATGCTCCTGCTGTTCGCGACCCCGAGCTTCGCGGGTTTCGCCAACGAGCTGATGCCGTTGCAGATCGGCGCACCGGACGTCGCCTTCCCGCGGTTGAACATGCTGTCGTACTGGCTGTTCCTCTTCGGCGGCCTGATCGTGCTCGGCTCGCTCGCGGTGCCGTCCGGCCCGGCCGCCTACGGCTGGTTCGCCTACGCGCCGCTCAACGACTCCGTGCACTCCCCCGGCGTGGGCCCGGATCTGTGGATCATGGGTCTGGCGCTGGCCGGCTTCGGCACGATCCTCGGCGCGGTCAACTTCATCACCACCATCGTCGGGATGCGCGCCCCCGGCATGACGATGTTCCGGATGCCGATCTTCGTCTGGAACACGCTGTTCACGTCGATCCTGATCCTCATGGCGTTCCCCGTGCTCGCCGCCGCGCTGCTGGTCCTGGAGGCGGACCGGCGGTTCGGCGCACAGGTGTTCGACGCGACCAACGGCGGGGCGATCCTGTGGCAGCACCTGTTCTGGTTCTTCGGGCACCCCGAGGTGTACATCATCGCGCTGCCGTTCTTCGGCATCATCAGCGAGGTCATCCCGGTCTTCAGCCGCAAGCCCTTGTTCGGCTATCTGACGCTGGTCGCGGCCACGATGGCGATCACCGGCCTGTCGATGGTGGTGTGGGCGCACCACATGTTCGCCACCGGCGCGGTGCTGCTGCCGTTCTTCTCGTTCATGAGCTTCCTGATCGCGGTGCCCACGGGCGTGAAGTTCTTCAACTGGACCGGCACCATGCTCAAGGGCTCACTGTCCTTCGAGACGCCGATGCTGTGGGCGACCGGCTTCCTGGTGTCGTTCTTGTTCGGCGGTCTGACCGGGGTGATCCTGGCCTCGCCACCGCTGGACTTCCATGTCACCGACACGTACTTCGTGGTCGCGCACTTCCACTACGTCGTCTTCGGCACGGTCGTCTTCGCGACCTTCGCCGGCTTCTACTTCTGGTGGCCGAAGTTCACCGGCAAGATGCTCGACGAACGGCTTGGCAAGATCCAGTTCTGGACGCTGTTCATCGGCTTCCACACCACGTTCCTGGTGCAGCACTGGCTGGGCGCGGAGGGCATGCCACGCCGGTACGCCGACTACCTCGCCGCCGACGGCTTCACCGCGCTCAACACGATCTCGACGATCGGCGCGTTCCTGCTCGGCATCTCGACACTGCCGTTCCTCTACAACGTCTGGAAGACCGCCAAGTACGGCGAGAAGGTCGAGGTCGACGACCCCTGGGGCTTCGGCCGCTCCCTGGAGTGGGCGACCTCCTGCCCGCCGCCCCGGCACAACTTCACCACACTGCCCCGGATCCGCTCCGAGTCCCCGGCGTTCGATCTGCATCATCCGGAGTACGCCGCGGTGACTCCCCAGCCCGAGCCAAAGAGCGAGCAAGCCGGTCGCGAGCCGTCCTGACCGCCTCGGTCAGCTCGGCCGGCTCCAGCACTTCGAACTCGAAGCCCAGCATCATCACGTGGATCACCATCACGTCGAGGCTCGCGGCTCCGGTGCGCAGGATGCAGCTGTGCTCGTCGGAGGCCTCCAGCGTGCCCGCCGAGGGCGAGACCCGCTCCACCGCCTCCTCCAGGGGCACCAGCAGCCGGATGACCGCGTGTGAGGCGTACGCGCGCGTGGAGACGCCCTTGGAGACGTACGCGGCGAGGTCGTCGGCGGGCGGCCGGCGCGGTTCGAAGCGCGGCCCGTGCGGCGGCCTGGGGGTGACGCGGTCGACGCGGAACGTACGCCAGTCGTCGCGGTCGAGGTCCCAGGCGACGAGGTACCAGCGACGCTCACTGCACACCAGGCGGTGCGGTTCGACGCTGCGGCGGGTCGGGGTGCCGTCATGATCGCGGTACTCGAAGCGCAGCCGCTCGGCGTCCCGGCAGAGGTTGGCGAGCTCGGTGAGGACGGCCGGGTCGACGGACGAGGGCACAGGGCCGCGCAGCATCGGCACGGTGAAGGCGTTCAGGGCGCTCACCCGGCGGCGCAGCCGGCCCGGCAGGACCTGTTCCAGCTTGGCGAGGGCCCGGACCGAGGTCTCGCCGATGCCGTCGATGCCCTGTCCGGCGGCCGTGCGCAGCCCCACGGCGACCGCCACGGCCTCGTCGTCGTCCAGGAGCAGCGGCGGCAGCTCGGCGCCCGCGCCCAGCTGGTAGCCGCCGCCGGTGCCGGGGCTGGCGTTGACGGGGTAGCCCAGCTCGCGCAGCCGGTCCACGTCCCGGCGGACCGTGCGTGGGGTGACGCCGAGGCGGTCGGCCAGGTCGGCGCCGGACCATTCGCGGTGGGCCTGGAGGAGCGAGAGCAGGCGCAGCAGTCGTGCCGAGGTCTCCAACATGCGGGCGAGTCTGCCAGCGATCGCGGACAGTGTCTGTCCGCAAGGGGCGTCAGCAGGAGCGGGCTCGGCTCACGGACACCGACAGGTCGTTGTCGCGCGTGTAGTACGGCCCCGCCTCCACCGGTCCGTCCGGTGTCGGCACGCGTGCGCGTGGATAGGTGAACACGGGCTTCTTGTCGGCGACGTCGTCGAGCAGCCGTGCGATGCGTACCCGCGGCCCGGCCTCTCCGCCGGGCCTGAGCCACAGGTCCCAGATGCCGGGCGCCAGGCGCGCGTACGCCACCGAGAAACCGAACGTCGTCTGGTCGACGGCGACTTCGGTGCGCCGGGCGGGGTCCGGGCCGTGCCGGTCGCGCAGTTCGGCGTACGCGTCCGGGGCGAAGCCGGTGCCGTACACCCGTCCCTGGACGGTCAACCCGGCGCGGCCGACGCGCAGTTCGCCGGCCTCGGCATGCGGGGCGCGCAGCCAGCTGCGGACGGTGAGGTTGCCCTTCCGGGTCTCGTACGGGATACGGACGGCGACGTGACCGCGGGATCCGCTCGGGGTGCGGGCGGCGAGTGAGCGCAGGTCGGTGGCGCCGGGGGCGAGGCGCTCGGGCTCGCCCCCGGCGAAGCAGGCGTAGGCGTCCCAGCGGCCCTCGGGCAGGGCGACAGTGCTGGGCAGGGCGGCCCGCAGCCGGCCGTCCGCGGCCGGGGTCAGCGGCAGACTGACCTCCTCGTCCCCTCCCCCGCCCTTGGTCGGGCTCGAGCCCGACCGCCGGCGCAGCACCAGGTGCGCCACGCCGTTCGTCCCGCGCGCGGTGACGTCGAACGTCAGTCCGCCCGCAGAGTCGGCGACGCAGTCGGCGCGCAGCGGTGCGACCCGCGGAGCGGGCATCGTCATGCGACGGGGATCCTCCCTTGGATCAGTACTGTCGGGTTAGACCGCCGTCCGAACGTTTTGGTTGCCTGTCACGGCCTCCTTGCCATCGCCGTCACGGCCGATACGGCAGCTGTGGAACGTCGAAGCAGGTGTTGTCCATGTCCCCTTGGGACACCCATCCCCGGCCGTCCTGCCAGCGGGCCACCGACAGACAGGTCCTGCGGGTCTTCGGCGGTTCGGGCTGCCGCTCGAACACGACCGGGACGAGCAAGCCGTCCGCGGTGTATGCCTCGCCGCGGTTCATGAAGGCGTCCACGCACGCGCGCGTGACGCCCGTTCGGGGGCAGGACCGTGCCGCGTCCGTGAACCACATCGCGGCGGCCCAGCCCTCCAACTGCCACTGTGAGTGCGTCTTCAGGCCCTTCGTGGCGTACCGGAACTCCTGTACGGCCTTGTGGCCGGTGTCCTCGTAGTTGCGGCTGGACGCGGTCGCCCACAGGGCGTTGCGGCAGCGCGGGGCGTCCTTGTAGTCCTCGGGGACGGTGGACGTCCAGTTCTGTACGTTCGTGACCTTGGCGGTGACCTCGACTCCGGCGTCGTCCATCGCCTCGCACAGCCGGGCGTTGCCGTGGCTGTCGATGGCGTCGAAGACGAGGTCGGCGCCCTGTTCCTTCAAGTCGGCCGCCACGGCACGGAAGTTGGGCAACGCGAAGTCGACCTGCTCGGTGACCACCTGGTAGCCCTCGGCCTTCAGCCCCCGCTCGACGAGCGAGGCGTAGGCGGCGGACGCGGCCTGGTTGTAGGAGACGACGGCGGCAGTGCGGGCGCCGTGTTCGCGTTTGAAGTAGCGGTACACCTCGGTGCCGCCGTACTGCTCGCCGTCCCACCCGGTCGTGCCGTCGCGGGGCGCGAGGCTGCCGTAGATGCCGTACAGGTGCGGCCAGGTGTCGTAGGCGGCACCGATGGGCTGGCCGCCGATGTCGGGCACACGCGCGCGTGAGACGCGGGAGGCGCCCTCGTAGTCGAGGGCGGTGGTGGCGACCAGGGCGACGACCTTGTCCTCGTCGATCAGCTTGTGGACGCAGGTGTTGTCGCCGACGCCGCTGCCGCCGTCGTCGCACAGGCGCACCTCCACCGGGCGGCCGTCGATGCCCCCGCGCGCGTTGAGTCGCTCGAAGTAGGCCTTGGCTCCGTCGCGGGGGCCGGTGAAGGCGTTGCCGCCGACCGGGCTGGTGGCACTGGTGATGATGCCGACCCGGATCGGCGTCGCCCGGCCGGGGGCGTTCGTCCGGCCGTCGCGCTCGAAGTCGCTCTCCGGCAGACGGCTGCCGCAGGCCGTGCCCACGAGGAGCAACAGCAGCGCGGCAGCGGTCTCAGCAGCCGGGGAGAGCCGACGCCGAGGCATTGCCGCTCATGCCGACCAGCGCGCAGAGCGTGTTGACGGACACCTTCCACGTGCCGTTCTGCTCGACGGCCGTCCCGGAGGCGTTCGGCAGGGCGGTGGCGCCGTTCAGCATCAGGGTGTACGTCACCGTCGCCTCGGTCGACGAGGTGAACTCGACCTTCGTCACCTCGGCCTGCACCTGCCCGCCGCGCTGGTCACCGCTGAACGCCTGCAGGACGGGGCCCATCCGGTCGCCGTTCTCCAGGACGGCCTGCTTGTCCTTCGTGGACGTGGCCGGATCGAAGAACTTCTGCCAGTTCTGCTTGATCTGCCGCTCGGCCGCCGCGGGGTCGTCCGGAGTTGTCGCGCTCGGCTCCGCGCTGGTGGACGTCTCCACCGAGGGCGAGGGCGGGGTGGTCTCGTCGCCGCCGCTGTCGTCCGAACACGCCGTGAGGGCCGAGGCGAGAAGGAACACCACCGCCACCAGCCATCGGCTGCCGTTGCCCCGCCTGAGGTCGCTCCCGAGAACCATCTGGCTCACCACCGGGTGTCGGTCCGGGCCATGGGCGCCCGGTGCTTTCAGGGTCAGCTTCCAGAAGGCATAGTGCAAGCCATCGGCGCACTTGGCCAGGCAGCCAGACACACGACGTGTGGGAGCCAGAGATGCGGACAGCCCGACTGCGGACCGTACATCCCGTCCTGTGGGCCGGCTGGGCCGCGCTCGCCGCGGGCGCGGTGCTGTGCGTCCTCGGCTGGTACGGCGTCTCGGGCGAGCGCTACGCCGAGCGCCAGCTGCCCTACCTCGCCTCCTGCACGGTCCCCGGAGCGGCGCTGATCATCGCCGGGGCCGTGCTCCTCACCCACGGCCGGGGCGCGCTCGCCGCCGCCCGCGTGGAGGAGCTGTACGGCCTCCTGGTGGCCGCGGAGCCCGCCGACGCCGAGGAGCCCGGGCAGGCGGCGTTCGCGCCCCTGGTCAGCGGGGACCTGCTGATGGTGCCCGGCGGCACGCTGTGGCACCGCGCGGACTGTCCACTGGTCGCGGGGAAGGCGGAGGCCGTGCCGGTCGACTCCAAGCTGGTGGCGAGCGGCGAACTGGGCCCGTGCCCCATCTGCGAGCCCACAGAAGAAACCGACTGATGTCCGCCCTGATGTCCTCCCTGACGTACGACCTCACGCTCGCCGGTCTCTCGGTCGGCAGCGCCGCCGCCCTCACCGGGATCGGCCTGATCGTGACGTACCGCGCGACCGGCGTGCTCAACTTCGCGCACGGCGCGATCGCGATGGTGTGCGCGTACGTGCTGCGGCAGTGCGTGGTCGAGTGGGACTGGCCGCTGTGGGCGGGGGCGGCTCTCACGCTGCTCGTGCTGGCGCCGGGCCTCGGTATGGCGTTGGAACGTTTCGTCTTCCGTCCGCTGTCGGAGCTGGGCAGCGACCCGGCACAGACGCTGGTCGCGTCCATCGGCGTGTTCGTGCTGCTGGTGGGCGGGGCCGCGCTGGTGTGGGGACAGGGCGCCCGGGACGACGCTCCGGAGCTGGTGTCGGCGGACCCGTGGGGGCAGCTGGCGGTGGTCGTGGTGCTGGCCGTCGGCGTCGGTACGGTGATCCGCTGGACCCGCTTCGGGCGGGAGCTGCGGGCCGTGGTGGACGACCGGCGACTCGCCGTGCTCGGCGGGATCGACGCAGACCGGGTGGCCGCGGCGGGCTGGGCGTTCGGCTCTTTCACGGCGGGTCTGACGGGCGTGCTGCTGGCGCCGTACGTACGCCTGGACCCGTACGGTCTGCCGCTGCTGGTCATGGAGGTGGTGGCGGTCGCGGTGGCCGCCCGGATGCGCAGCCTGTCGGTCGCGGTCGCGGTGGCCCTCGGCATCGGGGTGGCGCAGAGCCAGCTGACGAGACTGCACCCCTCGGGCTGGCGCGAACCCCTGCTCCAGGCGGTCGGCGCCAACCTCTTCGTCGTGGCCCTGCTGATCGCGGCGCTGGCACTCCCCCGGATCGGCACACGCGACGCGCTGCCGCGCACGGCCACCGCGCGCGTGCCGACGCCGCCGGGCGCCTGGATCGTGGCCGCCGTGCTGTTCCTGCTGCCGCTCGGCCTCGCGGGCTCGGACCTGCATACGGCGGTCCAGGTGCCGGCGCTGGGCGTGGTGCTGCTGTCCCTGGTGGTGGTCACCGGCCGCGGCGGCCAGATCTCCCTGGGGCAGGCGGCGTACGCGGGCCTGGGCGCGCTCTTCACGGCCCTGCTGGCGGCCGGGCGCTTCCCGGGACTGCCTCGCCTCCCCGAACTGGCCGCGCTGGCCGTGGCGGTCCTCCTGGTCGCCCCGTTGGGCTTGTTGACGGGCTGGCCGGCGATCAGTCGCCGGGGCCTGGCCCTCGCGCTCGCGACCTTCGCGGTGGGCGTCGGGGTGAGCCGCTTCGTCTTCGCCCAGCCGTACGCCGTCTCCGGGTTGTCGCCGGGCCGCCCGGCCGGCTTCGACGGCGACCGCGCGTACTACGTCCTGGAACTGCTCCTGCTCACGGCCGCCCTGCTGGCGACGCACGCCCTGCGCAGGGGCCGCACCGGCCGGGCCCTCGCCGCCATGCGCGACCACGAGGCGGGCGCGTCGGCGGCGGGCGTCCAAGTCCCGTCCCTGAAGCTCTTCGCCTTCGTCGCGGGCGCCGCCCTGGCCGCGCTCGGCGGCGGCATGCTCGGCATGGGCCTGCGCGCCTTCGACCCCGGCGCCTACGACCCCGTCCGCGGCCTGCTCTGGTTCGCCGCGGTCGTCGTCCTGGGCGCCGACAGCACCCTGGGCGCCCTGGCCGCGGCGGCACTGCTGGTGGGGCTCGACGCCGGCGCCCGGGGCGGGGTGGCGGCGGCGCTGATCGGGGTGCTGGCGGTGCTGGTCGGGCGGTTCCCCGGAGGCCCGTACGAGGCGCTGCGGACGGCGGCGGGACGGCTGCGGTTGCGGCGAAGGACGACGCTGACCCCGCTGGGGGAGCGGGTACGGGCGAGACTGCGACCGGCGCAGCAACCGCCTGCCGCCAGGCCGACGGGGCGGACGGCGGCCGCCGTCCCCAGGGATGCAGCGCCCACCGAAGGCGCCGACCACCCACACGGGCCACCCGAACCCGCCGACGGTGCTCCGCCCCCACCAGGGCCACCCGCACCCGCACCCACCCTCACGGCCCGCCACCTCCACGCCCGCTATGACGGCTTCACCGCCCTCGACGGAGTCGACCTCGACGTATCCCCCGGCCGGGTCACCGCGATCGTCGGCCCCAACGGCGCCGGAAAGAGCACCCTCTTCCACTGCCTCGCCGGCACGCACCGCCCCTCGCACGGGCAGGTTCTGCTCGACGGACGGGACGTCACCCGACTCGCCGCGCACGCGCGCACACGGCTCGGCATCGCCCGCACCTTCCAGCAACTGGCCGTTTTCCCGTCGCTGACCGTGGCCGAAAACGTTCGGGTAGGTGCGGAGCAGGGACGCGTCACCGATCCCGGCGCAGTGGAGCGGGCGCTCAGGCTGCTCGGGCTCGACGGACCCGTCCGCGCGCTCCCCGCCGCCGACCTGCCGACCGGCACCCTGCGCCGCGTAGAACTGGCCAGAGCCCTGGCGGGCGGCCCGCGTGTGCTGCTGCTCGACGAACCCGCCGCCGGCCTGGACACCGCCGAAGTCGCCGCACTCACCAAGGTCCTGAGGGCTCTCGCCGCCGACGGCACCGCTCTGCTCGTCGTCGAGCACGACCTCGACCTGGTGGCCGACCTGGCCGACGTCGTGCACGTGATGGCAGCGGGCCGCATCATCGCCTCGGGCCCGCCCGCCCGCGTCCTCGACGCCCTCCGCGCCCAGGAGGCGCCCGCATGACCGCGGCCCTGGAACTGCGCCACGCGCGCGTGCGCTACGGCCCCCTGGAAGCCCTGCACGGCGTCACCCTCGCCGCCCCGGGCCCCGGCGTCACCGTCCTGCTGGGCCGCAACGGCTCCGGCCGTACGACCGTCCTGCGCGCGTTGGCCGGAACCGTGCCGCTGTCCGGCGGCGCGGTGCTCTGGGACGGAACCGACGTGACCCGCGTACCGGCGTTCGAGCGGGCCCGCCGCGGCCTCTGCCTGGTCCCCGAACGGCAGGCGGTGTTCGGCTCCCTCACCGTGCGCGAGAACCTCGAACTCGTGGCCCCGGCATACGACATCGCCGTGGACGCCTATCCGCAGCTCGGGCCTCTGCTCGGGCGCCGCGCCGGCACCCTCTCCGGCGGAGAGCAGCGCATGCTCGCCCTCTCCCGTGCGCTGCTGGCACGCGCGCGCGCGGTGCTCGTCGACGAGCCCACGCAGGGCATGTCACCCGCGGTCGCGGCCCGCACATACACGTTGCTGGCCGCGCTCGACGCGTGCGTGGTCGTAGCCGAGCAGCGGCTGCCGCCCGTCCTGCACGGGCGGGCGGCGGTGGTGTACGAACTGCGCCGCGGGAGCGTGGTGTTCAGCGGAGAGGCCGGCGAGTTCCGGATGCGGGAAGCGGCGGACCGAACACAGCGGAGGCTCGGGCAGAGCCCTTCGGGATGACCAGGAGTGTGCCGACGATCAGCCGATCCGGAACTCGGCCGATGGTGTCCTTGTTGGCCTGGTACAGCGCCTGCCAGCCGCCCTTCACACCATACTTGCGGGCGATCAACGAGAGCGTGTCGCCGTGTTTCACCGTGTCCATAAGGCCCCTGAGCCCGCACCTCCTGGAGCAGACCGGCCACGCCTCCCACCCCTGCACGGCCAGCACCTTCTGAGCGACGGCGATCTGCTCCCTCCGGGTGGCGAGGTCCGCGCGCGGGGCGTACTCCAGGCCGCCGAAGTGCTGCCAGGTCGGCTGTCCGAACTGGAGACCTCCGTAGTAGCCGTTTCCGGTGTTGATGTGCCAGCGCCCGCCGCTCTCGCACTCGGCGATGCAGCCCCAGGGCCACTGGTCGGCGGCGCACGCGGAGGACGCACGCTTCGAGGGCGTACCGGGAGCCGGTGGCTGCGCCGCGGACGCGACCCCGGACGCGAGGACGGAGAGCAGGGCCGTGGCCAGAGCGAACTTGATCGGCTTCGGGTGCATCGGCCCAAGCTAGGCAGCCCGTGCCGCACGGCCGTTGCGGCGCGTCCGGTGCGCCCAGGGGCCCCACCCGGTCGGCGGACCGGGTGGGGCCCCGTACCCGGGGAGGGGGAGCGGCTCAGAGGTCGAGGCGCTGCCCGGGCACGATCACGTCGGGGTCCCCGCCGACGACGGCCTTGTTGGCTGCGTAGAGCCGCTGCCAGGTGGTCCCGTGCCGGGCGGCGATGGTGCTCAGCGTGTCACCCGCGCGGACGGTGTAGTCACCGCGGGACGAGCCGCGGGTCGTGTTCTGGGTCGAGCGCTCCGGCGCCTTCGACGGAGCCGACTTGGTGGTGGCCGCCCCAGAGGTCGCGGATCCCGATCCCGACCCGGAGGCCGAGCCGGCCGCGGGAGCCGCCGGTGCGCTCCCGGCCGCTTGGGCCCGCGCCGAACAGGTCGGCCACGCGCCCCACCCCTGGGCGCGCTGGACCTCGGTGGCGACGGCGATCTGCTGGGACTTGGATGCCTGGTCGGCGGTCGGGGCGTAGACCGTGCCGCCGTACGCGCGCCAGGTGGACGCGGAGAACTGGAGTCCTCCGTAGTAGCCGTTTCCGGTGTTGATGTGCCAGTTGCCGCCGCTCTCGCACCGGGCGATGCGGTCCCACACCCCGCCGTCCGCCGCCGCGGCGTTGCCGGTCGCGGCCAGCAGCCCGAGCGGGGCGAACAGTGCCGCCCCGGCGAGGACCGCCGTCGTACGGGTCTTGCGAACGTTGTCGCGAGTGGTATCGGCACATTCGGACATGAAGTTCCCTCCCGACGGACCCGGGGTCCCCCAAGGCGAGGCGCGACGCCCGCGTGTCGTACGCGTTCGTCGTGCTCCGCCCCGTCCGCCGGAGGCTGTGCTGTGAGCTGGCTTGGTACGGCCGGCGGACGAACCCGAGCGGTGCTCGTTGCACACGGCCGAGGAATGTAGAGAGGGTGACCGCCCGGTATCAACCAACCGCTTGTCACTCCAGGCCAGTACGCCGTTACCTTGGGTATCGGCACTTTTCGGCCACCCACTTCATCCGCCGATTTCCTGATTTATCGACCAGCCACCTCGGTGATCTGTGACTCACCTCACCGAAGCAACTTCCTTGGACATCCGAGGAATTGACGATGAGTGCCGGATTCCGCACCAAGGGTGACGCTGCGCTGTGGCTGGTTCGATTCCGTTCGCCGTGGAGCGTGACCCCCGCCACATATCGGCCGTTGTCTTCTTCATGAGCCCGGGACCCACCCGGTTCACGGGCCGGGAGCCACCCGGTCCCGTCACGCACCACATCCCGAGGGAGCCACCCGTGCCGCGCATGCTCGACGTCAGCGACGAGGTACGCGCCGAGATCGGCGACGAAGAAGCCGACCGGCTGCTCGCCGGAGAGAACACCCCCGGCAGTTACGACTGCACGTCCTGCCGCACCCAGGGCAACTCCGAACAGGAGCGCACCAGCACCGTCCTGTTCATCGGCGACGAGACCGCCGTCCTCGCGTTCGCCCACGCCAGCTGTCTGCCCTCCCAGGTCGTCCAGGTCACGGAGGAGCAGCTCCAGGGGGCGGTGAAGTCCATCACCGGCGACACCGTCGACCTGGAGCCGGACAAGATCGCACCCGAGCAGGCCGTGCTCGGCGTGACCAGCGGACTTGTCCTGATCGCCGGGGAGTTGCACCCGGCCTTGGTGGTCGAGCCGACCGCGCCGATCGTGCGACCCGGTGCCACGGGGGCCGGCGACGACTTCCTGCCGCTGCTCATCGAGCAGGGCTTCATGCCGCTGATGGCGATCGACTCCGCGCCGTCCGTGCTGCACGGGTGGTCGGTGCTGTTGGCCGCGGGGCAGCTGCACGCGGTGCTTCAGCCTTCGGCGAACGGCGGGCAGCCGGTGGCGTGGTGGCAGGCGCACCAGCCGCTTCAGGTCACGGAGAGCTGGCGGGCCGCCGCGAACAAGCACCAGCAGGTGCTGATGTTCGCCGCGCCGGTGGGGTCCATCGGTCGGCAGCCCCGGGAGGATCTGCTGCGGGACGCGCTGGACAAGGCCGCGGCGAACGGGAAGTTGGTCGCGGCCGCGATGCCGCTTGCCGGTACGTGATTGCGCCTGGTGGGAGGGGGCTGCGGATGCGTCGGCGGCTGCGGGTGGTCCGTGACGTGTCGCGCCCACGCGGCGGAGCCGCACATCGATGCGGCCCCGCGCCCTAAAGCCCGCTGGACAACCGCATCTCATGAGGCTCGGGGTCGTTTGGACATACGTGCACACCTACGATGTTCCGCGCCGCCAGTTCCCGTCGCTCCCGTCTGCGCGAGTGGCTCAGGATTCTTCGGGCGGCCCCTCGGCCACGCCGATCTACGACGCGCTCTACGCCGAGTACGTCAAGTCGTTCCGCTCGCTGCCGGGTGACCGCAGCGGTGAGGACGAGCTGGGCTTCACCGCCTTCGGGAACATCCCGCACGCTACGGGCTCGTTCAGCAACGCGTACAGCGCCTACAGCGCGGGGGCCTACAGTGCCCGCCAGCAGTCGCAGTGGCAGCGCGTGGGACAGATCGGGGCGCAGCACAGCACCGGGATGCAGCACGTTCCGGCGGCACTGCCGCCGGGGCCGCGCAGAGGCGTCTGAGACATGAGGAGGGGCGGCCCCGTTCGGGGCCGCCCCTCCTCATGCGTACGTCACTTCTTCTTGCCGCGCTTCTCGCGCACCCGCACCGAGATGTGGATCGGGGTGCCCTCGAAGGCGAACTCCTCGCGCAGGCGGCGCTCGATGAAGCGCCGGTAGCCCGCCTCGATGAAGCCGGAGGCGAAGAGCACGAACCGCGGCGGCTTGGTGCCGGCCTGGGTGCCGAACAGGATGCGCGGCTGCTTGCCGCCCCGGACCGGGTGCGGGTGGGCGGCGACCAGTTCGCCGAGGAAGGCGTTCAGGCGGCCCGTGGGGACGCGGGTCTCCCAGCCGGCCAGGGCCGTCTCGATCGCCGGGACCAGCTTCTCCATGTGGCGTCCGGTGCGCGCCGAGACGTTCACCCGCGGCGCCCACGCGACCTGGGCGAGCTCGGTCTCGATCTCGCGCTCCAGGTAGTAGCGGCGCTCCTCGTCGAGGGTGTCCCACTTGTTGAACGCGAGGACGAGCGCGCGGCCCGCGTCCACGGCCATGGTGACGATGCGCTGGTCCTGCACCGAGATGGACTCGGAGGCGTCGATCAGGATGACCGCCACCTCGGCCTTCTCGACGGCGGCCGCGGTGCGCAGCGAGGCGTAGTAGTCGGCGCCCTGCTGGAGGTGGACGCGCTTGCGGATACCCGCCGTGTCGACGAACTTCCAGGTGACGCCGCCGAGTTCGATCAGCTCGTCGACCGGGTCGCGCGTGGTGCCCGCGACTTCGTTGACCACGACGCGCTCCTCGTTCGCCACCTTGTTCAGCAGCGAGGACTTGCCGACGTTCGGGCGGCCGATGAGGGCGATACGGCGCGGACCGCCTACAGCGGTGCCGAAGGTCTGCTCGGGCGCCTCCGGCAGGGCCTCCAGGACGGCGTCCAGCATGTCGCCGGTGCCGCGGCCGTGCAACGCGGAGATGGGGTGCGGCTCGCCCAGGCCCAGGGACCACAGGTAGGCCGCGTCGGCCTCGCCGCTCTGGCCGTCGACCTTGTTGGCGGCCAGCACGACGGGCTTGCCGGCCTTGCGCAGCAGTCGTACGACCGCCTCGTCGGTGTCGGTCGCGCCGACCTTGGCGTCCACGACGAACACGACCGCGTCGGCGGCCTCGATCGCGTACTCGGCCTGCGCGGCGACGGAGGCGTCGATGCCGAGGACGTCCTGCTCCCAGCCTCCGGTGTCGACGAGCTTGAAGCGGCGGCCCGCCCACTCGGCCTCATAGGTCACGCGGTCGCGGGTGACGCCGGGCTTGTCCTCGACGACGGCCTCGCGGCGGCCGATGATGCGGTTCACCAGAGTCGACTTGCCGACGTTCGGCCGGCCGACGACGGCGAGCACGGGCAGCGGTCCGTGACCGGCCGCCTCGATGGCCCCCTCGACGTCCTCGACGTCGAAGCCCTCTTCCGCGGCGAGCTCCATGAACTCCGCGTACTCGGCATCGCCAAGCGCTCCGTGGTCGTGCTCCTCGCCCGAGCCGTCGGAGTGGATGTGGTCGTTCATGAAGTCCGTACCTCGTTCATCGTGGTGATCGGTGGAACACCCGGTTCATTTGTCCGGTTGATCCACTACTCAGTGTCGCCTAGCGCCCGGTCAGGCGCCTGGCGTTTTCCAGGTGTGCGGTGAGCTGCTTCTGGATGCGTTCGGTCGCCTCGTCGAGCGCCTTGCGCGTACGTCGTCCGCTGCCGTCGCCTGCCTCGAAGGGGTCGCCGAAGACGACGTCGACCCGGCTGCGCAGCGGGGGCAGCCCCTTTATCAACCGTCCGGGCCGGTCGGAACTTCCCAGTACGGCGACCGGGACGATCGGGGCACCGCCGCGTACGGCGAAGTACGCGAGCCCGGCGCGTAGTGCGGCGAAGTCGCCCTCGCCGCGGGTGCCCTCCGGGAAGATCCCGAGGACGCCGCCGTCCGCCAGCACGCCCAGTGCCTGGATGATCGCCGTGCGGTCGGTGGTGTCGCGGTCCACCTTGACCTGCCCGATGCGGAGCAGGAAGGGGTCGAGCGGCCCGATGAAGGCTTCCTTCTTGACGAGGAAGTGCGTGGGCCGGGGCGCCACGCCCATGACCATCGGGCCGTCGATGACGTGGGAGTGGTTGACGGCGAGGATCACCGGGCCGGTCGCGGGGACCCGCCAGGCGCCGAGCACGCGCGGCTTCCACAGCCCGTACATCAGGCCGACGCCGATACGTCTGCCGACTTCGGCACCCTTCTCCGAGGGTACGGACGCAACGCTCACTTCGCGGCCCGCTTCTCCTCGACGAGCGTGACGACACACTCGATGACCTGCGCCAGCGTGAGCGCGGTGGTGTCCACCTCCACCGCGTCGTCGGCCTTGGCGAGCGGCGAGGTCTTCCGGCTGGAGTCGGCCGCGTCCCGCTTGATCAGGGCCTCGCGGGTGGCGTTGACGTCGGCGCCCTTCAGCTCACCGCTGCGGCGGGCGGCGCGTGCCTCCGGCGAGGCGGTGAGGAAGATCTTCAGGTCGGCGTCGGGCAGCACGGTCGTACCGATGTCGCGGCCCTCGACGACGATGCCCTGCTCGGCGGTGGCCGCGATGGAGCGCTGCAGCTCGGTGATCCGGGCGCGTACCTCGCTCACCGCGCTGACCGCGCTGACCTTGGTGGTGATCTCCTGGGTGCGGATCGGGGCGGCCACGTCCGCGCCGTCGACCGTGATCGTGGGGTTCGACGGGTCGGTGCCGGAGACGATGTCGGGCTTGCCTGCCGCCGCGGCGATCGCCGACGGGTCGTCGGTATCGATCCCGTTGGTCACCATCCACCAGGTGATCGCCCGGTACTGCGCGCCCGTGTCGAGGTAGCTCAGGCCGAGCTGGGCCGCCACGGCCTTCGACGTGCTCGACTTGCCCGTGCCGGAGGGGCCGTCGATGGCGACAATCACGGGCTGGGCGGCGCCGTTTTCCACGGGGGGACACCTTCCTGGTGCGTGGTGGGAGTGTGCGGGGACGCAAAAGCGCCCCGCACAAGGTTACTGGCTCGCCGGAGGCCTCCTTACGGGCGGATGCCGAGCGCCTTCCTCCCGGGTACCGCACGGCCCTCCTGGTGCCGCATGGCCTTCCTACTGGCGGATGGCCCAGCCCCGCTCCCGCAGCGCCGCCGTCAGGACCGGCGCCGCCTTCGGCTCCACCATCAGCTGCACCAGACCGGCCTGCTGCCCGGTCGCGTGCTCGATGCGTACGTCCTCGATGTTGACCCCGGCCATCCCCGCGTCCGCGAAGATGCGGGCCAGCTGTCCAGGCTGGTCGTCGATGAGGACGGCCACGACCTCGTACGCCCGAGGAGCGGACCCGTGCTTGCCGGGGACGCGGACCTGGCCCGCGTTGCCGCGCCGCAGGACGCCCTCGATGCCGACGGTGCCCTCGCGCCGCTTGTCCTCGTCGGAGGACTGCAGGGCCCTGAGCGCCCGGACCGTCTCGTCGAGGTCGGCGGAGACGTCCGCGAGGAGGTCGGCAACGGGACCGGGGTTCGCGGACAGGATGTCGATCCACATCCCGGGGTCGGACGCGGCGATCCGGGTCACGTCCCGGATTCCCTGCCCGCACAGCCGTACGGCGGCCTCCTCGGCGTGCTCCAGGCGCGCGGCGACCATGCTGGACACCAGGTGGGGCATGTGGGAGACGAGGGCGACGGCACGGTCGTGGGCGTCGGCGTCCATCACCACCGGCACGGCACGGCAGTGCGAGACCAGCTCCAGGGCGAGGTTCAGCACCTCGGTGTCGGTGTCCCGGGTCGGCGTGAGCACCCAGGGGCGGCCCTCGAAGAGGTCGCCGGTGGCGGCCAGCGGGCCCGACTTCTCGCGGCCCGACATGGGGTGACTGCCGATGTACGACGACAGGTCGAGGCCGAGCGCCTCCAGCTCGCGGCGCGGGCCGCCCTTGACGCTGGCCACGTCGAGGTAGCCGCGGGCGACGCCCCGGCGCATCGCGTCGGCCAGGACCGCGGCCACGTGGGCGGGCGGAGCGGCGACGATCGCGAGGTCGACGGGCTGCTCGGGCGCCTCGTCGGTGCCGGCGCCCAGCGCGGCCGCCGTACGGGCCTGCTCCGGGTCGTGGTCGGCGAGGTGGACGAGGACGCCCCGCTGTGACAGGGCCAGGGCGGCGGACGTACCGATGAGTCCGGTGCCGATGACGAGGGCGGTCCTCACTGGGCGATGTCCTTGCGCAGGGCGGCCGCGGCGCCGAGGTAGACGTGCGAGATGTCGGCGCGGGGCAGGTCCGACTCGATGTGCGCGAGGACGCGGACGACGCGGGGCATGGCACCCTCGATGTCCAGCTCCTGGGCGCAGATCAACGGGACGTCCACGATGCCGAGCTTGCGGGCCGCGGCGGCCGGGAAGTCGCTGTGCAGGTCGGGCGTCGCCGTGAACCAGATGCTGATCAGGTCGTCCGGCGTGAGGCCGTTGCGCTCCAGGACCGCGGTGAGCAGGGCCCCGACCTGCTCGTCCATGTGGCCGGCCTCGTCCCGCTCGAGTTGGACGGCGCCCCTCACCGCTCGTACCGCCACGATGATCGCTCCTTGCTGATGTACCTGTGTACCTGTCGGCTCCTGGCACATCCAGCCTAGTCAGCCCGTGCGGAGCCGGTGCGCGGCGCCCGCCCGCTGAGACGCCGGACGCGTCTCACGGCGAACCCTGTCAATGTCACCCGTATTGCTCAATTCCGTTACTTGGGGCGAGAACACCCCCGTGCGCCTCTGGACGCGGGGCTCCCGGTCCGCTCTCATGGCAGGAAGCTCGCCTCGGGGGAGGCCTTTCATGAAGCGTTCCGGACCTGTTGTCACTCTGCTCGCGGGACTACTGCTCGGCCTGTTCATGCTGTCGCTGAACGCGACCACGGGGACGAAGAGCGCCTCCACCTCGTACGCCGAGGAGTCACCGGAGGCGGCCACGGCCTCCCCGACGCCGACGCCGACGCCCACCAAAACGACCGCGTCCTCCTCACCGTCCCCGTCCCGCGCGCCGATCCCGGACGCCGACTACGCGGGCCGTACCACCGACGACTCCGCCTCCGTCGCCGTCACGCTGCGCGACGGCAAGGCGATCGCGTACTACTGCGACGGCCGCGCGAAGGAGTCCTGGCTGAAGGGCGACGTCGAGGAAGACGGCACGATGAAGCTCACCGGCAAGCACGGCGCCGAGCTGAACGGCACCCTCAAGGAGGGCAAGCGGATCAGCGGCACCGTCGACATCGACGGCGGCCGGTACGCCTTCACCGCCGACAAGGCGAAGAAGCCGTCCGGGCTGTACCGGGCCACGGCGACGGTACGCGGCGCGAAGCTCGACGGCGGCTGGATCGTCCTGCCGGACGGCCGGCAGGTCGGCATCCTCACCCGCGACGGAGAACCCGCCCAGGCACCGCGGATCGACCCGGAGACCGGCGCGGTGACGGTCGACGGACAGCAGCTCACGGCACGCCCCGTCACCCCTTGACCCTTCCCGGAGCCGTTGATGACCGTCGACCCGAACGCCGCCACCCAGAACTTCCCCTCCCCGGAACCCGACCATCGCCGCCCGCACCCGGCCCGCTACCTGGTCCCGGCGCTCGTCGCCGCCGCGGTGGCGGTCGGCCTGGGCGCGTACGGCAAGGTCCACGACCCGGCGGGGACCGCCTTCAACCTGGCCGGCTTCAGCAGCACCGGGGCAGTGAAGTCGTGGCTGGCGACCGTCGCCTTCTTCTTCGCCCTCGTCCAGGTGATCTCGGCGGCGATGGTGTACGGCAGGCTGCCGGGCCCCCACTGGTCACCGGCCCTGCACCGCTGGTCGGGGCGGGTGGCGTTCCTCGTGTCGGTGCCGGTCGCGGTGCACTGCCTCTACGCGCTCGGCTATCAGACGTACGAAACGCGCGTTTTGTGGCATTCTCTGCTGGGTTGCTTCTTCTTCGGTGCCTTCAGCGCCAAGATGCTGCTGCTCCGCTGGGAGCGGCTCCCCGGCTGGCTGCTGCCCATCGTCGGTGGCCTGGTCTTCACCACCCTCACGGTCATCTGGCTCACCTCAGCCCTCTGGTTCTTCCGCACTTTCGGAGTGACGACATGACTCAAGGCCCGACGCGGCGCACGGTTCTCCTCGCGACGGGTGCGGCGGCGCTCACCGTCGGATGCAGCGAGTACGGCGACGACAACGACTCGGGTTCCTCCTCGGTCGAGGCCTCCGCCGGACAGGAACTGGCGAAGACGGGCGACATCCCGGTCGGCGGCGGCAAGATCTTCCCGGACGAGAAGATCGTCGTCACCCAGCCGAAGGAGGGCGAGTTCAAGGCCTTCTCGAACATCTGCACACACCAGCAGTGCCCGGTGGCCAACGTCTCCGGCGGCACCATCAACTGCACCTGTCACGGCAGCAAGTTCAGCATCGCGGACGGCGCGGTGGAGCACCCGCCGGCGACGAAGCCGCTGCCCGCGAAGCAGCTCAAGGTGTCGGGGGACTCGATCACCGTGGCCTGACCGCCGCGGAACGTCGGCCAGGCCCCTGGCGGAACACGTGAGCCGGACACGTGAGCCGAACACGTCAGGAATCCCAGAGCGCCCCGAGTGTCACCAGCTCGCCCTGGTACTCGATCCGGTCCGCCCACTCGGCCGGCCAGGCGTCCGCGCCCAGGTACGCGCCCGCGAAGGCACCCGCCAGGCACGCGATCGAGTCCGAGTCGCCGGCGGTGCAGGCGGCCCGCCGCAGGGCCGTCACCGGCTCGTCGGGGAAGAGCAGGAAGCTGAGCAGCCCGGTCGCCATGGCCTCTTCGGCGATCCACCCCTCACCGGTGAACAGGCACGGGTCGGTCTCCGGCGAGGGCGCGCGCAGGGCGTCCCCGAGGCGCCCCAGGATCTCCAGGCACTCGTCCCACCCCCGGGCGATGAAGTGCTCGGGGCCGGGGTCCTGGCTGCGCGTCCACAGGTCGCCGAGCCAGCGCTCGTGGTACCGGCTCCGGTTCTCCTCGGCGTACGACCGCAGCAGCCCGACCAGTTCGCCCGGTTCGGCCCCGTGCGCGAGCAGCCGTACGGCGTGCGCGGTGAGGTCGGAGGCGGCGAGGGCCGTCGGATGCCCGTGGGTGAGGGCGGACTGCAGCTGGGCGGCACCCGCGCGCTGTTCGTCGCTCAGCCCGGGGACCAGCCCGACGGGCGCGACTCGCATGTTGGCGCCGCAGCCCTTGGAGCCGATCTGGCTGGCGTCCTGCCAGGGCAGGTCCTCACGCTCCAGGAGGGCGCAGGCCCGCAGGCAGGTGTTGCCCGGGGCCCGGTTGTTCTCCGGGGAGCGGTTCCAGGCGATGAACTCCCGCCGCACGGGCTCGGCCATGTCGGGCCCGAGCACCCCCCGGTCCATGGCCGTCCGCAGCCCCTTCCCCAGCGCCAGCGTCATCTGCGTGTCGTCGGTGACGATCGCGGGCGTCGGCAGCGCCATCTCCCGCCACGGCCCGCACTTGGCGAGGATCGACGGCACGTCGTTGAACTCGGTCGGAAAACCGAGCGCGTCACCGAGGGCGAGCCCGATGAGCGAGCCCGTGGCGGCGCGCTTGGTGAGGGTGGTGGTCATGCGGGGCGTCCTTCCCGGGACGGTCGGAGGAGAGGCGGTTGCAGGGCGGTGGCCGGACCCGCCCGGTACAGCGCGGCCGGTTTGCCACGGCCGCCGGTCAGCCGGGCGGCGCCGGGAACCGCTTCGACAAACCCGGGCGTGGCGAGCACCTTGCGCCGGAAGTTGGGCCGGTCGAGCGTGGTGCCCCACACCGTCTCGTAGACCTGCTGCAATTCGCCGAGCGTGAACTCGGGCAGGCAGAAGGCGGTGGCGAGGCAGGTGTACTCGAGCTTGGCGCCGACGCGTTCATGGGCGTCGGCCAGGATCCGGTCGTGATCGAAGGCGAGCGGCCGGGCCCAGGCGTACGGCACCCAGCGGGCCTGCGTCGCGTCGCTGCCGCCGTGCGGTTCGGGAGGGTCGGGCAGCAGCGCGGCGAAGGCGACCGACACGACCCGCATCCGGGGGTCGCGGTCGGGCTCGCTGTAGGTCCACAGCTGCTCCAGGTGCAGCCCGGACACGTCCGCAAGCCCGGTCTCCTCGGCGAGCTCCCGCCGAGCGGCCGTCTCCGCCGACTCGTCAGGCTGCACGAACCCGCCGGGCAACGCCCATTGCCCGGCGTACGGCTCCTGCCCACGCTCGACGAGCAGCACGTGCAGCGCGCCGGCGCGAAGGGTGAGTACGGCGAGGTCGACGGTGACGGCGAAGGGCTCGTAGGCGTACTTGTCGTAGACCTCGTTGTCCCTGGCCACCCGCACCCACCCCCTTAATAGTCAGTACGACTATAAAGAAGGCGGGCGCGTCTCCACAACCCCCTACTTGCGACCCGGTGCGAACGCCGCCACCACCGCCCCCGCCGCCGCGGCCCCCGCGGAGACCCAGAGCGCGGGGGCGCACCCGTCCAGGAAGGCGGACGGTGAGCCGTAGCCGCCGTACGTCGTGAACACGGCAGCGGCGACGGCGACCCCGAAGACCCCGCCCAGCTCGCGCAGTGCGTTGTTGACGCCGGCGGCGACGCCCGCGTCGCTCAGCGGCACGGACGAGGTCACGGCGTTCGCGACGCTCGGGAAGACCATGGAGATGCCGATCCCCGCGATGATCAGCGGGACCACCATCTGCCCGTATCCGACGCCGGCTTCGACCTGCCAGGCCAGCAGCCCGAGCCCCGTCGCCTGCAACACGAGGCCGGTCAGCATGAAGGGGCGGGTCCCGAACCGGTCCGCGAGCGCGCCCGCGACGGGGGCGACCAGCAGGGGCATGGCGTTCCACACGAGGATGCGCACGCCGGCCTCCAGCGGGGAGTAGCCGAGCCCGTACTGGAAGAGCTGCGTGATCATGAAGAGCGCGCCGAGCAGCGAACCGAAGAGGAGGAAGGCGGCGGCGTTGGCGGTGGAGAAGGCGCGTCGCCGGAAGTACCCGAGCGGCAGCATCGGGTACCGGGCGCCGTTCCGCTCCCACCTGAGGAAGGCCGCAACGAACCCGGCCCCTACCAGCAGCGCGGTCAGTACCTCGCCGCTCCCCCAGCCCACCTCAGGGGCCCGTACCGGCGCCCAGGCCAGGCCCGTCAGCCCGACAGCCGCCAACACCAGCCCCACGAAGTCCAGCTGGGGCCTCGTGCCGCGGCTCTCACGGAGTTTCGTGGCGGCGAGCGGCAGCATCGCGAGCCCGATGGGCACGTTCAACCAGAAGATCCACTGCCAGGACAGGCCCTCGGTGACCGCCCCGCCGAGTACGGGTCCGGCCGCCACGCCCAGGCCGGTCACCCCGCCCCACACCCCGATCGCCATGCCCCGCTTCTCGGCCGGGAACGCCTCGCTGATCAGGGTCAGCGTGAGCGGCAGGAGTACGGCGGCCCCCGCGCCCTGCACCACACGCGCGGTGATGAGCTGCCCCGGGCCGCCCGCGAGGGCCGCGGCGGCGGAGGCCAGGGTGAACACGGCCAGTCCGACGACGTACATGCGCCGCCGCCCGAACCGGTCGCCGAGCGCGGCGCCGGTCAGGGTCAGACAGGCGAAGACCAGGTTGTAGGCGTTGATCGTCCATTCCAGCTGGGACAGGCTCGCCCCGAAGTCGGCCCGCAGCGCGGGCAGCGCGGTCGCGACGACCACGACGTCGAGGGAGCACAGCAGCGCCCCGAGCCCGGCGAGCGCCACGGTCCACACGCGCCGCGGGCGCGCGAGGTCAGGTGGTGTGCGGAGGGGGACTTTGAGCGTGTCGGTCATGACCGTGCCTTCCGTGAGTCTTGAGGTCACTCACGGAAGGCAGACCATCCTCACCCCGGAAAGGAATCGCTCCGCCCCAGGAAGGCCAGCAGCCGGGCATCGCCGCGCGCGCGTGGCGGCACCTGAAGCGGTGCGGCGAACCGCACGCCCCGATCCTCGTCCCCGACCACGCATCGCGCCACGGGCAGCAGCTCGGCCGCGAGCGAGGCCGGAACGGGCCGCGGGCGCCCGCACGCCTGGGCGACGTCCCAGCCGTGCACGGCGATCTCGATCGCCCCCACGGCGGCCATCAGCCGTACGTCCAGCGGCCGTTCACCCACCAGCACCCGCTCCTGGTGCCCGGCAGCCCAGGCGCCGAGCACCGCGCACGCCCGCCGCCGGAACACGCAGGCGGGATCCGCTCCCGGCGCACCGGGAAACAGCCCGATCCGCCCTCCCGTCAGCCCCTCGTACAGCGCGTCCAACGAGTCGTCGAGATGCCCGAGCAACTCCCCCAGGTCCCACTCGGCGCACGGCGTGCCCCGTCCGAGGCTCCCCGCCGGCACGTCGGAGACACTCCCCAGCGCAAAGGCGAGCGAACGCTCCAGCAGCTCACCGGCGTTCACGACAGCACCCGGGGCAACCCGAAGCGGTCGACCAGATCCGGGTCCAGGAAGGCCGTGATCCGGGCGACCGCACCCTCCTCGACGGTGAGCACCTGCACGGAGTGCGCCCTGAGGACGCCGTCCGGCTCGCGCACGTACATCGCGACGGCCGGCTGCCCGTTCGCGCGCGTGGGCAGCATCCGGATGCCGCCCTTCTCGTGCACACGCGCGCCCAGGAACCGCAGGACGTCCTTCTTTCCGCTGAACCACTCCAGGTGTGGGGGCATCTCCAACTCGACGCCGTCCTGGAGGAGCTCGAGCAGCGCCTCCATGTCGGCCTTCTCGAAGGCGGCCACGTACCGGTCGAGCACCTCACGGTCCGCCGCGCCGGCCGGCTCCTCGACGAGATCCTCGTCCGGGGCGACCTCGTCGAGGCGGGCACGCGCGCGTTGGAGGCTGCTCTTGACGGCCGCCGTGGAGGTGCCGAGGAGCGAGGCGACCTCGGGCGCCCGCCAGGCCAGCACGTCCCGCAGGATGAGCACGGTCCGCTGCCGGGCCGGCAGCTCCTGCAGCGCGGCGACCAGCGCGAGCCGCAGCGTGCCGCGGTCGGCCACGACGGTCGCGGGGTCGACGAGGGAGTCGGGCAGCGGCTGCAGCCACGGAACATCCGTCGCAGGGGCCCGCAGCGGCCCCTCAGGCGCCTGTGACGGCCCGCCGAGCCCCGACGGCAGCGGACGCCGCGCGCGGCTCTCCAAGGCCGTCAGACACGTGTTGGTGGCGATCCGGTGCAGCCAGGTCCGCAGGGAGGCCCGCCCCTCGTAACCGTCGTAGGACCGCCATGCCCGCAGGTACGTCTCCTGCACCAGGTCCTCGGCCTCGTCGACCGAGCCCAGCATCCGGTAGCAGTGCGCGAGCAGCTCCCGCCGGTACGGATCCGTCAGTCGTACGAACTCGTCGCTGTCCGTCGTCGCGGTCATCCCCGCTCCCTCCGTCACCGATACAGACCGGCGGGAGGGCCAAAAGGAATCGGCCGGTTCCGAGTCGATTTCGGAACCGGCCGCCGTGCACGGCGATCTACAGATCGACTTCCTTCATCAGCATGCCGACCTCCGTGTTGGACAGCCGCCGCAGCCAGCCCGACTTCTGGTCGCCCAGGGTGATGGGACCGAAGGCAACGCGGACCAGCTTGTCTACCGGGAAGCCCGCCTCGGCGAGCATGCGGCGGACGATGTGCTTGCGGCCCTCGTGGAGGGTGACCTCGACGAGGTAGTTCTTGCCGGTCTGCTCGACGACCCGGAAGTGGTCCGCCTTCGCGTACCCGTCCTCCAGCTGAATGCCGTTCTTGAGCTGCTTGCCCAGGTCGCGCGGGATCGGGCCCACGATGTGCGCGAGATAGACCTTCTTCACGCCGTACTTGGGGTGGGTCAGCCGGTGCGCCAGCTCGCCGTGGTTGGTGAGCAGGATGACGCCCTCGGTCTCGGTGTCGAGCCGCCCGACGTGGAAGAGCCGCGTCTCGCGGTTGGTGACGTAGTCGCCGAGGCACTGCCGGCCCTCGGTGTCCTCCATCGTCGAGACGACACCGGCCGGCTTGTTCAGCGAGAAGAACTGGTACGACTGGGTCGCCACCGTCAGGCCGTCGACCTTGACCTCGTCGTTCTCCGGGTCGACCCGCCTGCCCTGCTCCAGGACGATCTCACCGTTGACCTCGACCCGCGCCTGCTCGATCAGCTCCTCGCAGGCCCGCCGGGAGCCGTAGCCCGCGCGCGCGAGGACCTTCTGCAGCCGCTCGCCCTCCTCCTCGGCGCCCGGGAAGGTCTTGGGCAGCTTGACATCCTTCTTGCCCGCGTACCGCTCCCGGTTGCGCTCCTCGGCCCGCGTCTCGTACTCGCGCGAGGTCGCCGGGGCCGACCGTCCGCGCTGCTGGGGCTTCTTCGGTCCGCCCTTGGCGCCGCCGCGGGCCGCGCCGCCGCGCCCCGCCTTCGGGCCCTCATGAGACGCGCTGGGGCCCACGTCGTAGCGGCGCTCCTCGGGGCGGGGCTTGCTGGGACGGCCCTGACCCTGGCCCTGGCTCTTGGCCTGGCCCTGAGCCTTGCCCGGGCCCTGGGCCTTGCCCCTGTTGTTGCCGGCCCCGCGGGGGTTACCGCGCCCGCCGCTCTTGCCGCTACCGCTGCCACTGCTTCGCATCAAAGTTCCGTCGTTGTCGTATTCGGCGTGTTCGTCCTGGGACCGTCGTCCGGCTCCGGAGCATCCGGATCGAACGACGGGACGGCTTCCTGGGTCTCGGCCTCGATCGCCTCCGCCTCCGGGAGGAAGGGCGCGAGCTCCGGGAGCTCGTCCAGACCGCGCAGGCCCATCCGCTCCAGGAAATAGTTCGTCGTCGTGTAAAGGATCGCACCTGTTTCGGGTTCCGTGCCCGCCTCCTCGACCAGACCCCGCTGGAGGAGGGTGCGCATCACACCGTCGCAGTTGACTCCGCGGACCGCCGAGACCCTGCTGCGGCTGACCGGCTGGCGGTAGGCGACCACCGCCAGTGTCTCCAGTGCCGCCTGCGTGAGCCGGGCCTGCTGGCCGTCCAGGACGAAGCCCTCGACGGCCGCCGCGTACTCGGGGCGGCTGTAGAAACGCCAGCCGCCGGCGATCAGCCGCAGCTCGAAACCGCGCCCCTGCACGGTGTAGTCGTCGGCCAGCTCCCGCAGCGCGTCCCCGATCTGCCGCCTGGGCCGCTGGAGGATCTTCGCCAGGTGCTCCTCGGTCGCGGGCTCGTCCACGACCATGAGGACGGCCTCCAGGGCCGGCTTGAGGTCGAGATCGGCGACGGTGCGCGGTCCGTCCTGGACGTCGGTGGTCTCCTCGCTCACGCCTTCTTCTCCTCCTTGGGCGGCTCGGGCGGCCGGTCGAACTCGTCGGTGACCATGGGCTGGGCCTCCCCCTCGCCACCGGTCCAGCGCACGAGCAGCTCCCCGAGGGCGGTCTCCTGGTCGAGGGCGACGGCCTTCTCCCGGTACAGCTCCAGCAGGGCCAGGAAGCGCGCTACGACGGTCAGGGTGTCGTCGGTGTCCTCGACCAGCGTCCGGAAGCTCGCCTCTCCCAGCTCCCTGAGCCGTGCGACGACGATCCCGGCCTGCTCCTGGACACTCACCAGCGGCGCGTGGATGTGGTCGACGTACACCTGCGGCTTGGGCCTCGGCTGCATCGCCTTGACGGCGAGCTTCGCGAACCCTTCCGCGCCGATGCTGATGACCACCTCGGGCAGCAGCTCGGCGTGGTGCGGTTCGAGTCCGACGGTACGGGGGTAGCGGCGGGCCTCCTCGTCGAGCCGTCCGCTGAAGATGTCGGCGATCCGCTTGTAGGCGCGGTACTGCAGGAGCCGCGCGAACAGCAGGTCCCGCGCCTCCAGCAACGCCAGGTCGGCCTCGTCCTCCACCTCGGCGGCGGGCAGCAGCCGCGCGGCCTTCAGGTCCAGCAACGTCGCCGCGACGACCAGGAACTCGGTCGTCTGATCGAGGTCCCAGTCCGGCCCCATCGCCCTGATGTGCGCCATGAACTCGTCGGTGACCTTGGACAGCGCGACCTCGGTGACGTCCAGCTTGTGCTTGGAGATCAACTGGAGGAGCAGGTCGAAGGGCCCCTCGAAGTTGGCGAGCCGCACCTTGAAGACACCGTCGTGGGGCTCTTCGGACGCTTCGCGCTCTTCGGGCTCGGCAGCCTCGGGCTCACTGCGCGGCGCCTGGGGCCGAGGCTGGGGCTGGAGCTCGGCAGCAGGCGGCTCCTCTTGATCACCGCCGACATCTTTGGCGGGCGTCGGAGCCTCGACCTCGGCCACCGGCGCCGCCCCCGGCCCCTTCCCCAGCGCACGCCGACGACCGGCAGTTGCGCCGGAGCCGGGCGGAAGGTCGTTCGAGGTCATGGCCCCCGCAGGCTATCGCTACCGCCCACGCAGCCGTCGAACGAGGATGCTCGCGTCCCCACGGGACTCCAGATCGGCCAGCACCACGGCAACGGCCTCCCGCACGATCCGCCCGCGGTCGACGGCCAGCCCGTGCTCACCCCGTAGCACCAGACGCGCGTGCTCCAGGTCCATGAGCTCCTCGGCGGAGACGTAGACCGTGATCTTCTCGTCGTGCCGCTCACGCCCGCTGGGCCGGCGCGAGGCCGCCCGTCCGCGCTTGCCGCGCGGCGCGGCCGCCGCAACGGAGGCCGAACCTTCCTGCGGGCCCTGACGACGCCCCGAGCGGTCGGCGCCCCGGCTGCGGGACTCGCCCGCCTCGGTCGGCTCGGCGTCGGTCGCCACATGCTCCGCGCCGTCGCCGTCACCACCCTGGGCCGGCACCGACTGCGGTGCGTCCTCACCCGAGGACGACCCGGCCGCGGCCCCGTCGGACTCCCCCGCGGGAGCCGGCACCCGAGCCTCGCCGTTGGCCCCCCGCCGGGGAGTGGACGCCTGGAGCGCCATTCCCCCTGTCGTACGGAACAGTTCGTCGGCCCCCGGCAGACTCACTCGGCGTGACACCGGGCGAGCACCTCCCTGGCGAGCTGGCGGTAGGCGGCGGCACCGACGGAGTTGGAGGCGTACGTGGTGATCGGCTCACCGGCGACCGTGGTCTCCGGGAAGCGGACCGTGCGCCCGATGACCGTGTGGTAGACGTGATCGTCGAAGGCTTCGACGACCCGTGCGAGCACCTCACGGCTGTGCACCGTCCGCGAGTCGTACATCGTGGCGAGAATGCCGTCGAGCTCCAGGTCCGGGTTGAGCCGTTCCTGGACCTTCTCGATGGTCTCCGTCAGCAGCGCGACACCGCGGAGGGCGAAGAACTCGCACTCCAGGGGCACTATCACCTTGTGCGCGGCCGTCAGGGCGTTCACCGTGAGCAGGCCGAGCGAGGGCTGACAGTCGATGACGATGTAGTCGTAGTCGGCCATGAGCGGCTTCAAGGCGCGTTGCAGCGTCGACTCACGCGCGACCTCGGAGACCAACTGGACCTCGGCGGCGGACAGGTCGATGTTGCTGGGCAGCAGGTCCATGTTGGGGACCGCCGTCTTCAGGAGCACCTCGTCGGCCGCCATGCCCCGCTCCATGAGCAGGTTGTAGACCGTGAGGTCGAGCTCCATCGGGTTGACACCGAGACCCACCGACAGCGCGCCCTGCGGGTCGAAGTCCACGAGCAGCACACGACGGCCGTACTCCGCGAGAGCGGCACCCAGATTGATGGTCGACGTCGTCTTGCCGACGCCGCCCTTCTGGTTGCACATCGCGATGATCTTCGCGGGTCCGTGATCGGTCAGCGGACCCGGGATCGGGAAGTACGGCAGCGGACGGCCGGT
The DNA here is from genome assembly GCF_042870385.1 of Streptomyces sp. NPDC006602. Classification (NCBI taxonomy): domain Bacteria; kingdom Bacillati; phylum Actinomycetota; class Actinomycetes; order Kitasatosporales; family Streptomycetaceae; genus Streptomyces; species Streptomyces sp. NPDC006602. The sequence goes on along the minus strand of NZ_JBIAHG010000022.1, from coordinate 27,743 downwards.
CGGGCCGATGCGCTCACGGCGCTGACGGGCAGCGTCGGGCGCGAGCGTGGCCGCGTACTCGGGGTCGGGCTCGTACTCGGCGTCGGGATCGTAGAAGTGCCCGTCGGGCAGTTCGTCGTAGTCGGCGAAGTGGTTGTGGGGCGCGCCACTTCCGTCGCCGGCCATGGCGTTCACGTGATGGCCATCCATGCTCTGGTGTGCTGGCTGAGTCACCCCTGAGATCCGGTGACTCCGGTGGGCTGCGAAGGTGCGCACCGCGACGGAGCCGACAGCCTCGAACCCCGCGGGGCCCTCGGCCCGTGCAGGCATTCCTGGTTGACCACCCCCGGGAGAAAATGTCGACTCATTCACAAGTCGTCTTACCTCCTTGGTGACCAGGAAACTTCTAGACAGGTCAGCGTGGCACCATGCCGACGGTTGGCGACTCTATGGCGTGTCGGGCGTTCGCAGCAACACAATCCGCCGGACCCGGCAGGATGTGTCGGCAATGAAACATCCCTCTGTCAAGGGCGTACGGCCGTCGCACGGTAGGTTTCGCCGGTGTACGAATCGGTTCAAGGGTTACGTTCGAGGCGAGTTGACCTAGAGCCGCAAAGTGACCATACACACACCCGGCCGGACCTTGTCGGGCAAGGTCCGGCCGGGTGCGGGGCGTTGACGACCTGTGTTGACGTATCGCCTTTTACCCAATGGTGACTTAGCGACGGCGACCTGCCGCTTCGCGCCGTCGGTGCTCAGCCGAGCAGCGTCTCCAGCTCCACGTGCTCCAGCCCGTGCGCCTCGGCGACCTCGCGGTAAACGACCTTGCCGTCATGGGCGTTGAGGCCCTTCGCGAGCGCGGAATCGCGGCGCAGCGCCTCCACCCAGCCGTGGTCGGCGAGTTCGACGATGTACGGCAGCGTCGCGTTGGTGAGCGCGTAGGTGGAGGTGTTGGGCACCGCGCCGGGCATGTTGGCGACGCAGTAGAAGACCGAGTTGTGGACCGGGAAGGTCGGCTCGGCGTGGGTGGTCGGGCGGGAGTCCTCGAAGCAGCCGCCCTGATCGATCGCGATGTCGACAAGGACACTTCCCGGCTTCATGCGCGACACGAGTTCGTTGGTGACCAGCTTCGGGGCCTTGGCTCCCGGGATGAGGACGGCACCGATCACGAGGTCGGCCTCGAGGCAGGCCTTCTCGAGTTCGAAGGCGTTGGAGACGACGGTCTGGATCTTCGTACCGAAGATCTTGTCGGCCTCCTTGAGCTTGTTGATGTCCTTGTCGAGCAGGGTCACGTGGAAGCCCATACCGATGGCGATCTGCGCGCCGTTCCACCCGGAGACCCCGCCGCCGATGACAACGGCCCTGGCGGCCAGCACGCCCGGGACACCGCCGGGAAGCACACCGCGGCCCCCGTTGGCCCGCATCAGGTGGTAGGCGCCGACCTGCGGGGCCAGCCTGCCCGCGACCTCCGACATGGGGGCGAGCAGCGGGAGCGCGCGGCTGGGCAGCTCGACCGTCTCGTATGCGATCGCGGTGGTGCCGGACTCGACGAGCGCGTCCGTGCACTCCTTGGAGGCCGCCAGGTGCAGGTAGGTGAAGAGCGTCTGGTCCTTGCGGAGGCGGTGGTACTCCTCGGCGATGGGCTCCTTGACCTTCAGCAGCAGGTCGGCGGTGGCCCAGACCTCGTCGGCGGTCTCGAGGATCTGCGCACCGGCGGCGACGTACTCGTCGTCCGTGATCGAAGAGCCGAGGCCGGCGCCCCCCTCGACGACGACCTGGTGGCCATGGCGCACCAGCTCGTGCACGCCGGCGGGGGTGATGGCCACCCGGAACTCGTTGTTCTTGACCTCGCGGGGGATGCCGACCTTCACGTCGATCACGGTCCTTGGCTCAGTGAGTGTGGGGCATTACAAGACATACCCAGGCATGCACGGGCACACCGGGAGACACCGCAGGAGAAGGTGCGGCAGAGCCAGTCTAATGAAGGCGTTCCCGCTGTCTAGCCTTTCATTGCATCAATCTTCAGCGGATGTACTACGGATTTCGCAGGCGTTAGCGCCGTGTTCCGGCAGATCGAGGGTTTCCGGCACCGGCTCGGGCTCTGTTTCGGGCCCTGCTTGGGCCGCCGCATCGGGCTCCGGGGCGGCCTCCCCGTCCGCCTCCCCGTCCGCCTCCGCGTCCGCCTCCGCGTCCGCCTCCGCGTCCGCCTCCGCGTCCGCCTCCGCGTCCGCCTCGGTGTCGGCCTCCGTATCGCCCTCCTAGAGCTCCTCCCCCAGCAGCCGCTCGGCCGTGCCTCGGTGCAGTGCCGCCGCCGTGGGGTCGCCGAGGCGCTCCAGCGCGTCGGCGACCCGCAAGTGCACCGCGGCCTGCAGGCGTACGTCCTCGGCGCGACGCGCCCACTCCACGGCCTCCTGGCAGGTGCGCAGCGACTCCTCGGGCCGCCCGGCGTACTCCTGGACACATGCGAGTTCGCTCAACGCCCGTGCGTGGGCGGCCACATCGCCGTTCTTGCGGTGCCCGGCGACCGCGGCCCGCCAGTTGCGCTGCGCCTCGCCGTAACGGCCCGCGTAGGTGTGGGCCGCGGCGATACGGCCGTACAGCCGCGCGGCGTCCGCCCGCTCGTCCCGGGCGAGCCGCTGGACGAGGGCCCGGCCGTACCAGTCGGCGGCCCGGTCGTAGTCCCCGAGCTCCAGGTGCGCGCCGCCTACGGATTCCATCGCGCGGCCGGTCGCGTACGGATCGTTCGCCTCCCGTCCGGCGTCCAGAGCCGCCCGGTAGCGCGCCAGGGCCTCCTGTGTGCGGCCGGCCCGGGAGTCCAGGTCGGCGAGGTTCAGCAGGGCGGCGGCCTTCTCGCGGGGCAGTTCGCGCCGCTCGGCCACCTCGAGGACGAGGCGGTGGATGCCGTACAGGTCGGGCGCGGCGGCCTGGGTGCCGAAGTGGGCGACCATCGCCCGCACGAGCTGGGACATCAGGCGCCGGGCGAGGGTGTCCAGCTCGCCGTCGGCGACCGCGAGCCGGGCCGCGGCCAGCAGGGCGGGCCTGCGGTTGCTCAGCCAGTCGGCGGCCGCCCTCGGGCTCGGAAACCGCAGGGAGCGCGGCATGCCCTGCAGCTTCTCGCGGGCCTCGGGGCTGTCGGTCTCGGTGATCGCCCGGCAGGACTGCAGCAGCCGCACGGCCCGCTCGAGCATCCGGGCGCGGGCCAGCTGCAGCTCGGCGGGGCGGTCCTGCGACTCGGCGAGTGCCTTCAGCAGGGGCTGGAGGCAGCCGGGGACCTCGTACTGGGGCAGCGGCGACTCCACGGCGTGCAGCAGGCCGAGGGCGACGAAGTCGTCCAGGGTGGTGCGGGCGCCGCCCACCGAGCAGCCGGCGAGCGCGGCGGCGGTGTGCGGGTCGACCAGGCCGGCCGGGGCGAGGGAGAGCAGTCGCAGTATCCGGGCGGCGGGAGTGGGCAGGGACGTGTAGGCGAGCCGGAAGACCCTGCCGAGCGGGGTCGTGCCTTCGTCACCGTCGGTGTGCAGGTGCTTGGCGAGGTCGGCGACGGCCGCCTTGGGGCGGGCGGCGAGCCAGCCGCCCGCCAGGGTCAGCGCGGCGGGCTGGCCCTGGCACTCCTCGACCAGTCCCTCGGCGGCACGGGGGTCGACGGTGATGCGGACCGAGCCGGTGTGCCGGGACAGCAGTTCGACGGCGGACTTGGTGTCGAGGCCGCCCAGGGTGCACGGGCGGACGTCCGCGATCCCGGTCAGCGGGCCCCCGGAGACGGCCACGACCAGGCAGTCCGGCGTGTCCGGCAGCAGGGCGTCGACCTGTTCGGCGGTGGCCGCGTCGTCGAGCAGGAGCAGCATCCGCCGGTCGGCGAGGGCCTCGCGGAGCGCAGCCGTGAGGTCGTCCTCGGCGGCTCCGGCGGGCGTCGGCAGTTCCATCGCGGTGAGCAGCTCGCGGGCGGTGAGTTCGGTCGGCACGGGCGTTCCGTCGGGCTCGCTGAGCCGGGCCCGGAGCACTCCGCCCCGGTAACGTTCCGCAACCTGTCGTACGAGCTCCTCGGCGAGCGCCGTACGGCCGGAGCCGGGTTTGCCCGCGATGAGGAGCACGCGCGCGCGGGGGGCCTTGCGGCCGGAGATGGTGTCCAGGCCGGCGCGCTCGATGTCCGCGCGGAGTTCTTTCAACTCCCTTGCGCGGCCCAGGAACGGTGTCTTCGCAGCAGCGTCTCCGGACAGCTGCACGCCGCCTGTGTCCACCGCCTGATCCGTCACGGGCCACACTCCCGTCCCACCGCACGCGCAAGCCCGCCGGGACTCCGGTTCGGGCGTTTCCAGAGCCTAGTTCACGCTCTGCTACGTTCCGTGTGGAGCGCGGCGGACACGTCCCCCGATCGGATCAGCCGATGGTCACATCAGCGGTGCGGTGCGTGGGTTCAGGACTCGAAGGGTCGCGCGGGCCAGGGCGCCTCCGCCGGGCGCAGGGCGTCGAGCCCGTCCCCGGCGCGCGCGGCGACCAGTGACAGCACGCCCACGACGAGGCAGTTGTTGTGCAGCTCGCCCGCGAGCACCCCCCGGACGAGCTCGTCGACCGGCACGCGCGCGTGCTCCATGTCGGCCTCCTCGTCCTCCACCTCGAAGCGCTCCCCCTCGGCCTCGGACAGGTCGCGGGCGAGGAAGATCCGTACGGCCTCGTCGCAGCCGCCGGCCGTGGTGTAGACGTCGGTCAGCACCCGCCACTCCTCGGCCTTGACGTGCGCCTCCTCGTACAGCTCGCGCTGGGCGGCGTGCAGCGGGTTCTCGCCCGGCACGTCGAGCAGGCCGGCCGGGATCTCCCACAGCTTCTGCCGCACCGGGTGCCGGTACTGCTTGATGAGCAGGACACGGTCCTCGCCGTCCAGGGCGACGACGGCCACGGAGCCGGGGTGGACCTGGTAGTCGCGCTTGACCACCGAACCGTCGGGCATGACCACCTCGTCCGTGCGGACGGAGGTCTTGTTGCCCACGAAGGGGGTCTCGGTCGCCCGGATCTCCCACGCCTCGGGGGTGTCCTTGATCGTCATGCCCTGTCCTTCCACATGCGCAAAAGAGGCCGGGGCGCCCACCTTTTGAATGCGCGCGCCCCGGCCACCGTACAACTGTCGTGCAGCTACGAATTCTGGCGCTCGACCGCCGCCTTCACGAGCCCGGCGAACAGCGGGTGCGGACGCGTCGGACGCGAGCGCAACTCGGGGTGTGCCTGGGTCGCGACCAGGTAGGGGTGGACCTCGCGCGGGTACTCCACGTACTCGACGAGCTTGCCGTCCGGCGAGGTGCCGGAGAACAGGATGCCCGCCTTCTTCTCCAGCTCCGCGCGGTAGGCGTTGTTCACCTCGTAGCGGTGCCGGTGGCGCTCCTCGACGTACTCCTTGCCGTCGTACACCTCGCGCACGATGGAGCCCTCGGCGAGCTTGGCCGGGTACATGCCCAGGCGCATGGTGCCGCCCATGTCGCCCTCGCCGGCGACGATGTCGAGCTGCTCGGCCATGGTGGAGATGACCGGGTGGCCGGTGGCCGCGTCGAACTCGGTGGAGTTGGCGTCGGGGATGTCGGCCAGGTTGCGCGCCGCCTCGATCACGATGCACTGCAGGCCCAGGCACAGGCCGAGCAGCGGGATCTTGTTCTCGCGGGCGTGGCGGATGGCCCCGACCTTGCCGAGCACCCCGCGGTCACCGAAGCCGCCCGGGATGCAGATGCCGTCGACGTCACCGAGCTGCTGGGCGGCGCCGGCCTGGGTCTTGCAGTCGTCCGAGGTGACCCACTTGATCTTCACCCGGGCCTTGTTGGCGAAGCCGCCGGCGCGCAGCGCCTCGGTGACCGAGAGGTAGGCGTCGGGCAGGTCGATGTACTTGCCGACCAGGGCGAGGGTGATCTCGTGGTCGGGGTTGTGGACGCGGTCGAGCAGGTCGTCCCAGGTCGTCCAGTCCACGTCGCGGAACGCGAGGTCCAACTTGCGGACGACATAGGCGTCCAGGCCCTCGCCGTGCACCGTCTTCGGGATGTCGTAGATCGAGCGGGCGTCGGGGCAGGCGACCACCGCGGCCTCGTCGACGTCGCACATCAGCGAGATCTTGCGCTTGATCGCGGTCGGCACCTCGCGGTCGCAGCGCAGCACGATGGCGTCCGGCTGGATACCGATGTTCCGCAGCGCCGCAACCGAGTGCTGGGTCGGCTTCGTCTTCAGCTCCCCCGAGGGGCCGATGTACGGCAGGAGCGAGATATGCACCACAAACACGTTGTCGCGGCCGACCTCGTGACGGACCTGGCGGACCGTCTCCAGGAACGGCAGCGACTCGATGTCGCCGACGGTGCCGCCGACCTCGGTGATCACGACGTCGACCTCGTCCGTCGCCATGCGGCGGATGCGGTGCTTGATCTCGTTGGTGATGTGCGGGATGACCTGGACGGTGTCGCCCAGGTACTCGCCGCGCCGCTCCTTGGCGATCACCGTCGAGTAGATCTGCCCCGTGGTGACGTTGGCGGAGCCGTCCAGGTCGCGGTCGAGGAAGCGCTCGTAGTGGCCGATGTCCAGATCGGTCTCGGCGCCGTCGTTGGTGACGAACACCTCACCGTGCTGGAAGGGGTTCATCGTGCCCGGGTCGACGTTCAGATAGGGGTCGAGCTTCTGCATGACCACCCGCAGGCCGCGGGCCTTGAGCAGCATGCCGAGGCTGGAGGCGGTGAGGCCCTTGCCGAGCGAGGAGGCGACACCCCCGGTGACGAAGATGTGCTTGGTCGTCGTGGCTGTGCTGTTTCGATAAGCAGCGGGCGGCATGGCCAAGAGGGGGCTCCCGTGGTCGCGGTCTGTGGGTGCGGTGCGGCTTGTCCGGCCCGGAGAACCCGGGTTTTTCTGGAGGTGCCGTCGCTGCGGTTCGGGGGTTTCTCGCCCACCGGTCCACGGGCTACCAGGGTATCAGCGCCCGGACGAGATGGCTTCCGGCCACGCTCCGCACACGCGTCGACACGGACCCGCACAACCTCACGCGTTTCTCACCCGGTGCTCACCCGTTCGGCCCACCTACGTTGCCGGGAGCGGCACGCGGATCATCTACGTGCGTCGTATCCTGCTCGGACACTCGTTGAGGAGCCAGGCCGGCAACACGGCACCACCCCCGCCCGTAAGCACCGGAACAACGAGAGCTCATCAGTTCGTTGAGGAACAGTTGTCGTTTTGCCTCACGGCAGCACGGACTGTTTTGCTTCATCGCTCAACGACGCATGACAAAGACCCCTTGACCGCACTAGCGACAGCCCCCTTTTCCCCTGGGGGCGACGTGGCCGTTCGACTGGAGTTGCACGTGGCCGGGCGCATCGAAGACTACGCACTCATCGGAGACATGCAGACCGCTGCCCTGGTCTGCCGGGACGGCACGGTGGACTGGCTGTGCCTGCCCCGCTTCGACTCGCATGCCATCTTCGCCGGTCTGCTGGGCACGGAGGAACACGGCTTCTGGCGGCTGGGACCCGCGCACGCGGCCGACGCCGAACCGCCCACAGCTGCCCGGCGCAGCTACCGCGGCGACTCCCTGATCCTGGAATCCGAGTGGGATACACCACGCGGCACGGTCCGTGTGACGGACTTCATGCCGCCGCGTGACGGCGCCCCGCAGCTGATCCGAATCGTGGAGGGCGTCTCGGGCCGCGTCCCGATGCGCTCGGCGCTGCGGATGCGGTTCTCCTACGGCCGGGTCGTGCCGTGGGTGCACAAGCACGAGGGCCGTACGGTGGCCGTCGCCGGTCCGGATTCCGTGTGGTTCGACACAGAGGCCGAGACCTACGGAAAGTCGCTCACCACGTACGCGGACTTCACGATCGCCCCGGGTGAGCGGATCGCGTTCACCATCTCCTGGGAGCCCTCGCACAAGCAGCCGCCGCCGCTGCCGGAGCCCGAGCAGTCGCTGGAGGCGACGGAGGACTTCTGGCGGGACTGGGTGGAGCACTGTACGTACCACGGCCCGTACCGCGAGGCGGTGGTCCGCTCGCTGATCACGCTCAAGGCGCTGACCTACGCCCCGACGGGCGGCATCGTCGCCGCCCCCACCACCTCCCTGCCGGAGGAGATCGGCGGCGTCCGCAACTGGGACTACCGCTACACCTGGCTGCGGGACGCGGCGATCACCCTCTCCTCGCTGCTGCGCACCGGCTACCGCGAGGAGGCCCGCGCCTGGCGCGAGTGGCTGCTCAGGGCAGTCGCCGGCGACCCGGAGAACCTGCAGATCATGTACGGCATCGCGGGCGAGCGCGAGCTGGGCGAGGCGGAGCTGGACTGGCTGCCGGGCTACGAGAACTCCGGGCCGGTCCGGGTCGGCAACGGCGCCGCGCACCAGCTCCAGCTGGACGTGTACGGCGAGGTCACCGAGGCCCTGCACCTGGCCCACATGACGGGTCTGGCCCGCAACGACTACGCGTCCCTGCTCCAGCTGAAGCTGATCCGCTACCTGGAGGACCACTGGGACGAGCCGGACGAGGGCATCTGGGAGGTGCGCGGTCCGCGCCGCCACTTCGTGCACTCCAAGGTGATGGCCTGGGTCGCCGTCGACCGCACCATCAAGCTGATCGAGTCCGGTGACGCGGACGGCCCGCTCGAGAAGTGGCGCGAGCTGCGCGACGACATCCACCGGGACGTGTGCGAGCGGGGCTACGACAAGGAGCGCAACACCTTCACGCAGTCGTACGGCTCGAAGGAGCTGGACGCCTCTCTGCTCCTCATTCCCCAGATGGGCTTCCTGCCTCCCGACGACAAGCGCGTGATCGGCACGATCGAGGCGATCCAGCGCGAGCTGTCCACGTCGGACGGTTTCATCCTGCGCTACCCGACGGACGGGGAGGCCGCGGGCGTCGACGGCCTGCCCGGCGACGAGGGTGCCTTCCTCGCCTGCTCGTTCTGGATGGCGGACGACCTCGCGATGATCGGCCGCGTCGACGAGGCCCGCAAGCTGTTCGAGAAGCTGCTGGCCCTGCGCAACGACCTCGGCCTGCTGGCCGAGGAGTGGGACCCGCGTCTGAAACGCCAGGTCGGCAACTTCCCGCAGGCCTTCAGCCACGTCCCGCTGATCGACACGGCTCTGCGTCTGACGGCGTCGGGGGCGTACGGCGGCTGAACAGGACCGACCCGGCGCGCCCACCTGACTGGAAGCCACCAACCCCCCGTGCGGAAGGGGGGCGGCCATGGCTTCCCTGTCGAAGGCGGGCGCAGCTTCGCCGCGCTGCGCGAGGATCTGACCGGTGCAGTGTTCGCTCCCGGGGATCCCGGCTACGCCGAGGCCCGGACCGTCCACAACTGCATGATCGACCGGCGGCCCGCGGTGATCGCGCATTGCGAGGACGAGGACGACGTCGCGTGGTGGCCGGCCTGGGTGTCGAGAACGCCCGGCGGATGGCGGCGGTGAAGCGGAGTACGCCCCGGACAACGTCTTCCGCTTCACGACGTCAGGCCGGCCTGAGAGCCGTCAGCGTCCGCTCCCCCGCCGGGTCGCCCGCGGTGGCCGGCACCAGGGCGATCTCGTCGAGCCCGGCCTCGGCGTAGGCGTCGATCCGGGCCCGTACGGTGTCGAGGTCCCCGACCAGGCCGACCACCCTCGCGGCCTCGGGCGGGAGGGCGCGCAGCAGGGTGTCGCGGTCGGCGCCGGCCGCGGCCAGTTGTACCGCCTCGCCGAGGCCCGCCGCGGTGAACATGTCGCTGTAGCCCGGCACGGTCAGATAGCCGGCGATGCTTCCCAGGACCTGGGCGAGGGACTCCGGCTCCGGATCGACGGCCGCGGGCAGCCAGGCGGCCAGTGTGGGCGCGGTACGGCCCGCCCGCTCGGCCGCCGCGAGCAGCTTGGCCCGCAGCACGCGCACCTGCTCCGGCGAGACGATGTCCAGCAGCATGCGGTCGGCGTGCGCGGCGGCCGTGGCGATCGCGCGGTCCCCGAACGCCGCCACGGTGAGCTGCCCGCCGGGCTGCGGGAGCCGGCGCCGGAAGGGGCTGTCCGGCACGACCGGCTCCCCCGGCACACCGTGCAGAAATCGCCGTACGGCCGCCGCGCTCTCCTCCAGCACGACCGCCGGCCGCACCCGGGGCCGCCCGTGCACGCCCTCGACCACCCGCTTGCTCGACGTGCCCAGCGCCACCCCGGCCGGGCGGCCGGTGACGGCCGCGACGCCCGCGGCACCCCGGGCGATCGTGAACGGGTCGCGCACGGACACCGGGACCGGACCGGCGGAGAGCGCGACCCGTTCGGTGGCCCGCCCGATCGCCGTGGCCAGGACGAAGGAGTCCCAGGTGGGCCCCTCACCGGCCCACACCTCGCGATATCCGAGCCGGTCGGCGAGCACCGCCACCCGCAACGGCTCGTCGACCGGACTGTCGTCCTCACGCCCCACGGCGACCACGCTGATGTCCATGCCCCGCCGCTACCCGACGGCGATCGTCCCAACCCGGATGATCGTCTGCGTGGTCGCTCGGAGATGTTGCCGGGGCGTGCGCGCAGGTAGCGTCCGCTGCATGGAGAGCCGCACGGACCACGGATTCGAGACGCAGGGCGCCGGGATCACCGTCCAGCGCGCTCTGGAGCTGCCCGGCCTGCGCAGCGGGCTGCCCGAGATCCTCGCCGGCGCCGACCGGCTGGGGCGCACCGTGCGCTGGGTGCACGCGGGCGAGGTGCCCCACATCGCCTCTCTGCTCAAGGGCGGCGAACTGCTGCTGACCACGGGCTACGGCCTCGGCACGCGTCCGGCCGAGCAGCGCGCCTTCGTGCGCACCCTCGCCGAGCGCGGTATCGCGGCCCTCGTCGTGGAGCTCGGCCCGCGCTTCACCCGGCTGCCCGCCGCCCTCGTCGATACGGCACGCGCGACCGGTCTGCCGCTGGTCCAACTGCACCGCGAGGTGGCCTTCGTGGCGGTCACCGAGGAGATCCACACCGAGATCGTCAACGGCCACTACGCCCTGCTCCAGCGTGCGGAGGAGGTGCACCGCCGGTGCACCGAGGCCTTGCTGGGCGGTGGCGGGATCCCCCAGGTACTCGGCATCCTGGCCGACTTCGGTGACAACCCCGTCTTCCTGGAGACGACCGACGGCCGGCTCCTGTACGCCGCCGGGGCCGGCCCCGAGGGTGCGGACCCGCTCCAGGTGTGGGAGGGGCTGCGCCTCCGGCACAAGGACACCCCGCCCGCGGGCTCCGTCCTGGTGGACGTGCCGGGCGGCGGGCCCGGGACGGGCTCGGTCCGGGCCCGCCTCGTCCTGCTGCCCGTACGGGCTCCACTCGCGCCGGTGCACCGGATGGCCGCCGAACGGGCCGCGGGCATCCTGGCCGTGGTCCTGATGCAGGCACGGCAGGAGGAGGAACTGGCGGCGCGGGGACGGGGCGATTTCCTGACCGACCTCGCCGAGGGGCGCATCGCGGCGCAGGACGCGCCCGCGCAGGCGCGCGTGCTGGGCTTCAAACCGGGGGACAGCCCGCTGCTTCCCGTGGTGATGCGGCTGGGCGACGCACTTTCCTCGGATGGGGGTACCGCCCGCTCGAGCGGAGCCGAGAGTGGGGGAGGCTGGGCGGTCCTGGCGCGCGCGGTCGCGGAGGAGCTGGCCGCCGTGGGAGTGCCGGTCCTGTTGGGCGTACGCCCCGTCGAGGGCCGTGTCCCGCTGCTGCTGGGCCTGCGTTCGGAGTCGGAGCGGTCGGCGGTCGCGGACCGGGTCGCGGCGGCGCTCAGGGCGGGCGTGGAGCGGGCCGGCATGCAACGGCCGGGGGCGCAGCCGCCGGTGGTGGTCGTGGGGGTGGCGGGCGGCTGGGCGGCGGCCTCGGCGGGCCTCAGGCATGCGGCGGAGACGGCGACGGCGGCACAGGGGCTGTCGGACCGGCCCTGGTACGACGCCCGTCGCCTGGACATCGACCTGCTCCTGTGGCGGCTGCGCGACCATCCGGACCTGGCGGCCTTCGTGGACCGCGCGATCGGCCCGGTCCGCGACCACGACGACCGCTCCAAGCCGCCGCTGCTGCCCACCCTGCAGACCTACCTGGCACACGCGGGCCGCAAGGCGGAGACGGCTCGCGAACTGCACCTCAACCGGCAGACGCTGTACAACCGCCTCGCCCGCATCGGCGAGTTGCTGGGCACCGACCTCGACGACCCGCAGACGGTACTGGCGTTGAGCCTGGCCCTGCGGGCGCGTCGGCTCGTGTCTTAGTCCTGCCTCAGGCCGGCGCTCCTAGATCAGCGGCTGCGGCTTGGTCAACTCGTCATAGACGCTGAGCACCTGGGCGACCGTCTCGTCCTCGGTCGGCCAAGTGGCCGCCTGGCGGTGGCCCTTGTCCCTGAGCAGCTCCTGCCGCTCGGGGTCGCCGAGCAGCCGTTCGACGGCGTCCGCGAAGGCCTCCGCGTCCCCGTCCGGGACGAGTTCGGCCGCGTCACCGACGAGTTCGGGGATGCCGCCCGCGTCGGTGGCGACGAGCGGCACGCGCGCGCGGAGGGCCTCCTGCGCGAGGACGTCCCGCGACTCCCCACTGCTCGGCAGCAGCGCGAGGTCGGCCGCGGCGAGCAGCTCGGTGACGTCGTCGCGCCGGCCGATGAGCCGGACCGGCAGCCCCTCGTCCTCGATCCGCCGCTGCAACTCCGCGCGCAGCGGCCCCTCCCCCGCGATCACCACCAGTGGCACGGGGTCGAGGCGGCGCCACGCGCGTGTGGCGTCCAGCAGCAGGCCGTAGCCCCGGTGCCGGTCGAGGGAGCCGACGGCCATCAGCAACGGGCGTCCGGTGGCGCCGAGTTCGGCCCGGACCTTGGGCCGCAGCCGGTCGGGATCATCCTGCTCGACGGTCCTGCGGGGCCCGGGCAGTGCGACGGCGGCGAGCCGGGCGTCCCGCGCGCCCGTGCGGCGGGCCCGGTCCACGAGGGTTGAGGTGGTGCCGAGGACCACGGCGGCGGCCTTCACCACCCGCCGCTCCAACAGGCGTAGGAAATGGGCGCGTGCGCCCTCGGCGTACGCCCGGTCGTGCCAGGTGACGATGAGCGGGGTGCGCCGCCCGCTGAGCGCGAGCACCGCGCGGAAGGAGGCGTGCAACCCGTGCGCGTGCACCAGGTCGGCGTTCGTGCACGCCGCCCGCAGTGCGGCCACGGAGCCCGGGTCGCTGCTGCGCGGCACGTGTACGTGCTCGGCGCCGGCCCCGGTGAAGTCGTAGGCGTGATCCGCCTCGACGGGGGCGCACACCGTGACCCGCACGCCCCGCGCGACCAGCCCCGAGGTCAGGGAGCGCACATGCGCGCTGCTGCCGGCGTTGCCTCCGCCGAGCACCTGTACGGTGCGCAGCGGCGACTGGCCGTGCGGTGAGTGGCTGCTCACGGGGGTCACGTGGCCGGGGCTCCTGGTTCGGCGTCGGGCGGTCACGAGGAAACGTACAGAAGGTGTCGTGCGGAGGGGTGTACCGCGCGCTTCCTACGCGTTACTGCGTTCTACGCCAAGGATGCCAGGACATACGAGTGTTCCGGGAACGCCGGCAACCGGCCGGCCCGCAGACACGGCAGGTCTGCTCACCCACACGAGTGAGGGAGGGTGTGGTTTCCGCACGTATGTGCCCGCGCATGTCGGTCTCGGGAGCGTGCGCCCCCGCTTGTTCCGGCGACATCTTCTCGGAGGATCAGCGCCGGTCTACGACACCGTGGCGACGCACCAGCCGAGCGGGCGCAGCGACACGGAACCGGTGGCGGGGTCGATGACGGGGTCGCCCGCCGCGTGTGTCCAGTGAGCGGGGGGAACGCGGCCCTCGGCGGGCGTCGTACCGAAGTTGAGCGCGACGGCGACGGCCGCGCCGGTGCCGGGATCGTCGGCGGTGTAGGTGAGCACGGCGTTGTCGAGGGTGTGGACCTGGGTCCGGGCGCGGACGAGCCACGCGTGGCGTCGCCGGATGCCGACCAGGGTCTGGTGGAGTCGCTCGACGGACAACCCCTCGGTGCCCAGACCGGACGGATCGGCGGGAAAGGCCGGCCGGATCGCGTCGTCCCCGCCCTCGCGTTCCTCCTTGACGCCCTGCCACGCGCGTTCGTCGCCGGCGTAGACGGACGGGATCCCACCGACCGTGAACAGCACCGTGAGGGCGTGCGCCAGATGCCCGGACTCACGCAGGCGGCTGGCGATGCGGGTGACGTCGTGATTGCCGACGAACGTCTGCGGGGCGAAGACGTCCAGCATGGCGTTGTGGCGCTGGAGCGCCCAGGCGAGCTCGTGCGGGTTGGTGTCGTTCAGCGAACTCCAGATCGCCTTCCACAGTTCGTACTGCGTCACGGAGTCCAGCCCGCTCTCGGTGACGTACTCGGCATAGTCGCCGTGGATCACCTCGCCGCTGAACCAGGCTTCGGGATGGCGGGCCCGGACGCGGTCGGTGACGGTGCGCCAGAAGGCCGGGGGGACGGCGTACGCGGCGTCCAGCCGCCAGCCGGAGACACCCCGGTCGAGCCAGTGGTCGAGGACGGCGACGACGTGGTCGGCGACGACGGGGGACGTATGGTCGAGGGCCACCAGGTGACGGTGGCCCTCGAAGACACGGAAGTCGTCGCCTTCGGGGACGAACCAGTCGGCGTACGCCGAAGCCGTGCCGTGTCGCGCCACGTCGACGAAGGGGCCGAAGGACCGGCCCACGTGGTTGAAGACTCCGTCCAGCAGGACCCGCACCCCGCGGGAGGCGGCGCGCTCGACGAGTTCGGTCAGGTCCTTCTCGGTGCCCAGGCGGGGATCGATCCGGAAGTGGTCGGTCGTGTCGTAGCCATGGGTCTCGGAGGCGAAGACGGGGCCGAGGGCGAGGCCGTTGCAGCCCAGCGCGATCAGGTGGTCCAGCCAGCCGGCGAGGGCAGGCAGCCGGTGACGTGGCGGCTCGTCCGGGGGCAGGGCGGTGCGCTCCGCGCCGAGGAAGCCCAGTGGATGGACGTGCCACCAGATGGCGTGGTCGGACCAGGACACGGCAGCCTCCGTCAGCTGGGTGGGATCGTACGGCCGGGCGCGGCGGACGGCCGGTCGGCGAGACGGTTCATCGGACGGGCGGCGAGCAGCAGGAGCTGCCGCTTTGTCCCGGCGAGGTCGGCCAGGGCGAATTCGAGCCATACGTCCCGCTGTGCCAAGCCCCGGGCGAGGACCTCGTGACCCGCCTCCGACAGCTTCGGCACCCGCTGCCGCCCGTCGCGGCTGTCACGGGTCCGGCTGATCAGGCCGTCGCGTTCGGGCTCGGCGAAGACCCGGGTCAGCGATTGCGGCCGCCGGTGGTCGACGGCGCCGAGGGCACCGGCCGACATGGGGCCGTTGCGCCGCAGATGCCCCAGGACACTGCTCTTGTCGAGGCTGGGACCGTCCGCGGGGCGCTCAGCGCTCAGCCCACGGGCGAGCCGGATCACGCTCTGCCGGATCTCGGTGGCCACGCGCCCCTCCCTGTTCGCGGAGCCGACCTGTTCTCCGCGCTGGTGGTGCTCTGTCGGATCGACCGAACGACGGGGCGACCACCGTGTCCGGTCAGCTCGTCACAAGTCCGCCCTGGCCGTCGCCAGCAACTCCTCCGCATGTGCCCGGGCCGTCTGGGAGTCCTCCTGCCCGGCCAGCATCCGGGACAGCTCCCGGACCCGCTCCTCGCCCTCCAGCACCTTCACGCCGGACCGGGTCACGGACCCGTCGTCGGTCTTCTCCACCAGCAGCTGCCGGTCGGCGAAGGCGGCCACCTGCGGCAGGTGCGTCACGACGACGACCTGCGCGGTCTTCGCGAGCCTGGCCAGCCGCCGCCCGATCTCCACCGCCGCCTTGCCACCGACACCGGCGTCGACCTCGTCGAAGAGATAGGTCGGCACGGGATCGGTTCCGGCGAAGACGACCTCCACCGCCAGCATCACACGCGACAGTTCACCACCCGACGCGCCCTTGGCTATCGGCCGGGGCGGCGCCCCCGGATGCGGGGCCAGCAGCAGCTCGACCTCGTCGACACCGGCCGGCCCGTACGCGACCGCGCGCCCGCCGACCTCGACACCCTCCGGATCCTCGGTCTGCCGGATGTCGAAGGACACGCGCGCGTGCGGCATCGCCAGCGAGGCCAGCTCGGCGGTCACGGCGGCGGCGAAGTGCTCGGCGGCCTCCGTGCGCGCGTCCGTCAACGCCTGCGCCAGCCCGCCCAGTTCGGTCCGCAGCGCGTCCCGCTCGGCGGTCAGCTCCCCGATCCGCTCGTCGTCGCCGTCCAGCTCGGTGAGCCGGGCGGCACTGCGCTCCGCCCAGTCGAGCACCGCGGCGACGTTCTCTCCGTACTTCCGCGTCAGCGCGGTCAGCGCGGCCCGCCGCTCCTCGACGGCCGCCAGCCGCAGCGGATCGGCGTCCAGGTCGTCGGCGTAACCGGCGAGCTCCCCCGCCACATCACCGAGCAGGATCCCGATCTCCCCGATCCGGTCGGCGAGCCCGGCCAACGCCGGGTCGTACGACCGCACGGCGTCCAGGGCCCGCTGCGCGCCCGCCACGAGCGTGGCGGCGTCGATGCCCTCTGGGTCCTCGGGATTACCGGCAACCGCGGCGTGAGCGGCCGTGGCGGCGGACGCCAGGGCCTCCGCGTGCCCGAGCCGCTCCGCCTCCTCCGCCAGCTCCACGTCCTCCCCGGCGCGCGGCTCGACGCCGGCGATCTCGTCGAGGCCGTAGCGCAGCATGTCGGCCTCCTGGACCCGCTCCCGCGCGCGCGTGGTGATCTCCTCGAGCTCGACGGAGACGGCCCGCAGCCGCCGATAGGCCTCGGTGTACTTGGCCAACGGCCCGGCGACCGCGTCCCCCGCGTACCGGTCCAGCGCCTGCCGCTGCCGGGACAGCTTCAGCAGCCCCTGCTGATCGGTCTGCCCGTGCACGGCCACCAGTTCGTCGGCGAGCTCGGCAAGCACCCCCACGGGCACGCTGCGCCCGCCCAGGTGTGCCCGGGACCGCCCTTCGGCGGAAACGGTACGGCTGATCAGCAGCGCCCCGTCGTCGAGCTCCGCGCCGGCCTCCTCGGCCCGTACGGCGGCCGTGGCGTCCGGGGACATGCTGATCCGCCCCTCCACGACCGCGTTCTTGGCCCCGATCCGCACGAGCGCCGCGTCGGCCCGCCCACCGAGCAGCAGCCCGAGGCTGGTGACCACCATGGTCTTGCCCGCACCCGTCTCACCCGTGACAGCGGTGAACCCCGGCGACAGCTCGACGACCGCATCGTCGATGACTCCGAGCGACCGTATCCGCATCTCCTCCAACACGGACACGACCTTACGAGGTCAGGGAGGGGAAGTGCGACGGCCCCCGCCCCTGACATGTGAAGGTGCAGGTAACGAATGCGCACCGACCTCGCATGTCACCCAGGTGAGTGGACGTACTCAGGGGCGCGGGGCTGTATCGATATGCGGCTCCGCCGCGTGGGCGCGAGAAGCCACATCCGGTCCGCAGCCGCGTGAACAACCCCGCACCCCCTCCGGCGGCGCTAGTGCGGGGCCCCCCGCCACCCAGAAACCGGCAACGCGAACTTCGCCACAAGCCGATCGGTGAACGACGCGTGATGCAGTCGAGCCAGCCGCACCGGCACAGCCCCCCGCCGCACCTCGACCCGCGCCCCCGGCGGCAACTCCACAGTCCGCCGCCCGTCACACCACAGCACACCCGGCGGGATATGCGGCAGAACCTCCACCGCCAGCACAGAATCCGGCGACGTCACCAACGGCTTCGCGAACAACGCGTGCGCACTGATCGGCACCATCAGCAACGCCTCGACCTCGGGCCACACCACAGGCCCGCCCGCCGAGAACGCGTAAGCCGTCGAACCGGTGGGAGTCGACAGCACGATTCCGTCACACCCGAACCCGGTGACCGGCCGCCCGTCGATCTCCAGCACGACTTCCAGCAGCTTCTCGGCGCCGGCCTTCTGCACGGCCGCCTCGTTCAAGGCCCAGTCCGTATGCACGATGTCGCCGTTGCGATGCACGACGACGTCGACGGTCATCCGCTCCTCGACCTCGTACGCCTTCGTCGCCACCCGCTCGACGACCTTGTCGAGATCGTCCCGCTCGGCCTCGGCGAGGAATCCGACCCGCCCGAGGTTGACGCCGAGCATCGGCACTCCGGACGCACGGGCGAACTCGGCGCCGCGCAGCAGCGTCCCGTCACCGCCCAGCACGATGAGCAACTCGCACCCGTCGAGGCACTGCGGAGTCGCCTCCTTGACGAGCTCCACTTCTTCCGGCAGCGGCAGATCCAGCGCCTCCGCCTCCAGGACGCGCACGCCGATGCCCTCGCGCAGCAGCCCCTTCACCACCAGTTCGGCGCTGCGGATCGCCGCGGGCCGCCCGGTGTGGGCGAGCAGGAAAACAGTACGAGCTCGGTTCTGGGTCAACGCGGCCCCTCCGCCACTGCACGATCGACGTCGGCCGGGTCCAGTTCGGGTGCACCCGACCGCAGCCAGAGAAAATACTCGACATTCCCGGACGGCCCGGGCAACGGGCTGGCGGTGACACCCTTCACGCCGAGCCCGAGATCCCACGCCCGCCGGGCCACCGCCCGCACGGCCTCGGCGCGCAGCTGCGGACTCCGTACGACTCCCCCACTGCCCAGCCGCTCCTTCCCCACCTCGAACTGCGGCTTGACCATCATCACCAGATCGGCGTCCGGCTTCACGCACCGCACCAGGGCGGGCAGCACCAGCCCGAGCGGGATGAAGGACAGATCCCCCACGACAAGATCCACAGGCTCCCCATCGATCACTTCAAGCGTCAACTCGCGTACGTTCGTACGGTCCTTGACGGTGACGCGTTCATCGCTCCGCAGAGACCACGCGAGTTGCCCGTACCCGACGTCGACAGCGACGACGTGCGCGGCCCCCGCGCGCAGCAGCACATCCGTGAAACCGCCGGTGGACGCACCGGCGTCCAGCGCCCGCCGCCCCTCGACAACCAGCCCCTCCGGTACGAACGCCTTGAGCGCACCGGCGAGCTTGTGACCGCCCCGCGAGACGTAGTCGGGATCGCCGTCGCCGGCCGCGACCACGATCGCCGCGGCGGTCTCCACCTGCGTGGCGGGCTTGGTCGCGACGGTCTTGCCGACACTGACCCGCCCGGCGGCGATCAGCTGACTCGCATGCTCGCGCGAGCGCGCCAGCTTCCGGCGGACCAGCTCCGCGTCGAGACGACGGCGTGCGACTCCTGCCACCTTGGGTTCAGCTCCTGTTCCCGTACGGCGATGGGGGCGCCGGAGGTCCCGGGCGGGCGTCGAGCGCGGTGAGCGCGTCGCGCAGCCCCCGATGTACATCCTCGTACACCTCGACGTGTCCGTCGGTGGCGAGGTGGTCGGCATCGGCCAGCCGCTCGAGCTGGGCGTCGACCTCGGCGTTGCCGGTGGACGTGCGGGGCACGTCCAGCGGGGCGGGGGCGGCGGGGTCGTACTCGGCCCGCGCCTGAGCCGTCTCCTGGGAGGTCTCCGTCTCCGGAACCGAGTCGTTCATGCCCAGACGCTACCTCGAACCGCTGCGGTACCGTCGAGCGCGATGGCCACGATCGAGGAGTGCCGCGCCGCACTCGAGAAGCTCTCGGACAACATGCAGACCGCCGAGGGCGACGCCGCCACGGCCGCCGCCCTGGACCGTTCGGTCAGCTGCCGCATCACCGACCTGGACATCACGTTCGTCGGCCGCATGGCGGGCGGCCGGATCGTCGTCCACGACACGCTGCAGGGCCCGCCGCCGGAGAAGGCCCAGATCAGACTCACCATGGCCGGTGACGACCTGGTGGCCCTGGTCGACGGCGAGCTGAACTTCGCGAAGGCCTGGGGCTCGGGCCGGGTGAAGCTGGAGGCGGCCCTACGGGACCTGTTCCACCTCAGGAAGCTTCTGTAGCGGCCACCTTCGCCAGGTCGGCCTTCGCGTCCGTACGCGCCTTCCGCGCCGCCGGCACCACCAGCGGCGTCCCCGTCTCCGGGTCGTCGATGACCTGGCAGCGCAGCCCGAAGACCTCCTCGACGAGGCCGGCGGTGACGATGTCGTTCGGAGCGCCCTCGGCGATGATCCGGCCGTCCTTCAGGGCGATCAGGTGCGTGGCGTACCGGGCGGCGTGGTTGAGGTCGTGCAGCACCGCGACCAGTGTGCGGCCCTGCTCCTCGTGCAGCTCGGCGCACAGGTCGAGGACGTCGATCTGGTGCTGGATGTCGAGGAAGGTCGTCGGCTCGTCGAGGAGCAGCAGCGGCGTCTGCTGAGCGAGCGCCATCGCGATCCACACGCGCTGCCGCTGACCGCCGGACAGCTCGTCGACATACCGGTCGGCGAGTTCGGCGACCCCGGTCTGGGTCATCGACTCCTGTACGACCCGCTCGTCCTCGGTGGACCACTGGCGCAGGATGCCCTGGTGCGGATAGCGGCCGCGGCCGACGAGGTCGGCGACGGTGATGCCGTCGGGCGCGATCGACGACTGCGGGAGCAGCCCGAGGGTGCGCGCGACCTTCTTCGCCGGCATCGACTGGATGACGTTGCCGTCGAGGAGCACCCGCCCCTGGTTCGGCTTCAGCATCCGCGACAGCGCCCGCAGCAGCGTGGACTTGCCGCACGCGTTCGGGCCGACGATCACGGTGAAGGAGTTGTCGGGTATCTCGACCGACAGTTCCTCCGCGATGACCCGCTGGTCGTAGGCGAGAGTCACGTTCTCGGCGGACAGGCGGTTCACAGGGCTCCTTCGGGTGTTCTCGTTCGCCGTGCCGCGCGTCTCGGGCCGGGTTTCCTGCTGCGGGCTCGTCGGCGGCTTCCGCGGGCTCATATCCGGCCCGCCCTGCGCTCGGTGACCAGCAGCCACAGCAGGTAGAGGCCGCCGAGGACACCGGTGACCACGCCGACGGGCACCTGGTCGGCGCCGAAGGTCCGCTGCGAGATCCAGTCGGCGGCGACCAGGAGGGCGGCGCCCATGCACAGGGACGGCAGCAGGTTCGGGCCGGGGGAGCGGGTCAGCCGGCGGGCCAGCTGCGGCGCGGTGAGCGCCACGAAGCTGACGGGTCCGGCGGCCGCGGTGGCGGTCGCGGTCAGCAGCACGGCGGCGACCAGCAGCAGCATCCGTACGCGCTCGACACGCACCCCGAGGGCGTACGACACGTCGTCGCCCATCTCCATCATCCGCAGCCCGCGCGCGTTGGCGAGGACGAGCGGCACGAGCACGGCGCACAGCGTGAGCAGCGGCCAGACCTGGTCCCAGTCACGCCCGTTGAGCGATCCGGTCATCCAGACGACCGCACGGGCGGCGTCGACGATGTCGGACATGGTGAGCAGATAGCCGTTGATCGCGGTGACGATCGCGGAGACACCGATACCGACCAGGACCAGTCGGTAACCATGTACACCCCGCTTCCAGGCGAGCAGATAGATGGCGAACCCGGTCGCGAGACCGCCCACGAGCGCACCGAGGGTGACCTGCAGCGAGCTGCCGGAGAACAGCACGATCATCACGAGCGCACCGGCCGTGGCCCCCTGCCCGAGCCCGAGCACGTCCGGACTGCCCAGCGGATTGCGGGAGATGGCCTGGAACAGCGCACCCCCGACCCCCAGCGAGGCGCCGACCAGGAGCCCGACGAGGACCCGCGGCAGCCGCAGCTCGTTGACGATGAACTCCTGTCCCGCGTTGCCGTCGCCGGCGAGCGTCTTCAGCACGTCGGCGGCAGGGATCGGGAAGTCGCCGGTACCGATCAGCACGACGCTCGCGGCGAGCGCGGCGAGCAGCAGCAGGCCCACGACGGTGACGGCACGGAGGTCCACACGGAGCGAGAGCCCGCCCGGCGTCCTGATGGCACGGTTGGTCTTCACAGCTGCGCCGTCCTCCGCCGTCGTACGAGATAGATGAAGACCGGACCGCCGATGATCGCGGTGATGATGCCGACCTGGAGCTCCGAGGGCCGGGCGACGATCCGGCCGATGACATCGGCACCGAGCAGCAGCACGGGCGACAGGATGGTCGCGTACGGCAGGATCCAGCGCAGGTCGGGCCCGGTGAAGGACCGTACGACGTGCGGGACCATCAGCCCTACGAACATGATCGGCCCGCACGCGGCGGTCGCCGCCCCGCACAGCATGGTCGCGGAGAGCATGGCCAGCGCCCGGGTGCGGTTGAGATTGGCGCCGAGCGCCTTGGCGGTGTCGTCGCCCATCTCCATGGCGTTCAGGGGCCGGGCGAGCGTCAGCGCGAGGAGGGTGCCCACCGCGAGGAACGGCAGCACCTGCAGGACGGCCGAGTTGGTCGCCGAGCCCAGCGAACCGACGGTCCAGAAGCGCATCCTGGACAGGGCCACGTCGTCCATGATCATCACAGCCTGGAGGTAGCCGTAGAGCGCGGCGCTGATCGCGGTGCCGGCGAGGGCCAGGCGCACCGGTGTCGCTCCCCGGCTGCCGCCGAGGAACCAGACCAGCGCCCCGACCGCGGCCGCACCGACGAACGCGAACCAGACGTAGCCGCTCAGCGAGGTGACACCGAAGAACGTGATGGCGGTGACGACCGCGGCGGACGCACCCGCGTTGATGCCGAGGAGCCCCGGATCGGCCAGCGGGTTGCGCGTGAGCACCTGGAGCACGGCCCCGGACAGGCCGAGGGCGGCACCGGCGAGCAGTCCCAGCACGGTCCGTGAGATCCGGTCGGCGACCACGACGTCGCCATAGGTTCCCGAGTCCTGGAACAGGCCGTGCCAGACCTGCCCCATGGACAACGCCTTCGCCCCGATCGCGATGCTCGCCAACGCGACGAGCATCAGGATCAGCAGGGAGACGAGCAGCCCAAAAGCACGTATCGCCCGGCGGGTCGGTGGCGCGGGGGCGGTCTCCGCGCGCTGTTCGGGAGGACTGTCAACCAACACGCAGTTAGGTTAGCCTACCCTCGCATTCAGCCACGATTCCGTGCAGGACGCTCGCAGGGCCATAGGCTCACAGGTACGAGCCTCCGTCGAGCCCCCGCTCGGGTAGACATCCCGACGGCTCACAAACCCAGTCGTGCCAGCGCCTTCCCCCCGTCCAGCTCGCACACACCTTCACCGGCCGCCGTCCAGGCCGCCGCGCACAGCGCGCGCAAGCCGTCCAGAGCCTCGCCGTCACCGTCGAGTTCCAGCAACTCGGCGCCGGCCCGCGCCGTCCACCCACCGCACCGGAAGCCGTCACCCTGCTCGGTGATTTCCGGCTGCCCGGTGAGCATCCCCCGCAGATCGGCGTCGACATACGTCGGCCGGTGCTGCGGCGGCGCGGCGAGCAACTGCCGGCCGTCCGTCACCCCGGTCAGGACGAGCAGCGAGTCCACGTCTCCGTTGAACGCGCCCTCGATGTCCGTGTCCAGCCGGTCCCCGACCACCAGCGGCCTCTTCGCCCCGGTCCGCAGGACCGTCTCCCGGTGCATCGGCGGCAACGGCTTGCCCGCCACCTGCGGCTCGGCACCCGTGGCGATGCGTACGACCTCCACCGCCGCGCCATTGCCCGGCGCGATCCCGCGCGCACTGGGAATCGTCAGATCCGTGTTGGACGCGAACCACGGCACCCCGCGCGCGATGGCGTAACACGCCTCCGCGAAACGCCCCCACGGCAACTCGGGCCCGCCGTACCCCTGCACGACCGCCAAAGGATCGTCATCCGCCGATTCCACCGGCTCAAGCCCGCGCTCGCGCAACGCCACCCGCAGCCCCTCCCCACCGATCACCAGCACCCGCGCACCCGCCGGCACCTGCTCGGCGATCAGCCGGGCGACCGCCTGCGCGGAGGTGATCACGTCCGACGCCCCCGTCGGTATGCCCAGCTCGGTGAGGTGGTCGGCAACGGCGTCGGGCGTCCGAAGCGCGTTGTTGGTGACGTACGCGAGATGCATCCCGCCCGCCCGCGCGGTGGCGAGCGACTCGACCGCGTACGCGATCGCGTTGCCGCCCGCGTACACCACCCCGTCCAGGTCGAGCAGGGCCGTGTCGTACGCCTCGCTCAGGGCCTGACCACTGCCCTCGGGCTTCGTCCTGACGCCCTGGCTCATTCCGCATCGCTCCTCGTTCACTCGCTTTCCCCCGATCATCGCGCATGCCACTGACACACGTACGATGCCGGGATGAACACAGCGGGTCACTCGGAAGCAACGGCGCGCCGAGGCCTGGAGCTCACCCCGTTCCGTGGCCTGCGTTACGACCCCGACCGGGTCGGCAGCCTGGCCGCCGTGACCTCCCCGCCGTACGACGTCGTGGTCCGCCCCGACGGCCTGCACCACCTCCAGTCCGCCGACCCGTACAACATCGTCCGGCTGATCCTGCCCCAGGCCGCCACGCCCAGTGTCCGCAACGAACAAGCCGCCGACACCCTGCGCCGCTGGCTGTCCGAGGGCGTCCTGACCACCGACACCGAACCGGGCCTGTACGTCTACGAACAGCGCGACGGCGAAGGCCTGCTCCAGCGCGGCATCATGGGCGCCCTGCGCCTGTCGGAGCCCTCGGAGGGCGTGGTCCTGCCCCACGAGGACGTCATACCGCACGTCGTCGCCGACCGCGCCGCCCTGATGCGCGCCACCTCCGCGAACCTGGAGCCCCTGCTTCTGACGTACCGCGGCAACGGTTCGGCGTCCGTCACCGCCGAGGTGGTCGAGCGCACGGCCGCACTACCGCCGCTGCTGGCGACGACCACGGAGGACGGCTTCAGCCACCGCCTGTGGTCGGTCACCGACCCCGCCGACCTGGCCCGCGTCCGCGCCGACCTGGCCCACCACCAGGCCCTGATCGCCGACGGCCACCACCGCTGGGCCACCTACCGGCGGCTACGCGCGGAGCACCCCTCTCCCAGCGCCTGGGACTACGGCCTGGTCCTCCTCGTCGACACGGCCCACTACCCCCTGCGCGTCCGCGCCATCCACCGCCTCCTGCACGGCCTGCCGGTCACGGCGGCCCTGGCGCCCCTGGAGGACCTCTTCCGCATCCGCCGCCTGGAAATCCCGCTGGCCGAGGCACTGGAAGCCCTGGCCGACGCGGCCTGCGCGGGCAACGCCTTCCTGCTCGCCGGCGACGGCGCCTTCCACCTCGTCGACCGCCCGGACCCGGCCCTGCTGGCCCGCACGATCCCCGCGGACCGCCCGTCGGCCTGGCGCACCCTGGACGCCACGGTCCTGCACGCCACCCTCCTCGACCACGTCTGGCACATCCCCGAGGACTCCCCCGCCCACATCGCCTACATCCACGACACGGCCGCCACGGTCGACAAAGCGGAACGCGACGGCGGTACGGCGGTCCTGATGCACCCGGTCCTCGAGGAGGTCGTACGCGACCTCGCCCGACAGGGCGTCACGATGCCCCGCAAGTCGACGTCGTTCGGCCCGAAGCCGGCCTCGGGCCTGGTACTGCGCGCGCTGGACGCATGACATGCGAAAGGGCGGGACCCCGGTCATGGGGTCCCGCCCTTTCACTCAGGAACGTCAGTCCTTGTGGTCGTCCTCGTCGGCCT
This sequence comes from Streptomyces sp. NPDC006602, assembly GCF_042870385.1. Taxonomy (NCBI): domain Bacteria; kingdom Bacillati; phylum Actinomycetota; class Actinomycetes; order Kitasatosporales; family Streptomycetaceae; genus Streptomyces; species Streptomyces sp. NPDC006602. The sequence continues at coordinate 2,344 of NZ_JBIAHG010000022.1, read as the reverse complement.
CGTCGTCGTCCTGGTCTGCCTCGGAGTCCTGGGAGTCCACGGAGTCCTCAGCAACCGCAGCGACCTCGACGGCCTGCGCGGGCGCTTCCCGGGACGCAACGTCCTCCTCAGCCTCCGCCTCGGCCTCCGCCTCACTCTCGTCGAAGGCGTCGACGAACTCCACACCGTCCATCTCGGCAAGCCTGTCCGACGCGTCCGTACTGCCGTCCTTGTCGGCCTCCGCGGCCTTCGCGAACCACTCCCGTGCTTCACCTTCACGACCGGCCGCCAGCAGTGCGTCCGCGTACGCGTACCGCAGCCGCGCGGTCCACGGCTGTACGGAGTTGGAGGCCAGCTCGGGGCTCTGCAGCGTCACGATGGCCGCGTCGAGCTGGTCCATGTCCCGACGGGCGCCGGCCGCGACGAGCCGCATCTCGACCTGCCCGGCCTTGTCCAGCTTGTGCACCTCGGGCGCCCCGGCCATCTCCAGCGCCTTCTCCGGCCTCCCGAGCCCACGCTCGCAGTCCGCCATGACGGGCCACAGGTCGACACCGCCGGTCATCCGCCGCGCGGCCCGGAACTCCGCGAGCGCCTCGCTGTACTTCTGGTTCGCGTACGCCGCGAACCCGCCGGCCTCTCGTACGGCAGCGACGCGCGACGCCAGCCGCAGGGCCACCTTCGAGTAGGCGTAGGCCGTCTCGGGGTCCTCGTCGATGAGCCGCGCCACCATCACCAGGTTCTTGGCGACGTCCTCGGCGAGCCCCTTCGGCAGACTCTGAAGCTCCTGCCGTACGTCCTTGTCGATCTCCTCGCCCGTGACGTCCTCGGGGATCGGGAGCCGCCTGATCGGCTCCCTGTCCCGGTCGCGCTCGTCCCGGAAACGCCCGCCACCACGCCGGTCGTCACCGCCGCGCCGGTCGTCACGACCACGGAAGCCGCCGGGACGTCCACCACGGTCGTCGCGCCGGGGCCCACCGGGGCCGCCACGGTCATCGCGACCACGGAATCCACCCCGCTCACCGCCCCGGTCACCACGGCTGTCGTCGCGCCGATCATCACGCCGGTCGTCGCGACGGAAACCACCGCGGTCCCCACGGTCGTCGCTCCGACGGTCATCACGGCGATCGTCACGCCGGTCGTCACGGCGGAAACCACCGCGATCGCCACGGTCACCACGATCGTCACGGCGGACACCACGGTCACGGTCATCGGTGCGGAAGGCGGGACGGTCACGGTCACGGTCATCACGACGGAAACCACCACGGTCACCGCTGTCACGGCGGTCATCACGACGATCGTCACGCCGGTCATCGCGGCGACCGAAGCCGCCACGGTCATCACCCCGGCGGTCGTCACGCCGACCACCGCTGAACCCACCGCGGTTGTCGTCCCGACGCTCTACACGATCCCCACGGTCGGGGCGGTCGTCACGGCGGAAGGGAGGACGGTCACCGTCACGGCGGAAGGAGGGACGGTCACTGTCTCGCCGGAAGCCACGGTCACGGTCGTCCCTGCGCGGCCCAGCATGACGGTCGTCCCTGCGCGGCCCAGCGGAACGGTCATCCCGACGCGGGCCGGCGGGACGGTCGTCGCGGCGCGGGCCGGCGGGACGGTCGTCGCGGCGCGGGCCGGCGGGACGGTCGTCGCGGTGAAACGCCGGGCGGGACCCACGGCTGTCGTCGCGCCGATCGTCACGCCGACCACCGCTGTACCCACCGCGGTTGTCGTCCCGGCGGAAGCCACCGCGGTCCCCACGGTCATCGCTCCGACGGTCATCACGGCGGTCGTCTCGGCGAGGAAGCCCTCCACGACTGTCGTCACGGCGGTCGTCCCGGCGCGGGAACCCTCCACGACTGTCGTCACGGCGCGGTTGCCCGCCGCGATTGTCATCACGGCGGAAGCCACCGCGGTCTCCACGGTCACCGCCATCACGGCGATCATCTCGACGGACGTAACTGCCGCGGTCATTGCTGCCACGGTCGGAACCGGCACGGTCATTGTCCCGGCGGTCGTTGCCGCGGCGGGGGCCGCCCCGCTCTCCGCGGGAACCGCCTCGGTCACCCCGGTCGCTGCGGTCGCCCCGGTCACCACTGTCCCGTGGCCGCTGGTCGCGCTCCGGTCGGTCGTCGGGAGAGTTGGTGGACATGGGTGACTCCTGTCTTCGGTACTGCAAGTCATTCTCGCGCAGCCGAGTACCCGGCGCGCTCCGGAAAAACAAAAAGGACCCCTGGCCCCAGCTGAACGCTGGGGACCAGGGGTCCTTCCAAAAATTGTTCGGCGGCGTCCTACTCTCCCACAGGGTCCCCCCTGCAGTACCATCGGCGCTGTAAGGCTTAGCTTCCGGGTTCGGAATGTAACCGGGCGT
>NZ_JBIAHG010000021.1:0-156034 GCF_042870385.1 Streptomyces sp. NPDC006602 | reverse complement strand
CGCCCGTCGAATACGAGACCAACCACTACATGCAATCCACGAAACCCCAGGTCACAACCACAATCTGAGATCTCTACCGAACCCGGGGCGGTTCACATCGCGGCGTACGGTGCATGCCTGCTCATTATCGGGTCAGCTCGCACGCGCCGCTGTCAGCTGGAGGAATAGGTAGAGCGATCGTGCGGGCGTCGGCCACTGTCAGTGGGCGCTGGCAGTATGGCTCCAGTCATCGCCACCTCACCGGACGGGGCGTCCCTTGCGCGAGATTGTCTACTTGTCGGACAGCAAACTGCGACAGTTCGTCCCTGAGCCGCGGCGTGCCCCGCGTTTGGGTGCGCTTCGCCTGACCACGCCTCTAGGCGGCATTGACATGGACACGCCGACTGCAGACAGCAAGCAAGGTCAACTACGGCACCTACGTGAGGTGAACAAACACGTCGCGCTCCTTGCGGACTGGTACACGGAGCCCCAACTACGCCCTGGCCAGTGGGTGCAATTCGAAGCGCCGCTTCGCTGCGTGACGTTCAGCGACACCCACCAAGATCTCGTCCTGTTCGTGGAGCCGGCACGTGAAGGGGGCACCGACGGGCGCTGCCGTCTGTTGATGCATGGGTCGGTCCAGCATCTGCGCGGCTGGAATGCGATGCCGGTCGAAGGTCTCGCGCCGGACGCGATGAACTCGGCCTCCAGCTTGGGCAGCGCTTTCATAGCAAGGGCCGGGCAGGTCGTCGACGCACTCATCAGGCACCGTGACACGATGGCGACCGATCAGATCTCACGCCCGACAGCAGCGCGCCTGCATGGCCAAGACGTACAGGACCTGCTGCACGCACTGGATGACACGGACGACAGCATCGACACCTCCGCTGTGATGACCGGGTATGCGCGGGTCACTGGGCTCATCCCTCGCACCTATGCCACTTCTCGGTGCGTAGTGGCAAGCCCGCTCGTCGTTGAGTACACGGCGGGCGACTTGGAGCTCGCGGACAATTAAGGTCTGCGCTTCTTGGCTCTACGTCACGTAGGTCGTCTGATGCTCTCGGACCGAGTACTGACAAGCGCCGCGCCACCTGTTGGTCACCAACCAAGTACGGCATGTTGCACCGTGTGACTGGGTAAGTCTGGCAGTCCGAAGCGGGGCAGGGCTGGGGGACGATCGTGGGGTGGCGTGAGGAGATCACGGCGGTACTCGGTGAATGGATCGCTTTGGAGGGAGGCGCAGGCAGAGCGGCGCGTTGGCAGCGGATCGGGCGGGCGGCCCGGACTGGTGAACCCGGCCAGTACGCGGTGGACTTGCGCGGCACTGACATCGGGCCGGACCAGTTGGACAGTCTGCGACTGGCCGGGCCTGATGACCGGGCCATCGAGAAGGACGGCTTCAGCGTCTCCGAGACGGTGCAGAACGGATCCCTGCTCACCTTGCGTGTGGCCGAGTTCGCCGACATCACCGACGCCCACCTATGGATGCTGAAGCAGCCGCCCACCTTCCTCATCGAGGCCTTGCGCGACGGCATCGCCCAACTGGGCGAACACCCGCTGGCCGCTTCCCTGGCAGCCCGCAGTATCGGCGGGGCTCCAGGAGCGGAGCCGGACCCGCCTGGTTTCCACCCAGCCCAAGCAGACGCCTACCGGGCATGCCTGGGCGAAGGCGTTCATCTGGTGTGGGGGCCGCCGGGGACCGGTAAGACCACGGTCCTCAAACGCGCCATCGGTGACCTGCTCGCCCGGGACGAGCGGGTGCTGCTGGTCTCTGCGACCAATGTCGCTGTAGACAACGCCCTGCTCGGGGTGGTGCGGGAGAAGCGCCACAGCCCGGGTGAGATCGTCCGCGTGGGCCCGCCACATCTCAAAGAGGTGGCGGAAGATCCTTCGGTGTCGTTGCCACTCATGGTCCGAAGCCGATTAGCGCAGACGGCTGAGCGCCGTAGCGCCGTGGAGGCTGAACTGGTCGAAATCCGCGACCGCGCCGGTCAACTTGCCGCCATGGACAGTGCACTCGCCGGGTTCGATGCAGCCGGATACTTCACGGCACTGCAGCTATTGCGCGCGCCCGGTCAGGACCTGGCATCCGCACTGGCCCTCAGCGACGCGGCCGACGACCGGTACGCGCAGGCCGCTCGCGGGATGGCCGAATCTGCGGGTGCGGCGAAGACAGCGTCGCACCGGGCTGCCGCAGCGGAGCCCTCGCGCGAGGTATGGCGCGAGGTGGATCGGCTCTGCGACGAGTCGGTCAGGATCCGGCAGGCTGCAGAACACCGAGCAGCTGATGCGTTGCTGGCCGCCGAGGAGTGCCGGCCCCTGCGGAATCAGGTGAAGCAGTGGGAGGCGAAGGGGACGGTGGCCCGCTGGCGGGCACGCCAGAAGCTTGCCGCACTCCAGGAGCAACTGGCTGACGCCGAAGAGCAGGCAGAGGCAGCGCGTCAGCAGTCCGTGGACGCGCACCATACCGCCGCCGCCCGGATCTCTGCACTCGATGCCCAAATCACGGCGCTGTCCGACTCCGTCCCGCTCAGCCGGGAACAGATCAGGCACCTCGACACCGAGGCCAATGCCACACGGGCGGCAACAGAGCGGGCACACAGGCTGTGTACCTCCGCCGAACGGGAAAAGAACCAGGCCACTGCGGCGGCTGTCGCAGCGCAGCAGGCCCAGACGCTGACCGAACAGGCCGCGAAGAAGAACTGGCCGACCCTGCACAACCGGGCCGAACGCCTCCGTCCACTTGTGGCCGCCGACAGCGCCCGCAAGCCGCAGCTGGAGCAGCAGTACCAGGACGTCCAGGAGGAATACGAGCGGCTGGCCCGCAACGCCCAGGGCGAGATCATCAAGAGCGCCAAGCTGGTCGCCACCACATTGGCCCGTTTCCGTACCAACCGGGCCGTCTTCGAGGGCCCCTATGACGTCGTCCTGGTAGATGAGGCCGGCGCAGCCACTCTGCCCGAGGTACTTCTGGCCACCGGCAAAGCCAATAGGGCTGCCGTCCTGCTCGGAGATTTCATGCAGCTCGGCCCGGTCATCCCGAGCGGCCTCAAAGAGCAGGAACGTGACGACATCAAACGCTGGCTGCTCCCCGGCGTCTTCCAGCACTGCGGCATCTTCGAACCTGCAGATGCCCAGGCACACCTGGCCTGCGTCACCCTGACCGAACAGCATCGCTTCGGCCCTGCCGTGATGAAACTGACCAACGGTCTCGCCTACGGGGGAATGCTGCGAGGCGGCTCCCAGACGCTTACGGAGCGGCCCGACAACGATCCCGAGATCGTGCTGATCGACACCGACGGCCTGCACGAGCTGGCCCGAGCACACTTGACCGGCAGCCGCAAAGGCTGGTGGCCGGCCGGCTCTCTCCTCGCGCGAGCTCTGGTGGAACTGCACCGCGAACAGGGCGAGGAGGCAGGGATCGCCACCCCGTACGGGGTTCAGGCCGAAGCCACCTTGGAAGCGCTACGAGACGTCGAAAGCTCCAGCGGCCGCCCCCTGGCCGAAGTCGGAACAGCACACAGGTTCCAGGGCCGGGAATTCGACGTCGTCATCTTCGACACCGTGGAAGGCGGCGCGGACAGCCGCGAACTATGGATGGCTCTCGCCCACTGCCAAGCCGACGCCGACGAGTGGAGGCGCAACGGCGTCCGCCTGTTCAACGTCGCCGTCACCCGCGTCAGAACCCGCCTCTACGTCATCGCCAGCGGGCAACGCGTCAGCGAGGCCCGGCCGGGAACAGCCCTGGCGGAACTCGACGCCCTCGTCGGCACCCGCGGCGTTCGAATACTTCCTGCCAAACACCTCATCACCCCGCCGCACGCGCCACCGGCTCACCGCGGGGAGTTCGGCATCGCTCTCGCCGAAGTCCTCAGCCGGCACGTCGAAGTGACCGACATCGACGACGAACGCGACTTCTACCTCACCTTCACCACCGAGATTCGACAGGCAAAACAATCCCTGTGGCTCTGGGCACCATGGGTGGCCAACCGGATCCGCTCCCTCCTGCCTGAACTCAAATCAGCAGCCGACCGCGGCGTACGCATCACCGTGTTCATTCGAGACGACACCGACCAACTCCAGAAAAGAGAAGCCAGCCAGGCACTCATCGCAGACCTGCGCACCGTTCGCCCAGACCGTCGTCCCCATCCACGTCATGCACCAGAAAATCGCAGTGCTCGACGAGCACACCGTCATGCTCGGCAGCCTCAACGCACTCTCACAGAGCAACACACGCGAGGTCATGCTGACGATGCGCGGCGGCTACTTCGCCCGCAAGCTACTCGCCCACGAACACGCGGAAACCTTCGCCCGGCCCCCCAAGTGCGGCAGGTGTAAAGGCGCAGAGATCGAAATCCGACGCTGGAAGAACACCTGGGTCTGGCGGTGCTACGCCACCGCATGCAAAACCAGTTCGCCCAGCGGCTCTAAAGCTTGGACCCGCGACATCCGGTTATAGCCGGATGCCAGCGGCGTCGGACTGGTCACATTGGCTGTAGGCCTACCCGAGAATGACTACTCGATGGGGACTGTAGGAAGAGCAGCTCTGGCCGAAAGCGGCATGAGGTTTTCCTCAGGGAGGCCAACGTCGGAGCCGCCAGCACGAAGCCGGGCCGACCTCAGGGCGAGACAGGCACGTTGTCTGAGGAGCCGGTCGAGGCGCTTAAGGCGGTCCCACCTTGACCATGCGCGTCAAGCCCCCGGACCCCGGTCTGTGGATGAGTGCGAGGCGGACGATGATGGCGTCGACGGAGTTGCATCCGAAAGGAGTGTCAGTGGGGGGCAGTACCGTCGGGGCATGACTGCATGGCCGCCAATTGATCGTGACGATCTTCGCAAGGCACGTGGTGACGCGGGCTTCGATACCGTCCTCCCGCTGCTGATCAGGCGCTTGATAGCCGAGACCGCAAGTGGGTTGGAATCCTTGGACATGCCGGGAGGCTCCGGCACCGCGGTCGGAGGTTTCGACGGCATCGTCACAGCGTCGGGACCGTCGGCGTTCGTGCCCGAGGGAACTTCGGTGTGGGAGTTGTCTGTTGGCGGCGGCAACAGCAAGGCCGAGGATGACTACGAGAAGAGGATCAAAGGCCCGAAGGGGCTCGCGACCCAAGACGTCACATACGTGGAAGTCGTCCTCGACACGTGGCGAGATGCCCGAACCTGGTCCGCGCTCCACGCCGAGGACGGTCGGTGGCGGGAGGTACGTGGGTACAACCTCGACGTGATCGACCTTTGGCTGGAACAAGCGCCTGCCACCACGGCATGGCTTGCTTCCCGACTGGAGAAGGCACAGCCGGGCGTGCGGTCTCTGGAATCGTGGTGGACTGACAATTGGCTCCGATCGACGCGCATCCCACTGGACCGGGCGGTGGTGCTGGCAGGAAGAGAGAAGGCAGCCGCCGACTTCAGCGCCCTACTCGCCACCGGGCGCTCGGTGATCACGCTAGGCGGCGATCTACGCCCCGACGAAGTCTGCGCCTTCGTAGCCGCTGCCCTAGAACAGCAAGGCATCCTGGGGGCCACTCAGGTGGGGGCGCGGGTACTGTTCGTTTCCGACAAGAACGGTATCGAGCAACTGCTCACGTTGCGCCAGCCCTTGATCTTGGTCCTCGCAGACCCGGCGCTCGCACGGGACATTGCACAGCAGCACCCTCACCAGCTGGTGTGGGCGGCGATGCCCGGCGGCCCGTGCGACGTGCACGTGCCGAGGCTCCACAGCCAGGTCATCGAGTCCCTGCTGCTCTCCGACGGCATGCCGAGCGAGCGTGCGGCCCGACTCGGCGCACTCGGTCGCCGCAGCCTGCTCGCGCTGCGGCGAGCCCTGGCCCACCACCCAGAGCCACTCACACCGGAACGGGCCTCGACGCTCGATGTGGTCCGCCGACGGCTGCTCCTGCTGAATTCCTGGAACGGGGACAATCGGGAAGACCGCCGTGTGGTTGGACAGTGCTCGGGACTTGGATACGAAGAGTTGCAGGAACGGGCCCGAGAGCTCGCCGCCGGATCCGACATCCCTTTCCTCGGCCATCAGGAAGAGATCTGGCACGTGCTCGCTGCCGAGGATGCCTGGACCTTGCTCGGTACATCCCTCACCAGCGACGATCTCCAATTTTTCCGAACGGCAGTCTTGGAGGTACTGACTGAAACGGACCCCACCGTCGACCTAGACCCTGACGAACGGTGGAGGGCGGGGGTGATGGGCGTGAGACGGTGCTTCTCACACACCCTTCGCGCAGGGCTCGCCCAGTCGCTCGCCCTCCTGGGCACCCTGGGCGCGGACCTACGGGGCCCCGGAGGCGTCACGGGAGATCGATGGGCACGGCTGCTGGTTCGTGATCTGCTGAAGCAGGCCAACGCTGATGACACGTACAGCCAGTGGCGTTCCCTGGGCGATGTGCTGACCTTGCTGGCTGAGGCCGCCCCGGAGGAGTTCATAGAAGCGATGCACGAGGGCCTCAGTGGCACCACACCTCTTCACACCGCCATGTTCACCGACAACCAGCCTGACAACATGGGGCTGGGATCCAGCTCTCCTCATACAAGGTTTCTGTGGTCCTTGGAGATCCTGGCATGGTCTCCGGAGCACCTCGATGACGCCGTCGACGTACTGACCGCGCTGGCTGTCGTGGACCCGGGCGGCCGGCTCTCGAATCGTCCCCTCGCGAGTCTGGTGGGGATTCTCAGCGCGTGGGCTCCCAACACGACCGCCCACGCCGAGGACCGCATCAGAGTGATCCGACGCCTGGTGCGGAGGCAGCCAGCACTCGGCCGCAAGTTGCTCCTCCAGCTCATTCCTGACAGTCACGCTATGCAGATGAGCCATCCTGGTCCGCGTTTCCGTGACTGGAAAAGGGACATCGTCGTCACCCCGCATGATCGATGGAGAGTTACCACCGCCGTGGTCGACCTGCTCCTGGACGAACTCAACGCCGCCCCCGAGCTGTATGTCGATCTGATCGGCAAAATCGACGTTCTCCCTCCCAAACACCGCGCTGAGGTCGCGCGACGGCTGACTGAGCTGGCCGACGATCTGGAAGATGACGATCGGCGTGCGGTTCTCCATCGCGCACTGCGCGATCAGGTTTCCCGGCACCAGGAGTTTGCGGACGCCGCGTGGGCCCTTCCTGCGGACGAGCTTCGCCCCCTCCAAGCCTCGTGCGAAGCGCTGGAGCCTCGGAATCCGGTGAAGCGGTACGCATGGTTGTTCCAATCCGGCTGGATCACGCTTGGCGACATCAGGCGCTGTGACAACTTCGCCGCCTATGACGCGGAACTCCTCGCCCGGCGGGCCGCAGCGGTCGGGGAGACAGTCGCGAACGGAGGGCTGGCGGCTCTCGTCGAGCTGGCTTCCGCCACCGAGTTCGCCGACCTGGTGGGCATCGCTCTGGCAGTGCACTCCGAGGACCATGACCAAGAGCTGCTGTCCTGGCTTGAGGAGGACGCCTCACCAGCCAAGGAGGTCGCGACTGGGTACCTGCGGCGGCGCATGTGGGCCCAGGGGAATGATCTCCGCGACAGGCTTCTTTCTCTCACAGAGGTTCCGCATGTTCAGGCAGTGATCCTGCGGCTCGCCCCGGATCCAGCCACCGCGTGGTCGAAGATCGCTGAACTCGGTCCGGAAGTAGCAGGACATTATTGGCGTGAGTTCTCCTACTTCGGGCTCGGCTCCGACTTCCCGCGAGCGCTTGATGCAGCCCGGTCGCTGTTGGGCGCAGGCCGCCCCGCAGCAGCGCTGGACCTGATCCTCCTGTACGACAGGCAAGGGGACAACGCAGAGGCCGCCGAGGTCGTCGTCACCGGGCTTGAAGACCTCATCGCAGGTAGGTTGAGCGATCCTGAGATCGGGCGACTCGGTTCACGTTTCCAGGATCTATTTGCGCTGCTGGCCCGGCACCACGAGCAGGTCGGGCGTCAACGCATCCTCAGTCTGGAGTGGCAACTCTTGCCTGCGCTTGGGTTCGACGCGAAGGCTCCAATCCTCCACAAGACGCTGGTTGAGGACCCTGAGGCGTTTGCGGATTTGGTGACGTGGTCCTTCCGCCCCAGCGCCACTTCCGAGGAGGACACGGCAGATGCCGTGGAACAGGAGAATAGACGCAATATCGCTAACCACGCCTACAGAGCCCTGCACACTTTGCGTACATGTCCAGGACTTACGGCCGACGGGACCCTCGACCCAGTTGCACTGCGCACGTGGGTCCTGACGGCACGGGCGGAACTGGCTGCCAGGGATCGTGCCAGGGTAGGCGATGTGCAGATCGGACAGGTACTTGCTTTCGCCCCGCGCGACCAGGACGACTTGCAGATTCCGGAAGTTGTCCGAGACCTACTTGAAGAGATCAATAGCAGCGATCTCGAACGAGGTCTCAGTATTGGTATCTACAACAAACGAGGTGTGGCCAGCCGGGGACTCCTGGATGGCGGAGTTCAAGAGTCGGAGCTAGCCCGGTCCTTCCGCGAGCAGGCCGAACGCGCACGCGCGTGGCCGCGAACCAGGAAGTTGCTCAGAGGGCTTGCGGAGTCGTACGAAGCTGACGCCCGGCGGGAGGACCAGGAGGCAGAGCGACGGCATCAGGGCCTGGAGTAGGCCCCCGCCAGGGCCCATTGCGAAAGCGCAGGCCGCACTCATTGGTGGCGATTGATACCGCACTCAACCGCGTGCCGCCACTTGTAGTCGTCGGCGGCGAAGCGTATAGATTCTGATCCGCGACGCCGTCACGACGCTACGGCCCCACTCCGGCATTGCTTGTCGCCGGGGGCTTAGAGGTCCTAACAGAAGCTGTTGATCATGTGACTTTCGGCTTCGGTGGTCGTTGGTCTGTTTGTGGGGAAACGACAGTCGCGGCCTTGGATCGTGTCGGATGAACTGTGGTCGCTCATCGAGCCGTTGCTGCCCGTGCCGGGTCCGAAGCTGGTGGAGGGCAGACCTAGAGTCCCGGACCGGCAGGCCCTGTGCGGGATCCTGTTCGTGCTGCACACCGGCATCCAATGGGAGTACCTGCCATAGGAGTTGGGCTTCGGCTCGGGCATGACCTGCTGGCGTCGCCTTGCCGCCTGGAACGAGGCCGGCGTGTGGGACGAACTGCATCTGGTGCTGCTGAAGCGGCTGCGGGCCGCGCACAAGCTGGACTGGTCGCGGGCGGTGATCGACTCCTCCCATGTCAGGGCGGCCCGGCGGGGCCCAAAAGCGGACCCAGCCCGGTCGACCGCGCACGGCCGGGCAGCAAGCACCACGTCCTCACCGACGCCCAGGGCATCCCGCTCGCGGTGTCGCTGACCGGCGGAAACCGCAACGACGTCACACAATTGCTGCCCTTGGTGGACAAGGTCCCGGCGGTCGCGGGTGTCCTGGGCCGGCCCAGACGCCGACCCGACGCGGTCCTCGCAGACCGCGCCTACGACCACGACAAGTACCGTCGCCTGCTGTGGGAGCGCGGAATCCGCCCGGTCATCGCCGAACGAGGCGTGGAACACAGCTCTGGCCTGGGGGTTTTCCGCTGGGTGGTAGAGCGCACGATCGCCTGGCTTCACGGCTTCCGACGGCTGCGGATCCGCTGGGAACGACGCGACGACATCCACGAGGCCTTCCTCGGCCTTGCTACCTGCCTCATCACACACCGCCACGTCCAACGCCTTTGTTAGGACCTCTAACTGGCTCTAACAAAAGCAGTTTGATCATGTGACTGCTGGCTTGATCGTTCGTTGATGTGGGCATGGGGAAGCGTCAGTCGCGGCCGTGGATCGTGTCGGACGAACTGTGGTCGCTGATCGAGTCGTTGCTGCCCGAGCCGCCGCCGAAGCAGGTGGAAGGTCGGCCGCGGGTGCCCGACCGGCAGGCTCTGTGCGGGATCCTGTTCGTGCTGCACACCGGGATCCAGTGGGAGTACCTGCCCCAGGAGCTCGGCTTCGGCTCCGGGATGACCTGCTGGCGCCGCCTCGCTGCCTGGAACGAGGCCGGTGTCTGGGATCAGCTGCACCAGCTGCTGCTGAACAAGCTGCGGTCGAAGAACCAGCTGGACTGGTCGCGGGCGGTGATCGACTCCTCCCGCGTCCGGGCGGCCCGCAGGGGCCCAAAAGCGGTCCCAGCCCGGTCGACCGTGCACGACCGGGCAGCAAGCACCACGTCCTCACCGACGGTCAGGGCATCCCGCTCGCGGTGTCGATGACCGGCGGCAACCGCAACGACGTCACCCAACTCCTGCCCCTGCTGGACAAGATCCCGGCCGTTGCGGGAGCCGTCGGCCGGCCGCGCAGGCGGCCCGACATGCTCTTCGCGGACCGCGGCTACGACCACGACAAGTACCGCCGGCTCCTGCGGCAACGCGGGATCCGGCCTGCGATCGCAGAACGCGGCCAGCCGCACGGCACCGGCCTGGGCACCTTCCGCTGGGTCGTCGAGCGGACGATCTCCTGGCTGCATGGCTTTCGCCGCCTGCGGATCCGGTGGGAACGACGCGACGACATCCACGAGGCCTTCCTCGGACTCGCCGTCTGCCTGATCACCCACCGACACGTCCAAAGGCTTTGTTAGGGCCAGTTAGCCCGCCTCGTCGTCTATCACTACTTTGATTTCCCTGGGGCGTTGGACCCGGGCCTCGGACCGCTTCAGCACGACTTTGAGGGCATTGCCCTCTTTGGTCACTGTGTTCAGGTCCTCCATGAAACTGTCGAGCCTGTCCTCCATGGCCTCGAAGTCCCTCGCGGCGGCGGAGGCGCTTCTTCGTGTGAATCGCTCACGCTGCGCGACGAGTCCTGCGAGGACACGACGGGACTTGTCCGCTGACCTGACGGCCTCCAGGAATGTCCCAAGGGCGGCTTGCGCGGCGGGTTTCACCCCGGCAGACAGTCCGCGGGCTTCTCTTTGGCAGTCGACGAACGCCTTTTTCATGGCGTCGAGTGAATCCGGCTCTATCTCCTGAGCGGACCTTCCGAGCAACGCGGACCAGCCCTGCTCGCACGCCACGATGGTGTCGCCGACAAGCTTCACCAGCGCGGAAGACACTGTGCTCCGCCCGTTTGCCACGTCTTGTCGATATCGTCCAACATGCGCTCCGGCCTACCTGAGCCGGTTCACCGCTCCGTGCAGATCGCTCGTGACCTGCCGTAGCTTCTCCACCGTCAGACGTACTCGCAGGAGGTCTGCGGTTTCGCGTCCCGGCACCCCGAGGGGATGGACCTGCTGCCGCGTAGCTTCAACCTGTCTTTTCAGATCTCCCAGCGCTTCGGTGTATCCGATCATCCTGCGGTAGTCGGTGCTGCTGTTCTGGAGTTGCAACGCGACAAGCTCATGCGTCGCTTCGATCACGGTGTCCATCAGATAGCGGGCCACGGTTGCCTGGATGTGCAGATCCCGGCCGTGCGAAGAGGCGCCGAAGCCCATTACCTCCGTATGCAGGTCTTCCACGTCGGTGTACAGCCGCTCCACCAGCTCCGCCGCCTGTGCGGCAGCGCCCGCCAGGGGCACCGACAGTTGGGCTTCGTGTTGGGCTTCGTGCCGTCTCTCGAAGTCGACGTGCACCACAACGCCCTCGACCCCGAGGTCGGCATCCGGTGCTTCCGTGATGACGGCAGGGGCCGACTCCGCCTGTGGATCCTCCATCGGGTCTTTCACTCCCTCCCCTTCCCGCTCCTCGACGTAGTGCGTGGCGGCGTGCGCGGCAAGTCGAAGGAACCATATTCGGTTCTCCTCGGACGCTCCCTCGCGTCCGCAGAACATCAGGGCACAGGCTACGAGGGACAGGATGCGGTTGTCGGCCCACTCGTCCAGCAGCGATGCGGCCCAGTGCGGGACGAACTGCCGATATGCGGAGATCACCTTCCACAGTTCGGGGTGAATCAGGGTTCCCGGCGAGCTCTCGGAGTCGGAGAGGACTCGCAACAAGGCCGTCCTCTCGACAGAGCCACACCCTGGCTCCGCCAGCCGGTCCGCAACGATGCAGAGCAGGAATTGGATCGGGTCGCGCGCCAATGGTGCCGCCTCGCTGTAGCGGGCGAGATCGATCAGTACGAAGCTCTGCCTGCCGACACCCGTCGGCACAAGTACGTTGCCCAGGTTCAGGTCGCCGTGTGCCCTGCCGAAGAAGGCACGGCGCAGGACCCTTTCGCCCCACCGGGTTTCCTTGGTGAGCAGGAACGGATTGACAAGGTGCTCGGTTTCGTCGGGCAGGAGCAGATGCTCCGCCGACTCTTCGAACCGGCTGGAGTCTCGCGCCCATTCACGCAGCGGTTCTCCGTCGTCCAGCCGGTCCTGCAACAGCTCCTTGATGAAAGCCTGGACCGTCACACCGCGCTTCTTGTCCGCCTCCCCCCACTTCTGAAGCAAGGCGCGTGTCACAAGTTTGTATGCTGACGCCCGCTTGTCCCAGGACAGTTGTGAAAAATCGGTGACGTTCTTGGTGCTGCCCCCCGCGAGACGCTGAAACATGAACCAGGGGTTGCCTGCGCGCGTGTCGTCGACGGGCACTGCGATGGGGTCCCAAAGCGGTTCGAGTAGATGGCGGCGGAACCCGGGCAGGGCGTCTTGCCAGGCTGATTTCGTTTTCCCGTATTCGTCTTGAGTCTTGTCGCCTGCCGGGCAGAGTTTCAGCACCGCCTTGCGGTCGGCGCCCTTTTCTTCGATATAGACCAACGCGACCTTCGCCCCGCTGCCACCGGACAGCCACCTTTCGAGATATACGGTCCGGCGGGTCTGGTTCAGCCAGAGGTCAAGAGCCCGGATCGCTTCGTCCCCCATATCCTGGAAGGCGTCAAGGGGTTCCAGACCCATCGGTCTTCTCCTCCATCCGTGCCGGACAACGGATCAGTTGCGGCTGAGCGCCCTGTGCGCGCCCGCGATCACCGCTGTGGCGAGCAGCCAGCCAGCCAACATCAGAAGTACCGCGACCGCTTTGTCGATGCCGGTCGGCTCCCATGCCGTGCGCTGCCCCAAATTGGCGATGGGGACGATCAGGTCGAGTGAATACAGCACGGGATCCCAGGGGCGGCGCACACCGCCCGACACCGGCCCCGGCGGGTGTGCGGTGAACCAGGCCAATCCGAAGCCGACCAGCAGCACCAGCCACAACAGCGCACGCCCCGGTACGTATCCGTAGCCGAAGAGGACGTCCTGGAGCCAGCTCCATATCCGCCCCGGCAGCCGTTCCTCGCGTCGTAATCGGCGTTCGCGAGCATGGCGAACCATTCGGGCGGCCCGCTCGTGACCGGCTCGCTGATAAGAAGTCGCCAACTGCTCGAAGGAACTGGCGCCCAATGCCGTGTCCTTTGCGAGCCACGCCAGCCGCCGCTTGACCCCGACGGGCTCGGTCGAACCGAGCCGCTCGTACACGAGGCCCTCCACGTCGAGCCTGCCCGGTGCCGGCCAGCTGCTCGGAGAATCGACGTACGAACCGATCCTGCTGTCACGCAGTACCAGTGCTCCCGCCGGCGGAGTCCGGAAATCCACGCGAAGCCGAGGCGTTCGCAGCCGTGTGAGCACGGCAGCGCCGGCAGGCCCGGAAAGCGTGGCATCGTGAAACGTGACGACGCTCCCGACAGCTGCGCCACGCAACCGTACTGGCCCCCTACACGTGAAACCCCAGTCGGCATAGAAGCCGAGCGCGCAACTCAGTCCCGTCGCATCGACTGCTCCCACCACGGCGTGGTCGAGCAGAACCGACTGTCCCACGCGCGCGTCCCGTAAATAGAGGCCGCCAGAGGTCTCCAGGCGGCTCGCGCCCAGGGAGCCGCCGATGGCGATCAGGGGAGCGAACATCGCCCAGGGTCCCGGCCCGCCGAGCGTCGTCCCTTCCATCGACAGACCACCGTCGATGCGCGCGGCGGTCAGACGCAGGGGCGCGACGACCGACTCGTTCGGGACGCGCCGGGAGACGACCGAGCGATCGCCGTCGAAGCCGGGATCGCCTATGGGCGCCGCCGGGCTCCCGGCATCGCCGATCCGCATCGCGTTCAGCAGCAGATCCCCATGGACCCGTACCCGGTCGGCGCGCAGACCCGCTGCGGTGCTCCCGGTGAGGTCCACGGACTCCAGTACGGCCCCGTCGAATAGAATCTCGCCTTCGAAGACGCAGTTCACGAGCTCAAGAGGGATGCCCAGGTTGGTCTGGCGCAGGTCCAGGGTTCCGGTGCAGTGCGCGCCTTCGATGCGGATGCGCCGACGCTCCCTGGCTGCCTCACTGAGGACGAATGCCGCGAGTCTGGAGGCCTCGATGTCCCGGCCTCGCTCCACATCTCTGCGTACTCCCCGAGCGCCCCTGCCTCTGGCTGCCATCTGACCCCAAAGCGTTTGTCACGATAGTGAAGGAAGCGTCACCCGCAGTTGATGATGGCAGGCACGTGCGTCGTCGGGAAGAGCGAGAAGGCGGGCCGGACGGTGCGGGTGCCGACCATGACGTCCTCGCAGATCACATGGCATGTACGTCCGGTGCAGCGAACAGATTCCGCACCCAGCTGCCGCGAGCGGGCTTCACCGCTCCGCAGACCTTGCCGAGCCTCGGCCGCCACGTCGGCGAAGCCGCCGCCAATCTCATGCGGTCGCTCTTCCCGGCCCTGAACTCACAGACTCCTTTTTAAGAGGCCGCACCCGCGGCAGCGAGGGATGCGGCATGCGCCTCAAGGTCCTCGCCCTGATCGAGAGCGGCCTGCAACTACTTCTCGTCTCCGGTCACATCACTTGAGTCCGACGACTGGAGCGTCGACTCCGAAGCTGCCGTCCAGTCATCAGGGTGTGAAATGGGCAGAAGGCGAAACTGTTGCGTGTGCGTGCTGTCGTACGGCGTGGCAGCGTCCTTCATGCGCGTGTGATCTCTGATCAGCAGCATCTCGATCACGCGGGCAGCCGTCTCCAGGTCGTCCGCGGTGGTTCCGGCTTCAGTGGCTGTGGGAGACAGAACAGTGCCGTTCGCGTCCTGGTCCACGTAAAACCCTCGCTGTTTGGCGAGATTGGCCTCGACAGCAGCGATTCCGGCTTCCTCCTGTCGCCTTCTGTGCGCTTCCTCCCATGCCTCATAGCCCAGGCCCGCTTCGGGCGTTGCGCTGTAGTCGCCCCAGAACTCGGCGAGTTCGTCACCGAAGACCACGGCCTCAAGGTACTTCCGTGTGTGGCTACGCCCGTGTTGAGCCAGCGCCTTCACCACTTGAGACGCTTTATCCCCCCGGCTCCAAGAGGTCTCGAAGGTGTCGTAGATCCAGAGCGCCTTGCCGAGTTCCTCCTGTGCCAGGACGGTGAGGGACCGTGCCCGCCCGTAGGACCCAGCGGTCAGCAAAATGTGAGCGTCGGTGATCAGAGAAGAGGCGTTGTCCATCAACGCCTTCCAGAAGACTCGTGCATGCTGCGGGCTCAACTCGACCATGGTTTAAGTGTGTCCTGCCCTTTCACATCGGCCACGGAGGCATCCATCGCCCCGCTGCTGCTAAGTAGTCTCCTCCTTCTTCCCACCTGTCACTGAAGCCGTATGTCTTCGAAGGCTTCTATGCGGGCTGGGATGTCAGTCCCTACTGCGATGATGTGCGTGTGACAGAACGGGCAAGAACAGTGGTGTGGTTGCTGGTCGCGCTCTTCGGCCTGGCGGCCGTGGGGCTGGGTATCGTGGCGACGGTTGTCGATCTCGACACGTCTGCGCAACTGGCAACCGTGGCCGGATCGGTTGGCGGCTTCCTCGGATTCGCGTTGAGTGGCTACGCCCTTCTGCGGCCGCCTGCCGCTGGCAGCGGCAGGAATGCTGCGACCGCGGCAGGAACGCGGTCCGTCGCGGCCGGCGGCAGCATCGGGCGAGCAGTTACAGGCGACCGCGCCAGCCTTACAGCAGGTCCTGTGACACCGGCGGCAGGAACTTCGGGTTCGGCGCAGGCCAGCGGAGAACGGGGTATCGCGGCTGGGGGCGAGGTCGGCGAGGCCATCACCGGAGACGACACACGCTCATGAACCGGTGGAAGAAATCTGAAGCAGCGCCGGATCCACAGAGTTCGTTCTCGGACGGCAGTCCTCTGTCATCGACCTCTGGCGCCACAGCGTCGGGAGCCCGGTCTGTTGCAGCCGCAGGCAGTATCGGCGCGGCCACCACGGGCGACTACAGTCCCCTGAGCGTGACGGTGCACGCGCCGGCGCCGCTGCCCACCGCGCTTGATTCCCTTCCCGCTGCACCCGCGATGCTCAGCGGCCGGGAAGCGGAGATCGGGCACGTCCTGTCGGCCCTTCGACCCCACGCCGTGTCGCGGCACGATCCGGACTCGTCGGGAGACACGCCGGACGCCGCCTCGACGCCACCCGGTGTCCTGCCGCCAGTACTCGTGACCTCGATCGCAGGTCTTGCCGGAGTAGGCAAGACCGCACTTGCCCTGGCAGCTGGGCATGCCGCAACGGGAGCCGGTTGGTTTAACGGCAGCCTCTTCGTTGATCTGCACGGATATGACGAGAGCCCGGTCCAGCCCGGGCAAGCTCTGGAGGCGTTCCTGCGGGCTCTGGGGGTCGGTCCTGACAGCATTCCCGCGGCGGTTGAGGAACGCGCGGCCATGTACCGGTCAGCGCTGGCTGCCCTGGCGGGGAAGGGTCAGCGTCTGCTGATCGTGGCCGACAACGCCTCCAGTGCCGACCAGGTTCGTCTCCTGCTTCCCGGCAACCACGCGCACCGGTTCCTGATCACCTCCCGGCATACGCTGCCCACGCTCAACGCACGACTCGTCGAACTGGGCGTACTCGAACCCCGCGCCGCAGCGGCCCTCTTGCGTCAGGCCCTCCAGATGGCCAACCCCGACGACCCGCGGGCCATCGAGGACGGCACGGGAATCGACGAACTGGCAAGCCTGTGCGGGTTTCTGCCGCTGGCTCTGCACATCAGCGCCGCTCTACTGATTCTGGAGCCTCACCAGACAGTTGCCGAACTAGCGGCAGAGTTGGCCACGGCCCGATCACGGCTTGGCTTCCTCGACGACGGTGAACGTGCTGTACGCGCCTCCTTCGATCTCTCCTGCCGCCGACTGCCCCCGGACCACGCCAGCCTCTTCTCCCTCATGGCGCTCAATCCCGGTCCCGACATGGGTCTCGACGCAGTGGCAGTCCTCGCCGACCGCCCAGTGCCAGCGGTTCGCGCCATACTGCGCAGCCTTGTCCAGGCGCACCTGATCGATTGCGTGAACTGGCGTTGGTCGATGCACGATCTCGTGCGCGAGTACGCCACCGAACTGGGGCACAGCACGCTCAATGCGGCAGCGGACAGTGCCACCGGTGGAGCCGGACGGGATACGGCGACGGCATACGTTCTTCAGCATCGTCGGCTACTGGAGTACTACTCCACGTCCACCATCGCCGCGAGTGCACACCTCAGCGTGCAGGCAGACCTACCTGTACCAGACAATTTCGCCGACCAGGATGAGGCGCTTGCCTGGCTGGATGGCGAGCGTGCCAACCTGACGGGCTCTGTAGCCGCGGCAGCGGCCACCGGGCAGCAAGACATCGCCATCAAGCTTCCGGTGGTCCTCTACGACTACCTCGTCTGGCGTGGGTACTTCGACGACCTGATGGCCGTCACAACGACCGCCTGCGCCATCGCCCACCAGGCAGGAGCACTCGCCGCAGAGGCAGGCGCATGGAACAACCTCGGCATCGCACTGAACGGTGCCTCACGCTACGCCGAAGCTCTCGCCGCCTACGAGCGGGCCATCGAACTTTTTGCTTCACTCGACGATCACAACGAACGGGGTAAGGCACTCAACGGGAAGGGCTCTGCCCTGCACGACTCCGGGAAACCTGCAGAGGCGTTGCTGGTCCACCAAGAGGCTCTCGCCATCCAGCGAGCTGTAGGGGATCTGCGTGAGCAGGCCGCGGTGCTGAACAACCTTTCCCTGGATCATCAGGATCTGGAGGACTACGCAGAGGCGTGTGCAACAGCAGAGGAGGCCGCCTCCCTTTTCCAACGTCTCGGCGACCCCACGAATGAAGCGAATGCACTGTGCACGGCAGCTTTCGCGCTGCAAGCCTCGGGACTGCCTGAGGCGGCACAGGCTGCTTGCCAACGCGCCGTCGAGGCCAGCCGTGCCGTGGGGAGTCCCCTGGTTGAGGCGGCGATTCTCATGACCTGTACTCAGCTGGACGACCTCACACCACAGCAACAGATCGCCTACTTCTTGCAGGCAGAAGCGGCCTGCGAGCAAGCCAACGCCCGCGACCTCCACGCCCATGCGTTGTGCGGTATCGGCATGGCATTGACCACGTCGGGCGACAGAGACCAGGCCGTCACCTACTTCGTGCGCGCGGAGCGCATGTTCGAAGACCTCGGCCTCACGGAGGAAGCAGGGCAAATTGGTGACCTGCTCGCGGCTCTCCAAACCTAACCATTGGTCTGGCGCCCTGCTCATGGCGCTTCTGCCTGGGGCGAGGTGAGGTCGGGTGGGTAGCCCTTTGCACGGAGCCAGGTGTCGAGGGCCAGGGCGACGATGTCGCCGTGGGGAACGTCGTGGTCGGCGTTGTAGCGGCGGATGCGTCGCTGGAGTTGCAGGATGTCGGGGACGGCGTAGTTGAGCTGTCCGCGTTTGATGTTGCGGTTGCCGATGACCGCGAGAGTGTCTGGATGAGGGGTGAGTGGATCGTCGGCGGGCTCGGACTGGGCTTGGAGTGTGTCGGCCATGTCGCGTAGCCGACGGGCGTGGTGGGAGAGGTCGGGCACGAAGGCTGTTCCGATCGGTCTGGCTAGGCGGCTAGTTAGCCGCCTATTGGGCTATTGGAATAGTCGGCGGAAGGGGCGGCCGCGCACTCAGCGAGCTGGCGGCCGCCCTCTGTGCCGTGCGGCGTGTCAGAAGCCGCGGGTGGTGAGCCATTCGTCCAGTGCAACCGAGACGATGTCGCCCATGGGCAGGTGATCGAGTTCGTTGTCCAGCGCGAAGCGCTTGATGCGCCTTTTCAGCTTCAGCGCGGCGGGGACCGAGGAGTCGAGGCTCTCGCGCGCGATGATGCGCTGATTGAGGACGACCGCTGCTTCCGGGATGTCCTTAGGGCGCCCCGCCCCGTGCTCCCATGAAGTCCCGTTACTGGGCGCCGTATCCGAACCGGCTTGCTGCTCGTGCTGAGGATTCGCTGCGCCAGCACTCACAGGGAACGCAGCGGCTCCCTTAACGGGAAGAACTGTCGAGTGAATCGCCACCTCAGCGGCGTGCGCCACACCCGGAGCAGCTCCCGTGTCTTGAGACGCCCCGTGCTGCGAGACGTGCTCGGCCAATGGCGCGGGCTGAGCCGCAGGTGCTGAAGGCTGTGCAGCCGGGGCCACGGTCTGCCCAAGCGCCTGCCACTCCATCGACGCCACAGGAGATTCTGTTCCGGCCTCGGAGGCGACGACGGCTGGGCGGGCTGGCTGACTGGCAGCAGGGCCCTGCACCGGGTTGCCCGGCGCGGCCTCGACGCGCGGATGGGCGGGCGGTGCCGCGGGCTCCTGCGCCACCTCGGCCATCATCTCGGTCGGGTCCTGCGTCGATACCCCGATGGGAACGCTGGATACAGCGGGCTGAACCTGCGGCTCCCTGGCAGCGGTACGGCCATCGCCCCGTGTGGCGGCCTGTTCGGTGGCGAACTGCTCGGGGGTGAGCTCGGCGGTCGGGGGAGGGGGCGGCGGGGTTGTCTTCTTGGCCCCGCCTAGGGCGCGACCGCTGGTGCGGCGGGCCGGAGGCTTCGGCCGTTCGTTCTTCTCGCTCATGCCTCGGTCAGCTCCTTCATCAGGTTGGCGTACTCGCTCAGTTCAGTGGGGATCTCTCCGAAGGCCTCCATGTAGTGCACCCAGGAGTGGATGGTGGTCTCGGCGAGCGGGAAGGGTTCGTCGCGGTCGGGCCCGATGCCCTGGCCCTCGGCGGGCTCCAGGAGCTTGTCCTTGGCGTTGCGGGGCAGGTTGGTGCGGTCGTCGGCCTTGACCATGACCACGTGGGCGGTGACGTCTCGCTCGTTGCGGGCGGCGGCGCGCTCTGCTTCGTCGAAGGTGGCGACGAGCTTGCGGCGTTCGATCTTGGTGGGGGCGACCGGCACGAGCAGCAGGTTCGCCTCGGTGACAGCCTCGTGGAAGATGCGGGCGCTGCCGCCGCCGGCGTCGACCACGATCGCGCCGAACTCGGCCCGCTTGGCCCGGATGTACTCGGCGATGTCGTCGAACGGGTACCGCTCGACCACCAGGTTCTCCGGGATCTCGAAGCCCTCGGCCTGGGCGACCTTGAACCAGTCCCAGGCGGACTGGCTGGTCGCATCCGCGTCCAGCAGCAGCGTTGGCAGTCCCAGGACGACCGCGTAGTACAGGGCGATGAACCAGGCGGACGTGGTCTTGCCGGTGCCGCCCTTGAGCATTCCGACAACGATCACGAAGGCGTCCCAGGCGCGGGGAGTGGCCGCCGCCAGGGTCTTGTGACGGGTGTTCTCGTTCACGTGTGCTTGATCTCCTGAAACTGGAAAGGTGCGTTGACTTGGCGGTTGTCGACGACGTCGACGCAGACTTCGGGCATGGCTGCGTGCGGGGGCGCCCTTGCTGGGCAACTGCGGCCGGGACGGTGGATGGGCGGGTCGTTGAGCCGAGCGGCACGTCGGGGGATACATGCGAGGACGGAGGCACTCATGGCCGCTTCCTCATGTCGCGGGCCGAGCCGTGATTGTGCTGGGGCCGCATGCGGGTGCCCGCTTGGTGCAGGAGCCGGTAAACGGTGGCGACCGAGTAGTTGCACTCCTTGGCGAGTTCCGGGACCGTGGCTCCGGCCTCGTATCGTGCCCGCAGGGACATCGCGAGCTTCTGCCGCTCGGCGGCACGCGCTGCGGCGCGCATCCGCAGCGTCTGCTGTGTGGTGCGCACGGTGCCGCCGGCCTCGATCAGCAGGCGCCGGGCAGCGCGCCTCGTCTCTCCTGCGGACGCGGCGAGTTCGGTGAGGGTCGCGCCGTGCTGTTCGTACAGGGTGCGCAGGTGGGCCGCGAGGCGCCTGCGGGCTTGTGGGTTTTGCCGCATCCGGCGGGTCTGCCAGGAGGCGCGCATGACGGTTCCGGCGTCGTGCAGCCGGTTGAGGACGGTGCCGTAGGACAGACCGCTGGACGTGACGAGTTCGTCGACCGTGGCACCGGACTCGTACTGCTTGCGCAGGGACTGGGGCGTCCCCGCCTCGCTCGTGCCAGACGTGGCCGGGGGATGTGGGTTCATGCGACGGACTCCCATTCGCTGAGGGCTTCGGCATGGGCGGCGGCCAGCTCGTCGTAACTGCGCTGGTCGGCGGGCGTGATGAGGATCAGGCGGCCGTCGGTGGCGACCCGCCAGCCGGGAGCGGCGCGGCCGGTGACCGGATCGAGGACACGCCCGTCGGCGGTGTGCCACGCGGGCGGGATTTCGTCGGGGTGTGGCGCGGGGACCAGGACCTGGCGACCGTCTTCGCGGACGATCACCACGGCCTTGCTGCGGTGCTCCCTGAGCCGGTCCAACGCCTCCCGGTATGCAGCGCGTTGGGCCGCGTACAGGGCCTTGCGGTGAGCTGCGCCGCCCGACGTACCGAGTCTCGCGGCGACTTCGGCCCAGCCCTGTGCCGGCACTGGTGTGAAGTCGGTGTCAGGGTCCGCGAGGCTGCTGCCGATGCCCTCAAGAGCACGTGGTGCGAGGGCCCATGTCTCCCCGGTGCGGTGCACAAGACCGTGCTCGGCAAGACGCCGAAGAGACCGGTATGTGGTGGCGCGAGAGACCGAAGAGGTACCGACGAGCTCAGCAACTGTCTGGTGGGGGCGCTGGCACAGAGCACTGATGATCACGAGGGCGGCGCTGCCGAGGCCGTGGTGGGCGAAGGCGTCGTGGCCCATCAGCCGGCTGAGGACGGTGGAGTCGAGGTCGGCTGTCGTGGCCGTCTCAGGGGTGGTCCACTCCTCAAGTGCCGTGTCGGGGGGGTACTGAGTGGTGTGGAAACGAGACGACGGCGCGTTGAGGTACCAGGTGGAGCCCTCCCGGCCGTGACCGACCCGCAACCGGCGCAGCCAGCCCTGTGGCTTGAGGACACTTTCGTAGACGGCCCGCAATGTCGTGCGGGAGATGCCGGCTTCTTCGGCGGTCTGCCGTTCGCTGGCGTGGTGCAGGAGGCCGCCCGCGGTCTCAGCGAAGTTCAGGTGCGCCCGCAGGACCCGCAGGGCGGTGCGTCCCCGCTCTCCGCGCCAGGGCGTCGTCTCGATGCGGTCGCGCAGCGCGGCGAGAACCTGGTACGCGTCGTGCTGGGAGTCGAGCGCCCTGGTGGTGCTGACCGCTTCCGAGGCGCTGGTCCACACGCGGCGGATGTAGTCCAGGGCGCGCGACTGCCCGGAGCGCAGCGCGATGTTCCGGGCGTGCCTGCCGCCCTCATGATCCGGGTGCAGCAGGAGCCGCGTCAGATGGTCGACGGTGCCGCCGATGCGGGCCACGTGGCAGGCGATGGCCGCGGTGATCCGGTGCCCGTGCTCGGCAGCGCCCTGGCGGTCCTCACGCAGGACCAGGCTTCGGCCGTCGGAGGCGAGCCTGCTGTAACTGCCGGTGGCGTAGCGGCCGGTGAGGTCCCCGAGGAGGACGAGATCGGCTGCCGCCGAGGGGAGGTGGGAGAGGCCCGAGGGGCCTGACGGGTGGGAGTGTCGCTGGTGGGTGCTGTGGGGCACAGTGGGGTCGTCTCGCAAAGACGTGGACGCCACCCAGGCCCGCTAAAACCACGGGTGGTGTCCGGGACCGACCTCCATCGGTGCCAGTGAACGCTTCCAGGACGGCCATCCTGGAAGCCTTCGCATGCCTGGCCCCGAGCGGAGGCAGGCGTCCCCATCGCAGCTCGACCGGGGATCGATCGCAGGTCCGCCAGAGTCGCCACCCATGATCTGCACCAGCCAACTCGGGTACCTCAAAGGCCAGTTGCAGAGGTCGCTGCCTCTGACTGCCTCTGAGCGGCCCGGGTCGAACCGGGGTCGAATCAGAGCGGTTTCCTCTGACTGCCTCAGATCGCCTCTGCAACCCGTCCTAGCAGGTCACAGCCTCATCGCCCCCACACAAGCGCAGGTCAGAAAGGTGCGCTAGCTGTACCACTGGTTCCTGGCGAAGGCGGTCGTGTGCGGCATCTTTGCGGCTCCCGTCTCTGGTGGTGGTCGCATCGTGCGGGAGAGCGTCACGGGGGCGCAATGCGGCTTCCGTCTGGCGGAAGACGTTTGGTCAATGTGCTGGTCAGAACGAGATTCGGAGGCAGGAGCGACATCCGCCGACCGTGGGTCCGAGTCCCGCCCGCCCCGACATGAGCGTCCGTGACCTGCGGAACCGGATCCCCGACGGCGGCGGAGGTCCGACGTCGACCCGGACGATCAGGACGGCTCCGGCGGTCGGTACGCCCAGCGGTCACCCCCGACCCCAGCACCTTCCACGGCGGCGGCGCGACCGGCCACACCGACTACCCCACCCACGCCGCGTGACCAAGGACCACAACGACCCAGCGAATCACCGACTTCGGGCGCCTCGACACGGCTGCGGCGCACGGTGGTCCGGCAACCCGAGAGTTACGGGCCGCCACCGCCGTGCGCCGCAGCTGTTTCACCTCGCATCCCGGCGTCCTGCGCCGAGGTCAAGGGAGTCCGGCGTCGCGGCACAGACATCACCGGCCGCCGCCCGATTGCTCACCTTTGAGCGGGAGGCACCGGGAAGAGCATGCAGCTGCTGGTGGCGTGGGCGAGCAGTCGGTCCGTCGCGTCGACCAACTGGGCCTGGGCGAGGGCGGTTTGGCGGCCCTTGTTGACCACCGTGCCGATGGCGCGTACCGGGCCCGTGTCCACGGTGATCGGTCGCAGGAACTTCACCGTCAGGTCGAGCGAGGTGTACGCCGTGCCCTGCGGGAGGGTGGACTGGACGGCGCAGCCCGCCGCCGAGTCGAGCAGGGTGGCGAAGATGCCGCCGTGCACGCTGCCGATCGGGTTGTAGTGCTCCTCGCCCGGCGTCAGCGAGAAGACCGCCCTGCCGGGCTCCACCTCGTCCAGAGTGAAGTCGATGGTGTAGTTGATGGGCGGCCCCGGCAGTCGCCCCGCCTGCAACTCGCGCAGGAAGTCGATGCCGGCCATCCGTCCAGCGACTTCCGCCAGCAGCGCGGGATCTTCCCATTGATACGTACGTGTTCGTCCCACGACCGACGCCTTCCCATCTGACTTTTGCAAGTGAAGCTAGCCGCGAGCTCACCTAACTGTCAATGACGAAGCCAGGTCCTTGCGATGGCGGGATGGAGTGGCTTGAGGCGAGCGCGGAGAACTGCCCCGTCCAGCGCACGGAGTGCTCCGCGGAGCACTGAGGGACGCCTCCTGCGGCCGCCCACGGACTCGGAGGAGCTTCCCCGCGAGGCCCCTTCTTGCGTCGAGCACCCCTTCGCCGGACTCAAGGACTCAGAAACTCCGAACGGGCACCTCGAGCTGCTCGCCCAAAGGGCGTCACGGCTCTGAGGCAACGTCCTGGGCCCGAGCGTCGACCGCACTGCGGGGCTACTGCCGTGCGAGGAATTCGAGAGCGGTCGGCACGAACCGGTCGTGGAACTGGAAGATGCCGCCGTGGCCGGCGTCGGGGTAGACCACCAGCTCGGCGTTCGGCAGTCGCTGGGCCATGTCGTAGGAGTTCTTCGTCGGCACCATTCTGTCGTGGTCACCGTTGGCGACGAGCACGGGCTGCTCGACGACGGAGAGATCGTGGGGCCGCTCCAGGCCCCAGCGGTGAATGGCCTTGAGCTGGTTGTTGTACGCAATGAGGGAGATCGCCTTGTCCCGGTCGACGGTGCGCTCCTTCAGGCGGGCCAGGAACTCCTTGCCGGCTCGACGCCCGTTGGCAGTGCGGGTGAAGAAGAGGAACTGCTTGGGGTCCTGGAGGGTGAGCAGGGCTCGGACGGTGTCGAGGTGGGACAGCACCGTCACGCTCTTGATGCCCTCGCCGCCCGCGGGACCGGTGCCCGTGAGGATCAGCTTGCGGACGAGCTGCGGTTCGTCCTGGGCTATCACCTGGGCGATCATGCCGCCCATCGAGAAGCCGTGGATGTCGACCTGCTCGAGCCCGAGCGCCCGGATGAAGGTGACGGCATCGTGGGCCATCTCCTGGATGGTGCGCGGGGTCGAGCCGGTGGAAGCGCCGACACCCCTGTTGTCGAACGTGATGACGTGGTGCTTGGCGGCGATGCCGTCGACGACTCGGGGGTCCCAGTTGTCGAGGACCGCGGAGAGGTGGTTGAGAAAGACCACCGGGACGCCGGAGCGGGGACCGAGCTCGCGGTAGGAGAAGGTCACTCCACCGGCGGTGATGGTGCGGGTCGGCGCGTTCTTGTACGACGTCACGGCATCGCCTCGTACTTCCTGTGAGTCATTCATGGTCGTGCCCTTCGGAGTGAGGGTTTCGGCGAGTGCGCGCCGCCCCTTCCTCCGTGGAGGCGAAGGGTGCCGAGCAGTTACCCGGGTCTCCCGGCTGCGGCTGCAGTCTGCGGGGTCGACGGGCGAAGGCCGTGGGCGTCGGAACCCTGAGCGGTCGAGCCCCTCGGCATCCGGTCGACTATTAGAGTATGACCGTAATTTAATGGGGCCGCAAGCCCACCTGACCCGATCCGGTACGGAGGTCGGCGGAGGAGGGCCCGCGGTGTGCCGCGGGCCCTCACTCGCGTACCCGGGCCAGGGGGCGAGACATCCGCCTGCGACTTCCACCTCACGGAACCCGGCGTATGCCCCTGAACCGCACAAAATCGAATTCGCTACAAGTTCCGAAATTAATCGTGCCCGCTCCGTGTATATGGCCGAAATGCATCCCTCGTAGCTTCGCCATCGGGTCCGCCGGACCGAAAACGCTACTTCCCCCCGAAATCCCAGGAGCCCAAGGTGCCCAACCTCTCCAGACGCGGTGCCCTGAAGCTGACCGCCGGCATGGCCGTTCTCGGCACCCTCGGCCTTGTGGGCTGTGGGCGCGAGGACGACGGCGCCGCCGCCGCGAAAGCCTCCGCCAAGCCGATCGACGACTCCCCGGCCACCGGCACCGTCACCGTCTGGGCCGCCCAGGGCGACGCCGACGTGCTCGAGAAGGTCATCAAGCCGTTCAAGGCCGCGAATCCCGACGTCACGGTGAAGCTCACGCTGATCCCGAACTCCGAGTACTACACCAAGCTCCAGTCGGCGATCGCGGCGGGCAAGGGGCCCGATGTCGCCCAGTTCTTCCCCGAGTCGCAGGCACAGTTCCTCGACCCGTCGATTCTCCGGGCCGTTCCGGACGGCCTCGTCGACCCGGACAGCTTCTTCAAGAGCCTGTGGGACGCGGGCGTGGTCGAGGACGTGGCGTACACGGTGCCCTGGTACGCCTACACGTACGCGCTCGTCTACCGCGCCGACCTGGCGAAGAAGGCGGGCGTCGCGGCGCCGACCACGTGGGACGAGATGGTGCCGTTCTTCAAGGCCCTCCAGGGCGCCGGTGCGAAGCACGCGCTCGGCGCCGACAACGGCTGGGACATCTTCAACGGCCAGGACGTCGCGATGTACGCCTGGCAGGCGGGTGGCTCGCTGCTCTCCTCCGGCGGGAAATGGACACTCGACACACCGGCGGTGGTCGACGCGCTCAAGTACAACGCGTCGTTCTTCACCTCCGGCATCGCCGACACCGCCACGCCCACGTTCCTCGACGCGCAGCCGTACTTCGTCAGCGGCAAGACCGCCACGATGATCACCGGCCCGTGGGTGGTCGGCCAGCTCGACACCGCCGCCAAGAAGGACGGCTGGACGGCCTCCCACGTCGCCACCGCACCCCTGCCGGCCGGCTCGTCGGGCAGCGTCTCCTTCTCCGCCGGCGGCAGCTGGGGCGTGCTCGCGGGCAGCGGCAACGCGGACGCCTCGTGGAAGCTCGTCCGGTACGTGTCCGAGCCGAGCACCCAGGTCGCGCAGTACAAGGCGTACAGCTCGCTGCCCGCGGTCATCTCCGCCTGGGACGACCCCGCCATCAAGAACCAGCCACTGCTGGACGCCTTCCTCACACAGCTCAAGAACACCCGGACGTTCCCGCGGGTCACCACCTGGCAGCAGGTCGCGACCCGGATGGGCAAGGAGATGGAAGCCGTGGCCAAGGGCACGGCGACCGCCGAGAAGGCCGCCGCGAACATCCAGGCGTACGCCGAGAGCCTCGGCACGGGCGCGAAGTGAGCCGCCCATGTCCACCACGCCCGTGACCACCACGCCCGTGACCATCACGCCTGTGGTGACCACCCGGCGGCGCACCCGCCGTTCGGTCGTCGCCTGGCTGTTCCTCACGCCGTTCGCCCTCGTGTTCCTGCTCTACACCGCGATCCCCACCGTCGCCGCGCTCGGCTTCAGCCTCACCGACCTGCGCGGCACGGACCTCAGGCATCCGCTCGCGGTGGACTTCACCGGCCTGGACAACTTCGTCCGGCTCTTCCAGGACCAGAGCTTCCTGACCGACATCCTGAACACCGCCCTGTTCGTCGCCGTCGGTGTGCCGCTGACCATGGCGATCGGCTTCGGGCTGGCCCTCGCGCTGAACTCCGGCATCCGGCGCCTGCGCGGCACGTTCCGTACGCTCTTCTTCGCGCCGGTCGTCACCAACGTCGTGGCGGTCGCCCTGATCTGGCAGTACGCCTTCTACGCCGACGGGACCGTCAACAAGGCGCTCGGCGCCGTCGGCCTCGCCGGACCGAACTGGCTGGACGACCCCGACCTCGCCATGCCGGTGGTCATCCTGCTCGGCGTGTGGCGCAACTTCGGCACCGCGATGGTGCTGTTCCTCGCCGGTCTGCAGGCGATCGGGGACGACGTGTACGAGGCCGCCTCCCTCGACGGGGCCGGACGGTGGCGGCAGTTGCGGCACATCACCCTGCCGCTGCTGCTGCCGACCACCCTGATGGTGTCGGTGCTGCTGACCGTCTTCTACCTCCAGGTCTTCGACGAGCCGTACCTGCTCACGAACGGTGGCCCGCTGGGCTCCACCGAGTCCGTGGCGCTGTACACCTACCACCAGTTCGGGGCCGGCGAGTTCGGGATGTCCTCGGCCGCGTCCTTCGTGACGCTCGTCCTGGTGGCCCTGGTGAGTCTTGTCCAGTTCCGACTGCTGAGGCCCCGCGCATGACCGCTCTCGCCGCGTTGCGGAACGCCGCAACCCTCACCGACCGGGTCGCCGCGCCCCGCCGGTCCGTCGCCCGACCACTGCTGTACGGCGCGCTGGTGCTGTGCGCGCTGCTGACGATGCTGCCGTTCTTCTGGGTGATCAGCGGCTCGCTGCGCAGCCTGGAGGAGATCCGCTCCGACCCCGGTGCCTGGCTCCCGCAGCACCTCACCTTCGACAACTTCCTACGGCTGTTCAAGACCGAGGGTTTCGGCCGGTTCATGGTCAACAGCGTCGTGATCGCGGCCATCGTGGTGGCCGGAAACATCGTCGCGGCATCAGCCGCCGGGTACGCGCTCGCCAAACTCGACTTCGCGGGCAAGAAGCTCGCGTTCGGCGCGGTCATGGCGGCACTGATGGTGCCGTTCACGGCGGTGTTCGTCACGCAGTTCGTGATCACCGTCGACCTCGGCCTGGCGGACAGCCTCACCGGCATCGCCCTGCCCGGCGTGGCGATGCCACTGTCCGTCTTCATCATGCGGCAGTACGCGATGTCGATCCCCGACGAACTCCTCGAAGCGGCCCGGATCGACGGCGCGGGCGAGTTCCGGATCTTCTTCCGGATCTTCCTCCCGCTGGCGGGCCCCGCCGTCGCGACGATCACGATCATGTCGTTCCTCGCCTCGTGGAACAACTTCATCTGGCCGCTCATCGTCGCCCAGAGCATGTCCAGTTACACGCTGCCGGTGGGCCTCGCCGCCACCAGCCAGGCGGCCGCCCATGTCACGGACTACGGTTTGATGCTCGCCGGTGCGATCGTCGTGATGCTGCCGGTGCTGCTGCTCTTCCTGTTCCTGCAGCGCTACTTCGTGCAGGGCATCTCCGGGACGGGAATGCGGTGACCGGAATGAACTCCCTCGACGCGCCCGGCGAGCCGGACCTCGTGCACGCCCCCGCGGGCACGGTCGTCGGCCGTCGCGACGGCCGGACTCGACGCTTCCTCGGCATCCCCTACGCCCAACCGCCCACCGGGGTACGGCGCTTCGCGGCGCCCGTCCCCCGCGGCCGGTTCACCGAGCCGTACGACGCGTCCCGGCACGGTCCGACCTCCCAGCGCGTGCCGCTGTTCGCCACGACCACCGTGCCGGAGCCGTCGGTGGCGGGCGACGACGTGCTGAACCTCGGCGTCGTCGCCCCGGCCCAGGACGACGACCGCGGGCCCTTCCCGGTGCTGGTGTGGATCCATGGCGGCGGGTTCCTGGCCGGCAGCCAGGCCAGTCCTTGGTACGACGGCCGTGCCTTCGCCCGCGACGGCGTCGTCTGCGTCACCGTCGGCTACCGGCTCGGCGTCGACGGGTTCGCCGTACTGGACGACGTCCCCACCAACCTGGGGCTGCGGGACCTGCTGCTGGCCCTCGACTGGGTGCAGGAGAACATCGGCGCCTTCGGAGGTGATCCGGACCGGGTCACCGTCGCCGGACAGTCGGCCGGGGGAGCGGCGGTGCTCGCGCTGCTCTCCTCACCCGCGGGCCGCGGACGCTTCCATCGCGCCGTCAGCCTCTCCGGCGGCTTCTTCGAGGCGGACGCGGTACGTGACTTCCTCCAGGAACTCGGGGACAGGCTCGGCGTTCCGGCGACGCGAGCCGGGTTCGGCGGCTGCAGCGTGGAGCGCCTCCAGCGGGGCATCCTCGACCTGCGCGACGAGAAGGGCGACGACGGCACGCTCTCACTCGGCCCGTTCGTCGGCGACGACATCCTCCCGGTGCCGGTCGCCGACGGACTCGCCGGGCACGGGCAGGAGGTACCTCTTCTGCTCGGAGCGACGGGGGACGAGTTCGACAGCGGCACCGGCCCGGGCGCCGCCGCGCGCGCCGCGGGCACCCGTCTGACCGACATCCTGTTCCGCGCCGCCTGCCCGCGCACCGCGGCCGCCCGCCGCGACGCCGCCGGCACCTGGCTGTACTCCTTCGAGTGGCCCTCGCCCGTGCTGTGCGGCGCCGCGCACTGCGTCGACCTCCCGTACTTCTTCGACGTACTCGACGCACCCGGAGTCGCCAGGGCTCTCGGGCCGAACCCGCCCCAGGAGCTGGCCACTTCGATGCACGCCGACCTGGTCGCGTTCGTCGGCGGCCAGGAACCGGCCTGGGCGCGGGCGAGCGGGACGCCCGGTGATCCCGCGCGCGAGTACGGCCGTCCCGGTGCTGCGCTCGTGGCCGACACCACGGGCGTGTTCGATCCCGTCGTACGGCCTGGGCCGGGGCCGATGTCCGAGGCGGCGGGGGCATGCTGATGTCAGGGATGAACCAGAGCGCAGTCCGTCGCGTCAACACCTCGGTCGTCCTGCGCGCCCTGGCGGTGTCGGCCGGGCCGACGACGCTGACCGCGCTCGCCGAGCAGGCGGGACTCTCCCGCCGCACCATCGAACTCATCCTGGACTCGCTCGTCGAGGCCGGCTGGGTGGCGGAACTGGACCGGGTGCCGGTCAGCGGCTCCGCCGGACGTCCCGCCCGGCGCTATGAACTGCGCGCCGAACACGCGCTGTTGGCGGCCGTGTACATCACCACCTCCGACGCGACCGCGGTCGTCGCCGACGTACGCGGCCGCATCCTCGGCCGGGCGCGCGGACCGCTGCGCGCCTACCAGGACCCGCAGGTCACTCTCGACGACGCGGCGGCGCTGGTCCTTCAGGCGCTCGACGACGCGGGTGGGTCGACGGACCGGCTGCGCGCCGGCGCGGTCGCGGGCGGCGGCGCGATCGACGACGAGGGAGTCGTCCGGCGCCTGGTGCACACGACCCGCTGGGAAGGCGTGCACCTGCCCGAAGAGCTGGGCCGGCGCATCCCGATGCCCTGGTTCGCGGACAACGACACCAACTGCGGTGCGCTCGCGGAGCGTTGGCGGGGCGTGGCCGACGACCACGACAACGTCGTATGGGCGATCCTCGGCAACCGCACCGGTCTCGGCATCCTCATACGGGGCGCCGTGCACCGCGGACTCGACGGCGCGGCGGGCGAGATCGTCGAGGCGCGGTCGATACCGACGGCCTCCGTCGAGAACCACCCGGTGGCCTGGCTGAGTTCCCCGGAACCGGCAGAGCGGGCCGTCGCCCTCGCCCGCTGCGAGGCCGCCCGGGCGGGCGAGGCGTCCGCGCTCGCGGAGGTCGACGAGTTCGTGGAGAACATCGCGGCGATCCTCACCATCCTGTCGTGGACGGTCGCCCCCTCGCTCATCGTGCTCGGCGGCGGCCTGGAGGACGCGGCCGACGTACTGCTGCCCCGGGTGCGGGAGGCGATGCGCGACGCCCGGGCCCCCGAGATCGAGCTGCGGGCCACTCGCCTGGGCCGCGACGCGGCCCTCGTCGGCGCCGTCAAGCTGGCCCTCGACCGCATGGACACCGAGCTGTTCGGCCCGCTCGTCCCGCGCACATGACCACGCCCACGCTTCCCCCACCCGTGGCACAACACATGGAGTCTCACCTTGACCGACACCCCCCGCACCGACGTCCTCGTCGTGGGC
The DNA here is from genome assembly GCF_042870385.1 of Streptomyces sp. NPDC006602. NCBI lineage: Bacteria > Bacillati > Actinomycetota > Actinomycetes > Kitasatosporales > Streptomycetaceae > Streptomyces > Streptomyces sp. NPDC006602. Next base: position 124,502 of record NZ_JBIAHG010000021.1, on the reverse strand, counting down.
AGCGGCATCATGGGATCCGTCGTCGCCCGACAGTTGCGCGACACCGATCCGGCGCTGCACATCACGATGGTGGACGGCGGCAGCGCGATCGGCGAGGTCCCCGGCCTGCACCTGCACGACCTCGACGACCCGGTCCTGTGGGCGCGCTACAACGAGCAGGTCGCCACCGGCATCCAGGGCATGTACACGGGCGCCGAAGTGGTGCGCGAGATCGCCGGCAGCCTCACCGACCTCATGCCCGGCATGTTCCACGCCCTGGCCTTCGGCGAGGACGCGGAGGCGATGCCCGCGACGGCGCTCGCGTGGAACGCGGGCGGCATGGGCGTCCACTGGACCGCCGCGACCCCCTGGCCCGCCGGGGACGAGGTGTTCGACTTCGGCGACCCGGCCCGCTGGGCGGCGGACCTGGGCACCGCCCGCCGGATCCTCGCCGTCACGCCCGCCGCGATCGGCCCGACCGAGGTCGGTCGCACGGTGCTCGACGTACTGCGCCGACGCTTCGACGGCGTGGGACCGCACGACCGGCGCCCCCAGCCCATGCCCATGGCCGTCACCCCGACGGCGTCGGGCCCCATGCCCCGCACGGCTCCCGGAACGATCTTCCCCACCCTCGCGACCGGCGGCGACCCGGCCTTCACCCTGGTGACGGGGACGCTCGCGACGGCGCTCCTCGTCCAGGACCACCGCGTCGCCGGCGCCCGGCTGCGCCGCATCGCCGACGGAGCCGAAACCGAAATCCTCGCCGACACCGTGGTGGTGTGCGCCGACGCACTGCGCACCCCGCAACTGCTGTTCGCCTCGGGCATACGGCCCCACGCGCTGGGCCGCCACCTCAACGAGCACGCCTTCGTCACCGCCCGGGTCCTGCTCGACCTCGACCGCTTCGGCATCGACCTCGACGTCCTCCCCCTGCCGCGCCCCGGCGAGTTCAGCACGGACTCGCTCTGGCTGCCGCAGAACGGGGCGGCGCAGCCCTTCCACGGCCAGATCATGAACCGCACCTACGTGGACGACACCGGCCGGCCTCTCGCCCACTCGGTGGGCCTGTCGCTGTACGTCCCCGTCGAGTCACGCCCCGAGAACCGGCTCGTGTTCTCCGAGACCCAGGCCGACCTCGCCCAGATGCCCAGGATCACCGTCGAGTTCGGCTACTCCGACGCCGACCGCGCGCTGATCGGCCGGGCACTGGACGAAGTCCGGTCGCTGGCCGAGGAGTTCGGCACCATCGACCCCGCCACCGAGAGCGCCCTGCTCCCGCCCGGCACGTCGCTGCACCAGACCGGCACGGTCCGGTCCGGCACCGCCGACGACGGCACATGCGTGTGCGACCCGGACGGCAGGGTGTGGGGCTACGACAACCTGTACCTCGCCGGCAACGGCGTGATCCCCACCTCGATGGCCGCCAACGTCACCCTGACCGGCGCGGTGACCGCCATCCGGGCCGCCCGTGCCGTGGCCGCCCGCAACAGCGCGCTCGCCGCGCACTGAGAGGAACCCCGACCGTGATCGACATCGCGAAGGAATACCACGTGGCCCTGCCCGCGTGGATCGACGACGAACTGGCCCACGTGCCCGCGGCGCTCCTCGACCGCGAAGACCGCATGCGCCTCGTGCACCGCCTGGCCGACCGCAACTGGCGCGAGGGCAACGGCGGCCCGTTCGCGGCCCTCGTCGCCGAGCGGGACACCGGCCGGATCGTCTCGGTCGGCGTGAACGTCGTCCTCGCCTCCGGCGTCTCCAGCGCCCACGCCGAGGTCGTCGCACTGGGCCTCGCCCAGATGGCCACCGGCGGCTGGGACCTCGGCGGCGACGGCCTGCCGGCGCATGAACTGGTCGTCAACTGGCGGCCGTGCATCCAGTGTTACGGCGCCACCATGTGGTCCGGCGTGCGCGCGCTCGTGGTCGCCGGCGAGGGCCCGGAACTGGAGGAGATCACCACCTTCGACGAGGGCCCGCTCGGCGCGGACTGGGCCGAGCAGTTCGAGACACGCGGCATCGAGGTCGTCAAAGACGTGCTGCGGGACGAGGCGCTCACCGTGTTCCGCGACTACCGAGGGGCCGTCGACAGCGCTGACGGCATCGTCGTCTACAACGCCCGTGGCGGTGCCGAATGACGCCTCGGTTCGCGACCGACATCATCACCTTCTACCACCCGGACTTCTGGGGACTCGACTCCGCGGACGCCGTGCGGGACTGGGCCCTGAAGAACCCGGAGCGCTTCTGGGAGCGGGTCATGCGCGCACTCGTCGACGCCTCGGTGACCGGCATCGAGCTGACCTTCGCCCCCGGCGACATCGCCTTGGCCCTGCGCGCCTTCGGCAGCGCGTCCGCGTTCCGCGGCGAGCTCGCGGCCCGCGGCCTGTCCGTCGTGAGCGCGTTCATCGCCGGCAGCGACGCCCCCGACTGGCGGCACGGCGAGAACCTGCCCGCGATCGTCGCCGACGCCGAACGCCGCGCGGCCTTCCTCGCCGAGGTGGGCGCGCAGCTCCTCGTCGCCGGACTGCCCATGCGGACGACCTACGGGACCCGGCCGCCCTTCTTCGTCGACGCCGCCTACATGACGCGCATGGCCGACATAGCGCACGCGGTCGGCGAGGCCGTCGCCCAGCAGGGCGTGCAGCTCGCCTTCCACACCGAGTCCCACAGCACCCTCTGGTACGAACGCGACATCGACCTGTTCATGGCGCTCACCGACCCGCGCTACGTGTGGCTGTGCCCCGACTCCTGCCACATCGCCCTGGGCGGCGGCGACCCCGTCGCCGTCGCGCACCGCCACGCCCCGCGCATCGCCCTGGCGCACTGGAAGGACGCGGTCGGACCGATCGACGTCCACCTCACCGTCGACGAAACGGTCTACGCCCAGCAGCAGCCCTACATGACCGAACTCGGCACGGGCATCGTGGACTGGCGAGGCTGGGCCGACGCGATGTCCCGTACGCCCGGAGCCGAGACCGTACTCATCGAACTGGACGAGGCGGCCGACCCCGTGGCCGCGCTGCGGGCGGGAACGGCCGTGGCGCGGCAGTACACCTAGGGGGTGTTAAAACACCCCCTAGCGCCGCAGCTCCGTGTGGGCCGTCTCCGGCAGTCGCAGATACACCAGTGACGACACGAGGCACAGGACGGCGACGTACCAGGGGAAGAGTCCGGTGTGCCCCAACTCCTTGAAGAGCGTGCCCACATACGGCGCCGTCCCGCCGAACAGCGCCACCGTCAGCGAGTAGGGAAACCCGATCCCGGCCGCCCGCACCCGGGGCGGGAACACCTCCGCGTTGACCGCGGCACTGATCGACGTGAACCCGGTCAGCAGCACCATGCCCGCGCACTGCACGAGCAGCAGCACCGCGAACGAGTCGCGCAGGGCGTGCAGCAGCGGCACGCTCAACAGGGCGAAGCCCAGGCCGAAGAAGAGCAGCGGCGGGCGGCGGCCGAAGCGGTCCGAGAGCAGGCCGCCGAGGGGCTGGAGCAGGCCGAAGAAGGCGAGCGAGATGGTGCCCGCGAGCAGCGCGTCCGACTTGTCGATCCCGGCGTTGAGTTCGGCGTACGTCGGCAGGTACGAGGTCCAGGTGTAGTAGGCGATCGTGCCGCCCGCCGTGATCCCGCAGATCAGGAGCGACTCGCGCGGATGGCGTCGCAGCGCCTCCAACAGCCCGGGGAGCGGCGCCTGTTGCTGCTCCTCACTCCGCGTCTCCTGCGCGCCCTGCCGGATCCAGAAACCGACCAGGCTGAGCACCGCACCGAAGACGAAGGGGAGACGCCAGCCCCAGCCGTTCATCTGCCCGTCGCTCAGTGTGTCCACCAGCAGGGTGGCGATGCCGGACGCGAGGAGCTGCCCGGCGGTCGTGGACACGTACTGGAAGCTGGAGAACAGCCCGCGCCGGCCGGGTCCCGCGGACTCCACCAGGAACGTCGTCGAGGCGGCGAACTCCCCGCCCACGGACAGTCCCTGGAGCAGCCGCGCGAGAACCAGGACGACCGGGGCGAGGACGCCGACCGACTCGTACGTCGGTGTCAGCCCGACCAGCAGACTGCTGCCCCCCATCAGCAGGATGGTGACCGTCAGCGCGGCGCGCCGTCCCTGCCGGTCCGCGATCGCGCCCATCAACAGCCCGCCGACCGGCCGCATGAAGAAGCCCACCGCGAACACCGCGAACGTCGACAGCAGCGGCACCAGCGAGTTGTCCGCGCTCTTGGGGAAGACCTCGGCGGCGATGTAGGTGGCCAGAAACGTGTAGGCGTACCAGTCGTACCACTCCACGGCGTTGCCCACGGAGGCGGCCAGCAGCTGGCGTACGGGCCGTTTCGGCGGGGTGGACACCGAGGTGCGCGTCTCTGTCATGGCCGCGAACCTCCCCCCGCTCCGGCCCGGCACACCCCACGTACCCGCGACTTTCACACCAACGCCACCAGACCCTTCCCTGACGTCTGGTGCTCTTGGAACACTCCTTTCGCGCACGTTCCGTCATGTTCCGGCCATCCGCACCCCAGGATGAGAGGCCCACCCATGCCCGACGTCAATCGGCGCCGATTCCTCCAGCTCACCGGCGCCACCACGGCGTTCACCGCGCTGTCCAGCAGCATCCAGCGCGCCGCCGCGCTCCCGGCCCACCACCGCACGGGGACGATCGAGGACGTCGAGCACATCGTCGTCCTGATGCAGGAGAACCGTTCCTTCGACCACTACTTCGGCTCGCTCGGAGGCGTCCGCGGCTTCGGCGACCCCCGCCCGGTCAGCCTCCGGAACGGCAAGTCCGTCTGGTACCAGTCGGACGGAAGCAAGGACGTCCTTCCGTTCCACCCGGACGCCGACGACCTGGGCATGGCCTTCCTCCAGGATCTCCCGCACGGCTGGAACGACGGCCACGCCGCCTTCAACTCCGGCGAGTACGACAAGTGGGTGCCCTCCAAGAGCTCCACGACCATGGCGTACCTGAACCGCGAGGACATCCCCTTCCACTACGCGCTCGCCGACTCCTTCACCGTCTGCGACGCCTACCACTGCTCGTTCATCGGCTCGACCGACCCGAACCGCTACTACCTGTGGACCGGCTACACGGGCAACGACGGCACCGGCGGCGGCCCGGTCCTCGGCAACGACGAGGTCGGCTACGGCTGGACCACCTACCCCGAGCGTCTGGAGAAGGCCGGGATCTCCTGGAAGATCTACCAGGACATCGGCGACGGTCTCGACGCGGACGGCTCCTGGGGCTGGATCGAGGATGCCTACCGCGGCAACTACGGCGACAACTCGCTCCTCTACTTCAACCAGTACAGGACCGCCAAGCCCGGCGACCCGCTGTACGACAAGGCCCGCACCGGCACCGACCAGACCAAGGGCGAGGGCTACTTCGACCAGCTCAAGGCCGACGTCAAGGGCGGGAAGCTGCCGCAGATCTCCTGGGTCGTGGCCCCCGAGGCGTTCACCGAGCACCCCAACTGGCCCGCGAACTACGGTGCCTGGTACATCGCGCAGGTCCTCGACGCGCTCACTTCCGACCCGGCGGTGTGGGCGAAGACGGCCCTGTTCGTCACGTACGACGAGAACGACGGCTTCTTCGACCACATGGTCCCGCCGTTCCCGCCGGCCTCCGCCGACCAGGGCAGGTCCACGGTCGACGTCGGCCCGGACCTCTTCAAGGGCGACAGCAGCCACGTCGCCGGGGCGTACGGGCTCGGCCAGCGGGTGCCGATGATCGTCGTCTCGCCCTGGAGCAAGGGCGGCTACGTCTGCTCCGAGACGCTCGACCACACCTCGATCATTCGGTTCATGGAGAACCGCTTCGGCGTGCGCGAGCCGAACATCTCGCCGTGGCGGCGCGCGGTCTGCGGCGACCTGACGGCCGCGTTCGACTTCTCCCGCAAGGACACCAGTCCGGTCGCCCTGCCCGACACCGACGGCTATGAGCCGCCGGACCGCGAACGCCACCCCGACTACGTGCCGATCCTGCCCGCCAATCCCTCCCTGCCCAAGCAGGAGCGCGGTCTGCGCCTCGCCCGCCCCCTCAAGTACGCCCCGCACGTGGACGGTTCGGTCGACCCGGCGAGCGGCACCTTCACCCTCACCTTCGCCTCCGGCGCCAAGGCCGGTGCCGCGTTCCTGGTGACCTCCGGCAACCGCACCGACGGTCCCTGGACCTATACCACCGAAGCCGGCAAGACCGTCGCGGACGCCTGGAACTCGGCGTACTCGAACGGCTCGTACGACCTGACCGTGCACGGCCCGAACGGATTCCTGCGCGTCTTCAAGGGGCCGAACAAGAGCGCCGGCCCCGAGGTCACCGCGCGCCACACCGGCGACGACGTCCAGCTGACCTTCACCAACAAGGGCTCCGACACGGTGCGGTTGAAGGTCACCCGCGGATACGGCGAACCGGCCAGGACCTTCACCGTGCGCGCCGGCGCCGCCGTGAAGCACACCTTCGACCTCACGGCGAGCAGGCGCTGGTACGACCTGGCCGTCACGTCCGAGGCCGATCCGGCGTTCCTGCGGACGTTCGCCGGACACGTCGAGAACGGGCGGCCGGGGGTGAGCGACCCGGCCGTCATCACTGGGTAAAGCCTTCCGGAAGGCGCAGGTGCGGGGGTGGTCAGGGACCGGGACGGTCGGGATAGTGTGCGTCGGTGACCACGCAATCGAACACACCTGCAGGCTGGTACCCGGACCCGCACGGAGCGGCCCAGACGCTCCGTTACTGGGACGGCGCGCAGTGGACCGAGCACACGAACGCGAACCAGCAGGCCCAGGCGGCGCCGCAGATGCCGCAGCAGCCGGCCGGTCCGGACCCGCGCGTCCAGCGTCAGGTACAGCAGCAGGCCGGGGTCGCGGCAGGCGGCCCCGGCGGCGGCAGCCTGTTCACCGAGCCGGTCCTGGTGGTGAACCAGAAGGCCAAGCTGATCGAGCTGACCAACGAGTACAAGGTCATGGACCAGGGCGGCAACCAGCTCGGCTCGGTGGTCCAGGTCGGGCAGAGCGCGCTGAAGAAGGCCCTGCGCTTCGTCGCCAGCGTCGACCAGTTCCTGACCCACAAGCTGGAGATCCGCGACGCCCACGGGCAGCCCGTACTGCTGCTGACCCGGCCCGCCAAGTTCCTCAAGTCACGGGTGATCGTGGCGCGTCCCGACGGTCAGCCGATCGGTGAGATCGTCCAGCAGAACATGATCGGCAAGATCAACTTCGCGATGAACGTGAACGGCCGGCAGGTCGGCGCGATCAAGGCGGAGAACTGGCGTGCGTGGAACTTCGCGATCGTCGACCACACCGACAAGGAGGTCGCCCGGATCACCAAGACCTGGGAAGGCCTCGCCAAGACGATGTTCACCACCGCGGACAACTACGTCCTGCAGATCCACTACCAGCTGCCCGAGCCGCTGCTGAGCCTGGTCGTGGCGACGGCGCTGACCGTCGACACGGCGCTCAAGCAGGACTCGCGGGGATTCGGCTGAGCCTGCCCGCGACGGAGCTCACAGTGGTGTGAGGTGTCCCGGCTCGGACTGCCGGGGCACCAGCGCCGGTTCGGCCGTCGCCGATTCCGGCGTCAACGCCAGGACCGCGGCAACGGGGTGTTCCTCGTGGTCGGTCCCGGCCAGGTCCGCGGCGGGTGTCGCACGCGACAGCAGCACCACGCCCCAGGCCGCGAGCCCGGCCCCCGCCAGCGCGAGCAGCACCCCCGACGCGCCGCCCTGCAGCCGCTCGCCGAGCAGGGCGAGCCCGATCGCCGCGGCGGCCACCGGGTTCGCCAGGGTCACCACCGCGAGCGGGGCACCGAGGCCGCCCCGGTAGGCCGTCTGGGACAGCAGCAGGCCGCCGGTCGCGAAGGCCGCGACGAGCAGCGCCACCCCGATCACCTGCACGCTGAGCAGTGATTCCGAGCGGTCCGTCACGGCCACCGTCACGGTCTGGGTGAGCGCGGAGGCGACACCGGAGGCGAAGCCGGACGCCGACGCGTGCCGCAGGCCCGGCCGGGTGCCCGGGCGCGTCAGCACACCGATCAGGGCCGCCGTGACGCCCGCGACCGCCACCGCCTCGGGCGCGCTCAGCACGTCCTCGGGCGCCGGCCCGGACGCCGTGACGAGGATCGCGGACAGACCGAGCAGCGTCAGCGCGGTGCCCCGCCACTCAACGGCGCTGACCCGCCGCCCCGCGACCCGCGCCCCCAGCGGCACCGCCGCGACCAGGGTGAGCGCGCCGAGCGGCTGGACCACGGTCAGCGGTCCGTACTTCAGGGCGACGACGTGCAGCAGGGCGGCCGACGCGTTGAGCACGACCGACCCCCACCAGGCCCCCGAGCGCAGCAGCCGCAGCGTGCCCGAGCCCGGGTTGCGCGAGGCCAGCCGCTCCTGGGCGACGGCCGCCGCCGCGTAGGCGACGGAGGAGAAGAGGGACAGGACGACGGCGAGCAGGGTGGCGTTCATCGGGCCGCCCCCACGAGAACCTGCTCCTCGGCGGAGGCGGGCGCGGCGGATACGGGCACGAGGGCGTCCTGAGCGCGTCCGGCGGTGGTCGCCGTGCGGTGCGGCGGGTGGATCACCGCGAGTGCGAGGCCCAGCAGGGCACCCGCCGCGATCGCGTCCAGCCAGTAGTGGTTCGCCGTCCCGACGATCACCAGCAGCGTCAGCACCGGATGGAGCAGCCACAGCCAGCGCCATTGCGACCGGGTGGCGACGATCAGGCCGATCGCCAGCATCAGCGCCCAGCCGAAGTGCAGCGACGGCATCGCCGCGAACTGGTTGGAGAGCTGGTCGGTCTGCGGCGGGCCGTACACGGAGGGGCCGTAGACCCGTGCGGTGTCCACCAGGCCGGTCACGGCGAGCATGCGCGGCGGGGCCAGGGGCAGCACGAGGTGCAGCACCAGCGCGGCGGTGGTGAGCGCGGCCAGCACGCGGCGGGCCCACACGTAGTGCGCCGGGCGGCGCAGGTAGAGCCAGACCAGGAAGGCCACGGTCGCCGGGAAGTGGACGGTCGCGTAGTAGGTGTTCGCGAGGTGCGCGAGCGTGTCACCGTGCAGCAGCAGGGACTGCACCGAGCCTTCGCCGGGCAGATGCAGGGTGCGTTCCAGGTCCCACACGCGGTGCGCGTTGTGGAAGGCCTCGCCGGCGTGGCCCGTCGCCAGTTGCCGGCCGAACTTGTAGACGAGGAAGAGCCCTGTGACGACCAGGAGCTCACGGACGAGCGGCGGCCGCGCTATCGCGCTCGGCGCCGCTTGGGAAGGCTCGGTGCGGGCATTCATCCCCCGGCCCTTTCGCTGACGGTGGTGCGTGTGCTGATGCCGGACGGGGGTGTGACTCGCCGAACGGCCGGAACTCATCGATACGGGTGAGTACCGATACGACAGTGTACCGATACGACAGTGTACCGATACGGCAGTGTACCGATACGCCACCGTACCGGTACACTGGCGTATCGATTGACATACGACACACTGGAAGGGCGGGCCCCTCCCGCCGGACCGAGTGAGGAGAAGAGCAGATGACGTCGCAGGCCGCGGACGGACCGGAGACGGTCGCCGCCTCGCGCCGCTCCAAGATCACGCCGGAGCGTGAGCGGGAGTTCTTCGACGCCGTACTCGAGCAGATCCGCGAATGCGGCTACGACTCCGTCAGCATGGACGGCGTCGCCACCAGTACCCGCTGCAGCAAGTCCACCCTGTACCGGCAGTGGAAGACCAAGCCCCAGTTCGTGGCGGCGGCCCTGCGCGGCAGCCGTCGGGTGCGCTTCGCCGGCATCGACACCGGCTCGCTCGCCGAGGACCTGCGCCAGGCCGCACGGGCGGCCGGCGCCTGGTCGACGAGCGACACCAAGCTGGTCCAGGCGCTCGGCCACGCCGTCACCCAGGACGAGGAACTCGCGCTGGCGCTGCGCGAGGCGCTCGTCGAACCGGAGATCGCCGCGCTCCAGGAGATCCTGCGGCGCGGCGTGGAACGCGGCGAGATCGCCGCCGACCATCCGGCGCTGGAGTACATCCCGGCCCAGATGTTCGGCGTCCTGCGCGCGCGGCCCGTCCTGGAGGGCAAGTACGCCGAACCGGATTACATGGTCCGGTTCGTGGAGGCCGCCGTGCTGCCCGCACTCGGCCTGACCTGAGACCCAGGCCGCCGTCCGCGGGCCCGGGACGGTGACCTGCTCGCGCCGCACCGTGGGGACGGGGGCGGCGCGCACCCCCCGGCCGGGTGGGCACCTCTTGAGCGGAGGGGCGCCCCACCCGGCCGGCACGCTTCCCGGAGAGCGGACCTCAGGCGTTCTGGCCGTTGCCGCCGCCGGTCGACACCTTGATGCCCTTGGTGATCTCGTCGAGTACGGCCTGCGTCTCCTCGACGTCGACGCCGAAGCGGACGAGGACCATCTGCTGGGGGTTCGCGGGGGAGGGGAAGGCCAGCGACTGCACATAGCCGTCGGAGCCCTTGCTGGTGACCGCCTTCCAGCGGACCAGGTAGCCCTTCTGCCCGGCCACGGTCACGGCCTTGGAGGCCAGTACGTCGTGCGAGGTGATCGCGCCGTAGGTGGCGCCGCCGTAGGACTCCTCCGCGTTGTCCGAGATATCCGCCTTGGCGATCTCCTCGGCCGTGCTGCCCTTGGTGCCGATCAAGAGGGCGGGAGCCGAGTACGCGCCGCCCTTCGTGCAGGACTTGGAGGTGTCGCCGGGGCAGTCGTAGGAGTCGTTCGACGTGACCGCCGCGCCGGCCGACATCTGCTGGCCGTACCAGTCGTCCGGTATGGGCAGGCTGATCCCGTCGGCCGTGTCGGTCACCGAACCGCTCTCGATCTTCGGCGCCTCGGACTGGCCGGGAGAGGGCGACTGCCCCCCGGATCCGCCCGATCCGCCCGATCCGCCGGAGCCACCGTCGCCCCCGGAGCCGCCGTTGCCGCCGAACGGGCCGCCTGTAGGGCCGCCGTTGCCGCCGGGGCCGCCGCCCTGTCCGCCCGGTCCCTGTGAGTCGGCGGTGTTGCCGCTGCCGCCCTCGTCGCCGGAGAGCGCGTACACCCCCGCGCCTATGCACGCGAGGACCACCACGGCCGCCGCCACGGCTATGCCCGTGCGCAGACCGCGCCGCGAGCCGCCCGGCGGCGGGGCGGGATGACCCGGATACCCCGGATGCGCCGGGAACGCCCCGCCGCCCGCCACGGCCTGCGGGGGACCCCACGCGGCGGCCGATCCCGCGGGGCGGGTCTGGTCCGTCCATGCCTTGCCGTCCCACCAGCGCTCGGTGGCGGGACCGTCACTTGTCTGCCCGGGGTCGGGATACCAGCCGGGGGGAGTCGCCTGCGTCATGTCCCCACCGTATGAGGCCTCGGTGAAAGAGGCATGAGAGGGACGAGGGGCGAATCCACCTCATTCCGTGACGAGTCGGGGCGGGTGGTGGGGCCACTGCAACGAACGGGGGCTGCCGGGCCGTCGGCGTGGGCGCGCGCCGGGCGTTTCTGACTGATGGTCAAGTTTGTGTCCACCGGTTCCGGGCAAGGCGCGTCGCCTTCGCGCACCCGACGTCACCCGTCACGGCAACCGGTGCCCGGACCGGCCTCCGCTTCCGCATCGGGACGGCTACGCTCAAGGCTTGTAGGTCGTTCGGGCGACTTGGGGAGGTTGCGGGATGACGGAGGTACGGCCCCTGGCGGCCGCCCCGGCCTCGCTGTGGGAGCGGGACGAGGAAGTCGCCGCCGTCGTACGGGCCATCGAAGCGCTGGCCGCCGACGACTCCTCCTCCGGCAGCCTGCTGATGATCACCGGCGAGGCCGGTTTCGGGAAGACCGCCCTGCTCGCCGAGACCCGCCGCCTCGCCGAAGAACGCGGCTGCACGGTGTGGTCGGCACGCGGCGGCGAGACCCTCAGGCCCGTCCCCTTCAACGTCGTACGACAGCTGCTGCAGCCCGCCCTCGTATCGCTGATGCCTCAGGAGGCCCGCGAGTACCTCGGCGACTGGTACGACATCGCGGGCCCCGCCCTCGGTCTCACCGACCCCGGTGAGCGGCAGGCCGACCCGCAGGGCGTCACCGACGGCCTGGTCACCCTGGTTCGCCGGCTGTCCCGGCGCGACTGGCCGCTCGTCCTGCTGATCGACGACGCCCACTGGGCCGACCAGGAGACCCTGCGCTGGCTCGCCGCGTTCGCCGAGCGCCTGGACGACCTGTCCGTCCTGGTCGTGGTGGCCCGCCGCCCCGGCGAGATGACCGGCGAGAGCGCCCGGCTGCTCGACGCGGTCGCCGCCACCGCGGGTCACCCCGCCACCGCCCTGAGCGCCCTGACCCCGGACGCCACCGCCGGACTGACCCGCGCCACCCTCGGCGAGCACGTCGACGCCGCGTTCTGCCGCGAGGTCTGGGCCGTCACCGCCGGCAACCCCTACGAGGCCGTCGAACTCCTCGCCAAGGTCCAGGACAGCGAACTCGAGCCGAGCGAGAGCGCGGCCGGTGAACTGCGCGCCCTGAACCGCTCGGCCCGCGGCGGCGGCCTCGTCGCCCGCCTGGAGGAACTCGGCATCGACGCCACCCGGTTCGCCTGGGCGGCCGCCATCCTCGGCACCGGCATCTCCGTCGACCTGGTGGCCAAGCTCGCCACCCTCGGCCGCGACGACGCCGTGCGCTGCGCCGAACTGCTGCGCAGCGCCCGCATCCTCACCGCACCCGACCCGGCGAACAGCCCCGCGGGCGAGGGCGACCTGGAATTCGTCCACCCGCTCATCGCCACCGCCGTGTACGACTCCATCCCGCCCGCCCTGCGCACCGCGATGCATGGCATAGCCGCCCAGATGGTCACCGACCTGGGCCGGGGCGCCGCGGCCGCTTCCCGCCATCTCCTCCAGGTCCACCCGGACGACGACGAGGAACTCGTCCAGAAACTGCGCGAGGCCGCCCGGGAGCACCTCGTCGTCGGCGCCCCCGACGCGGCCCGCCGCTGCCTCGAGCGCGCCCTGCTGGAACCGCCCACGCCCGACGTCCACGCGCGCCTGCTCTACGAACTCGGCTGCGCCAGTCTGCTGACCATGCCCGACAGGACCATCGGCCACATGCGGGCCGCGCTCGGCATGCCCGGCCTCGACGCCGACGATCGAGTTGACGCGGTCGTCCGCCTCTCCCAGGCGCTGGTCCACAACGACCAGCTGGAGGAGGCCGTCCGCACGGTGCAGGCAGAAGCGGCCCGGCTCGAACCCGGTCCCGCCCAGATGCGGTTGGAGGCGGTGCACATCATGTGGGACGGCATCCACGCCGGTGAGGCCGCCACACCCGGCCGGTCCGAGCGTCTGGCCGAACTCGCCCGGACCTGCACCGGACGGGACAACTCCGAACGCGCGCTGCTCATCCTGCGCGGTTTCGACGCCCTGATGCGCGGCGAGGGCGCCCAGGAGGTCATCGAGCTGTGCGATCGCGCCCTCGTCAACGGCCGCCTGGCTCCCGGGCTCGGCTGGACCGGCACCGAGTGGGGCATCGAACTGCTGCTGATGCTGGCCAACGCGTACGCGTACACCGACTGCCTCGACCGCGCCGAAAGCCTCTACAGCGAGGCCGTGCGCAGCTATGTGAGCGCCGGTTGGAGCGGGGGACACCTCGCCCTGGCACACGCCTACGTCGGTGTCGGGCACCGCAGGCGCGGCCGCCTGGCGGACGCGGAGCAATCCCTGCGCGAGGCGCTGTCCATCGCCGAACGCGTCGGCCGCGGACTTCCCCTGTACTGGACCGCGACCTGCAATCTCGTCGACACGCTGCTCGCCCGCGGCCACATCGACGAGGCCTGGGACGTCGCCGAACGATACGGCTTCGCCCCGCCCTATCCGTCCACGATAGTGCTGCCGGACCCACGGGCCGTGCGCGGCCGGCTCCTGCTCGCCGTCGGCCGCACCAAGGACGGCATCAACGAACTGGAGGCCGCGGAGAAGGCGGCCGCCGTCCGCGGTCACCACAATCCGGTGCTCGTCCCCTGGGCCTTCGACCTCGTCCGCGCCCTCGCCACCGAGGACCCGGGCCGCGCCGCCCGGCTCGCCACCGACGTCCGCCGGCACGCCGAACGTCTCGGCACCGACACGGCCATCGGCGAGGCCCTGCGCTGCGCCGCCGCCCTGGAGACCGGCCAGCGCGCGGTCCGGCTGGCCGCCCAGGCGGTCGCCCATCTGGAGGCCTCGCCCTGCCAGTACGAACACGCGGCGGCCCGCGTCGAGTACGGCATCCTCGCCCGCTCGGTCGCCGAGCTCGACCGGGGCCTGGCGCTGGCGCGGTCGTGCGGGGCGGACGGGCTGGTGGCGCAGGCGAGGGCGGTGCTGGAGAGCGGGCGCGGGCTGCGGTAGGTCAGCCGTCCAGCAGCTGGTCGGTGACCGCCGACAGACGCTTTTGTACGTCCCTGCCGTACGCCGCGTCGTGCGCCCGCGCCGGTCGCGTGCCGTCGAAGTAACGGCCACTGCCCAGCTCCTGGGTGGCCAGGGCGAGGACGCCCGAGGCTCCGTCGGCGACGGAGTTCCAGGGGCTGACGCCGGCCTCCCGGACCATTGCCGTGTCCATGAAGGTCGCCGGGTGCAGTACGTTCACCGAGACGCCGGTGCCCTCCAATTCCTCGGCGAGCGCGAACGTGTGCGCGGCGAGCGCGAACTTGGCGCGGCAGTACGCCGAGAAACCGCTGTAGCCGCGGGTGAGTTCGGGGTCGTCGAAGTCGAGCGGCTCCTGGCCGGCCGAGCCGACGTCGACGATCCGCGCGGGCGGGTTGGAGCGGAGCACGGGCAGCAGGGCTCGGGTCAGCGCGACCGGCGCCAAGTAGTTCACCGCCAGCCGCAGTTCGTGCCCGTCGGCGCTCACCTCGCGCCCCGAGCCGGGTGAGCCGCTGCCCACGCCCGCGTTGTTGACCAGGACGTCGAGCTCGGGGTGGGCCTCTGCGACCCGGGCGCCCAGCTCGCGTACCTGCGCCAGCGAGGCCAGATCGGCGACGAATCCCTCGGCGGCACCCTCGCCGCGCAGCTCATGGACGAGCTGCCGCGTGCGGGCGGCGTCGCGGCCGTGGGCGAGGACGAGGTGTCCGGCGCGAACGAGTTCGAAGGCGACGTACCGGCCGAGACCGGAGGTGGCACCGGTGATCAGAATCGTGGACATGCCCCCACCGTAGGCACGCGGCGGGGGCATCAGCGAGGTGCTCTTGAAGCTACTACCGGCAGGGTCACCTTCCGGTGGTCCACCGGCAGGGTCACCTTCCGGTGGTCCGTGCAGGGGTCACCTTCCCGCGGTCCGCGCAGGGCGCCTTCCGGTGGTCCGGCGCAGGGATCACCCTCCGGCGGTCCCGCGCAAAAGTCACCCTTCAGCCTGGTCCTCCTCCGCCAGCACCCGCTGGGCGGTCGCGAATGCCGAGTTCGCCGCCGGGACCCCGCAGTACACGGCGGTCTGCAGCAACACCGCGCCGATCTCCTCGGGGGTGAGGCCGCCTCGCCGGGCCGCCCTCACATGCATGGCCAGCTCGTCGTAGTGGCCGTGCGCGACCAGCGCGGTCAGCGTGATCATGCTGCGCTCGCGGCGGCTGAGAGTCGGGTCGGTCCAGATCTCACCCCAGGCGTAGCGCGAGATGAAGTCCTGGAAGCGGGCGGTGAAGGGCGTCTGCCGGGCCTGCGCCCGGTCGACGTGCGCGTCCCCGAGAACCTGGCGCCGCACCTCCATACCGCGCTCGGCGCTGCCGTCGAAGTGCGCCCGCAGGGCGGTCAGGACGGCCTCGGGGCACTGCGCGGGCGCCAGGTGCGCGGCGCCCGGGATCTCCACCAGCGCGGCGTCCGGCACGGCGTCCGCGATCTCCCGCAGATGCGCCGGCGGGGTCGCGGGATCCTCGCGGCCGGCGACCAGCAGGGTGGGCGCGGAGATCTCCGCCAGCCGCTCCCGCAGGTCGAACGCGGCCAGCGCGTCACAGCAGGCGGCGTACGCGTCGGGGTCGGCGTCCCGGTGGTCCCGGACGAGCTCCGGCACGGTGAACCCGCGAGTGAACCAGCGCGCGTCGGCACTCTCCGCCAGCGGGCCCAGGCCCTCGCTCCGGACGCGCGCGGCCCGCTCCTCCCACGGCTTGGAGCCGTTGAAGTGTGCGGAGGAACAGATCACCGCGAGCGACGACACCCGCTGTGGATGGTGCACGGCCAGCTGCAGCCCCACCGCACCGCCCAGCGACACCCCGGCGTACGCGAACCGCTCGATGCCCAGGGAGTCGGCGAGCGCCAGCACCAGGTCGGCGAGATCGCCGACGGTCGCCCCGGGCCCGATCAGGTCGACCGCCGAACCGCCGTGTCCCGGCAGGTCCCAGCGGATCACCCGGTGGGTGACGGACAGCTCGGGCGCGACCTGGTCCCACAGGGCGTACGACGTGCCCAGGGAGGGCCCGAGCAGCAGCGGGGGCGCGGAATCGGACCCTTCGGCACGGTGGTTGAGCAGTTTGTCGGTCAACGTCGCTCCAGAGCACGGTCGGTGAGGGCGGAGGCGGAGCCGGTGTAGCGGGTGGGGTCGGTGAGTTCGCCGAGGTCGACGTCCTTCAGCTCGGGCTGCTCGGCGAGGAGTTCACCCAGGCTCCGCCCTTCGGCGTACACACGCCCGGCGAGGTCGGTGAGCAGTTCCTTGGCGCGGGCGCGGCCCAGGACGGGCGCCAGCTCGGCGGACAGCCGCTCGGAGACGACCAACCCGTGGGTGAGGTCGAGGTGTTCGCGCATGGCGTCCGCGTGGACCCGCAGGCCCTCGGTCAGTTCGGCCGCGTCGCGGGCGGCGCCGCCGACCAGCCGGAGCAGGTCCCGCAGCGGCTCCCACTCGGCGTGCCAGGCCCCGGCCGGCCGCTCGTCCTCGGCGACGAGCGAGCCGTACAGCGTGGCCGCGAGCTGCGGCGCCCGCCGGGCGGCGGCCGCGATCAGCGTGGACCGTACGGGGTTCGCCTTGTGCGGCATGGCCGAGGAGCCGCCCCCGCTGCCCTCCGCGACCTCGGCGATCTCGGTGCGGGAGAGGGTGAGCACGTCTGCGGCGACCTTGCCGAGCGCCCCCGCCGTGAACGCCAGGCACCCGGCCAGGTCGGCGACCGGCGTACGCAGGGTGTGCCAGGGCAGCGGCGGCGCGGCGAGGCCCGCCTCCCGGGCGAAGGCGGCGAGCAGCGCGGTGGGATCGGCCGCGCCGTATGCCGTGAAGGCCGCCAACGTCCCGGCGGCGCCGCCGAGTTGGGCGGGCAGCGCGTTCCGTACGGGCGTCACCCGGTCCCGGGCGTCCAGCACCAGCGACCGCCACCCGGCCGCCTTCAGCCCGAACGTCGTCGGTACGGCGTGCTGGGTCAGCGTGCGGCCAGGCATCGCGGTGTCGCGGTGCTCGGCGGCCAGCCGGGCCAGCGCCTGTTCGGTGCGGGTGAGGTCGGTGAGGACCGGATCCAGGGCGCGTCCGGCGACCAGCATCATCGCCGTGTCCATGATGTCCTGGCTGGTCGCACCCCGGTGCACGTACGGGCCGTACTCGGCGCCGACCGCCCTGGTCAGGTCGGCCACCAGGGGAATCACCGGATTTCCGCCGCCATGGGCCCGCTGAGCGAGGGAGTGCGGGTCGAAGCGGTCCGCGCGGGCCACCCCGGTCACCGCCGTCGCGGCCTCCGGCGGGGCGAGCTCCAGCGCGGCCTGGGCGCGGGTCAGCGCGGCCTCCGCGTCGAGCAGCGCCTGCAGAAAGGCGCCGTCGCTCGTGGCGGCCGCGGCGGGGGAGCCGGCCCACCCGGGGGCGAGCAGGCCGGCGTCCGGTTCTGCTGATGTCACTGGAACTCCAGGAAGACCGTCTCGCCTTCGCCCTGAAGGCGGATGTCGAAACGGTACGTTCCCTTGCCCTGCTCGGTCGCGATCAGCGTGTCGCGTCGCTCCGGGTCCAGTCGCGCGAGCAGTGGGTCCGCGGCGAGCGCCGCCTCGTCACCCGGCAGGTAGATCCGGGTGAACAGATGCACCAGCAGCCCGCGCGCGAACACGCACACGCTGAGGTACGGGGCGCTCTGCCCGCGCGCACCCGGCCGCAGCGTGCGCGCGGACCAGTGGCCGCTCGCGTCCGTCTCGATGCGGCCCCAGCCGGTGAACTCCACGCCGTTGCGGCCGAGGAAGCCGCCGCTCGCCGGGTCGCGCCGCATCGAGCCGTCGGCGGTCGGCAGGTTGCCCTCCGGGTCCGGACCCCACAGCTCCACGAACGCGTCGGGCAGCGGATTGCCCTCGCCGTCGTACACGCGCCCGTGCACCGCGATGGTGTCCGGGTGGCCGACCGGGGCGATGTCGCCGCCGCCGGGGAACGGCAGCGCGTGGCCGAAGAACGGGCCGACCGTGTGCGACGGGGTGGGCAGCACGCTCTCCGGACGATGTGTGTCGATCTTCGTCATGGCAGGTCAGCGCCCTTCTTCGATCCAGGTGGCGGTCGGCCCGTCGAGCACGATGTCCCAGTGGTAGCCCATGGAGAACTCCGGCACCGACAGGCTGTGGTCGTACGTCGCCACCAGCCGCTGCCGGGCCGTGTCGTCGGTCACCGACTGGATGATCGGGTCGTACGGGAAGAGCGGGTCGCTCGGGAAGTACATCTGCGTCACGAGCCGCTGCGTGAACGCGGAACCGAACAGAGAGAAGTGGATGTGCGCCGGCCGCCAGGCGTTGACGTGCTGACGCCACGGGTACGGCCCCGGCTGGACGGTCGTGAAGTGGTAGCAGCCGCTGTCATCGGTCAGAGTGCGGCCCACACCGGTGAAGTTCGGGTCCAGCGGGGCGTCGTGCTGCTCGCGCTGGTGCGCGTACCGCCCGGCGGAGTTCGCCTGCCAGATCTCGACCAGCTGGCCGCGGACGGGGCGCCCGTTGCGGTCGAGGAGCCGCCCGGAGACGGTGATGCGCTCGCCGATCGGCTCGCCGTTGTGCTGCCGGGTCAGGTCGTTGTCGATCTCGGTGATGTCCCGCTCCCCGAAGGCGGGGGAGGACAGCTCCACCACCTCCGGGTCCCGGCTCACGTCGATCGCGACCAGCGGCTGCTTGGGGTGGCGCAGCACCGAGGAGCGGTACGGGGCGTAGTCGCGGCGCGGCTGGTGCTCGACGGGCGCGCCGTCGGCGACGCGCTTCTCGTACGCGGCGTGCTCGGCCGCGATTTCCAGGTCGATGTCGTACTGCGTGAGAGTCATGGAGAGTTCCTGGGGGTTCCTGGGGTTCCTGACATTCGCGTCAAAGTCGGGGGCGGCGGTGACGCGCCCTGAAGGGGCGCGGGGCTGTATCAATGTGCGCTCCGCCGCGCGGGCGCGACCACCCACAGACGGCCCGCGGTCGCAGACGGTGCTCAGCGTTCCAGAACCAGGGCGAGTCCTTGGCCCACTCCGATGCACAACGTGGCCACGCCGACCCCGCTGCCCGCACGGGCGAGCTGGTGGGCGACCGTACCGGCGAGACGGGCACCGGAGGCGCCCAGCGGATGGCCGAGGGCGGATGGCACCGCCCTGCGGGTTGAGGATCGCCGGGTCGAACTCTGGCCACTGCGCCACACGACCCAGTACCTGGGCGGCGAACGCCTCGTTCAGCTCCAGCACGGACAGGTCGTCGAAGTCCTTGCCCGCCTTGGCCGGCGCCCGGTTGACAGCTTCCAAGGGCCGCCCCGAGGGCTGTGGCGACCACCTTGTCCATCCGTGAAGCCCCATCCCGTTCGAGCGCCCGTCTCGAGCAATTGGCAAATTAGTCAGGGCACTGATTATTTCAGCGAGGTGTCCTTCACGCTGCCACCGGAGCGGCGGGGCGTCAAGACCCAGGAGAAATGGAAGGTCAGTTCACATGCGTGCATCGCGGACAGTCGGGGCGCCGCCCCGGTATTGTTCAGTGCACCAATGAATCTATCTCGGGAGCGCACATGGCCGCGGTGGACCTCACCACCCACCCCGGGCACCTGGCCCGGCGGCTCCAGCAGGCGCACTACCTGCTGTGGAACACGATGGTCTCCGAGGAGATCACCTCGCCGCAGTTCGCGGTCCTCAACGCACTCGTCGCCGAGCCCGGAGTCGATCAGCGCACGGTGGGGGAGCGGGTGGGCCTGGACCGGTCGACCATCGCGGAGGTGATCAGCCGGCTCGGCCGGCGCGGACTCCTCGACAAGGTGCGCGACCCGCAGGACGGCCGCCGCTTCCTGCTGCGCCTCACCGACGAGGGCCTGCGCACCCACCGCAAGCTCACCGTGCGCACGGCCCGGATGAACCAGGTCTTCCTGGCCCCGCTGTCCGCCGAGGAGCAGTCCGTGTTCTTCGACCTCATCCGGCGGGTCTCGGACGCGGCCGAGGGGCTCCGCAACCCGGCGGAACCCCTCGTCACCCATCCCTGAACCCGCTCAGCCGCTCATGACGCCTTCGCGAACACCACCCACACCTGCCCCTTGGCGAAGTTCACCGGCGTACCGTCGCCCGTCGTGAACTCGGTGCCCTCGGTCGCCTTCGGCCGCGACCAGTTCACGTCGTAGGCCCGCCCGCCGCGCAGTACCTCCGCCTGCCCCTCGCCGACCGTCTCGGTGTACGGCGTGTTGTTGCCGAGGAAGTCGTGGAAGGCGGACTTGCGCACCTTCACGTACTGCACGACGACCGTCGCCGGTGCCACCCGCTTCCCGTCGGTCGTCACGGTCGGTGTGCCGTCCATGGAGACCAGCCAGCGGGACCGGTTCGCGGACCAGGTGAAGGTGAAGCTCGCCGCCGGGTAGCGCACCGTCCGCGAGGTCTCCCGCTGCCCGCCGGAGGGCGCGGTGCCGTAGTGGAAACCGGTGGTCAGCGCGTCCGACCCCGGGGCGGCGGCCAGCAGCCGGTTCGGGCGCAGGTAGAGGTTGTGCGGAGAGGGCTTGCCGGTGCCCCGGTAGTAGGCGCCGGACACCCTGCCGGGGGTCTGCGCGACCAGCGGTGCCTCGTTGATCAGAGGCATCAGCTTGCTCTGGGCCCCCGAGAAGGCCAGCGTCGGCCGGTCGAACTGACGCAGCAGCTCCAGGTCCGACTCGCGGGCACTGCGCACCGGACCGACGACCTTCGGCAGCTTGGTCGCGTAGACCGCCATCAGCCGGCTCATCCCGCCCTCGACCTGCTCGGCGTACACGATGTCGGCGGAGTTGAGGCCCGTGTGGGGTCGGGCCGCACGCGCGTTGTCGAGCTTTACGGCGAGTACGGGACCGGCAGCGGCGCGGCTCTCGGTCGCACTCGGACTCTCACTCGCACTCGGAATCGCGCTCTCGTTCGGGCTTTCGGCGGGCGTCCGCAGCTGTCCGCGTCCGTCGTCGCCCGTGCCGCGCCCGCCCGTGCAGCCCGCCGCCAGCGAGGCGGTGGCCGTGGCGGCGAGCAGCGCCGCCACCGTAGCGGCGCGCCGCATGCGCGTCTTGTGTCTCTTGCCCACCGTGGCCACCTGTCTCTTGTCAATGATTGTGCGCTTGTAAGTTCATTCGTGGCCATACCCGATCGAATCTGATTACCGGCGCTGAATACGCCGATCGGCCCAGGTGGTGGTTCGCCCGGTGGCGCCCGGGTACCCGGGCGCCACCGCAACCGGTGTCGACCGGACACGCCGACGTGAACCTGGGGAGCGTGCGATGAAAGCAGTGACCTGGCAGGGCAAGCGGGACGTACGGGTGGAGAACGTGCCCGATCCGACGATCCAGGAGCCGACGGACGCCGTCATCCGCGTCACCTCCACCGGGCTGTGCGGCTCCGACCTGCACCTGTACGAGGTGCTCACCGCGTTCATGACACCCGGCGACATCCTCGGTCACGAGGCGATGGGCATCGTCGAGGAGGTCGGAGCCGGGGTGCCGGACCTCGCGGCCGGCGACCGGGTCGTGGTGCCGTTCCAGATCGCCTGCGGCAACTGCTGGATGTGCATGACCGGACTGCCGACGCAGTGCGAGACCACCCAGGTCACCAGCGAGGGCATGGGTGCCGCCCTGTTCGGCTACACCCGCCTGTACGGCTCGGTACCGGGCGGCCAGGCCGAGTACCTGCGCGTCCCGCAGGCCCAGTACGGGCCGATCAAGGTCCCCGAGGGCCCGCCCGACGACCGCTTCGTCTACCTCTCCGACGTCCTGCCCACCGCCTGGCAGGCGGTCGCCTACGCGGACGTCCCGCAGGGCGGCAGCGTCGCCGTACTCGGCCTCGGGCCGATCGGCGACATGGCGTGCCGCATCGCCCAACTGCGCGGCGCCGGACAGGTCTTCGGCGTGGACCTGGTGGGCGAGCGGCTGCGCCGGGCGCGGTCGCGCGGTGTGCAGACGTACGACCTCAGGAGGTTCGACAGCGAGAAGGAACTGGTCCAGGAGATCCGCGACGAGACGGACGGACGCGGCCCCGACGCCGTGATCGACGCCGTCGGCACCGAGGCCCACGGCAGCGGCGCCGCCCGCCTCGCCCAGCAGGCCTCGGCCATGCTGCCCCGCAAGATCAGCGGGCCGTTCGCGGAACGCTTCAGCGTCGACCGGCTCGGCGCCCTCCACACCGCCATCGAGCTGGTGCGCCGGGGCGGCACGATCTCGCTGTCCGGCGTGTACGGCGGCATGGCCGACCCGCTGCCGATGCTCACCATGTTCGACAAGCAGATCCAGGTCCGGATGGGCCAGGCCAACGTGCGCCGCTGGAGCGACGAGATCATCCCCTACCTCACGGACGAGGACCCTCTCGGCGTCGACGACTTCGCCACCCACCGGCTGCCGCTCAGCGAGGCACCGAACGCGTACCGGATGTTCCAGCAGAAGCGGGACGGCGCGGTCAAGGTGCTGATGACGCCCTGAGTCGCCTCAGGAACCTGAGTCACTTGAGGGCATGAGTCACTTCAGGGGCCTCAGTCACTGCGGGGGGCCGAGGATCTCCGCCAGGTCGTAGCGCACCGGCTCCTCCAGCTGCGCGTACGTGCAGCTCTCGGGGGTCCGGTCCGGGCGCCAGCGGCGGAAGCGGGCCGTGTGCCGGAAGCGCGCGCCGTTCTCCATGTGGTCGTACGCCACCTCGGCCACCCGCTCCGGCCTGAGCGGCACCCAGGACAGGTCCTTCTTGCCGGACCAGCGGCTGGGCGCCCCCGGCAGCCGGGCCGTCTCGTGCGCGGCCTCCTCGGCCCAGGCCGCCCACGGGTGTCCCGAGACGTCGTCCATGCGCAGCGGCTCCAGCTCCTCGACCAGCTCGGCCCGCCGCTTCATCGGGAAGGCGGCCGACACGCCCACATGCTGCAGGGTGCCCCGGTCGTCGTGCAGGCCGAGCAGGAGCGAGCCGACCACCGGACCGCTCTTGTGAAGCCGGTAGCCCGCGACGACCACGTCCGCCGTCCGCTCGTGCTTGATCTTGAACATGGCGCGCTCGTCCTGGAGGTAGCGCCCGTTGAGCGGCTTGGCGATGACCCCGTCCAGGCCGGCCCCCTCGTACTGCTCGAACCACTGTCGCGCCACGTCGATGTCGGTCGTCGCCGGCGCCACGTGCACGGGCGCCGTCACCTCGGCCAGGGCCGTGGTCAGCAGGGCCCGCCGCTCGCCGAGCGGCACGTCCAGCAGCGAGTCGTCCGCCAGGGCGAGTAGATCGAAGGCGACGAACGACGACGGCGTCCGCTCCGCCAGCATCCGCACCCGGGAGTCCGCCGGGTGGATGCGCTCGGTCAGCGCGTCGAAGTCCAGCCGCCCCTCCCGCGCGATGACGATCTCCCCGTCCAGCACGCACCGCTCGGGCACCCGCTCCTTGAGCGCCGCCACCAGCTCCGGGAAATACCTGGTCAGCGGCTTGCCCGTACGGCTTCCCAACTCGACCTCGGCCCCGTCGCGGAACACGATCGCCCGGAACCCGTCCCACTTCGCCTCGTAGTGCATGTCCGGCGGAATCTTCGCCACGGGCTTGGCGAGCATCGGCTTCACGGGCGGCATCACCGGCAGATCCATGCTCCGATTCTGCGCCTGTGCATCGCGAAATGCCCGGTATGCGAGGTGTGCGCGGTACGCCTACCGTGGCTCGCATGGGCGATGCGGTGGAACTGGAGGCGGGCGGCCGGACCGTACGGCTGTCCAGCCCGGACAAGATCTTCTTCCCGGAGCGCGGCTTCACCAAGCTGGACCTCGCCCGCTACTACCAGGCCGTCGGCCCGGGCATCCTGCGCGCCCTGCGCGACCGCCCCACCACCCTGGAGCGCTATCCGGAGGGCGTCACGGGCGAGTTCTTCTTCCAGAAGCGGGCGCCGAAGAACATGCCCGACTGGATCCCGACCGCACACATCACCTTCCCCAGCGGTCGCAGCGCCGACGAGATGTGCCCCACCGAGGAGGCCGCGGTGCTGTGGGCCGCCCAGTTCGGCACCCTCACCTTCCACCCCTGGCCGGTGCGCCGCGACGACGTCGACCGCCCCGACGAACTCCGCATCGACCTCGACCCGCAGCCCGGCACCGACTACGACGACGCGGTCCGCGCCGCCCACGAGCTGCGCGCGGTCCTCGACGAGTTCGGCGGACTGCGCGGCTGGCCGAAGACATCCGGCGGCCGGGGCCTGCACGTCTTCGTCCCGATCGAGCCGCGCTGGACCTTCACCCAGGTGCGGCGGGCCGCCATCGCGGTCGGGCGGGAGATGGAACGCCGGATGCCGGACCTCGTGACCATCAAGTGGTGGAAGGAGGAGCGGGGCGAGCGCATCTTCCTCGACTACAACCAGACGGCCCGGGACCGCACGATCGCCTCCGCCTACTCCGTACGACCGCGCCCGCACGCCCCGGTCTCCGCGCCCCTGCGCTGGGAGGAGGTGGGCGAGGCGCATCCCCAGGACTTCGACATCGCGACCATGCCCGCGCGCTTCGCCGAACTCGGCGACGTGCACGCGGACATGGACAATCACCGCTTCTCCCTGGAGGCTCTCCTGGAGCTGGCGCGCCGCGACGAGCACGACCACGGACTGGGTGATCTGCCGTACCCGCCCGAATATCCGAAGATGCCGGGAGAACCCAGGCGGGTACAGCCGAGCCGAGCCAAGAAGTCCGGCCCTACAGCTCCTTGATCCTGATGTCCCGGTACGAGACCACGTCCGTCGTGCCGTGCACCTGGAGCCCGATGTAGCCGGAGGCGAAGCGCCGGCCGTCCGTGCCCGGGTCGTCCGAGCGCGGCGGGGAGAACTCCTGACCGCCGATGTTGTCGAACTCGTTGATCAGCACGCCGTTGCGGTAGACCGAGTAGTGCTGGTCGACCACCCGGATCTCGTAGTCGTTCCAGGTGCCCTTCTGGGTGACGCCCGCCCCGGCGAGGCCCACCCGGTCGAAGCCGTAGACGGAGCCCGTCTTGTACATGTCCCCGTCGGGCCGGTCGAGCACCTGCACCTCGTGCCCGTACTTGATGGCGACCCACTCCGGCCGCGGCTCCTCCGGGTGGTCGAGCACCCACGGGAACCGCACGAACACGCCGGAGTTGGCGTTGCCGGTGCCCGGAGCGTCGTCACGCCACTGCAGCCTGAGCGAGAAGTCGCCGTACTTGCGCTGCGGGTACCACAGCATCCCGAGCCCGGCCCTGCTGGTGCCGGAGGTGATCGATCCGTCGGGGTTCGGCGCGAACGAACCGCCACCGACCTGCTGCCACTTGGCGAAGGACCCCGCGCTGCCGTCGAGGATCGTGCGGTAGCCCTCGGTCTGGCCGGGCCCGCCGATCCCGGACTGGCGGGCGGCCTTCTGGATCGCGTTGTACTCGCGCTGGTCGACGACGCCTTCCTTCAGCAGCCTGTCGAGGACTGCCTTGACGTGCTTCAGGAACAGTGCGCGGGACGTCCACTCCTTCTCGTCCTCGATCAACTCGTTGATCCGGCACCGGCTGTCGGTGACCCGGTTCGGTACGCCCGAGTCGACCGTGCCGACAATGACCGTCGACCTCTCGTCGTACTCCGGGCAGTTGGGCGCGGGCACCCCGCCGCCGGACACCACCGTGAAACTCACGGTGCGAGCCGCGGAGGTGTTGCCCGCCTTGTCGATCGCCCGGTAGGCGACGGTGTGCGTGCCGGCGCGGTCGACCACCAGCGGGATGGTGTATGCAATGTACGGTCCGCCGTCGAGTGAATACTCGATCCGGTCGACACCCGACCCGCCCTCGTCCGTCGCACTCACGGTCACCTTGGCGTTCCCGACGTACGCCCCGTCGGAGTTCCGTGTGCCGTCCACGGTCACGCCCGTCACCGGCGGGGTCGTGTCCTGCGGGGACGCGGCGACGACCGTGAACCGCACGCTCTTCTCGGTGGCGACGTTGCCCGCCTTGTCGGTGGCCCGATAGCGCACGGTGTGCGCGCCGAGCTGGTGCACCATCACGGGGGAGGCGTACGGCTGCCAGGCTCCCGAGTCGACCGTGTACTCGATGGTGTTGACGCCGGATCCGGTATCGGAGGCGCTGACGGTGACTGTCGCCATGTCGATGTATGTCCCGTCGGCGTTCTGCTCACCGCTCACCGTCGCCGAGGTGTCGGGTGGTGTGGTGTCGTCGGAGGGCGGTGGGGCGACGGTGAACGCGACGCTCTTCTCCGTCGACACGTTGCCCGCCTTGTCGAACGCCCGGTAGCGGACCGTATGAGGGCCGATCCGGTCGACGACGACTGGTGCGGTGTACGGCATCCAGTCACCCGCGTCATCGACCGCATACTGTATGCCGTCAACCCCCGACCCACCGTCGCCGTCGGTCGCGCTGATCGCGACGCTCGCCGAGCCGACGTACTCGCCCTGCGCGTTCTGCGTGCCGGTCACCTGCGCGGCCGTATCGGGCGGCGTCGTGTCCTCGCCCCCGCCCTCGGTCACCACGAGGATGCCCTGCATCTGGCCGTGGCCGGGAATCGTGCAGTGGTAGAAGTAGCGACCCGGGGTGAGCGTCACCTCGGCGGTGTGACGGCCGCCCTGGTCGTCGCTCGGGTTGGCCAGGATGTTGAGCTGGACATCGCTGTTGAACTCGGGATCGTTCGTCACGAACGTCAATGTGTGCGGCATTCCGGTGGTGTTGCCGGTGGCCAGGCTGTTCTCGAAGACGATCGTCGCCGAACCCGCCACCGCCGTCGTCGGCGCCGAGGTGTACTTGGTGATGTCGTCGCCGGCGGTCCAGGTGAGCACCTGGGCGGCGGCGGCCTGTCCCTGGGGCCGCTGGGTCTGCCCTGCCGCGGGCAGCGCCTGCAGCCCGAGTACGACGAGCAGCGCGGCCAACAGGGCCGTCCAGACTCTTCGTCGCCGTGTCACCGCGTCCCCCTCGCCAACTGGTCCGCGGCGGGCGTCGGCCCGCCGCCCGTGTAAGTGACCCGCCACAGCGCCGACCTGGCGTCCGAGGTGAAGAAGCCGCGCCCGTAGTCGAGGACGTACAGCGCGCCGTCCGGTCCGAACTTCCAGTCCATGAGATTCCTGATGCCGTCGCTGCCGACCGGCACGATCTTCTTCAGGGACTCCGAGTGGACCGGCAGGCCGCCGTCGCCCTGGTTCTTCGGATCGGTGATGACCGCGTTGCGCGGCTGGTCGGCGTCGTAGAAGTCGCCGACGAACCACTTGCCGTCCCAGTAGGAGGGCCACTTGGTCGCACTTGTGCTCGCCGCGTCGTACCGGTAGACCGGCCCGTTCATCGCGGCCTGGCCGCCGCCCTTGAGCCACGGCAGCAGATAGGTGGCCTCCTCCTGCTTGTACGAGGGGACACCGCTGGCGTCGCGCGGGTAGTCCGGGGCGCCGCCCTGGGGCGAGTACCAGATGTTGTTGCCGGTGACGGGCGGCAGGTTGACCAGGCCGTCGTTGTTCGGTGACTCGTTCTTCGGGTGATCGCAGTCGTACCAGCCGAGCGGCTGGGTGGGATCGGGCAGATTGCGGTCCCGGTAGGGCTGCTTGTTGCCCATGCAGTACGGCCAACCGCGGTTGCCCGCCTCGGTGATGACGGCGAAGGTGTCGTACTTGGCGGGGCCCCAGGTCGGCGAGGGCGCGCCGGCATCGGGGCCGACCCAACCGGCGTAGAGGGTGTCGGTCTGCTTGTCGACGAAGATGCGCGCGGGGTTGCGCACGCCCATCACGTAGATCTCGCCGCGGGTCTTGCCGCCGCCCTCGTCGGTCTCCCTGCCGGTGAAGAGGTTGCCGTCCGGGAGGGTGTAGGTCCCGTCGGGTTCCGGGTGGACGCGCAGGATCTTGCCGTTGAGGTTGTTGGTGTTGCCGGCGGTGCGGCGCGCGTCGGCGAAGGAGACACCCTTGTAGTTGGGCTGCGGGTTGTTGCCCGAGTAACCGTCGCTGAACCCGCTGGAGTTGTTGTCGCCGGTGGCGATGTACAGGTTGCCCTTGGAGTCCCAGGCCATCCCGCCGCCCGCATGGCAGCAACTGTGGATCTGTACCGGCCACTTGAGCAGCACCTTCTCGCTGCCCAGATCCAGTTTGTCGGTGGCGAGGTCGAGCGTGAAGCGGGAGACGCGCCGCTCGGCCATCCGGGTGTCGCGGTTGATCTGCGCGTGCGGCGTGTAGTGCAGGTACACCCAGCCGTTCTGCTCGAAGCGCGGGTCGAGTTCGATGCCGAGCAGGCCCTCCTCGACCTTGACCAGTTCGTCGCCGCCGCCCTTGTTGCCGAAGACGGTCAGCTCGCCTGCCAGGGTGACCTTCTTGGTCGCGGGGTCGTAGACGTGGATCTGGCCCTTGCCCTTGCCGATGTCGGGGTTGTTCCAGTCGGTGATCACGGGCTGGGAGGAGTCGGCGCCGCCCCGGCCGATGTACAGCACCCGGCCGTCGGGCGCGGTGACCAGCCCGTGCGGCTCGCCGATCTGGTCGCTTTGCCCGGGCTGGTTGGGCCGGGTCAGCCGCTCCGCCTTGTAGTTGCCGGTGATGCTCGCCGTGCAGTCGGCCTGCGCCAGCCGGGTGGTCCACAGCAGCGCCCCGCGCAGATGCGCACGGAAGTCCGCCTCGTCGTAGGACGACACCGTGCCGCCCATGCCCGTGTAGAAGGAACGCCCGCCGTCGTAGTCCCGGCACCAACTCACCGGGTGGTCCCACCCGTTGGCACTCGCACCCGGCTGGTATGTCGACTCCCGTACACGGGCGACTGTATGCACATCACCCGACGGGTTCTTCACCCAGCTGAGCCACTGGTCGGGACGCTTCCACTGGAGCGGCAGCTCCTTGGTGGCGGGGTGTTGGCGGTCGCCGACCTCGACGGTGGCCCGCTGCACGTTCGTAGGACTGGACGCGGCCGGGCGGGCGCCGACGAGACCGGTGAACCAGTCCGAGTACGGCTCCGCGCGGGCGGCGTCATGGATGCCGAGGAAGCCGCCGCCGGCCTCCATGTAGGCCTCCAGGCCCGCTTCCTGTTCGGGATCGAGGACGTCGCCGCCACCGGTCAGGAAGACGATCGCGTTGTAGCGGCCCAGCTTCGTCTCATGGGTGAAGACCGAGGCGTCGCCCGTGGCCTCGACCTTGAAGCGCCCGCTCGCCGGTCCGGACAGGCCGATCTGCTCGATCGCCTCGATGCCGGCGTTGACGACCGGCGACTCGTCCCCGGCGGCCGCGGAGCCGTGGAAGATCAGCACCCGTACATTCGCGCCGCCCGGCGGCGACTTGACGGACATCGTTGTCGGGGACGGCTCCGGGGCCGGACGCGCGTTCGCCGCGGGCCCCGACAGCAGTCCGGCGGTGACGACCCCGGCGGTCACGGTGGCCGCCCAGGCCCGTCTCCTCGTGTTCCTCGTGCTTCTTGCGCTCAACCCTCGTAAGTGCATGGGCACCTCCTTGGTCACAGCAACAGCGCGATGGAAGTTAGACCTCTTTGCGCAACTCGCCAATACCTATGACCGAGATGGGCCGAACTTTGTCCTGAGTGTGGATAAACTGCGGAACGGCCGGTACGGTCTCACAGGTTCATCACAGGTACGTCTCCGCAAGTTCCGTATCAGGGTGGGGGGTTCCGCATGGACAGACGCGGGTTCAACCGACGAGTACTGCTGGGCGGCGCGGCCGTGGCGACATCGTTGTCCCTGGGGCCCGAGGCCATGGGTGCCGACGCGCCGGCGAGAACAGCCCCGGCCGGGGGCGAGGTGAGACACATCAAGCTGTACGCCGAGAAGCTCGCCGACGGGCAGATGGGCTACGGCTTCGAGAAGGGGAAGGCGACGATCCCCGGACCGCTGATCGAACTCAACGAGGGTGACACCCTGCACATCGAGTTGGAGAACACGATGGATGTACGGGCGAGCCTGCACGCACACGGCCTGGACTACGAGATCTCCAGCGACGGCACGGGATTGAACAACAGCGACGTCGAGCCCGGCGGCACCCGCACCTACACCTGGCGCACCCACGCCCCCGGCCGCCGCAAGGACGGCACCTGGCGGGCGGGCAGCGCGGGCTACTGGCACTACCACGACCACGTCGTGGGGACCGAGCACGGCACGGGCGGCATCCGCAAGGGCCTGTACGGACCGGTGGTCGTGCGGCGCAAGGGAGATGTCCTGCCGGACCGGACCCACACCATCGTCTTCAACGACATGCTGATCAACAACAAGCCCGCGCACTCGGGCCCGAACTTCGAGGCCACGGTGGGTGATCGCGTCGAGTTCGTGGTGATCACGCACGGCGAGTACTACCACACCTTCCACCTGCACGGTCACCGCTGGGCGGACAACCGCACGGGCATGCTCACGGGGCCCGACGACCCCAGTCAGGTCGTCGACAACAAGATCGTGGGCCCGGCGGACTCCTTCGGCTTCCAGGTGATCGCGGGGGAGGGGGTGGGCGCCGGGGCGTGGATGTACCACTGCCATGTGCAGAGCCACTCCGACATGGGGATGGTCGGCCTGTTCCTGGTGAAGAAGACGGACGGCACGATCCCGGGGTACGAGCCGCACGGACCCCACTGAGCGACCGCGGCCTCCCGCGCGCCGAGAGCGGCCCGAGAGCGGCCCGAGAGCGCTCTCACTCCCGCTCCACGCCCGGGGCTATCCTGATCGGCACCCCGCCGATGAGGAGCCGCGAAGTGACCGAGACAGCGCCGCGTCCCACGCTGGAGGCCGTGGCCGCGCGGGCCGGGGTCTCGCGGGCCACCGCCTCACGGGTGGTCAACGGCGGGGACGGGGTCAGGGAGCCGCTCGTCGAGCGGGTGCGGCTGGCGGTGGACGAGCTCGGGTACGTGCCCAACCAGGCCGCCCGCAGCCTGGTGACGAAGCGGCACGACGCCGTCGCCGTCGTGGTCGCCGAACCGGAGACCCGGGTCTTCGCCGACCCCTTCTTCGCCCTGCAACTGCGTGGTATCAGCAAGGAGTTGACGGCGTTCGACAACCAGCTCGTGCTGCTGCTCACCGAGGGCCGCGACGACCACGCCCGGGTCGGCCGCTATCTCGCCGGCGGACATGTCGACGGGGCGCTGGTGTTCTCGCTGCACCTCGACGACCCGCTGCCCGGGCTGATCCGCCGGGCCGGGATCCCGACCGTCTTCGGCGGCCGCCCCGGCTGGAGCGACGGCGACGGCGGTGACGTCGTGTACGTCGACAGCGACAACCGCGGCGGCGCCCGCGACGCCGTACGCCATCTCGTCGCCCTCGGCCGCAGCCACGTCGCGCACATCACCGGCCCGCTCGACCAGACCTCGGCGGCGGACCGGCTCGACGGGTATCGGGACGTCATGTCCGACGCCGACCAACGGCTGGTCGTGCCGGGCGACTTCACTCCGGCGGGCGGTGAGCGGGCGATGCGTGAACTCCTCGACCACCGCCCCGACGTGGACGCGGTGTTCGCGGCCAACGACCTCACCGCCGCCGGCGCCCTGCGCGTGCTGCGCGAGCGCGGGCGGCGCGTGCCCGAGGACGTCGCCGTGATCGGCTTCGACGACATGCTGCCCGTCGCCGAACACACCGACCCGCCCCTCACGACGGTCCGTCAGGACATAGAGCAAATGGGCCGGTTGATGGCCCGTCTGCTCCTGCGCGGCCTCGACCGCCACCCCACCGGCGAGGAGAGGCCGCAGTCCGGCGTCGTCCTGCCGACCACACTGGTCCGCCGCGCCTCGGCCTGACCTCCCCACTCCCCCTTACGGCCTGCCGCCCCCCTTACGCCTGCTGCGGCGGCGCGCTCTTGATCACCGCGAAACGGGCTCCGTAGGGATCGGCGAGCTCGGCGATGCGGCCGACGTCCTCCAGGTCCGTCGCCGGCAGCAGGACCGTGCCGCCCCGTTCCTGCGCCGTGCTGACGGCCGCGTCCGTGTCCGGGACCTCGAAGTACGGCAGCCAGGCGCCGGCCGCCGCCTTGGTCGGGTCGTCCTCCAGCGGGACGATGCCGCCGAACATGGCGTCGGGCTCGGTCCCCGACGGGTGGACGGTGGTGTAGGTGCCCCCGGCGAAGGTGAGCGCGGAGGTCTCCCAGCCGAACAGCCTGTTGTAGAACCCGGCGGCCGCGGGAAGGTCCGGCGTGTACAGCTCCAGCCAGCACAGCGAGCCCTGTTCCTGCACGACGTCGAGGCCCTTGTTGGCGGCGGGCTGCCAGATGCCGAAGGGCACGCCGGCCTGATCGGCGAGGATCGCCACGCGGCCTTGGTCCATGACGTCCATGGGCTGCATCAGCACCGAGCCGTGCGTCTGCTCGGCCGTCTTCGCGGTGGCGTCCGCGTCCGGGGTCTGGAAATAGACGGTCCAGGACGGCGGGCCCTGGTCCGGGGTGGTCTGCATGCCGCCCGCGGCTGTTCTCCCGTCGAGCCGGAAGAAGCCGTAACCGCCGGCCTCGGGCCCGCCCGACTGGAACTGCCAGCCGAACAGGCTGCCGTAGAAGGAGGAGGCGCCCTCGATGTCGGGTGTGCCGAGATCGAGCCAGTTGGGAGCGCCGGTGACATAACGGGTGGTGAGCATCTCTGCCCCTCCTTTGAAGGTCCCGTTGCCTGCACTGCCGAGTCTCGCACCGCCCACTGACAATCGCGCGGGGCATGACCGACGGATCCGGTCACCCTGCGTGTCCACAGCAACGCATCTTGTCGTACGGCGTTCCGCGCGCCGCCGTGCGCTCGGGTGCCCGGCCGGGTCATCATCGGTCGGCCGCAGGCCGTGCGGGGGCGGCGTTGATCGCGCGTTGATGGAATGTTTTTCGCGCCCCGGCACGATCTCGCTCATGCACATCGACACCATCACCCCGGCCGACCTCGCTTGGCAGCAGCAGGCGCTGTGCGCGCAGACCGGGGCGGACTTCTTCTTTCCCGAACCGGGCAGCTCGGTGCGCGAGGCGAAGCGCATCTGCGGCATGTGCGAGATGCGCACCGCCTGCCTGGAGTACGCCCTGGCCAACGACGAACGCTTCGGTGTCTGGGGCGGCCTGTCCGAGAAGGAACGGCTCCACCTCAGGCGTACGAACGACTGACCCTGCCCGTCGACGACCGCGTACGCCTGCACGAAACAGCCCCCCAGCGGTAGCTGGAGGGCTGGTGTCCGAGGCCAAGGACGGGGTCGTGGCGCAGCGGCAGGCGCGCACGGTCTCCGGAAGCGGAACACGCTGGTTCGAGTTCAGCCACCCCGCCCCTGGACCGGGGTGGCTGTCAGCCGGCCGCGCGGGCCGCCATCCGCGCCTTGCGCGCGGCCAGCTTCTCGTCGAACTTCGACGCCTCCGCGTCCAGGCCGCCCATGTACAGGCCGAGTTCCTCCTGTGCCTTGAGGCCCTCGGGGCCGAGGCCGTCGATCTCCAGGACCTTCAGGAAGCGCAGCACGGGCTGGATGACGTCGTCGTGGTGGATGCGCATGTTGTAGACCTCGCCGATCGCCATCTGCGCGGCGGCCCGCTCGAAGCCGGGCATGCCGTGGCCGGGCATGCGGAAGTTCACGATCACGTCGCGCACCGCCTGCATCGTCAGGTCGGGCGCGAGGTCGAAGGCCGCCTTCAGCAGATTGCGGTAGAAGACCATGTGCAGGTTCTCGTCGGTCGCGATACGCGCCAGCATGCGGTCGCAGACCGGGTCCCCGGACTGGTGGCCGGTGTTGCGGTGCGAGACGCGGGTGGCCAGCTCCTGGAAGGCGACGTACGCCACCGAGTGCAGCATCGAGTGGCGGTTGTCCGACTCGAAGCCCTCGGCCATGTGGGCCATGCGGAACTGCTCCAGCTTGTCCGGGTCCACCGCGCGCGAGGCGAGCAGGTAGTCGCGCATCACGATGCCGTGCCGGCCCTCCTCCGCGGTCCAGCGGTGCACCCAGGTGCCCCAGGCGCCGTCCCGGCCGAAGAGCGAGGCGATCTCGTGGTGGTAGCTGGGGAGGTTGTCCTCCGTGAGAAGGTTGACCACCAAAGCGATCCGGCCGAGCTCGGTGACCTTGGACTGCTCCTTGTCCCACGCCTCGCCGTCCTCGAAGAGGCCCGGGAAGTTGCGCGCGTCGCTCCAGGGGACGTACTCGTGCGGCATCCAGTCCTTGGCGACCTTCAAGTGCCGGTTGAGTTCCTGTTCGACGACTTCCTCCAGCGCGTACAGCAGGCGGGCGTCGGTCCAGGCGGAGGACGGGCTGCCGAGGTGAGGGGAAGTGATCGTCACTGGTACTCCAGGGGGACGCGGAACAGATATGAGGGAAGCCCGGCGAGCGGTGCCGGACCGGTACTTACGGAATCGTAGGCTACGTATCCGTAGGTTACGAGACCGTAGGTTAAGAGCCGTGTAAAGATCCCTGATCAGGGGTGTTCCCAGGGCATGACAAACGACCCCGGGAAGCGCAGGTCCGGGGTCGAAAGGGTCGGGAGCGCAGGGGTCAGGCGTACAACTCCCGCATCCGCACCGAGAGGCATGTCACACAACCTTCGAGCTTCTCGAACTCGCTGATGTCGACCAGGACCGGCTCATGGCCGAGGTCGGCGAGCAGTTCGGCGGTCTTCGGCGCGCTGGCCGCCATCAGCAGCTTGGCGCCCCCGAGCAGCACCACGTGCGCCCCGGACTCCTCCGGCACCGGCAGGAAGCGCGGGAACAGCGAGGGCGCGTCCAACTGCGGGATACGCCCGAGGACGGTCCCGTCGGGCAGCGCGGTGACCGCGGTCTTCAGATGCAGCACCTTGCTCACCGGTACGGCGACGATCCGCGCCCCGAGCGGCTCGAAGGCGGCCCGCAGCTGCTGAACACCCGCCGCGTTGGTGCGGCCGCCCCGGCCGACGTAGATCGTGTCGCCGATCTTCAGCACGTCACCGCCGTCCAGCGTGCCCGGATCCCAGATCCAGTTGACCGAGCAACCCAGCCGGGCCACGGCCTCCTCGACGCCCGTGGTCTCCTCGCGCCGGGACTCCGCGCCGGGCCGGGTGATCAGCGCGACGTTCTTGTACATGACGACCGTGTCCTCGACGAACACCGAGTCGGGGCAGTCGTCCTCCGGGTCCACCTCGACGGTCTCCCAGCCGTGCGTGCTCAGCGCCTCGACATACGCCTCCCACTGTTCGAGTGCGAGGTCGACATCGACCTCCTCGCGCTCGACGTGAGTCACCAGACCTTCGGCGAGGCGCGGACCGGGGCGGCGGACGAGGGCCTTCTTGCTGGGCACGAGGGGATCTCCGGATCGGTGGGACAGGGTGTGGCCTGCCCGCCATCATGCAGGGCCGGTGCGCGCGGGCCAAACCCTTGTTGTCAGTGTCACCTGTTTCCCTTCGTGCCAACGGCATGGCCGCCACCCCGTCGGCTGGGCGCTAGGCGGGATTCCGGAACGCTTCTCGCGTGATCTCCTTCAGCTGTCCGTCCTCCATCAGCAGCCGGCGGGTGACGCCGATCGACTCGAGGAACGGCAGGTCGTGGCTGGCCACGATCAGCGCCCCCTCGTACGACTCCAGGGCTGTCGTCAGCTGACGCACGCTCGCCATGTCGAGGTTGTTCGTGGGCTCGTCCAGCATCAGCAACTGCGGGGCGGGTTCGGCCAGCATCAGCGCGGCGAGGGCTGCCCGGAAGCGTTCGCCGCCGGACAGCGTGGCCGCCTTCTGGTCGGCGCGGGCGCCTCGGAACAGGAAACGGGCCAGCCGCGCCCGGACCCGGTTGTTGGTGGCGCCCGGCGCGAACCGGGCGACGTTCTCGGCGACCGTCAGCTCGTCGTCGAGGACGTCCAGCCGCTGCGGCAGGAAGCGGAGGGGGACATGGACCTGCGCCTCGCCCGCCACCGGCTCGAGCTCCCCGGCGATCGTGCGCAGCAGCGTCGTCTTGCCCGCTCCGTTGCGCCCGATCAGCGCGATCCGCTCCGGGCCGCGCAGGTCGAAGCCGCCCGCCACGCGCGCCCCGTACGCCAGTCGCAGATCCTGGAGGGTGAGGACGCCACGGCCCGGCGGTACGGCCGTGTACGGCAGGTCGACGCGGATCTCGTCCTCGTCCCGCACGGCCTCCACCGCCTCGTCGAACCGTTCCTTGGCCTCGGCGAGCTTCTCCTCGTGCAGAATGCGGTGCTTGCCCGCGGAGACCTGGGCCGTGCACTTCCTCAGTTTCATCACGGCCCTGGGCTCGCGCTTGTTCTCGTACATCTTGTTGGCGTAGCGGGTGCGCTTGGCCAGCTTCGAGTGGGCATCGATCAGTTCGCGCTTCTGCTTCTTCAGATCGGACTCGGCGACCCGCACCATCCGCTCCGCGGCCTCCTGTTCGGTGGCGAGTGCCTCCTCGTAGGCGGAGAAGTTGCCGCCGTACCAGGTGATCTCGCCGGAGTGCAGATCGGCGACCTGGTCGACCAGTTCGAGGAGTTCGCGGTCGTGGCTGACCACGACCATGACGCCCGGCCAGGACGCTACGGCCGAGTGGAGCCGCCTGCGTGCGTACAGGTCCAGGTTGTTGGTGGGTTCGTCGAGCAGCAGGACGTCGGGGCGGCGCAGCAGCAGGGCGGCCAGGCGCAGGAGCACCGACTCGCCGCCCGACACCTCGCCGATCGTCCGGTCCAAGGCGATGTGGCCGAGCCCGAGTTCGCCGAGGGTGGCGAGCGCGCGCTCCTCCACGTCCCAGTCGTCGCCGACCGTCTCGAAGTGCTGCTCGGCCACGTCGCCCGCCTCGATGGCGTGCAGCGCGGCGCGCTGTGCGGCGATGCCGAGTGCCTCGTCGACCCTCAGTTGGGTGTCGAGGGTGACGTTCTGCGGGAGGTGGCCGACCTCGCCGGTGACGCGGACCGTGCCGTCGGCAGGCGTGAGCTCCCCGGCGATCAGCTTCAACAGGGTTGATTTTCCAGACCCGTTGACGCCGACGAGGCCGGTGCGCCCGGGGCCGAACGCAGCGTCGAGGTCCTCGAAGACGGAGGTGCCGTCGGGCCAGGCGAAGGCGAGGGACGTACAGGTGATGGAAGTAGACATACGGGGTCTCCGCGGTTGCTTCAGGCGTTGGGGGGCAAACGCGTATCGAGACACCTGCGACCAAGGGGGAGAGGCCCCGGGGGCATGAGAAAAGCCCCGTTCCCGAGGACGGCTCGAATGCCGAGGTCGCACGCAGCGCACACACCTGATGTGTGTGACGCGGTGTCTCAGGACCTCAGACGAGCAACGTCCTTCTCCAATCGGCGGCAACAGGACCGCTGTACACCGTATGAGCGGCCTGGGGGACTGTCAACGCATTAACTGAGCCCCGATCCCACCGTCCGAAGGAGACCCCGTGTCCAACCCGCTCTCGCTCCCGGCCCGGCTGTGCCTGCTGGCCTGGGACAGCACGGAGACGGACGTCACCGGCGCCGGCCGGCTGCCCGCACTGGTCCGGGCCGGTGCCCTCGTCGAGCTGGCCCGGCGCGGCCTGCTCGTCGACGAGGACGGCATCGTCACGCCGGCCGACTTGGACTCCGAGACGGGGGACCCCGTCCTTGACGGCCTTCTCGAGCTGGTCCGGGAGTCCCGGCCGCACCGGTGGGGGACCTGGGTGACCCTGCGGGCGCGGATCACCCTGGACGCCGTACGGGAGCAGTTGGCCGCCGGGGGGCACCTGCACGCCGAGAAGCGACGGGTCCTCGGGGTCTTCCCGACCGTGGAGTACGCCCTGGAGGGCGGCGCCGTGGTGGACGCGCTGCGTGAGGAGGCGCGGGCGGTTGTGCTGGGGCCGGTCGCGGTGGCGGAGGTCTCGGAGCGGGACGCGGCCCTCGCCGCGCTCGCGGACGCCGCGGGGTTGGTGTCCGACGACGAGCATGACCGGGGGCGGCTCGAAGAGCTCGTCGAGCGCGGTGGGGCGGCGGCACCCGTGCTGCGGACGGTCCTCCGGGAGGTGCGGACGGCGGGGTCGGCCGCCTCCGCCGTCAACTGAGCCTGCTCACGCGCCTGTCGGATTCCTGCCGGACCCCGCCGGTGGTCGCCACCGACCCCTCGCCTTCCGCTTCCCCGCGCGTGGCGGGCAGCCCGCTCGTCCTGCCGAACGCCTGGGACACGCGCGCATCGCCGCCGCCCGCCAGGCCGCCGACGCGGAGGATGTGCCGTTGTGCGTCAACGCCCGCATCGGCACGCTCCTGCGCGGCGCCGGGGGAGTGGACCTCACCTGGAGCGGGCCGCCGCCTTCCGCACCGCGGGCGCCGACGGGATTTGGTCCCCGGGGCCGTCGGCCCGGAGACGGTGAAGCCGCTCGCGGACGGCGCGGACGGACCGCTGAACCTGATGGCGGTCCCGGTGCCCCGCCGGTCGCGGAGCGGTGCGCGCTCGGCGTCGCCCGCGTGAGGGTCGGCTCAGGCATCGCCCAGGCCACGCACACCCTGGTCCACCGCGCCGCCCGGGAACTGCTGGACGCGGGGACGTACGACGCGCCGGCCGACGGGCTCGACCACGGCGAGCTCAACGCGCTGCTCGGTCGCCGAACCCGGTCGGGCTCAGCAGGCGTCCCGCATCAGTTCCGCCAGGTCGTGGTCCAGGTCGAGCTGGAGATGCTCCAGACCGACCGGCACCAGCTCGCTGGTCGCCTCCAGGAACCGGCGCAGCTCGCCCGAGCGGACGTGCACGACGGCGGTGCCCTCGGGGGCGTGGAACTCCAGGACGGTGCGGTCGTACCCGTACGGCCGCACCCGCACGTCGCCGTGGCCCTCGGGCTCCTGGAGGCCCGCCGTGAGGAGTTCGCGGCTGAAGGTCCAGCAGACCTCCACGCCTTCCAGGGTGGCCGGGGCCGGGAAGGTCATGCGGACGGCGAACGGATCGCGCCGGTCGTAGTGCAGCGTGGCGGGAATGTTCGGCATCCGCGGCGCGGCAGCGACGAGTCGGGCCTCGACGGGCTGCTCGATGACGATGGACAACGCCTTGCTCCCTTACGACGGCGGGACGGACTTCCGGAGATGAGGCCGGGCACTGGAAGAGACGCCGGAATGAGTCAATCCGTGCACACCGATGTCGAGTGACCTCTGTCACCGTCTTCATTCACGCGAGTGGCCAGGGTCTTCTCCCGGGGTGGGAAAGGCACTTGGGGCGAGCGCTGCGGCCCGGGGAGGGCGGTAGCGGTGCTCTGGACGACACCCGGGTGCTGGGCTAGCTTCGCCCGCCATGAGGCGCTTGGGGAAGACGCGACGCACGAGTTGGCCGGAACGGACGAGACGAGTGGTGGGTGCGGGGGTGACGTGCGCGGCGGCACTGGCCGCCCTGACCGCCGTACCGGCGCAGGCGCAGGAGGCCGGGCGGCGGACACCGCACTGGGAGCTGAAGGACACCGGCGGTTCCGGTGTGCGGTTCCGGGGGCTCGCGGCCGTCGGCCGGGACACCGCCTGGGTGTCCGGCACCCAGGGCACCGTCCTGCGCACCACGGACGGCGGGGCGAGCTGGCGGAACGTCTCGCCGCCGGGCGCCGGGGAATTGCAGTTCCGGGACATCGAGGCGTTCGACGCCCGGCGCGCGGTGGTGCTGGCCATCGGCGAGGGCGAGGCGTCCCGCGTGTACCGCACCGACGACGGCGGCGAGACCTGGACCGAGTCCTTCCGCAACACCGACGCGCGGGCCTTCTACGACTGCCTCACCTTCTTCGACCGCCGCCACGGCCTCGCCATGAGCGACCCCGTGGACGGGAAGTTCCGCATCCTGTCGACCGACGACGGCGGCCGCTCCTGGAAGGTGCTGCCCGACACCGGCATGCCGGCCGCGCTGCCCGGTGAGGCCGGCTTCGCGGCGAGCGGCCAGTGCCTGGTCTCCGCCGGTTCCCGGGACGTCTGGCTGGCCACCGGCGGGGCCGCACGCGCGCGCGTGCTGCACTCCGCCGACCGCGGCCTGACCTGGACGGCCTCCGACACGCCGATCCCGGCGGGCGACCCGGCCCGCGGCGTCTTCGCGCTCGCCTTCCGCGACCGCACCCACGGTCTCGCGGTCGGCGGCGACTACCGCCCCGACCAGACGTCCACCGCTCCGGCGGCGCGCACCGCCGACGGCGGCCGCACCTGGCGGCCTGCCGACCGGCCGCCGCCCGCCTACCGCTCGGGCGTCGCCTGGCTCCCGTACAGCCGTGCGGCCGCCCTCGCGGTCGGACCCACCGGCACCGACCTGACGACGGACGGCGGCCGCACCTGGCGGACGGTGGACACGGGCTCGTACGACACCGTGGACTGCACGCCCGACCTGGGGTGCTGGGCGGCCGGAGAACAGGGGCGCGTCGCCCGTCTGGAGAGCTGAGGCGTCTCGGCGTGCCGCACACGTCCGGAATGGGGTACCCGTTCCGCGAACGGGAAAGGAGTGAGCGGACATGCCACGTGGTTCGAGCTCCAAGCGGGAGCGCCAGTACGAGCACATCAAGGAGAGCGCCGAGGACCGGGGCGAGAGCACCGGACGCGCCAAGGAGATCGCCGCTCGGACGGTGAACAAGGAGCGCGCCCGGTCCGGCGAGTCGAAGACCGCCAGCCGCACCTCGACCAAGGACATGTCGTCCGGCAAGCGGGGCGGCCAGCGGTCCGGCCAGGGCTCCCAGGGGCCCACGTACGACCAGCTCTACGAGGAGGCCAAGC
Source organism: Streptomyces sp. NPDC006602 (assembly GCF_042870385.1). Classification (NCBI taxonomy): domain Bacteria; kingdom Bacillati; phylum Actinomycetota; class Actinomycetes; order Kitasatosporales; family Streptomycetaceae; genus Streptomyces; species Streptomyces sp. NPDC006602. The sequence continues at coordinate 83,771 of NZ_JBIAHG010000021.1, read as the reverse complement.
AGCGCGGCATCAAGGGCCGTTCGGACATGAACAAGAGCCAGCTGCAGCGGGCGCTGGGCGGCAAGAGCTGAGCTCAGGCCGGCGTCTCCCGGTACCGCTCCAGTCCCGGTGCCGTCTTCGTCGCGGCGAACTCGGTGATGCGGTACTCGCACACCCCGGTGGTGACGAAGGGATCGCCCGCGGCGATCTCCTCGATCCACGCCCGGTCCCCCGCGACGGCGAGGATCACCCCGCCGTCGCGGGGGTTCTTGGGTCCGGACGCCAGGAACACCCCCTGCTCGTACAGCTCGTCGAGCCAGGCGACATGCGCCTCGAGCGCGGCGTCGACGGCTTCGAGCGGTGCGGTGTAGGTCAGCTCCAGTACGAACATGATCACGAGGCTACGCCGTCCGCTGAGGGGCCGTAGGGTCGTCCCATCATGACGACGGTAAGAATTCCCCCCGACTGGCCCGCGACCGAGGAGCAGGCCCGCGCGGTCCAGGACGAGTTGCGTGAGCGCGTGGTGCTCGACGAGCCGGGGCCGCCGCCCGGCACGGGACGTGTGACCGGTGTGGACGTGGCCTACGACGACGAGCACGACGTTGTCGTGGCCGCCGCCGTGGTGCTGGACGCGGCGAGTCTCGAAGTCGTCGCCGAGACGACGGCCGTCGGCCGGGTCTCCTTCCCGTACGTGCCCGGCCTGCTCGCCTTCCGGGAGATCCCCACGGTCCTCGCGGCCCTCGACGCCCTGTCCTGCCCGCCCGGCCTGGTCGTCTGCGACGGCTACGGCCTCGCCCACCCGCGCCGCTTCGGCCTCGCCAGCCACCTCGGCGTCCTCACCGGCCTGCCCACGATCGGCGTCGCCAAGAACCCGTTCACCTTCACCTACGACGACCCGGACACCCCGCGCGCCAGTGCCTCGCCGCTCCTCGCCGGCGCCGAGGAGGTCGGCCGAGCCCTGCGGACGCGGGCGGCCGTCAAGCCGGTCTTCGTCTCGGTCGGCCACCGCGTGAGCCTCGACAACGCCTGCGCCCACACCCTCGCGCTGACCCCCGAGTACCGCCTGCCGGAGACCACGCGCAGGGCGGACGCGCTGTGCCGACGTGCGCTGAAGGACGCAACTCCCTGAGCGCACCGGCACCTCGTCTGAGTACCTCGTCTGAGTACCTGTACGGATGTGGGACCGGCCGCCACCTCGGCAGGCTGTGCCGCATGACTTCGCACCGCTCCCCGAAGCCCCTCGCCGACCCGGACCGTCCCGTCGAGCGTGCCGTGACGGCCGCCCTGATCCTCGCCACCCTCGCGGGGCTCGCCTGGATCGTCGGAATGATCTACACCGTCGCCCAGTGGCCGCTGTAGGGCGGGCTCACCGGCTCCCGGCCACACGGAAGGTGATCCCGGCCCGCCGCAGCCGCCCGGTCAGCGCGTCGCCCATCGCGACCGCCGTGGTGACCTGACCGGAGGTCGGCGGGAGGTCGTCGAAGGCCAGGGACAGCGCCGACTCGGCGAACATCTTCGCCGTCTCGTCGTATCCCGGGTCGCCGCCCGACACCTCGGTGAACACCCGCCGCCCGCCGCCCTCGCCGACGAAACGGACCTTGAACCAGCTCTTCGCGCGCTTCTCGGGGTCCGGCCCCTCCCCGGGCTTGAGCCGCTTCGACAACCAGTGCCGCGCGGGCGGCAGTTGGGCGGCGGCGAACAGCGCACCCGCGGCCGCCACCCCGCCCACCGCGACCGGCAGGCGCCGTACCGCCGCGTACTCCCGATAGCGGAAGTCGGGGCCGTACCGCTCCAGCGCCTGCGCGGACCGCCGGACGATCTGCGCGTCGATCGTCGGCAGAGGCAGCGCCCAGGCGCCGACCTCTGGTGCGAACCGGGGCGCTCCAGTCGGTGCGGTGGCCCTCCGGCCCACCAGGCGGGGCTCGTGCCGCCCGCGGTCCCGGGCGGCGGCCAGCATCTGCCGCCCTCGCGCGAACTGGTTCAGCGCCGAGGCGAACGTGCCGCCCGAGAAGGTCGCGTCCGCGGTCACGAACCCGTCGACCCTCAAAGGCACGCCCTCGGGGAGCTGCCCGACCGTGAAGTACGCCCCCAGGTCGTGCGGTACGGAGTCGAAGCCGCAGGCGTGCACCAGCCGGGCGCCCGTCTCACGCGCCCGTGCGTCATGACGGACGTACATCAGGTCCACGAACTCCGGCTCACCGGTGAGGTCCAGATAATCGGTACCGGAGTCCGCGCAGGCGGCGACGAGTTCCTCGCCGTAGGTCACATAGGGGCCGACCGTGGTGGCCACCACGCGCGCGTGCTCGGCGAGTTCGCGCAGCGAGGCCGGATCCGACACGTCGGCCCTCAGTACCCCGACCTCGGTGCCGCCGGGCAGCCCCTCACGCAGCCGGTGGAGCTTCACCTCGTCGCGGCCCGCGATCGCCCAGCGCAGCCCCTCGGGTGCGTGCGCGGCCAGATACTCCGCGGTGAGCGTTCCCACGAAGCCGGTGGCTCCGAAGAGCACGATGTCGTAGGGACGGTCCGTCCTTTTCAGCCTGCTCATGACACCCCTCGGGATTCCGTCGCACGCGCCGTTGTCGGTGGCCGAGGCTAGCGTGAGAAGTACCAGGACCCGACGACGAGGCCGGAGGTATCAGGTGGCGGTGCCGAAGAACGCCCTGAAGAAGTGGCGGAAAGCGCGCGACTTCGCCCTCGGGCTGCCGGGTGTCACGGAGGAGTTCCCCTGGGGCGAGACCGTCGCCAAGGTCAACAAGAAGGTGTTCGTCTTCCTCGGTGTCGACGACGGCAGTCATCCGCTGGGCCTCACGGTGAAGCTCAAGGAAGAGGCCGCCCACGCCCACGCGCTGACCTGCCCGGGCGCCGAACCCGCCGGGTACGGCCTCGGCAAGGCAGGCTGGGTCTCGGTCCCGTTGGAGCGGCAGGGCGCCCCGGCCGCCGAGCTGCTGTGCGACTGGGTGGAGGAGAGCTACCGCGCGATCGCGCCGAAGCGGCTGACAGCCGAGCTGGACGCGCGCTGAACCGGCCGGCGGGGCACAATCCGACTAAGCGCTTGCTCTCCAGGTCTTGTGTCCGTTGTGAGGCGTTCCTAGCATCACTGGTGTTACATCGGTTGTGTCATACCTTTGGGGGCTGAATGGCAACGACGCCAGGGCCGGGCCCGCTCTCCGGCGTACGCGTGGTCGAGCTGGCCGGGATCGGGCCCGGCCCGTTCGCCGCCATGCTCCTCGCCGACCTGGGCGCCGACGTCGTCCGCGTGGACCGGCCCGGCGGCGCGGGGCTCGCCATCGACCCGGAGTTCGACGTCACCAACCGCAACAAGCGCTCGGTGATCGTCGACCTGAAAGCGGCCGACGGCCCCGCCCGCGTCCTCGACCTCGCCGCCCGCGCGGACGTCCTCATCGAGGGCTACCGCCCCGAAGTCGCCGAGCGCCTCGGCGTCGGCCCCGAGGACTGCCACGCCCGCAACCCCAAGCTCGTCTACGGCCGGATGACCGGCTGGGGGCAGGAGGGTCCCCTCGCCCCGCGCGCCGGCCACGACATCGCCTACATCGCGCTCACCGGCACCCTCGGCATGATCGGCGAACCGTCCCGGCCTCCCGCCGTCCCGGCCAACCTGCTCGGTGACTACGCGGGCGGTTCCCTGTACCTCGTCGTCGGTGTCCTCGCCGCCCTGCACCACGCCCGCGCGACCGGCACCGGCCAGGTCGTCGACGCGGCCATCGTCGACGGCACCGCCCACCTCTCCGCGATGATCCACGGAATGCTCGCCGCCGGCGGTTGGCAGGACCGGCGCGGCGCCAACCTCCTCGACGGCGGCTGCCCGTACTACGGGACCTACGAGACCGCCGACGGGAAGTACATGGCGGTCGGGGCCCTGGAGCCGCAGTTCTTCGAGGAGTTCCTGGACCTGCTCGGCATCGAGGGGTACGCCGACGCCCGCAAGGACTGGAGCCGCTGGGGCGAGCTGCGCGAGGCGGTCGTAGCCCGCTTCACATCCCGCACCCGTGACGAGTGGGCGGCCGTCTTCGAGGGCTCCGACGCCTGCGTGGCGCCCGTGCTGTCCTTGCACGAGGCCCCGCACCACCCGCACCTCGCCGCTCGCGGCACCTTCACCGACCACGGCGGCATCACCCAGCCCGCCCCGGCACCCCGCTTCTCGGCGACCCCGACGCAGGTCCGCACCGGCCCGGCCCGGCCGGGCGCCGACACCGCCGACGTGGCACGCGACTGGGACGTGCCCGACCTCCTGAAGGGCCTCTCATGAAGCGGCAGATCTTCGCCCCCGAGCACGACGCGTTCCGTGAGACCGTGCGCAGCTTCCTGGCCAGGGAGGTGGTCCCGTACTACGAGCAGTGGGAGAGGGACGGCATCGTCTCCCGCGACGCGTGGCGCGCGGCCGGCAAACAGGGCCTGCTCGGGCTCGCCGTCGACGAGGAGTACGGAGGCGGTGGCACCGCCGACTTCCGCTACAGCGCCGTCCTCGCCGAGGAGTTCACCCGCGCGGGTGCCCCGGGCCTCGCCCTCGGCCTGCACAACGACATCATCGGCCCGTATCTGACCGGCCTGGCCACAGAAGAGCAGAAGCGGCGCTGGCTGCCCGGATTCTGCGACGGCACGCTGATCACCGCCATCGCCATGACCGAGCCCGGCGCCGGTTCCGACCTCCAGGGCATCCGCACCCACGCCGAGGACCGGGGCGAGCGCTGGCTCCTCAACGGCTCCAAGACGTTCATCTCCAACGGGATCCTGGCCGACCTGGTGATCGTCGTGGCGAAGACGACTCCGGAAGGCGGAGCCCACGGCCTGTCCCTGTTCGTCGTCGAACGGGGCATGGAGGGCTTCGAGCGCGGCCGCAACCTCGACAAGATCGGCCAGAAGGCCCAGGACACGGCCGAGTTGTTCTTCCACGACGTGCGCGTGCCCAAGGAAAACCTCCTCGGCGAGCTCGACGGCGCCTTCGTCCACCTGATGACGAACCTCGCCCAGGAGCGCCTGAGCATCGCCGTCGCCGCGATCGCCGCCGCCGAGCACCTGCTGGAGATCACCACCGAGTACGTCAAGGAGCGCGAGGCCTTCGGCCGGCCCCTGGCTGCCAAGCAGCACGTCCGCTTCGAAATAGCCGAGATGGCCACCGAGTGCGCCGTCACCCGCGCCTTCCTCGACCGTTGCATCGAGGAGCACTCCTGCGGCGGACTCGACGCCGTGGACGCCTCCATGGCCAAGTGGTGGGCGACCGAACTGCAGAAGCGGGTCGCCGACCGCTGCCTCCAACTGCACGGCGGCTACGGCTACATGACCGACTACCACGTCGCCCGGGCCTTCACCGACGGGCGTATCCAGACCATCTACGGCGGGACCACCGAGATCATGAAGGAGATCATCGGCCGTTCCCTGCTGGGCTGACCCTCCCCGAAAGGCTTGATGTGAGCACCGAAGCGTATGTGTACGACGCGATCCGCACCCCGCGCGGCCGCGGCAAGGCGAACGGCGCCCTGCACGGCACGAAGCCCATCGATCTGGTCGTCGGGCTCATCCACGAGATCCGTGACCGCTTCCCGAACCTCGACCCGGCGGCGGTCGACGACATCGTGCTCGGCGTCGTCGGACCGGTCGGCGACCAGGGCTCCGACATCGCCCGGATCGCCGCCGTCGCCGCCGGACTGCCGGACACGGTGGCCGGCGTACAGGAGAACCGCTTCTGTGCCTCGGGTCTGGAGGCCGTCAACACGGCCGCCGCCAAGGTGCGTTCCGGCTGGGAGGACCTCGTCCTCGCGGGCGGCGTCGAGTCGATGTCGCGGGTGCCGATGGCGTCGGACGGCGGCGCCTGGTTCAACGACCCGATGACGAACCTCGCCACCAACTTCGTGCCGCAGGGCATCGGCGCCGACCTCATCGCCACCATCGAGGGCTTCTCCCGGCGGGACGTCGACGAGTACGCGGCGCTCTCGCAGGAGCGGGCGGCCACCGCCTGGAAGGAGGGCCGATTCGACCGCTCCGTCGTCCCGGTGAAGGACCGCAGCGGGCTCACCGTCCTCGACCACGACGAGCACCTGCGCCCGGGCACCACCGCCGACTCCCTCGCCAAGCTGAAGCCGTCCTTCGCGGACATCGGCGACCTCGGCGGCTTCGACGCCGTGGCCCTGCAGAAGTACCACTGGGTGGAGAAGATCGACCACGTCCACCACGCGGGCAACTCCTCCGGCATCGTGGACGGCGCGTCGCTGGTCGCGATCGGCTCGAAGGAGGTCGGTGACCGCTACGGGCTCACCCCGCGCGCGCGGATCGTCTCCGCCGCCGTCTCCGGCTCCGAGCCCACCATCATGCTCACCGGTCCCGCCCCCGCCACCCGCAAGGCCCTCGCCAAGGCCGGGCTGACCATCGACGACATCGACCTCGTCGAGATCAACGAGGCCTTCGCGGCCGTCGTCCTGCGCTTCGTGAGGGACATGGGCCTGTCCCTCGACAAGGTGAACGTCAACGGCGGCGCGATCGCGCTGGGCCACCCGCTCGGCGCCACCGGCGCCATGATCCTCGGCTCGCTCGTCGACGAACTGGAGCGCCAGGACAAGCGCTACGGCCTCGCCACGCTGTGTGTCGGCGGCGGCATGGGCATCGCCACGATCGTCGAACGCATCTGAATCCCCGGCGGAACCCGGATCCAAGAGACCTCTACGGAGACCCTGTCATGACACAGAGCACCACCATCCGCTGGGAACAGGACCGCACCGGCGTCGTCACCCTCGTTCTCGACGACCCGGACCAGTCCGCGAACACCATGAACCAGGCGTTCCGCGACTCCCTCGCGGTGATCACCGACCGCCTGGAGGCCGAACAGGACACCATCCGCGGCATCATCATCACCTCCGCCAAGAAGACCTTCTTCGCCGGCGGCGACCTGCGCGACCTCATCCGCGTCACCCCCGAGACCGCGCAGGAACTGTTCGACGGCGGCATGGCCATCAAGCGCGACCTGCGCCGCATCGAGACCCTCGGCAAGCCGGTCGTCGCGGCGATGAACGGCGCTGCCCTGGGCGGCGGCTACGAGATCGCCCTGGCCTGCCACCACCGCATCGCCCTAAACGCGCCCGGCTCCAAGATCGGCTGCCCCGAGGTCACCCTCGGCCTGCTCCCCGGAGGCGGCGGCGTGGTCCGCACCGTACGTCTGCTGGGCATCGCCGACGCGCTCCTGAAGGTGCTCCTCCAAGGCACCCAGTACAGCCCGCGGCGCGCCCTGGAGAACGGTCTCGTCGACGACGTGGCCGCCACCCAGGAGGAACTCCTCGCCAAGGCCCGCGCCTTCATCGAGGCCAACCCCGCCTCGCAGCAGCCGTGGGACAGGCCGGGCTACCGGATCCCCGGCGGCACGCCCGCCAACCCGAAGTTCGCGGCGAACCTGCCCGCCTTCCCGGCCACCCTGCGCAAGCAGACGAACGGCGCCCCCTACCCGGCACCGCGCAACATCCTCGCGGCCGCCGTCGAGGGCTCCCAGGTCGACTTCGAGACCGCGCAGGTCATCGAGGCCCGCTACTTCGTGGAGCTGGCCGCCGGGCAGACTTCGAAGAACATGATCCAGGCGTTCTTCTTCGACCTCCAGGCCGTCAACTCCGGCGCGAACCGTCCGCGGGGCGTCGAACCGCGCCAGGTGCGCAAGGTCGCCGTCCTCGGCGCCGGAATGATGGGCGCGGGCATCGCCTACTCGTGCGCCCGCGCGGGCATCGACGTCGTCCTCAAGGACGTCTCCCTGGAGGCCGCCGTCAAGGGCAAGGGCTACTCCGAGAAGCTGTGCGCCAAGGCCGTCTCCCGGGGCCGTACGACTCAGGACAAGGCGGACGCGCTGCTCGCCCGTATCACCCCCACCGCCGAGGCCGCCGACCTCGCGGGCTGCGACGCGGTCATCGAGGCCGTCTTCGAGGACACCTCGCTCAAGCACAAGGTGTTCCAGGAGATCCAGCACCTCGTCGAGCCGGACGCGCTGCTGTGCTCCAACACCTCCACGCTCCCCATCACCGCCCTCGCCGAAGGCGTCGAGCGCCAGACCGACTTCATCGGCCTGCACTTCTTCTCGCCCGTCGACAAGATGCCGCTCGTCGAGATCATCAAGGGCGAGCGCACCGGCGAGGAGGCCCTCGCCCGCGCCTTCGACCTGGTCCGGCAGATCAACAAGACGCCGATCGTCGTCAACGACTCCCGCGGCTTCTTCACCTCACGCGTCATCGGGCACTTCCTCAACGAGGGCGTGGCCATGGTCGGTGAGGGCGTCGAGCCCGCGTCGGTCGAACAGGCGGCGGCGCAGGCCGGCTACCCGGCCAAGGTGCTGTCCCTGATGGACGAGCTGACGCTCACGCTCCCGCGCAAGATCCGCACCGAGACGAGGCGGGCCGTGGAGGAGGCGGGCGGCACCTGGACGGCCCACCCAGCCGATGCCGTCATCGACCGCATGGTCGACGAGTTCGGCCGCACCGGCCGTGGTGGAGGAGCGGGCTTCTACGAGTACGGCGGCGACGGCAAGCGGGCTGGGCTCTGGCCGGGCCTGCGCGAGCACTTCACGAGCGAGGGTGCCGAGATCCCCTTCGAGGACATGCAGGAACGCATGCTCTTCTCCGAGGCGCTGGACACGGTCAGGCTCCTGGAGGAAGGCGTCCTGACCTCCGTCGCCGACGCCAACATCGGCTCGATCTTCGGCATCGGCTTCCCCGGCTGGACCGGTGGAGTCCTCCAGTACATCAACGGCTACGAGGGCGGGCTGCCGGGCTTCGTGGCACGCGCGCGTGAACTCGCCGAACGGTACGGGGAGCGGTTCGAGCCGCCCGCGCTCCTGGTGGAGAAGGCGGACAAGGGGGAGCGGTTCGGGGACGTGTGATCCCTGGCCGGCAGGGACTTCGCCCCCGCCGCCCCTTCCCGTTCCCGACCTTGAGGGCTTGGCCCCCAAACCCCCGCTCCTCAAGCGCCGGACGGGCTGATTTCAGCCCGTCCGGCGCTTGAGGACGAGCGCGAAGGGCGACAGGGGGGTCTGGGGGCGCAGCCCCCAGGGACGGGACGGGAAGGGGCGGCGGGGGCGAGAACCGCCGCCCCACGTCCAGTCACTGCGTGAGCCAGTCGCGCAGCTCTTCCTTCAACGACCGCTGGAACGTGGTCAGCAGCGCCTGCACCACCAGCGGGTGCACGTGCGCCGACAGCGACTTCACGTCCTGCGCGTCGCGCTCCGACACCTCCCCGCGGAAGAGCTCCGCCAGCGCGTGGGCCGCCGCGCGCGAGTGCTCGACGAGGACCTTGCGGGACGCGAGGATCGCCTCCTGCGACAGCGGTACGTCGAGCAGTTGGACGCCGAGCCGGAGCAGGCCCAGGTCGACGTGGTACGAGCCGCCGTCCGCCCCGACCACGCCCATCGCGGCGAGCCGCGCCACGTCCTGCTCGTTCAACTCCCGCCCCGCACGCCGCTGAAGCTCCTCCCGCGACACCGTCTCCACCGTCTCCGGCGCCCAGGAGGTCACCACGGCCCGGTGGATCGCGAGGTCGTGCGCGCTGAGGTCCGGCGGCAGCTGCTGCACATAGCGCTCGATGGCCGCCAGCGTCATGCCCTGCTGCTGCAACTCCTCGATCAGCGCGAGCCGTGCGAGGTGCTTTTGGCCGTAGTGCCCGACCCGCCGCGCACCGATCACCGGCGGGGGCAGCAGACCCTTGGTGCCGTAGAAACGGACCGTGCGGACCGTGACACCCGCTCGCGCGGCCAGCTCGTCGATGGTGAGGGTCGGCTCCCCGGCATCGGTGGTGTCGGTCGTCATGTGCAGCAGTATCGCTGTCTCACCAATGGTGTGAAACCTCTTGGGCACCCTCACTGATCATGCGATCGCCGACCGCGTGCATGTGCACCTCTGTGACATGTGACACCGCGTGTGAGGTGGCTTCCGGGGAAGGCGCCCCCTCGGCCTGTGCCTTTTCACCGAGCGGCACGGGCCGAGTCACGTCCGGACACCCGAGCGAGACCCGCCGGGGCGCACCAGAGAGTGGAACCACCCGTGAACAAGGACGCCGTGGAATCGGCACAGGCCGGCTCCCGCACCGGGGCGGCCACGACGCCCGTGGACGCGGGCGACGCCGGCTACAGCAAGGACCTCAAGGCCCGTCATGTCAACATGATCGCCATCGGCGGCGCGATCGGCACCGGACTCTTCCTGGGCGCCGGAGGCCGCCTGCGCGACGCGGGCCCGGCGCTCGCCATGGCCTACCTCGTCTGCGGCGTGTTCGCCTTCTTTGTCGTCCGGGCCCTCGGCGAACTGGTGCTGTACCGTCCGTCGTCCGGTTCCTTCGTGTCGTACGCGCGTGAGTTCCTCGGCGAGAAGGGCGCGTACGTCGCCGGCTGGATGTACTTCCTGAACTGGTCGACGACCGGTATCGCCGACATCACCGCGATCGCCCTCTACACGCACTACTGGAGCCTGTTCACCGACATCCCGCAGTGGACGCTGGCCCTGATCGCCCTCGCGGTGGTCCTGGCCGTGAACCTGATCTCGGTGAAGATCTTCGGCGAGATGGAGTTCTGGTTCGCGATCATCAAGGTCGCCACTCTCGTCGGCTTCATGCTGATCGGCATCTTCCTGCTGTCCACCCGGCACGAGGTGGGCGGCGGGACCCCCGGCACGGGCGTGATCACCGACAACGGCGGTGTCTTCCCGCACGGCCTGATGCCGGTCGTCCTCGTCATGCAGGGCGTGATCTTCGCGTACGCCGCCCTGGAGCTGGTCGGAGTGGCCGCGGGCGAGACCGCCGAGCCGGAGAAGGTCGTCCCGCGCGCGGTGAACTCGATCATGTGGCGCGTGGGCCTCTTCTACGTCGGTTCCGTCGTCCTCCTGGCCCTCCTCCTGCCCGGTTCGGTCTACTCGGCCGACGAAAGCCCCTTCGTCACGGTCCTGTCGAAGATCGGCGTCCCTGCGGCGGGCGACGTGATGAACCTGGTGGTCCTCACGGCCGCGATGTCGTCGCTGAACTCCGGCCTGTACTCCACGGGCCGCATCCTGCGTTCCATGGCGACGGCGGGCTCGGCCCCCAGGTTCACCGCCCGCATGAACCGCAGCCAGGTCCCCTACGGCGGCATCCTGCTGACCTGCGCGGTCTGCGTCCTCGGTGTCGGCCTCAACTACCTCATGCCGAGTCAGGCCTTCGAGATCGTGCTGAACGTCGCCTCCCTCGGCGTCATCAGCACCTGGGTGATCATCATGGTCTGCCACCTGGTCTTCGTCCGCCGCGCCCGCGCCGGCCTGCTGCCTCGCCCTTCGTTCCGTCTCCCCGGCAGCCCGGCCACGGAGATCACCACGATCGCCTTCCTCCTCGCCTGCCTCGCCATGATGTGGAACGACCCCGAGGTCGGCCGCAAGACGCTGCTCCTCATCCCCGTGATCGCGATCCTGTTGATCGCCGGCTGGTTCGGCATCCGGCGCAGGGTCGCGTCCTGAAGGGGTGCGGGGAACCGCGCGACCAGCCACGCACGGTCCGCAGGCACCGCCGACCAGAGGTCCCACGGCGCGAACCCCACTCCGGTGCCTCCCGAGCGGCTAGCGCTCGTGCACGTCGTTCGTCGCCGCGATCTTCTTCCACGACCTCGGTTGCAGGGGAGCCGCCGCGCCCCGGGCGAGGGAGGCATCCCGCGCCGCAGGCGCCGCCGGCTTCTCCGGCCGGAACAGCCACGTGTCGAACAGCGCGGTCAGCGGCTTGCCCGACACCTGCTCGGCGTACTTCTGGAAATCGGCGACCGACGCGTTGCCGTAGGCGTACGTCTTCGGCCAGCCCTTGAGGATCGCGAAGAACGCCTCGTCACCGATCTCGTTGCGCAACGCCTGCAGGGCCAGCGCGCCCCGGTCGTAGACGGCGATGTCGAACTGGTTCTCCGGCCCCGGGTCCCCGGGCTTCACCGTCCAGAACGCGTCGTCGGCCGGGTGCGAGGCGTACACGTAGTCGGCGAGTTCCTGCGCCGTGCCCTCGCCCTCGTGCTCGGACCACAGCCACTGGGCGTACCGCGCGAAGCCCTCGTTGACCCAGATGTCCTTCCAGCCGGCGACCGACACGAGGTCGCCGTACCACTGGTGGGCGAGCTCGTGCACGACCACGGAGACGTTGGACCCGTTCGCGAACTGCCGCGGGCTGTAGAAGGGCCGGGTCTGCGTCTCCAGCGCGTACCCGGTGTCGGTGTTCGGCACGTATCCGCCGAGCGCGTTGTAGGGATACGGCCCGAAGTACCCGCTCAACCAGTCCGCGATCTCCCCGGTCCGCTCGACGCTCGCCCGCGCCGCCCCGGCGTTGTCGCCCAGATCCTTGCTGTAGGCGTTGATGACCGGAATACCGCTCTCGGTCGTCCCTGTGGTGATGTCGAACTTGCCGACGGCCAGCGTCGCCAGGTAGGTGGCCTGCGGCTTGTTGGACCGCCAGTTGTAGCGGGTCCAGCCGAGGCGTGAACTCGTCGACTGGAGTGTGCCGTTGGAGATGGCCTGGGTGCCGTCCGGGACAAGGACGGACACGTCATAGGTGGCCTTGTCGAGCGGGTGGTCGTTGCTCGGGAACCACCACCAGGCCGACTCGGGCTCGTTCGCCCCGACTCCGCCGTCCTCGGTCCGGTGCCAGCTCGTGAAGCCGTACGCCTGCTCGGACGAGGGCACCCCGCTGTAGCGGACCACGACGGTGACGGCCGTGCCCTTGGCCAACGGCGTCTTCGGCGTGATCTCCAGCTCGTGCTCGCCCGAGGTGGTGTACGACGCCGTCACGCCGTTCACCCGCACCTCGCTCACGTCCAGCAGAAAATCCAGATTGAACCGGGACAGGTCCTGCGTGGTGCGGGCCAGCAGGGTCGCCGTGCCCTCCAACTCGTCCGTGGCCGGCTGGTACTTCAGCCGCAGGTCGTAGTGCGAGACGTCGTATCCGCCGTTGCCGTAGGCCGGGTAGTAGGGGTCGCCGATGCCCGGTGTGCCGGGGGAGTAGCTCGCGGCCGACGCCGGGATCGCCAGCAGGACGGACGCGGCAGCTAGTGCGCCCGGCGCCAAGATTCTGCGGTGCACGAAAGCTCCAAGTCGTTGGGGCACGAGGTCTGTTCGAGCCTATTCAGTACCTGTGAGCCCAGACGTGTCCACGGCCGCCCCTGTCACACGATCGCCATTCGGCCGTCATGAGCGACTGCGTCGCACGCACCTTTCCAGCCACACTCTGCCTGCCCCAAGCGGCCCTCTTTTGTACGGGAGTTGACCGCAGTACCGTCCGCGCATGTCGATACGCACGCGCTTCACGATCTGGAGACCGCTCGCGACGGTGGCCACAGCCGCCCTGCTGGCCACATTCCTCACGCCCGCCGCCCAGGCAGCCCCGCGCGAGAGCCGACCCGTCTACTCGTACGACAACGCCGTCCGCGAGGCCGTCTGGGTGGACACCCGACTCGACGGCGACAGCGACGGGAAGACGGACCGCGTCGCCGTCGACATCGTCCGGCCGCGCGAACCCGCCCAACAGGGCCGCAAGATACCCGTGATCATGGACGCCAGCCCGTACTACTCCTGCTGCGGGCGCGGCAACGAGAGCCAGAAGAAGACGTACGACGCGGCAGGCGACGTCGTCCAGATGCCGCTGTTCTACGACAACTACTTCGTGCCCCGCGGCTACGCCTTCGTCGGCGTCGACCTCGCCGGAACCAACCGCTCCGACGGCTGCGTGGATGTGGGCGGCCGCTCCGACATCCAGTCCGCGAAGGCCGTCGTCGACTGGCTGAACGGCCGCGCCAGGGCCTACACCAGCCGCACCGGCACCACCACCGCCAAGGCGACCTGGACCAACGGCAGAACCGGCATGATCGGCAAGAGCTGGGACGGCACCATCGCCAACGGCGTCGCCGCCACCGGAGTCGAGGGCCTGAAGACCATCGTCCCGATCAGCGCCATCTCCACCTGGTACGACTACTACTTCTCCAAGGGCGCCCCGCTCTACGACTCGGGCCCCGACTGGCTGTCCGACTACGTCGACAGCCCCGACGCCCGCGCCAAGTGCGCCGCCGTCCAGCAGAAACTCGTCGACGGAGCCCCGCGCACCGGCGACCGGACCCCGCTGTGGAGCGAACGCGACTACGTCAAGGCCGCCTCGAAGGTGAAGGCGAGCGTCTTCCTGGTCCACGGCATGCAGGACCTCAACGTCCGTATGCAGCACGTCGGTCCGTGGTGGGACGCCCTCGCGAAGAACGGCGTCGAGCGCAAGATCTGGCTCTCCCAGACCGGCCACGTCGACCCCTTCGACTTCCGCCGCGCCACCTGGGTCGACACCCTGCACCGCTGGTTCGACCACGAACTCCTCGGCTACGACAACGGCGTCGACCGCGAGCCCGTCGCCGACATCGAACGCCACCCCGACCAGTGGGTCACCTCGAAGTCCTGGCCGCCGCGCGGCACCAGCGCCACGACCCTGCGCCCCGCCGAGGGCAGCCAGGAGGGCGTCGGCACGCTCGGCCTGCGCAAGAGCAGCGGCACCGAGACCTTCACCGACGACCCGCAACTGAGCGAGACCGACTGGGCGGCGCGGGTCGACACGTCCACGCCCGACAAGGCGGGCTTCGTGACCGGCCCGCTCACCCGCGACCTGCGCGTGTCCGGCGCCTCCAAGGTCACCGTCACCGCGACCCCGACCACCTCGACGGCCCACCTGTCCGCCGTCCTGGTCGACCTCGGCCCCGACACCATCCGCGACTACGCGGCGAGCGGCGAGGGCATCAGCACGCTCACCGACCGCACCTGCTGGGGCGTGAGCACCGCCGGCGACAGCGCCTGCTTCAAGAAGACGCAGGCCAAGACCACCGACGTGGACTACACGGTCGTCAGCCGCGGCTGGGCCGACCTCGGCAACCACTCCTCCGGCACGGGCGTCCCGCTCACCCCGGGCAAGGCGTACACCATCACCCTCGACCTCGGGGCCACCGACCACGTCGTCCCGGCCGGCCACCGCCTCGCGCTGATCGTCGCGGGCACGGACAAGGACCTCATCGACCCGCCGTCCACCACCCCGACCCTGACGGTCGACCTGTCCCGTACGTCCGCTCGCGTCCCGCTGGTCGGCGGCGCGGCCGCGTTCGCGCGGGCCACCGCGGGCTCCGTGTCCGCCGCCCCCGAGGCCACGAGCCTCGAAGGGGTCCAGGCACAGCGCACCGTCCAGCGCGTCCCGAAGGGGGCCCGGTGATCCGCACCCTGTTCACCGGCGAGCGCCGGGCCCACGTCTGGCTCACCGACTGCTGAGAGCCCGCGTCAGGAGGGGGTGGCCAGCCCGGCCGCCTCCTCCGCGCACCCCCAGGCCACGGTCACACCCGCCCCGCCGTGGCCGTAGTTGTGCACCAAGACCCGCCCGCCGGGCAGGTGTTCACGCTCCAGCCGGACCGGGCCCCGCGCCGGCCTGAGCCCCACCCGGTGCTCCAGCACCCGCGCCCCGGCGATCTCGGGCCGCAGCGCCGCACACCGCCGTACGATCGCCTCCGCCACCGCCGGTTCGGGATCCAGCGACCACGCGTCCTCGTCGGCGGTGCCACCCAGCACGAGCCGGTCCGGCTGCGGGAAGAAGTACGTCGTCGCCCCGGCGGCGTCCGTGGAGACCAGCCAGGTGCGGATGCCGGGGTTCTCCACGATGACCAGCTGCCCGCGCACGGGACGCACGGACGGGTCCGGCACCAGTTCCCGGGCGCCCAGGCCCGTGCAGTTGACCACGACCGGCGCGCCGACCCCGGCCAGATCCGACACCGTTCGTGTCTCGATCACCCCGCCCGCCGCGAGGAACCGCTCCCGCAGCCACGGCAGATGAGTCGACATGTCGATGAGTGGCAGCCGCGCCCACATCCCCGTCCCGGCGTACTCCTCGGCCGTCGCCGCCCGCAGCCCCGGCAGCCGCGCGCCCGCCCACGCCACGGCCCGGTCCAGGTCCGTCTCGCCCTGCACCCCTTCGACCATGCGTACGCCGGTCACCTCGGGAGCGGCCGCCAGCTCCTCGTAGACGTCCAGCGAGCGCAGCGCCCAGGTGCGGGCGAGCTCTTCCGGCTCGATCGCGTACGGCCACCACAGCGCCCCGGCGACCGCCGAGGTGGTCCGCTCCACCGGATCCCGCGTCCACACCCGCACCCGCCGGCCCCGCTCGGCCAGCACGAGGGCCGTCGTCAGCCCGATGACACCGCCGCCGACCACGACGACGTCGTCCTTCAGTTCGCTCTTCACGCGGGGACGCTAGCGGAATATGTCATGCCGTGCTCACATCGGGCCCAGTCTGGGGATACTCACAGCATGTGTGCCGAGTACGCGACCTTCGGCCTGGCACCGGCGATGCGTGCCGGTGGAGTCCTCGCCAACGGTGACTTCCAAATACACCGGGACTTCGTGGACTTCATCGTCGACGGACGCCCGCTGCTCTTCCAGCTCTCCGACCTCGACGCCGTCTCCCCACTCGCCTCCGACGTCCCACCCGCGATCTTCACCGCCCAGGTCCGCAGCCTGCTCCTGGAGGCGGACGCGCCGCTGCCCGGCGGCCGCTACGTCGTCTACGGCTGCCCCGAGTGCGAGGACCTGGCCTGCGGCGCCGTCACCGCGGTGATCGACCAGTACGGCGAGGACTTCGTCTGGCGGGACTTCGCCTGGCAGACGGACGAACACGCCGACCTGGAGCTCAACGGCTACCACGGCATCGGCCCGTTCCGCTTTCATGGCGCCGAGTACCGTGCGGCGCTGAACTCCCTCCTGGACACCGCCGCCGACACCCGCCGCCGCGTCCTGCTCATCGGCGCCCGCGTCGCGGTCCTCGCCAAGCTCGCCGCCGCCCTGCGCACCATCGGTATCGGCGCCGACATCACCCGTGACGCGCACGACGTCCCCGCCGACGAACTGCGCGCGTACGGCGCCGTCGCCTTCGGCCGTGCGATCACCGAGGAGGAACGCGCCTCCGTACGCCGCTCCTTCGAACGCGCCGGAGTCGACGTGGCCTACGTCGACGGCCTGGCCCCGATCGTCCCCCTCCTCGTCGCCCAGATCGAGCACGCCCTGGACCGCAGTCCCGTGGAACGGCGCCGGCTCACCCGCCTGGTCGCCGCCGACGGCGAGGCGGGCGTCGAGGTCACCTCCACGTGCCGGGTCCGCCTCACCGCATACCGCCTCGACCGCCTCTACCGCACCCACACCCACGAACTTTTCGACGGCATCCTGGAACCGGGCCGGCACCGCATCGCCCTGGACGCCTCAGCGGTCAAGGGGGAGTCCTTCGTGGTGGCGCGGACGTCGGGGAGTGTGCTGGTGGCGGCGATGGCGCACTGAAAAACCCGGACGCGGACCGCCGAGAGCGACCACTATCATCGGCAGTCTGATGACTGCCACCCTCGTCGCCAAGAACCTCGCCGCCGGCCACGGCGACCGCTCCCTGTTCTCCGGGCTCGACCTCGTCGTCGCGCCCGGAGACGTCATCGGGCTGGTCGGAGCCAATGGCGCGGGCAAGTCCACGCTGCTCAGGATGCTCGCCGGGCTCACCGCCCCGGAGGAGGGCGAGCTGCGGCTGTCCCCGCCGACGGCGACCGTCGGCCATCTGCCGCAGGAGCCGGAGCGACGGCCCGGCGAGTCCGTCCGGGACTTCCTCGCCCGCCGCACCGGCGTCGCCGAGGCCCAGCGCACGATGGACGAGGCGACCCAGGCCCTGGTCGACGGCGCCCCGGGCGCCGACGACGCCTACGCGACGAGCCTGGAGCGCTGGCTCGACCTCGGCGGCGCCGACCTCGACGAGCGGGCCGAAGAGGTCGCCGACTCGCTCGGCCTGGCCGTCGACCTGGACCAGCCGATGACGTCACTGTCCGGCGGCCAGGCGGCACGAGCCGGCCTCGCCTCCCTGCTCCTGTCCCGCTACGACGTCTTCCTCCTCGACGAGCCGACCAACGACCTCGACCTGGACGGCCTGGAGCGCCTCGAACGCTTCGTGAGCGGCCTGCGCGCCGGCACGGTCGTCGTCAGCCACGACCGCGAGTTCCTCACCCGCACGGTCACCAAGGTCCTCGAGCTGGACCTCGCCCAGCAGCAGATCACCCTCTACGGCGGCGGCTACGAGGCCTACCTGGAGGAGCGGGAGGTCGCCCGCCGGCATGCGCGCGGCGACTTCGAGGAGTACGCCGACAAGAAGGCCGCCCTCCAGGAACGGGCCCAGACCCAGCGCTCCTGGATGGACAAGGGCGTGAAGAACGCGCGCCGCAAGGCGGCCAACGACAACGACAAGATCGGCCGCAAGTTCCGCAGCGAGGCCAGCGAGAAGCAGGCCGCGAAGGCCCGCCAGACCCAGCGCATGATCGAACGCCTCGATGTCGTCGAGGAACCCCGCAAGGAGTGGGACCTGCGCATGGAGATCGCGTCCGCCCCGCGTTCGGGCGCGGTCGTCGCGACCCTGCGGGAGGCCGAGGTCCGGCGCGGCGACTTCGTGCTCGGCCCGGTGTCCCTGCAGATCGACTGGGCGGACAGGATGGCGGTGACGGGAGCGAACGGCGCGGGCAAGTCGACGCTCCTCGGCGTCCTCCTGGGCCGCAGTGCGCCGGACGCGGGCAGCGCCTCCCTCGGCTCGGGCGTCCTGGTCGGCGAGGTCGACCAGGCCCGCAAGCTCTTCCACGGCCAGGAAGCCCTGCTGGACGCCTTCGGCGCGGCCGTCCCGGACACCGAACCGGCCGAAGTGCGCACCCTGCTGGCCAAGTTCGGCCTCAAGGCGGACCACGTCCTGCGCCCGGCATCGACCCTCTCCCCGGGCGAGCGCACCAGGGCGGCACTGGCCCTGCTCCAGGGCAGGGGCGTGAACCTCCTGGTCCTCGACGAGCCGACCAACCACCTGGACCTTCCGGCCATCGAACAGCTGGAGTCGGCGCTGGACGCCTACGAGGGCACGCTCCTCCTGGTCACCCACGACCGCCGCATGCTGGACGCGGTCCACGTGAACCGCCGCCTGGAGGTGGCGGACGGCAAGGTGACGGAGCGGTAGGTCCGGCCGTCACATTCCCGCCTGCCGCGCGGCGACGTGACGACAGGGCCTAGCGCGAGGTGAGACGCCGTGCCAGGCCCGGGTAGTCGACCACACAGCCGGCCTCGTCGAACTCCAGGTCGCTGCGGAAGTCGCCGGAGGCGAAGCGCACCAGCCCAGGGCCGAGATGGGTGTAGGTCTGCCGGGACGGCTCCACGGTCATATCGGGGACCGACACCCACGCCATCAGGAACTCCCGCTCCCCGGGCTCCCGATGAAGGCCGTGCCGCAGCACCGGCATGGTGTTGGTGAGGGGACACAGGCCGAGGTCGCAGTCGAGGGCCCCGTCGACCTGGGGGATCCGCTCGCCGTTCATCGTCCAGCGGCCCCTGCCGTCGCGGCCCAGGTCGAGGATGTGGGTGCCATGCGTGGTGGCGGCCTCCGCCAGCAGACGGCGAGTGACGAAGCCGTCGGTCGTGTCGAGCGCGTACGAGATCCAGTACGTCTCGGGAACGGTGCCGACCGCCCTGCCACGTGCCCGTAGCACCTTCTCGTCGAGATCGACCCAGGCTGTCTCATAGCCCCCGCTCTCGGACACGTCCCAGGTGATCACACGTGATGTCCGCATGGCGCCAGCCTACGGACGAACCCGGCCCGGACCCTTGGTGGCATACCGGAGAATCCGGACCGGACTGCTCGAACGGCGCCTTCTCAACGCCTGCCCTTCTTCGGGTCGACGAGACCCGCCTTGCGCAGGGCGTCGGCCATCGCGCTGTTGGCGGGCGGCGCAGCCTGGCGCGAACCGCCACCGCCACCGCCACCGCCGCCGCTCCGGTTCTGCCGCTGCTGCGGCGGGCGCCCGCCCCGCTGCCGGCGCTCGCCGCCGCCCTGGGCCGGCTGCCGCTCCTGCGGTGCCGCCTCGTCGTCCAGGCGGAGCGTCAGCGAGATCCGCTTGCGCGGGATGTCGATGTCCAGCACCTTCACCTTGACGATGTCACCCGGCTTCACCACGTCCCGCGGGTCTTTGACGAACGTCTTCGACATCGCGGAGACATGCACCAGGCCGTCCTGGTGGACGCCGACGTCGACGAACGCCCCGAAGGCCGCCACGTTCGTGACCACGCCCTCCAGGATCATCCCGGAGGACAGGTCGGAGATCTTCTCGACGCCCTCCTTGAAGGTGGCCGTCTTGAACGCCGGCCGCGGGTCGCGCCCCGGCTTCTCCAGCTCCCTGAGGATGTCCGTCACGGTCGGCAGACCGAACGTCTCGTCGACGAAGTCCTGCGGCTTCAGCGAGCGCAGCACGCCGGTGTTGCCGATGAGCGACCCCACCCCCTGGCCGGCGGTCGTCACCATCCGCCGTACGACGGGATACGCCTCCGGGTGCACGCTGGACGCGTCGAGCGGGTCGTCGCCCTCGCGGATCCGCAGGAAGCCCGCGCACTGCTCGTACGCCTTGGGGCCCAGCCGGGCCACCCCCTTGAGCTGCGCGCGGGACTTGAACGGGCCGTTCGTGTCCCGGTGCGCCACGATGTTCTCGGCGAGCCCGGAGGAAATGCCGGAGACCCGGGAGAGCAGGGGTGCGGACGCCGTGTTCACGTCGACACCCACGCCGTTCACACAGTCCTCCACCACCGCGTCCAGCGAACGCGAGAGCTTCACCTCGGACAGGTCGTGCTGGTACTGGCCGACACCGATCGACTTCGGGTCGATCTTCACCAGCTCCGCGAGGGGGTCCTGGAGCCGCCGCGCGATCGACACGGCGCCGCGCAGCGACACGTCCATGTCGGGCAGCTCCTGGGAGGCGAAGGCGGAGGCCGAGTACACGGAGGCGCCCGCCTCCGACACCATCACCTTGGTGAGGTTCAGCTCCGGTTGCTTGGCGATCAGTTCGCCGGCGAGCTTGTCGGTCTCCCGGGACGCCGTGCCGTTGCCGATCGCGACCAGTTCGACCGCGTGCTCCTTGGCGAGGCGGGCCAGCTTGGCGATCGCCTCGTCCCACCTGTTCGCCGGGACATGCGGGTGGATGACGTCCGTCGCCACCACCTTGCCGGTGGCGTCGACCACGGCCACCTTGACTCCCGTACGGAACCCCGGGTCCAGCCCCAGCGTCGCGCGGGTGCCGGCCGGGGCGGTGAGCAGCAGGTCGCGGAGGTTCGCCGCGAAGACATTCACGGCCTCGTCCTCGGCGGCCGTGCGCAGCCGCAGCCTGAGGTCGATGCCGAGGTGCACGAGCAGCCGGGTGCGCCAGGCCCAGCGGACGGTGTCCTGCAGCCACTTGTCGCCGGGCCGGCCGCGGTCGGCGATGCCGAAGCGGTGCGCCACGATTCCCTCGTACGAGGACGGCCCGGGCTGCTCGGAAGGCTCCTCCGGCTCCAGGACCAGGTCGAGGACCTCCTCCTTCTCGCCGCGCAGCATCGCCAGGATCCGGTGCGAGGGCAGCGCGGTGAACGGCTCGGAGAAGTCGAAGTAGTCGGCGAACTTCGCGCCCGCCTCCTCCTTGCCCTCCCGCACCTTGGCGGCCAGCCGCCCGCGCACCCACATGCGCTCGCGCAGCTCACCGATCAGGTCGGCGTCCTCCGAGAAACGCTCGGTGAGGATCGCCCGGGCGCCGTCGAGAGCGGCCTGCGGATCGGCGACGCCCTTGTCGGCGTCGACGAACGCGGCCGCCGCGGCGAGGGGCTCCACACTCGGGTCGCCGAGCAGCCCCTCCGCCAGCGGCTCGAGACCGGCCTCGCGCGCGATCTGCGCCTTGGTGCGCCGCTTCGGCTTGAACGGCAGGTAGATGTCCTCCAGCCGCGCCTTGGTCTCGGCGCCGCGGATCCGCGCCTCGAGCTCGGGCGTCAGCTTGCCCTGCTCGCGCACCGACTCCAGGATCGCGGTCCGCCGCTCCTCCAGCTCCCGCAGGTAGCGCAGCCGCTCCTCGAGCGTGCGCAGCTGCGCGTCGTCGAGCATCTCGGTCGCTTCCTTGCGGTAGCGGGCGATGAAGGGCACCGTCGAACCGCCGTCGAGCAGTTCCACGGCAGCCCTGACCTGCCGCTCCCGTACGCCGAGTTCCTCGGCGATCCTGCCTTCGATGGACCCTACGAGGGGTGTCGTCACGATGCCGTACCGCCTTCTCCACTGAGGTTGCGCGGCAATTGTGGCAGGTGGCGCGGACAGTCGGGGTCCAGGGCGGAATCCCGGCGGGCCGGGCGGTCAGACCCGACGGCTGCGCGTCGAGCTCGAGGCACCTCCGAAGAGCCGGGCCAGCGCCCGGAAGGGCAGCGTCACGACGGTGGCGATGGCTCCACCGATCTGGCGCAGTACGTCTGCGATCGCACGGAACACTTGATTCCCCTTTCCTCTCCCGGCCACCACGGCCGGGACAGCCGAGTACCTCGGAGATCGCGGGCCATGCTCACCGCCGTCCCGGCAGCACCTGTTGGCAGGAAAGGTGGGGAGCTCGTCATTGCCGCCATCGAGACCTCGGCGAAGAATCGACCGTATGCCGCAGCGAACCCTTCTCGTCGTCCTCTTCGACGGCGTCCAGAGCCTGGACGTCTCCGGCCCCGTCGAGGTCTTCGCCGGGGCCGAGACGTACACCCCGGGCACGTACCGCATCCGCACGGCCTCCCTGGACGGCGCTCCTGTGCGCACCTCCAGCGGCCTGACCCTCGTACCGGACGAGCCCCTCACCGTCACGCCCCGACCGCACACCCTGCTCGTCCCGGGCGGCCGGGGCACCCGCACCCCCGACCCGCGCCTGACCGACTGGCTGCGCGAGCACGGCCCGCGCGCGCGGCGCCTGGTCTCCGTGTGCACCGGCGCGATCCTGCTCGCCGAGGCGGGCCTGCTGGACGGCCGCCGCGTCACCACCCACTGGGCCTACTGCGACAAACTCGCCCGCGACCACCCCGCCGTCCAGGTCGACCCGGATCCCATCTACGTCCAGGACGGGCACGTCTCCACCTCGGCGGGCGTCACCTCGGGTATCGACCTCGCCCTGGCCCTGGTCGAGGAGGACCTGGGCCGGGAAGCGGCGCTCGCCATAGCCCGTCACCTGGTCGTCTTCCTGCGCAGGCCCGGAAACCAGGCCCAGTTCAGCGCCCAGCTGGCCGCCCAGACGGCACAGCGCGAGCCGCTGCGGGAGGTCCAGCAGTGGATCACCGAGCATCCCGCCGACGACCTGAGCGTCGAGTCGCTCGCCGAACGCGCCCGTCTGTCACCCCGCCACTTCGCCCGCGCCTTCCGCACCGAGACCGGCATGACACCCGGCCGCTACGTCGACCGCGTCCGCCTCGAACACGCCCGCCGCCTCCTGGAGGACACCGGCGACGGAGTCGAGGAGATCTCCCGCGCCTGCGGCTACGGCACCCCCGAGGCGATGCGCCGCGCCTTCCTCAAGGCGCTCGGCGCGGCCCCGGCCGAGTACCGCCGCCGGTTCAGCCCCGCCACCGCACGCTGAAAGGACAGCAGATGCAGATCGCCATCGTCCTCTTCGACCGCTTCACCGCCCTGGACGCCGTCGGCCCCTACGAGACCCTGGGCCGCCTCCCGGACGCGGAGACCGTCTTCGTCGCCGAGCGCACCGGCCCCGTGCGCACCGACACCGGCACCCTCGCCCTCACCGCCGACCGGACGCTCGCCGAGGTGCCGAGCCCCGACATCGTGGTCGTACCCGGCGGTCCCGGCCAGACCCCGCAGATGGAGAACGGCACCCTCCTGGACTGGCTGCGCACCGCCGACGCCACCAGCACCTGGACGACCTCCGTGTGCACCGGCTCCCTGCTGCTCGCCGCCGCCGGACTCCTCAAGGGCCGTCGAGCGACCTCGCACTGGCTGGCGCTCGACTTCCTGAAGCGGTTCGGGGCCGAGCCGACGGGGGAGCGGGTCGTCCTCGACGGCAAGTACGTCACCGCGGCCGGCGTCTCCTCCGGCATCGACATGGGCCTGACCCTGCTCGGCAGGATCGCGGGCGACGAACACGCCCAGGCCGTACAGCTGCTGACGGAGTACGACCCGCAGCCGCCCTACGACGCCGGGTCCCCGCACAAGGCCCCGGCGCACCTCGTCGAGGAGTTCCGTGCCAAGAGCCGCTTCATTCTGACGTAGGCACGTTCCAGGTGAAGCGTGGCTGCCTACGCTCAAGGAAAGCGGCGACCCCCTCCTCGGTGTCGCCGCTGCCGCCCGCCTGACCGGCCCAGTACGCGTCGCGGTCCGTACGGCCGTCCGCGAACTCCTTCGCCGCGGCCTGTGTCAGCTGCGAGCGGGACACCAGGATCCGCGTGAACTCCGCGACCCGCTCGGCGAGTTCGCCCTCGGGCAGCACCTCGTCCACCAGACCCGTGCGCAGCGCCCGCTCCGCGCCGACCAACTCGCCCGAGAACAGCAGGTACTTGGCGGCAGCCGGACCCACCAGCGCCACCAGCCGCCGGGTGGAGGAGGCCGGATACACGATGCCGAGCTTCGCCGGAGTCACCCCGAACAGCGCGCCCTCCTCGGCGAACCTCAGATCGCAGGCCGCCGCGAGCTGCGACCCGCCGCCCACACAGTGACCGCGGATCGCCGCGAGCGTCGGCTTGGGGAACGCGGCGAGGGCCTCCTCGGCCCGCACGGCCAGCTCCTGCGCCTCCTGCGGCGACCCCCGCAGCGTGGAGATGTCGGCCCCCGCGCAGAAGGTCCCGCCCTCACCGGTCAGCACCAGCGCCCGCACGTCGGGATCGGCGGCCAGCGTGTCGAGCAGCGGCGGCAGCGCCCGCCACATCGCGGCCGTCATGGCGTTGCGCTTGGCCGGATGGTGGACGACGACGGTGGCGACCGAGTCGGCGACGGCGTGCAGCAGCTGCGGCTCCATGCGCCGGATGCTATCCGCACCGGGCGTGCAGGCGATCAAGAGGGTCGGTGAGCGCGACAGGCGAACGCATCGGACGGGCGGCCGTCGAACCGTACAACCCGAATAGTTCGGGAAGTCGGCGCGAGAGGGACAGGAGCAGTCCCACATCTGACCGTGTCATACGCCAACGGTCAGAAGCGCTCGATATCCGCTGACTTCTCTTCAGTCCTTCGGGGTGGAGCGGCTCGTTACCAACACTCGAGTTGTGGTGACAATCGAGCACAAGGGTGGCGACCGGACGATGGAAGACCATGGGCGCGGGTCCGCCCCACGCCCAGCAGGCGGCTCGGACGAGCCCCTCGGCCCCAGGCCGCGGGATCCGTTGCCGTACGAGGGCGTGTGGCGGTTCACCGCCCCCGCCGTCGACGCCTCGGTCCCGCAGGCGCGACATGCCGTACGGGATCTGCTGCACCGCCAGGGGGTGCCGGTCTCGGACGACCTCGTCCAGGGGCTGCTGCTGATCGTCTCGGAGCTGGTCACGAATGCGGTGCGGCACGCGGCGCTTCTTTCACCGACGCTCGCCGTGGAGATCGCCGTCGGTGCCGAGTGGGTGCGGGTGTCCGTGGAGGACAACCACCCCTACCGGCCGACCGCCCTGGAGGCCGACCACGGCCGGACCGGTGGCCGCGGACTCCTCCTGGTGCGCGAGATCACCCGGGAGGCGGGCGGGGTGTGCGACGTCGAGCACACCGCGAGCGGCGGCAAGGTGATCTGGGCCGCCCTGCCGCTCAAGCCCGCGCGCGTGCCGTAAGAGCCCGTGTCACCAGCCGGCGGACGTGCCCGTCAGCTCCCTGACCGCGGGGCGGGCCGCGTCCAGGACGGTCATGAACCAGGCGGAGAAGGTGTCCTTGGCGTGCCGCTCCGCAAGCTCGGCGGGGGATACGAAGGCCGTCGTGCCGACCTCCTCCGGGTCCGGTCGCAGCGGGGACTGCACCAGCCCGACGAAGAGGTGGTTGTACTCCTGCTCGACCAGGCCCGAGGCCGGGTCGGGGTGGTTGTAGCGGACCGTGCCCGCCTCGCCGAGCAGTGACGGGGAGACGCCGAGCTCCTCGTACGTCCGCCGGGCGGCCGCCGCGAAGGGCGCCTCACCGGGGTAGGGGTGGCCGCAGCAGGTGTTGGACCACACGCCGGGGGAGTGGTACTTGCCCAGCGCCCGCTGCTGGAGCAGCAGCCGCCCCTGCTCGTCGAAGAGGAACACCGAGAAGGCGCGGTGCAGCTGTCCCGGCGGCTGATGGGCGGCGAGCTTCTCCGCGGTGCCGATCGTCACACCGTTCTCGTCGACCAGTTCCAGCAAAATCGCGTCCACGGTGCCGTTCGACGAACTGTGCGTCGCGGTGGCAGGTGTGATCGGCATACCCATCCTTCGCATTGGTCTTCGCGCCCCCAGTGTGCCGTACGAATCCGGCGCTCCCGGCAGTTGATCGTGCCCGGCGCGGCGCACACGGAACCGTGCGGGGCGGGGTTGTGAGCATGGGGACGCAGCCGTTCGCCGGACCGATGCGTTCCGCCGGAATCTGTGTTTCAGGGGTCGTACTGGTGTGTCAGTGGCACAGCCGGGCTTCGTGCTCGGCGTGCCCGGACGGCTCCAGCTGGAAGGTGCAGTGCTCCACGTCGAAGTGGTCGCCGAGGCAGCCCTGGAGCTCGTGAAGCATCTTCTCGTGACCGATGGCGCTGAGCACGTCGGAGCGCACGACCACGTGCGCGGACAGGACCGGCATGCCGGACGTGATCGTCCAGGCGTGCAGGTCGTGGACGTCCTCGACACCGTCCAGGGCCAGTACGTGGGCCCGTACGTCGGCGATGTCGACGTCCTTGGGGGCCGCCTCCAGCAGGACGTCGAGGGTCTCGCGCAGCAGCTTCCAGGTGCGCGGCACGATCATCACGCCGATCACCAGCGAGGCGATCGGGTCGGCGGCCTGCCAGCCGGTGGTGAGGATCACCACCGCGGAGATCAGCACCGCGACCGAGCCCAGCGCGTCCGCGGCCACTTCCAGGAACGCGCCGCGCACGTTCAGGCTGTCCTTCTGGCCGCGCATCAGCAGCGACAGCGACACCATGTTCGCGACCAGACCGATCGCGCCGAAGACCATGGTCGGCCCGCCCTCGGTGCCGGCGGGCGTGACGAACCGCTGGATCGCCTCGTACAGGACGTATCCGCCGACCCCGAGCAGCAGCAGGCAGTTGGCGAGGGCGGCGAGGATCTCGGCGCGGGCCAGCCCGAAGGTGCGCCGGTCGCTCGGCGGGAGGCTCCCGAACCGGATCGCGAGCAGGGCCATGCCGAGGCCCAGCGCGTCGGTCGCCATGTGCGCCGCGTCGGCGACCAGCGCCAGCGAGTCGGCGACCACGCCCCCGATGATCTCGACCACCATGACGCCGAGCGTGATGAACAGCGCGGCCCGCAGCCGCCCGCGGTAGGCCGCGGTGGCCGTTCCGCCGGACGGCGCGCCGTGCTTGTGCCCGTGCGCGTGCCCGTGATCGTGCCCAGCCCCCATGAAAAAGCTCCTCCTGTGTTCCGCCCGAGATCACAGTGAACTACGGGCCGGGGTATCGGGCAACGCTGCACTGAACACCGTTGTCATGTGCCCTGACCTGCAGAAACGATCCGCAGGTCAGACGTTTGTCGAGAGTCCGCGATGCTTCGTGGGCCGTGTGCGGCTCACCCCGAGTGGTGCCGCAGCCATCCCTGCCACGCCGACTCGACCATCTCGCGCACCCCGCGCCGGGCCGTCCAGCCCAGCACCTCGGCGGCCCGCGCGGCCGAGGCGACCGCCCGGGGCGCGTCCCCGGGACGCCTGGCCTCCACCACGGGCGGCCGTCGGTCCCCGCTCGCATCGCCGATGACCGTGATCAGTTCCCGTACGGAGACGCCCTCACCGCGACCGATGTTGACCGTCAGGTCACCGGGAACGGCATTCTCGGTCAGCCGCCGGGCCGCCGCGAGGTGGGCCTCGGCGAGATCGGCGACGTGGATGTAGTCACGGACGCACGTCCCGTCCGGCGTCGGATAGTCGTCGCCGAAGATCCGCGGGGCCTCGTCACGGGTGAGCCGGTCGAAGACCATGGGGACGATGTTGAAGACGCCCGTGTCCGCCAGCTCCGGCGCGGCCGCCCCGGCGACGTTGAAGTAGCGCAGGCACACGGTCGAGATGCCGTGCGCCCGGCCCGCCGCCCGCACCAGCCACTCCCCGGCGAGCTTGGTCTCGCCGTACGGGTTCACCGGGGCGCACGGAGTGTCCTCCGTGATCAGGTCCACGTCCGGGTTGCCGTAGACGGCCGCAGACGAGGAGAAGAGGAAGCGTTTGATCCCGGCCTCGGCGACCGCTTCCAGGAGCGTGGCGAGACCGCCCACGTTCTCCTGGTAGTAGCGCGTCGGCTGCGCCACCGACTCGGCGACCTGCTTGCGTGCCGCGAGATGCACCACACCCGTCACTCCGTACTCGGCGCACACCCGCTTCAACAGGTCCGCGTCCAGCGACGAGCCCCGGACGAGCGGAACGTCCGCCGGCAGCCGTGCGGGCACCCCGGCCGAGAGGTCGTCCAGTACGAGGACCCGCTCGCCGGCGTCGTTCATGGCCCGCGCCACATGTGCCCCGATGTACCCGGCACCGCCGGTGATCAGCCATGTCATGGTCGCCCACCCTATGCCGAGGCCCCGACGCCCCACGCAATGTCCCGGATGCCCGATCTGGGAGGGCAAGTTTGTGGGCGGGGCCCGCAATCACCGATGATGATCGCGGCAAAGGCCGGTGGAGACGGTGCTGATCTGCCCGTGAACGGGCGGTGAACACCGCCTTCCAGGCATCCGATAGCCTCTGCCGACATGCCGCCCGGCCGGTGCCGCCAAGCCACGCCAAGGGGCGCCCCACCATGCACATGCCCGGCGCCCACGCGCCGGCACTCAGGGAGTGAGTTCGGTTGCCGACCGCCATCCTCACCGGTCAGCCGGTCCCCGGATCGTCGATCGAGGGCGATCTGCGGTCGCTCGGCTTCGACGTCCGGAGCGCTTCCGACGCCGCCGACGCCGAGACCCTGCTCGCCCAGGTGCCGGGTGACCAGCGGGTCGCCGTGGTCGACGCCCGCTTCGTGGGCCACGTCCACGCCCTGCGCCTCGGTCTCACCGACCCCCGCTTCCCGCTCGCCGCGGTGCCGGGCGCGGTGACCGCCCAGCCGGGCGGCCGCCAGGCCCTGACCCGGGCGGTGGCACGTGAGAACTCCGCGGGCGGCGGTACGGCACTGGCCGTCGACAGCCTCGCCGACCGCATCGTCACCGCCCTCGCCGCCGACGGCACCGACGTGCACCGCCCCGAGCTCGGCAGCCTGGTCGCCGAGGTCCCTGCCGACCCGCAGGCCCGCAACGAGGCACGGCAGGCCGTCGCCGCCGTCGACGACGAGGCCGTACGCCTGAAGTCGGCCGTGAAGGCCCGCGACGGCTTCTTCACCACCTACTTCATCAGCCCGTACTCCCGCTACATCGCCCGCTGGTGCGCCCGCCGGGGCCTGACCCCGAACCAGGTCACCACGGCCTCCCTGATCACCGCGCTGATAGCGGCCGGCTGCGCGGCCACCGGCACCCGGGGCGGCTTCGTCGCCGCCGGCATCCTGCTGATCTTCTCCTTCGTCCTCGACTGCACCGACGGACAGCTCGCCCGCTACTCCCTGCAGTACTCGACGCTCGGCGCCTGGCTGGACGCCACCTTCGACCGGGCCAAGGAGTACGCCTACTACGCGGGCCTCGCCCTGGGAGCCGCCCGCGGCGGCGACGATGTTTGGGCCCTCGCCCTCGGCGCGATGGTCCTGCAGAGCTGTCGGCACATCGTGGACTTCTCCTTCAACGAGGCGAACCACGACGCCACGGCCAACACCAGCCCCACCGCTGCCCTTTCGGACAAGCTCGACAGCGTCGGCTGGACGGTCTGGGTGCGCCGGATGATCGTCCTGCCGATCGGCGAGCGCTGGGCGATGATCGCCGTCCTGACCGCGGCGACCACTCCTCGCATCACCTTCTACGCGCTGCTCATCGGGTGCGCGTTCGCGGCGACCTACACGACGGCGGGGCGGGTGCTGCGGTCGTTGACACGCAAGGCCAAGCGGACGGACCGGGCGGCGCAGGCGCTGGCGGATCTGGCGGACAGCGGGCCGCTCGCCTCACTTGTGGCCCGTGCCACCCGCGTCCGCCTCGGCGCACCGCTGCTGGTGGCGCTCGCCGGGACGGCCGTCCTCGCTGCGGCCCTGTTTTCCGGCGTGACCTGGGCGCCCGTCTGCGGTGCCGTCGTCTACACGATCACCGCCGGTCAAGCCCTGTACCGCCCCCTCAAGGGCGCCCTCGACTGGCTGGTCCCCCCGCTCTTCCGCGCCGCCGAATACGGCACCGTTCTGGTCCTGGCGGCCAAAGCGGACGTGAACGGGGCCCTTCCTGCGGCTTTCGGCCTGGTGGCGGCGGTCGCCTACCATCACTACGACACGGTGTACCGCATCCGCGGCGATGCCGGAGCGCCCCCGGCCTGGCTGGTGCGCGCCATCGGGGGGCACGAAGGGCGGACGCTGCTCGTCGCCGTTCTGGCCGCGGCGCTCTCCGCCTCGCAGTTCAAGGTCGCGCTCACGGTCCTCGCCGTGGCCGTCGCCCTGGTGGTGCTCGTCGAGAGCATCCGCTTCTGGGCGTCCTCCGGGGCGCCCGCCGTACACGATGAAGGAGAACCCGCATGATCGGCCTCGTGCTGGCGGCCGGCGCCGGACGGCGTCTGCGCCCCTACACCGACAGCCTTCCCAAGGCGCTGGTGCCGGTGGGGCCCGCGGGCATAGAGGGCGAACCCACGGTTTTGGACCTCACCCTCGGCAACTTCGCCGAGATCGGTCTCACCGAGGTCGCGATCATCGTCGGCTACCGCAAGGAAGCCGTGTACGAGCGCAAGGCGGCCCTGGAGCAGAAGTACGGCCTCAAGCTCACCCTCATCGACAACGACAAGGCCGAGGAGTGGAACAACGCCTACTCCCTGTGGTGCGGTCGTGACGCCCTCAAGGACGGCGTGATCCTCGCCAACGGCGACACCGTCCACCCGGTCTCCGTCGAGAAGACGCTGCTCGCCGCCCGCGGCGACGGCAAGAAGATCATCCTCGCCCTGGACACGGTGAAGTCCCTCGCGGACGAGGAGATGAAGGTCGTCGTCGACCCCGCCAAGGGCATGACGAAGATCACCAAGCTGATGGACCCGTCCGAGGCCACCGGCGAGTACATCGGCGTCACCCTCATCGAGGGCGACGCCGCCCCGGAGCTGGCCGACGCGCTGAAGACGGTCTGGGAGAGTGACCCGCAGCAGTTCTACGAGCACGGCTACCAGGAACTCGTGAACCGCGGCTTCCGCATCGACGTGGCGCCGATCGGCGACGTCAAGTGGGTGGAGATCGACAACCACGACGATCTCGCCCGTGGACGGGAGATCGCGTGCCTCTACTGACCCGGCTCATCCCCGCGCCGGTCGTCGTGGACATCCGCCCGGGTGCCCTGGACGATCTGGTCGGGGTCCTCGCCGACGAGCGCATCTCGCACTCCGGCAGGCTCGCCATCGCCGTCAGCGGCGGCTCCGGCGCCAAGCTGCGCGAGCGCCTCGCCCCCTCGCTGCCCGGCGCGACCTGGTACGAGGTCGGCGGCGGCACCCTCGACGACGCGGTCCGGCTGGCCGGCGACATAAAGGCCGGCCACTACGACGCGGTCGTGGGCCTCGGCGGC
The DNA here is from genome assembly GCF_042870385.1 of Streptomyces sp. NPDC006602. Taxonomy (NCBI): domain Bacteria; kingdom Bacillati; phylum Actinomycetota; class Actinomycetes; order Kitasatosporales; family Streptomycetaceae; genus Streptomyces; species Streptomyces sp. NPDC006602. Next base: position 52,221 of record NZ_JBIAHG010000021.1, on the reverse strand, counting down.
GGCAAGATCATCGACTGCGCCAAGTTCGCCGCGGCACGCGTCGGCCTCCCCCTGGTCGCCGTACCGACGAACCTCGCGCACGACGGCCTGTGCTCACCGGTCGCCACCCTCGACAACGACGCGGGGCGCGGTTCCTACGGCGTCCCGAACCCGATCGCGGTCGTCATCGACCTCGACGTCATCCATCAGGCGCCGGTGCGCTTCGTGCGGGCGGGCATTGGCGACGCGATCTCCAACATCTCCGCGATCGCCGACTGGGAGCTGGCCAACCGCGTCAAGGGCGAGAAGATCGACGGCCTCGCCGCCGCGATCGCCCGGCAGGCCGGCGAGGCGGTCCTCAGGCACCCGGGCGGCATCGGGGACACCGACTTCCTCCAGGTGCTCGCCGAGGCGCTGGTCCTCAGCGGCATCGCGATGTCGGTGTCCGGCGACTCCCGCCCGTCCTCCGGGGCGTGCCACGAGATCAACCACGCCTTCGACCTGCTCTTCCCCAAGCGGGCAGCCGCCCACGGAGAGCAGTGCGGGCTGGGCGCGGCCTTCGCGATGTACCTGCGCGGAGCCCACGAGGAGTCGGCCTACATGGCCGAGGTGCTGCGCCGGCACGGGCTGCCGGTGCTTCCGGAGGAGATCGGCTTCACGGTGGACGAGTTCGTCCGGGCCGTGGAGTTCGCTCCGGAGACCAGGCCCGGCCGCTACACGATCCTCGAACACCTCGACCTCAAGACCGAACAGATCAAGGACACCTACGCCGACTATGTCAAGGCCATCGGTAGCTGAACTCCGACCGGTCGTCCACCCCGCGGGGGTGAAGGACCGGCGCAGCGGTGAGCACTGGATGGGGCGCCTCTACATGCGTGAGGTGTCCCTGCGGGTCGACCGCTACCTGGTAAACACCAGGGTCACGCCCAACCAGCTCACGTACCTGATGACCGTCTTCGGCGTCCTCGCGGCCCCGGCACTCCTGGTGCCGGGGATCTGGGGGGCCGTGCTCGGCGTGGTGTGCGTCCAGATGTACCTGCTGCTCGACTGCGTCGACGGCGAGATCGCGCGCTGGAAGAAGCAGTACTCGCTCGGCGGGGTCTACCTGGACCGGGTCGGCGCCTACCTGACCGACGCGGCGGTGCTCGTCGGCTTCGGTCTGCGCGCCGCCGACCTGTGGGGCTCCGGGCGGATCGACTGGCTGTGGGCCTTCCTCGGCACGCTCGCCGCGCTCGGCGCGATCCTGATCAAGGCCGAGACCGACCTCGTCGGCGTCGCCCGCCACCAGGGCGGCCTGCCGCCGGTCAAGGAAGCCGCCGCCGAGATGCGCTCCTCCGGCATGGCACTGGCCCGCCGGGCCGCGGCCGCGTTCAAGTTCCACCGGCTGATCCTCGGCATCGAGGCGTCCCTGCTCATCCTGGTCCTCGCGATCGTGGACGACATGCGCGGCGACCTGTTCTTCTCCCGCCTCGGCGTCGCGGTCCTCGCCGGCATCGCGCTCCTGCAGACCGTCCTGCACCTCGTGTCCATCCTCGCGTCGAGCAGGCTGAAGTGAGCGCGCCCATGAAGGTCGGCGCGGTCATCATCACCATGGGCAACCGCCCCGACGAACTGCGCGCCTTGCTCGACGCGGTCGCCAAGCAGGACGGCGACCGCGTCGAGGTGGTCGTGGTCGGCAACGGCTCGCCCGTCCCGGACGTCCCCGAAGGCGTACGGACCATCGAGCTGCCGGAGAACCTCGGCATCCCCGGCGGCCGCAACGTCGGCATCGAGGCCTTCGGCCCCAGCGGCCGCGACGTCGACATATTGATGTTCCTCGACGACGACGGCCTGCTCGCCGGTCACGACACCGCCGAGCTGTGCCGTCAGGCCTTCGAGGCCGACCCCGAGCTCGGCATCATCAGCTTCCGCATCGCCGACCCCGACACCGGGATCACCCAGCGCCGCCACGTCCCGCGGCTGCGCGCCTCCGACCCGATGCGCTCCTCCCGGGTCACCACCTTCCTCGGCGGCGCCAACGCCGTCCGCACCCGGGTCCTCGCCGAAGTCGGCGGCCTCCCGGACGAATTCTTCTACGCACACGAGGAAACCGACCTGGCATGGCGGGCCCTCGACGCGGGCTGGATGATCGACTACCGGTCCGACATGGTGCTGTACCACCCCACCACCGCGCCCTCCCGGCACGCGGTCTACCACCGCATGGTCGCCCGCAACCGAGTCTGGCTCGCCCGCCGCAACCTGCCTGGCCCCCTGATCCCGGTCTACCTGGGCGTCTGGCTGCTGCTCACCCTGGTGCGCCGCCCCTCGCGCTCCGCCCTGAAGGCGTGGTTCGGCGGATTCCGGGAAGGCTGGACCACCCCCTGCGGACCGCGTCGGCCCATGAAGTGGCGTACGGTGTGGCGGCTGACTCGACTGGGCCGGCCCCCTGTCATCTGACAAGCTCGTTCCAGAGAGTCACCGGGGCCGTACCGAGGTTCCGGGCTCATGCCATGCCCGCACAGGCTGCGCATCCCGAAGACGAAAGTTTCCACTAGTGAGTGAGACAACGCATGACGGCACGGTCGCGGTGAGCGCGCCCGTACCGCACGACGAGGGCCTGACGGCGGCGCAGCTCGCCGAGAAGTACGGGCTGACCGTGAGCGGCGCCCGGCCCTCCCTCGTCGAGTACGTCCGCCAGCTCTGGGACCGGCGTCACTTCATCCTCGCCTTCTCGCGGGCGAAGCTGACCGCTCAGTACAGCCAGGCGAAGCTGGGCCAGCTGTGGCAGGTGGCCACGCCGCTGCTGAACGCGGCCGTCTACTTCTTCATCTTCGGCGTCATCCTGAACGCCAGCCGCGGAATGCCGAAGGAGGTGTACATCCCCTTCCTGGTCACAGGCGTGTTCGTGTTCACCTTCACGCAGAGCTCGGTCATGGCGGGCGTCCGCGCGATCTCCGGCAACCTCGGCTTGGTCCGCGCGCTGCACTTCCCGCGCGCCTCGCTGCCGGTCTCCTTCGCCTTCCAGCAACTCCAGCAGCTGTTGGCCTCGATGATCGTGCTGTTCGCCGTGGTGGTCGGCTTCGGGCACTATCCCGACCTGTCCTGGCTGCTGATCGTGCCGGTCCTGGTCCTGCAGTTCCTCTTCAACTCGGGACTCGCGCTGATCATGGCCCGTGCGGGCGCCAAGACGCCGGACCTGGCGCAGCTCATGCCGTTCGTGATGCGTACGTGGATGTACGCGTCCGGCGTGATGTTCTCCATCCCGATCATGCTGAAGGACAAGCCGGACTGGGTGGCGACGGTCCTGCAGTGGAACCCGGCGGCCATCTACATGGACCTGATGCGCTTCTCCCTCATCGACGGCTACGGCGCCGAGAACCTGCCCGACCACGTCTGGGCGGCCGCGGGCGGCTGGGCCGTGCTTTTCGCCCTCGGCGGTTTCGTGTACTTCTGGAAGGCGGAGGAGAGGTACGGCCGTGGCTGAGGACAGGAACGACGCGCACATCCCCACCGTCATCGCGGACGAGCTGCACATCGTCTACCGCGTCAACGGTGCCAAGGCCGGCAAGGGCAGCGCCCCCGCCGCCCTCAGCCGCATTCTGAAGAGGGGCTCCGACGACGCCGAGCGTGGCGTGCGCAAGGTGCACGCCGTCAAGGGCGTCTCCTTCGTCGCCTACCGGGGCGAGGCCATCGGCCTGATCGGCTCCAACGGCTCCGGCAAGTCGACCCTGCTGCGCGCCATCGCCGGCCTGCTCCCGGCGGAGAAGGGCAAGGTCTACACCGACGGCCAGCCCTCGCTGCTGGGCGTCAACGCGGCCTTGATGAACGACCTCACCGGCGAGCGGAACGTCATATTGGGCGGGCTCGCCATGGGGATGACCCGGGAGCAGATCAAGCAGCGCTACCAGGAGATCGTCGACTTCTCCGGCATCAACGAGAAGGGCGACTTCATCACCCTCCCGATGCGCACCTACTCCTCCGGCATGGCCGCCCGACTGCGGTTCTCCATCGCCGCCGCCAAGGACCACGACGTCCTCATGATCGACGAGGCCCTGGCCACCGGTGACCGCAAGTTCCAGACGCGCTCCGAGCAACGCATCCGGGAACTGCGCAAGGAGGCCGGCACCGTGTTTCTCGTCAGTCACAACAACAAGTCGATCCGTGACACCTGCAACCGTGTCCTGTGGCTGGAACGAGGCGAGCTGCGTATGGACGGCCCGACCGACGAGGTCCTCAAGGAGTACGAGAAGTTCACGGGGAAGTAGTCCACCCCGACCCGGGCGAAGAGCCCACCCCGCTTCCCAGGGCCCCGCCGGAACTGCTCCGGCGGGGCTCCGCGTCTGCAAAAGAAACGTCAACTTCGCCCCGCGTTAGGAATCTTGGGGCCAATCGGTGTGTTGTTGTGATGCGCCGGACACCCCGGAGATCCATGGCGCGTTGTACAACGTAAGCTGGACCGGTGCCGAATCGCGGCAAGTAGGGCGATAATGCGCGACACCCGCTATGGGGGCGGCCGCGCGGACGGCAGGGCGGCGTGTCCGAAATAGTGCGTATTGGGTCGGCGGTGTAGAACGGGAGATGTGACGGCAATGGCTACGGAAACTCCCCAGCTCCACGCAGCATGTGCCGTCCCCGGTCCGGGCAGCCCGCGGTGACGGGAACCGGCACGACGCGCCCCGGCCGGACGGAGCGCGGCACGCTCGACAAGGCCGCGGCGGAGAACTTCCCCGTGGCCCCCTTCTTCCTCCCCAGGGACTGGCGCGACGACCTCATGGCCGTCTACGGCTTCGCCCGCCTCGTCGACGACATCGGTGACGGCGACCTCGCCCCCGGCGGCGCCGACGCCCGTCTGCTCGGTGTGTCGGCCCAGGAGGCCGAAGACCGCCTGGTGATGCTGGACGCCCTCGAGGCCGACCTCCACCGGGTCTTCGACACGACCGGCCCGGCCCCGCGCCACCCGCTGCTGCGTCGCCTCCAGCCGACCGTCCGTCGCCGTGCGCTGACCCCCGAGCCCTTCCTCGGCCTGATCGCCGCCAACCGCCAGGACCAGCTCGTCACGCGCTACGAGACCTACGACGACCTCCTCGCCTACTGCGAGCTGTCCGCCAACCCCGTCGGCCGTCTCGTCCTCGCCGTCACCGGCACCTCCACCCCCGAGCGCATCCGTCTCTCGGACGCGATCTGCACGGCCCTTCAGATCGTCGAGCACCTCCAGGACGTCGCCGAGGACCTCGGCCGCGACCGCATCTACCTGCCCGCCGCGGACATGAAGCGTTTTCACGTCCAGGAAGCGGATCTCGCCACGAAAACCGGGGGCGCGTCGGTGCGTGCTCTGGTTGCATACGAAGCGCAACGCGCCAGCGATCTCCTGAATGAAGGCGTCCCCTTGGTGGGTAGCGTCCACGGCAGGTTGAAGCTGCTGCTCGCGGGGTTCGTGGCGGGGGGAAGGGCGGCGATCCACGCGATCGCCGCCGCGGAATACGACGTACTTCCCGGCCCGCCCAAGCCCGGCAAGATCCGGTTGCTGCGCGAGGTGGGCGTGACTCTGCGAGGAGAGGGGTGATCCGGACCGTGGAGTCGGAACAAGACGTGTCTGCACCGGTACTCGCCGCCTACAGCTACTGCGAGGCAGTGACCGGACAGCAGGCCCGTAACTTCGCGTACGGCATCAGACTGCTGCCGACGCCCAAGCGCCGCGCGATGTCGGCGCTCTACGCCTTCTCCCGGCGCGTCGACGACATCGGCGACGGCGCGCTGGCCGGCGATGTCAAGAGCGCGAGACTCGAGGACACCCGGGCGATGCTGGCCCGGGTGCGCGACGGTTCGGTCGCCGAGGACGACACCGACCCGGTCGCCGTCGCCCTCGCGCACGCCGCCGACACCTTCCCGATCCCGCTCAGCGGCCTGGACGAACTCATCGACGGCGTGCTGAAGGACGTACGCGGAGAGACCTACGAGACCTGGGACGACCTGAAGGTGTACTGCCGCTGTGTCGCGGGCGCCATCGGGCGGCTCTCGCTCGGCGTGTTCGGTACGCAAGCGGGGGCGCGCGGCGTCGAGCGCGCGCCGGAGTATGCAGACACGCTCGGACTCGCACTCCAGCTCACCAACATCCTCAGGGACGTCCGTGAGGACGCCCAGGGCGGGCGCACCTACCTGCCCGCCGACGACCTCGCCAAGTTTGGCTGCTCGGCCGGCTTCAAGGGGCCGAAACCACCGGAGGGCGCCGACTTCGCGGGCCTCGTGCACTTCGAAGTGCGTCGGGCCCGCGCCCTTTTCGCCGAGGGCTACCGGCTGCTGCCCATGCTCGACCGGCGCAGCGGCGCCTGTGTCGCCGCCATGGCCGGCATCTACCGCCGCCTCCTCGACCGCATCGAGCGTGACCCGGAGGCCGTGCTGCGCGGCCGGGTCTCGCTGCCCGGCAGGGAGAAGGCGTACGTCGCGGTGCGGGGCCTGTCCGGCCTCGACGCCCGGCATGTGACCCGAAGGACCGTCAGGAGGCGCGCCTGATGGACAATCCGGTCCAAGGTGATGCCATCGGCGAAAAGTGGCAGGCAACCCTCCGGTGGAGGACGGCGTCCCTGACTGCAACGGCCTGCCATGCACGGATCACAGCGCACGGCGGGCGCTCGGGGGAGGGTGCGAGATGACCGGCGGTAGGCAGTTGGGCGGGCCGCTCGCGGACACATCGGGACGGCTCGGGCGGAACGCCGTGGTGATCGGCGGAGGGCTCGCCGGCATCACCGCCGCGCTCGCGCTCGCCGACGCCGGAGTCCGGGTGACGTTGCTCGAAGGCCGGCCACGGCTCGGCGGCCTCGCCTTCTCCTTCCAGCGCGACGGACTGACCGTCGACAACGGACAGCACGTGTACCTGCGCTGCTGCACCGCCTACCGCTGGTTCCTCGACCGCATCGAGGGCGCGGCGCTGGCTCCGCTGCAGGATCGTCTCGACGTGCCCGTACTCGACGTCACCAAGCCCGAGGGACGCAGGCTCGGCAGGCTGCGGCGCGACGCGCTGCCCGTGCCCCTGCATCTGGGGCGCAGCCTCGCGACATATCCGCATCTCTCGCTCGCCGAGCGGGCCAGGGTGGGGCGTGCCGCGCTCGCGCTCAAGGGGCTCGACCTCGCCGATCCGAACCTGGACACGCAGGACTTCGGCAGCTGGCTGACCGCGCACGGTCAGTCGGCGCGTGCCGTCGAGGCCCTGTGGGACCTGGTCGGGGTCGCCACCCTCAACGCGGTCGCGGGCGACGCCTCGCTGGGGCTCGCCGCGATGGTGTTCAAGACCGGTCTGCTGTCCGACCCGGGCGCGGCCGACATCGGATGGGCGCACGTCCCGCTGGGTGAACTGCACGACCGGCTGGCCCGCAAGGCGCTCGACTCCGCGGGCGTGCGTACCGAAGTCCGTACACGCGTCACCTCCATCTCTACTGACGTCAACGGGGCTTGGAGCGTTCAGGTTCCCGGCGAGACGCTGCGGGCGGACGCGGTCGTCCTCGCCGTACCGCAGCGCGAGGCCCACGACCTGCTGCCCGCGGGAGCGCTCGACGCGCCCGAACGGCTGCTGGAGATCGGCACCGCGCCGATCCTCAACGTCCATGTCGTCTACGACCGGAAGGTGCTCGGCAGGCCGTTCTTCGCGGCCCTCGGCACCCCGGTGCAGTGGGTGTTCGACCGGACCGACGCATCGGGGCTGCGGCAGGGCCAGTACCTCGCCCTGTCCCAGTCGGCCGCGCAGGACGAGATCGACGAACCCGTCGCCGCGCTGCGCGAGCGCTACCTGCCCGAACTGGAGCGGCTGCTGCCCCGCGCGCGGGGGGCCGTGGTGAAGGACTTCTTCGTGACCAGGGAACGTACGGCGACGTTCGCTCCCGCTCCCGGTGTCGGACGGCTGCGGCCCGGCGCCCGCACCAAGGCGTCCGGCCTCTACCTGGCCGGGGCGTGGACCGCCACCGGGTGGCCCGCGACCATGGAGAGCGCGGTCCGCAGTGGTGTGAGTGCGGCGGACGCCGCCCTGAGCGCCCTGGGCCGGCCTCGCGATCTGCTCCCCGAGTTCTTCGGGGAGGCGGCATGAAAACCGATGTGCGTGGCACCGACCCCCGCACCCCCGGTACCGCAACAAGAGGAGAGACTGTGCCCACTGTGCCCCCGGCCTCGACGGCCGCTCGGAGGTCCGCGGTGGACGTGACCGCGCTCCTGGAGCGCGGCCGGACCCTTGCCACACCGGTACTGCGGGCGGCCATCGACCGCCTGGCACCTCCCATGGACACTGTTGCCGCCTACCACTTCGGCTGGATCGACGCCGAGGGCAACCCCGCGGACGGGGACGGCGGCAAGGCCGTGCGCCCGGCCCTCGCGGTGCTCTCCGCGGAGGTCACCGGCGCCTCGCCCGAGACCGGCATCCCCGGCGCCGTCGCCGTGGAGCTGGTCCACAACTTCTCGCTGCTGCACGACGACCTGATGGACGGCGACGAACAGCGCCGGCACCGCGACACCGTCTGGAAGGTGCACGGCCCCGCCCAGGCCATCCTCGTCGGCGACGCCCTGTTCGCCCTGGCCAACGAGGTCCTGCTGGAGCTCGGCACGGTCGAGGCCGGACGCGCCACCCGCCGTCTGACCACCGCCACCCGCGCCCTCATCGACGGTCAGGCGCAGGACATCTCCTACGAACACCGCGACCGCGTCAGCGTCGAGGAGTGCCTGGAGATGGAGGGCAACAAGACCGGCGCCCTGCTCGCCTGCGCCAGCTCCATCGGCGCGGTGCTCGGCGGCGCGGACGACCGCACCGCCGACACCCTGGAGAAGTACGGCTACCACCTGGGCCTCGCCTTCCAGGCCGTCGACGACCTGCTCGGCATCTGGGGCGACCCGGTCTCCACCGGCAAGCAGACCTGGAGCGACCTGCGCCAGCGCAAGAAGTCCCTGCCGGTGGTGGCCGCGCTCGCGGCGGGCGGTGCCTCCTCCGAGCGGCTCGGCGAGCTTCTCGCCGCCGACGCCAAGAGCAACGACTTCGAGAACTTCTCGGAAGAGGAGTTCGCGGTCCGTGCCGCCCTCATCGAGAAGGCGGGCGGCCGCGAGTGGACCGCCGAGGAAGCACGACGTCAGCACACCATCGCCATCGAAGCCCTCGACGCCGTCGACATGCCCGACCGGGTGCGGGCGCAGTTCACGGCACTCGCCGACTTCGTCGTCGTACGAAAGAGATGATCACTATCGGTCGAATAGCCCTCGCGTAGTCGCCGGCCGGTGTTGCGAGGAAGAAATGCACCGGCCGACGGCGGACCCACAGCAGACGCACCGTATGCACACTGCACGAAGGGGAAGCCATGACAGCGACGACCGACGGAAGCACCGGGGCCCTGCAGCCCCGCGCTGCCGCGGCCAGCGAAACCGACATCAACCCCCCCGTGGCGGCCGGGGTGCACGACGCCGCCGTACGCGCCGTGCAACGCGCCACCGACCACCTGCTCGCACGGCAGGATGCCGAAGGCTGGTGGAAGGGCGACCTCGAGACCAACGTCACGATGGACGCCGAGGATCTGCTGTTGCGTCAGTTCCTGGGTATCCGCGACGAGTCCACCACCCACGCGGCCGCCCTCTTCATCCGCGGCGAGCAGCGCGAGGACGGCACCTGGGCCTCCTTCTACGGCGGGCCCGGTGAACTCTCCACCACCATCGAGGCGTACGTCGCGCTCCGCCTGGCCGGAGACGAACCCGGCGCACCGCACATGGCGAAGGCGTCCGCCTGGATCCGGGCGCAGGGCGGCATCGCCGCCGCCAGGGTGTTCACCCGGATCTGGCTCGCTCTGTTCGGCTGGTGGAAGTGGGAGGACCTGCCCGAACTCCCGCCGGAGCTGATCTACTTCCCCAAGTGGTTCCCGCTCAACATCTACAACTTCGGGTGCTGGGCGCGGCAGACCATCGTGCCGCTCACCGTCGTCTCGGCGAAGCGTCCGGTGCGTCCGGCGCCGTTCCCGCTCGACGAGCTGCACGTCGACCCCGCCAACCCGAACCCGCCCAAGCCCCTTGCTCCAACGGCGAGTTGGGACGGCCTCTTCCAGCGGCTCGACAAGGTGGTGCGCGGCTACCGCACGGTCGCGGTGCGCAGGCTGCGCAAGGCCGCGCTGAACACGGCCGCGCGCTGGATCATCGAGCGGCAGGAGAACGACGGCTGCTGGGGCGGGATCCAGCCGCCTGCCGTGTACTCGGTCATCGCCCTGCACCTGCTGGGCTACGACCTCGAGCATCCCGTGATGCGCGCGGGACTCGAGTCACTGGACCGGTACGCGGTGTGGCGCGAGGACGGGGCCCGGATGATCGAGGCCTGCCAGTCGCCGGTGTGGGACACGTGCCTGGCGACGATCGCGCTGGCCGACGCCGGCCTGCCCGCCGACCATCCGCAGCTCGTCAAGGCGGCGGACTGGATGCTCGGCGAGGAGATCGTCCGACCGGGCGACTGGGCGGTCAAGCGGCCCGGACTGCCCCCGGGCGGCTGGGCATTCGAGTTCCACAACGACAACTACCCCGACATCGACGACACCGCCGAGGTGGTCCTCGCGCTGCGCCGCGTCCGGCACCACGACCCGCAGCGGGTGGAGAACGCCATCGGCCGCGGGATCCGCTGGAACCTGGGAATGCAGTCGAAGAACGGCGCGTGGGGCGCCTTCGACGTCGACAACACCAGCCCGTTCCCCAACCGGCTGCCGTTCTGCGACTTCGGCGAGGTCATCGACCCGCCGTCGGCGGACGTCACCGCGCACGTCGTCGAGATGCTGGCCGTCGAGGGGCTCGCGCACGACCCACGCACCCGGCGCGGCATCGAGTGGCTGCTCGCCGAACAGGAGGCGGACGGTTCGTGGTTCGGGCGCTGGGGCGTCAACTACGTGTACGGCACCGGGTCCGTCGTACCCGCCCTGACCGCCGCCGGAATCCCCGCGTCGCACCCGGCGATCCGCCGCGCGGTGACCTGGCTGGAGTCCGCGCAGAACGACGACGGCGGCTGGGGCGAGGACCTGCGGTCGTACCAGGACCCGACGAAGTGGAGCGGTCGGGGGGCCTCCACCGCCTCGCAGACGGCATGGGCGCTGATGGCCCTGCTGGCCGCGGGGGAGCGGGACTCAAAAGCGGTCGAGCGCGGCATCGAGTGGCTCGCGAGCACCCAGCGCGAGGACGGCTCCTGGGACGAGCCCTACTTCACCGGCACCGGCTTCCCCTGGGACTTCTCCATCAACTACCACCTCTACCGGCAGGTGTTCCCGCTCACCGCGCTCGGCCGGTACGTCCACGGAGAGCCCTTCTCCGGGGTCGAGGGGGGCTGATGGACAGGCAGCCCGCGCCGGCCCCGTTGCTGATCGCCTGTGCGCTCGGCATCGAGCACCTCGCGCTGCGCAGCGGGGACCGCGGCGGCACCGACGGGCCGGTCACCGTCCTGCGCACGGGCATGGGGCCGGCCGCGGCCGAGCGCTCCGTCACCCGGGTGCTGGCCGACCCGGCGCTCGCCGGGGCCGCAGTACTGGCCACGGGCTTCTGCGCGGGGCTCGCCCCCGGCATGCACCCCGGCGACCTGGTCGTCGCCGAGGAGGCCCGGGGCCCGCGCGGCACCGTGCCGTGCGTCGGGACCGACAGGCTCGTCAAGGAGCTCGTACGGACCCTGCCCGGGCGTACGGTCCACACCGGGCCCCTCACCGGCTCCGATCACGTCGTCCGAGGTCACGAACGGTCGGATCTGCTCGCGACCGGCGCGATCGCGGTCGACATGGAGTCCGCGGCCACGCTCCTGAGCGCCGTGCGCACGGGCGAGCGCCCGGTTGCGGCCGTCCGGGTGGTCGTGGACGCTCCAGAACATGAACTCGTCCGGATCGGCACGGTGCGCGGTGGAATATCCGCCTTCCGCGTCCTTCGTTCCGTCCTTCCCGCTTTCTACGAATGGCACCGTTCCTTGCTGCTCCCCAGGAGGTGAGCCAGATGGCCATGCCGCTGCGTCAGTCCATCAAGGTCGCTACATACTTGGCCGAACAGAAGCTCCGCAAGCGGGACAAGTTCCCGCTCATCGTGGAGCTCGAGCCCCTCTTCGCGTGCAACCTCGCGTGCGAGGGCTGCGGCAAGATCCAGCACCCGGCGGGGGTGCTCAAGCAGCGCATGCCGGTGGCCCAGGCCGTCGGGGCGGTGCTGGAGTCCGGTGCGCCGATGGTGTCCATCGCCGGCGGCGAGCCGCTGATGCACCCTCAGATCGACGAGATCGTCCGGCAGCTGGTGGCGAAGAAGAAGTACGTCTTCCTCTGCACCAACGCCATGCTGCTGCGCAAGAAGATGGACAAGTTCAAGCCCTCTCCCTACTTCGCCTTCGCCGTGCACATCGACGGGCTGCGGGAGCGGCACGACGAGTCGGTGGCGAAGGAAGGCGTGTTCGACGAGGCCGTGGAGGCGATCAAGGAGGCCAAGAAGCGCGGCTTCCGGGTCACCACCAACTCGACCTTCTTCAACACCGACACCCCGCAGACCATCATCGAGGTGCTGAACTTCCTCAATGACGACCTGCATGTCGACGAGATGATGATCTCGCCCGCCTACGCCTACGAGAAGGCGCCCGACCAGGAGCACTTCCTGGGCGTGGAGCAGACCCGCGAACTGTTCAAGAAGGCCTTCGCGGGCGGCAACCGCCGCAAGTGGCGGCTCAACCACTCCCCGCTCTTCCTGGACTTCCTGGAGGGCAAGGTCGACTTCCCGTGCACGGCCTGGGCGATCCCGAACTACTCGCTGTTCGGCTGGCAGCGGCCCTGCTACCTGATGAGCGACGGGTACGTGCCGACGTACCGCGAACTCATCGAGGAGACCGACTGGGACAAGTACGGCCGCGGCAAGGACCCGCGCTGCGCCAACTGCATGGCGCACTGCGGCTACGAGCCCACCGCCGTACTCGCCACCATGGGATCCCTCAAGGAGTCGCTGCGCGCCATGCGCGAGACGGTCTCCGGAAACCGGGAGTGACGTCATGACCGCCGTCTCCTTGGGCGTCCCCGAGGTGCCGGTCCGGCCGATCGCCGAGCGGCGCGTGTCGCGGCGGATCCAGGTCGGGCCGGTGGCGGTCGGGGGCGGGGCCCCGGTGTCGGTGCAGTCGATGACGACGACCCGTACGTGCGACATCGGCGCCACCCTCCAGCAGATCGCCGAGCTCACCGCGTCCGGCTGCCAGATCGTCCGCGTCGCCTGCCCCACGCAGGACGACGCGGACGCCCTGGCCACCATCGCCCGCAAGTCGCAGATCCCGGTGATCGCGGACATCCACTTCCAGCCGAAGTACGTGTTCGCCGCGATCGAGGCCGGCTGTGCGGCCGTACGCGTCAATCCCGGCAACATCAAGCAGTTCGACGACAAGGTGAAGGAGATCGCGCGGGCCGCGAAGGATCACGGCACCCCGATCCGGATCGGGGTCAACGCCGGGTCTTTGGACCGGAGGCTGCTGCAGAAGTACGGCAAAGCCACGCCCGAGGCGCTCGTGGAGTCGGCCCTGTGGGAGGCCTCGCTCTTCGAGGAGCACGGGTTCCGGGACATCAAGATCTCGGTGAAGCACAACGACCCCGTGGTGATGGTCAACGCCTACCGGCTGTTGGCCGAGAGTTGCGACTACCCGCTGCACCTCGGTGTCACGGAGGCCGGTCCCGCCTTCCAGGGGACCATCAAGTCGGCCGTGGCCTTCGGCGCGCTGCTCTCGCAGGGCATCGGCGACACCATCCGGGTGTCGCTGAGCGCCCCGCCCGCCGAGGAGGTCAAGGTCGGCATCCAGATCCTGGAGTCGCTGAACCTCAGGCAGCGCCGGCTGGAGATCGTCTCGTGTCCCTCCTGTGGGCGCGCCCAGGTCGACGTCTACAAGCTGGCCGACGAGGTCACGGCGGGCCTGGAGGGCATGGAGGTGCCGCTGCGGGTCGCCGTCATGGGATGCGTGGTGAACGGCCCGGGAGAGGCGCGCGAGGCCGATCTGGGCGTCGCCTCCGGAAACGGCAAGGGGCAGATCTTCGTGAAGGGCGAGGTCATCAAGACCGTCCCCGAGTCGAAGATCGTGGAGACCTTGATCGAAGAGGCGATGAAGATCGCCGAACAGATGGAGCAGGACGGCGTCGCCTCGGGGGAGCCGGCCGTCACCGTGAGCTGAACAGCACGGACCGATAGGGGGCCCGACGTGACGATTCTGGAGAACATCCGGGGACCACGCGACCTGAAGGCGCTGTCCGAGGCGGAACTCGGCGAACTGTCCGAAGAGATACGTGAGTTCCTGGTGCACGCGGTCGCCAGGACCGGCGGACACCTCGGACCCAATCTGGGGGTGGTGGAACTCTCCATCGCCCTCCACCGGGTCTTCGAGTCACCGGTCGACCGCATCCTGTGGGACACCGGCCACCAGAGCTACGTACACAAACTCCTGACCGGACGTCAGGACTTCTCCAAGCTGCGCAGCAAGGGCGGCCTGTCCGGCTATCCCTCGCGGGAGGAGTCCGAGCACGACGTCATCGAGAACAGCCACGCCTCCACCGCGCTCGGCTGGGCCGACGGGCTCGCCAAGGCCCGCCAGGTGCAAGGGGAGAAGGGGCATGTCGTCGCGGTGATCGGCGACGGGGCGCTGACCGGCGGTATGGCCTGGGAGGCGCTCAACAACATCGCGGCCGCCAAGGACCGGCCGCTGATCATCGTCGTCAATGACAACGAGCGGTCGTACGCGCCCACCATCGGCGGCCTCGCCAACCACCTGGCCACCCTGCGCACGACCGACGGCTACGAGAAGATGCTGGCCTGGGGGAAGGACGTACTGCTGCGGACCCCGCTGGTCGGCCACACGGTCTACGAGTCGCTGCACGGCGCGAAGAAGGGTTTCAAGGACGCCTTCGCACCGCAGGGCATGTTCGAGGACCTCGGCCTGAAGTACGTCGGCCCTATCGACGGGCACGACCTCAAGGCCGTCGAGTCGGCGCTCAGGCGCGCGAAACGCTTCCACGGGCCGGTACTGATCCACTGCCTGACCGAGAAGGGGCGTGGCTACGAACCCGCTCTCGCCCACGAGGAGGACCACTTCCACACGGTCGGCGTGATGAACCCGCTCACCTGCGAGCCCCTCGCGCCCTCGGGCGGGCCGTCCTGGACTTCGGTGTTCGGCGACGAGATCGTGCGGATCGGCGAGGAGCGCGACGACGTCGTGGCGATCACCGCGGCCATGCTGCACCCGGTGGGGCTGGGCAAGTTCGCGGCCCGCTTCCCGGACCGGGTGTGGGACGTCGGCATCGCCGAGCAGCACGCCGCCGTCTCCGCGGCCGGTCTCGCCACGGGCGGTCTGCATCCGGTCGTCGCCGTCTACGCGACGTTCCTGAACCGTGCCTTCGACCAGCTCCTGATGGATGTCGCCCTGCACCGCTGCGGCGTCACCTTCGTGCTGGACCGGGCCGGCGTCACCGGTGTCGACGGGGCCTCCCACAACGGCATGTGGGACATGTCGATCCTCCAGGTGGTCCCCGGCCTCAGGATCGCCGCGCCGCGCGACGCCGACCAGCTGCGGGCGCAGCTCAGGGAGGCGGTCGCGGTGGACGACGCGCCGACGCTGGTGCGCTTCCCGAAGGAGTCGGTGGGGCCGGCCGTCCCGGCGATCGACCGGGTGGGTGGAGTGGACGTCCTGCACCGCGGCTCGGAGATCCCCGAGGTGCTCCTCGTGGCCGTCGGCGTGATGGCGCCCGTCTGCCTGCAGGCCGCCGAACTGCTGGAGGCACGCGGGATCAACTGCACGGTCATCGACCCGCGGTGGGTCAAGCCCGTCGACCCGGCGCTCCCGGACATCGCCGCCCAGCACCGGTTGGTCGCCGTCGTCGAGGACAACAGCCGGGCCTCCGGAGTCGGCGCCGCGGTGGCGCTCGCCCTCGGGGACGCCGACGTCGACGTCCCCGTACGGCGGTTCGGCATCCCCGAGCAGTTCCTCGCGCACGCCAAACGGGGCGAGGTGCTCGCCGACATCGGTCTCACCCCCGTCGAGGTCGCCGGACGCATCAGCGCGAGCCTGGCCGTCAAGGAAGCGAGCCTGGCCGTCCAGGACGAGTTGTCCAAGGAGAAACAGGAATGACAACCGCCAAATCCGCGTCGTCCTCCCCGCAGGCCGGGGAGTTCGACCTCGGCGCGCTGCTGGCCGAGCGCGGGGCCGAGCGCTACGAGCTGCACACCAGACACCTCAACCACCAGCTCCCGCGCATGCTGCACACCATCGGCTTCGACAAGGTGTACGAGCGTGCCGAGGGCCCGTACTTCTGGGACGCGGACGGCAACGACTACCTCGACATGCTCGCCGGGTTCGGTGTGATGGGCCTGGGACGCCATCACCCCGTGGTCCGCAAGGCGCTGCACGACGTCCTCGACGCCCAGCTCGCCGACCTCACCCGCTTCGACTGCCAGCCGCTGCCCGGGCTGCTGGCCGAGAAGCTGCTCGCGCACAGTCCGCACCTGGACCGGGTGTTCTTCGGCAACAGCGGTACCGAGGCGGTCGAGGGCGCGCTGAAGTTCGCCCGCTACGCCACCGGGAAGCCGCGGATCCTGTACTGCGACCACGCCTTCCACGGTCTGACCACCGGGGCGTTGTCGGTCAACGGCGAGGACGGATTCCGGGAGGGCTTCGCCCCGCTGCTGCCCGACACGGCCGTCCCGCTCGGCGATCTCGACGCCTTGGCGAGGGAGTTGATGAAGGGCGACGTGGCCGCCCTGGTCGTCGAGCCGATCCAGGGCAAGGGCGTGCACGAGGCTCCGCCCGGATACCTCCGTGCCGCCCAGGAACTGCTGCACAAGCACAAGGCGTTGCTGATCCTGGACGAGGTGCAGACGGGTCTCGGCCGGACCGGCGACTTCTACGCCTATCAGCACGAGGACGGCGTCGAACCCGACCTGGTCTGTGTGGCCAAGGCGCTCTCCGGCGGCTACGTGCCGGTCGGTGCCACCCTCGGCAAGGACTGGATCTTCAAGAAGGTCTACTCGTCGATGGACCGGGTGCTGGTCCACTCGGCGAGCTTCGGCTCCAACGCGCAGGCCATGGCGGCCGGGCTCGCCGTGCTGTCCGTCATGGAGAACGAGCAGGTCGTGGCGGGCGCCCGGGCGACCGGGGAGCAGTTGAAGGCCCGGCTGACGGCGCTGATCGACAAGTACGAGCTGCTCGCCGACGTCCGCGGCCGGGGTCTGATGATCGGCATCGAGTTCGGCAGGCCCAAGTCGCTGAAGCTGCGCAGCCGTTGGGCCATGCTGCAGGCCGCCCGCAAGGGGCTGTTCGCGCAGATGGTCGTCGTCCCGCTGCTGCAACGTCACCGGATCCTCACCCAGGTCTCCGGCGATCACATGGAGGTGATCAAGCTGATCCCGCCGCTGATCATCGGCGAACGTGAGGTTGACCGGTTCGTCGACGCCTTCACGGACGTGATGGACGACGCGCACGGCGGCGGTGGGCTGATGTGGGACTTCAGCAAGACGCTGATCAAGCAGGCGGTCGCCAATCGGTGACGTGGTCCCGGCGGTTTTTGCCTTTGAGGCAAGAAATTTGCCGAAGAGGCAAGACTCCGGCTGAATGGAGAGCATGAGCTCTCCCGAGTTTGAGCCACCCGGGCCACCCGGGCCACCTGTGCCGCCCGGGCCCTCGGCCGAGGCGGTCCCGCTGGTGGCACCGCAACTGCGTGCCCTGCGCCGCCGGGCCTCCCTCACCCTGGAGGCCGCTGCCCGCGCCGCCGGGCTGTCGCCCGCCCACCTCTCCCGCCTGGAGACCGGGCAGCGCCAGCCCTCGCTGCCGATGCTGCTGGGCCTCGCCCGCATTTACGGTACGACGGTCTCGGAGCTGCTCGGCGAGACGGTCGCCGACCGGGACGCCGTCGTACGCGCCGCCGACATGGAGCCGACCGCGGCGGGCGGCTGGACCTACTGGCAGGCCGGCGCACCCGGCCGCGGCATGCAGGCCCTGCGCGTCCACGTGCCGTACGGCTCCCAGGGCGACATCGTGCGCGTGCACCCCGGCGAGGAGTGGCTGTACGTCCTCGAGGGGCGGCTGCGGCTGCGCCTCGGGGACACCGCGCACCTGCTCGCGGCGGGCGACAGCGCGCACTTCGACTCGCTGACCCCGCACCGCATCGTGGCCGAGGACCGCGGTGGCGTCGAGCTCCTCTTCGTCCACACCTTGCTGCAGAGCCCCACGGCCACGCTGTGCCTGGGCCCCACCAACGGAGACATGCCATGAGCAACTTCGAGGAGAAGTTCCCTCGTGCCCTGTGGGTGCGGCTGATCATCTACCTGGCGGTGGGGCACCTGTTCGCGGCCTTCATCTACCTGCTGTTCGCGCTGGGGGCCAAACAGTGAGCGGTCAGTCGAGCAGGCGCTCCCGCAGCCGCTCCCGGATCGCCGGAGTGACTCCGAGCCCTTGCTCCAGGTACGTCTCGACGCTGCCCCACGTCTCCTCGATGGTGTCGAAGGCCGTCGCCAGATACTCGGCGCGCGCGTCGAACAGAGGGCTGAGCAGCTCCATGACCTCGGGGGAGTAGGCCGAGGCGGCGGTGCTGCTGCGGCGCACCTTGTAGCGGCGGTGCCTGGCGTTCGACTTCAGGTAGTCGGCGACGATCGCCTCCCGCTCCACGCCCAGCGTCAGCAGCGTCACGGCTATCGACAGGCCGGCGCGGTCCTTGCCCGCCGCGCAGTGCATCAGCGCCGGGACGCTGTCCTCGGCGAGCGAGTGCAGCACCCGGGAGTGCTCGGCGGTGCGCTCCTTGATGAGCGTGCGGTACGACGCGATCATCCGGTTGGCGCCCTTGCCGTCGGACAGCAGCTCGCGCAGCTGGTCGAGGTCGCCGTCGCGGACCATCTTCCAGAACTCGGCGCCGTCCGCCGGGTCGCTCAGTGGCAGGTTCACATTGCGCACGCCCGGCAGCTCGACGTCGGGACCCTCGAACTTCTGGTCCGCGGCGTTGCGGAAGTCGAAGATCGTGTGCAGGCCCAGGGATGCGAGGAGCGCGGCGTCCTCCTCGGTCGCGTGCGCGAGGTGGCCGCTGCGGAACAGCACTCCGTGCCGCACGCGCCGTCCGTCCACCGTCGGCAGTCCGCCCACGTCCCGGAAGTTGCGCACGGCGGCCAGCTCGGGCTCGGTCGACGGGACCTGCTGCGTCACTTGGGCTCCCCCCCACTCGGTCCGCCGCCGCGGCTCGACGACGGGCATTCCCTCGACGATACGACATGCGTTCCTGGGGCAACGAGTTGTCCACAGGCGTTGCACCCAGGGGGCTCAGCCTTGATGATGTTGGGGCTTGAGGGGACCTGTTCGTACCTGTTCGAAACTGTGAGGGACTGCATGCCGGATATCGCCGAGAACGGCCGCACATGGCTCCTGTCCGGGCCGACCAGCAGTTACGCCCTCCACCTCACCGCCGACGACGAGCTGCTGCACCTCCACTGGGGACCGCGCATCGCACTCGCCGACGCCGAGGCCCTCGCCGTCCGCCCCCTGCCCGACTACTGGCCCTTCGAGTCCCCGCTCGACGGCCGCGAGGAGTACCCCGTCGAGGGCGGCCCCCGCTTCGTTCGGCCCGCCCTGTCGGTGCGCACGGAGGAGGGGCGCGGCACCGAGTGGAGCTTCGAGGCGTACGAGATGGCGGACGACGAACTGCGGCTGCGGTTCCGTGACGGCGGGCTGGCGATCACGCTGCACTACCGGATGCGGGGCGACGTCCTCGAACGCTGGGTGACCCTCGACAACGACGGGCCCGCCGTGGAACTCCTGCGCGCCGACTCCGCCGTCTGGACGCTGCCCCACCGCGACGGCTGGCGGCTGTCCCAGCTGCACGGCCGCTGGGCCGCCGAGTCCCGGCTCGTACGTTCCCCCCTCACCTACGGTGAGAAGGTGATCGGCAGCCGCCGCGGCCACACCGGGCACCAGCACCTGCCCTGGGTCGCCCTCGACACCGACGCGACCGAGGAGCGCGGCGAGGTCTACGGCTGCGCCCTCGGCTGGTCCGGGTCCTGGCGGATCGCCGTGGCCCAACTCCCCGACGCGCGCGTGCAGGTCACCGGCGGGGCCGGGTACGACGACTCAGGCCTGCTGCGGCTGGCGGCGGGGGAGTCCTTCACGACGCCTGTCTTCGCCGGTCTGTGGAGCGAGGGCGGCTTCGGCGGGGCGAGCCGGGCCTGGCACGCCTACCAGCGTGCGTATGTGATCCCGGACGCGGACCAGGACCGGCCGGTGCTGTTCAACTCCTGGGAGGCCACGGAGTTCGACATCTCCGAGGAGCAGCAGGGCGTGCTGGCCCGGCGGGCCGCGGCGATCGGCGTCGAGCTGTTCGTCGTGGACGACGGCTGGTTCGGATCCCGCACCAGCGACCGCGCCGGGCTCGGCGACTGGCAGCCCAATCCGGACCGCTTCCCCGGCGGCCTCAAGCCGCTGGGCGACTACGTGCACGCGCTCGGCATGCGGTTCGGCATCTGGGTGGAGCCCGAGATGGTCAATCCGGACAGCGAGCTCTACCGGGCCCATCCGGACTGGGTCCAGCACCAGGCAGGGCGAAAGCGGACAGAGCTGCGCAATCAACTCGTACTGAACCTCGCGCGCGAGGACGTCCAGGAGTACCTCTGGGAGCAGCTCCACGCGCTCCTGTCCAGCGCCCCGATCGACTACGTGAAGTGGGACTTCAATCGCTGCTTCACCGACGCGGGCTGGCCCGGCGAGCCCTACCCGCAGCGCCTGTGGGTCGATCATGTGCACGCGCTGTACCGCCTGTTGGACCGGCTGCGGGCCGCCCACCCGGGCGTCGCCTTCGAGTCCTGCTCGGGCGGCGGCGGCCGGATCGACCTCGGCGTGATGAGCCGTACGGACCAGGTGTGGACCTCGGACAACACCGACCCGCTCGACCGGCTCGTCATCCAGCACGGCTTCAGTCAGATCCACCCGGCGCGCGTCATGGCCGCCTGGGTCACCGACAGCCCCAACAACCAGCTCAACGGCAGGGTCAGCTCGCTGCGTTTCCGTTTCGTGAGCGCCATGGCCGGGGTGCTCGGCGTCGGCGGAGACCTCGCCGAGTGGACCGAGGAGGAGCTCGCCGAGGCCCGTGACTGGGTGGATCTCTACAAGGAGATCCGGCCCCTCGTGCAGCGCGGCGACCTCTACCGGCTGCGGCCTCCGCAGGGCGGGCTGAGCGCGGTGCAGTACGTCCTCGGCGACGAGGCCGTCGTCCTCGCCTGGCTCCAGGCGCAGCATTACGGCGAGCCCGTGCCGACGCTGCGGTTGCACGGCCTCGACCCGACAGCATCGTACGAATGCCATGAAACGGGCGAAGTTCACAGAGGTGCCGTACTGCTGCATCACGGACTGCGGACGGGACTGCGCGGTGACTTCGATGCGACGGTTATCCGACTGCGTCGCATCTAAGGCTTCTGTCCGAATTAGCACCTTCGTTCCAACTCCGCATGCAATAAAGGGGCCTGAGGAGGGGCCACGTGAGGAGGGTCATATTCGTGACCGTGCGTCGCCCGTCATGTTCACGTAATCAATGGTCTTTTCAAGGGGGTTTGGTTAAGAGGGTCAGTCCCTAATGCACACAGGGTGACAGGGAATTCTCTCAGGTGGCCAACAGAAACGCATTCACGGGCAACCACTTACTTGTCCCTTTGCGTCTTGGTCGCTTACGTTCACCACCCATCCGGACGGACGCCCAATCCTGCCGCCGCCCGGAGCCCGCACACACTCACCCGTACATGGCAGGAGCGGGGGACCCACAGGTAGAACCGCCTGTTCCGGTCTCCGGAACGGCTAGGGGTTAAGTCGTGCTTCGGTACGGCCGGGCATCTCCAGTCCGCACCCGACAGCTCACCTCGCAGGCGCCGGAGAGGAATTCGTCATGCCCGCGAAGGGTAAGCATCGCCGCCCGAAGTCCCAGCGTTTCACCCGCTCCATCGCCGTCGCCGGAACCGGCGGCGCCGCACTCGCCCTGCCGCTTCTCGGGGCCACCGGCGCGCACGCCGCCACTCCGCAGTCCGTATCGGAAAAGGCCGTTCAGTCGTCCGTTCCGACCACGGTGAAGAAGGTGGCTGAAAAGACGACGGCCGAAAAGCAGGCGTCCGCGCAGGCATCGGGTAGGAAGATCTACTCCGTGCAGGCCGGTGACTACCTCGCGAAGATCGCGGACGAGCAGAATGTCAGCGGTGGCTGGCAGAAGCTCTACTCCGACAACCGCGAGGCCGTCGGTGGCAACCCGTCGCTGATCCACCCCGGTCTGAAGCTCTCGATCGGCAGGAAGGCCACGACGAGCACCCCCAAGTCGTCGTCCTCCTCGGGCTCTTCCTCCTCGTCCAAGTCGTCGTCTTCGTCTGGTTCATCGGATTCGTCCGCTTCGTCGAAGTCGTCCCCCTCCGGGGCTTCCTCCTCGTCGAAGACCGAGGCGGCCACCCAGAGCGCCGACAACGCCGGCACCTCCAGCGGCTTCACCCTTCCGGTGAGCGGTGCCTCCGTCGGCACCGGCTACCACGTGGCGGGCAGCATGTGGTCCAGCGGCTACCACACCGGCGTCGACTTCGTCGTCCCGACCGGCACCTCCCTCAAGGCCGTGGGCGCGGGCACGGTCGTCTCCGCGGGCTGGGGCGGCGCGTACGGCAACCAGGTCGTCATCAGGCTCGCCGACGGCTACTACGCGCAGTACGCCCACCTGTCCTCGCTCTCCGTCTCGAGCGGCCAGTCCGTGACGGCCGGTCAGCAGCTCGGCCTCTCCGGCGCGACCGGCAACGTGACCGGCCCGCACCTGCACTTCGAGATCCGCACCACGCCGGACTACGGCTCGGACGTGGACCCGGTCGCCTACCTCCGCTCGAAGGGCGTCGCCGTCGGCTGACATCCCCGACCGTCTGTCCGAACACGCTGCCGAAGGCCGGACCCCGATCCCCGGGTCCGGCCTTCGGTGTGTTGATCTTGCTTGTTCCTGATCACTCCATTGCGGCTTTGTGGCGGGGGCGCCCGGGGCGTCGACAGCGAGGGGAGGGTGGGGAGAAGGTGAACTCCGTAGTGTTGCAAGCGCTTTCTGCGCCCTCGGAAGGAGCCGTCTCCCGTGACGACCACGCGTAGAGCATTCGGAGCCCTGGCCGCAAGTGCCGCCCTGGCCGCCCTCGCCCCCGCTACCACCGCGAGCGCCACGCCCCGGCACCGCCGACTGATCGCCCACGACGACTTCCGCCATGGACTCGGCCGGTGGGCGGTGGAACTCGAGAAGGGCGGAACCGTCACCGCGACCCGCGGGATCCTGGAGGTCGACGTGCCCGCCGGCGCAACGGTCTGGTTCAAGAAGCTGCTCGAAGGGCCGTACGTCCTGGAGTACACCGCCACGCCGGTGTCCGCGGGCGGGGTCAACGACCGGGTGTCCGACCTCAACAACTTCTGGAACGCCGTCGACGTCCGTTCCCCCGACGACCTCTTCGCCACCCGGCGGGGCGGGGCGCTGGCGGAGTACGACTACCTCAAGACGTACTACGCCGGCTACGGCGCCAACACGAACACCACGACCCGGCTGCGCCGCTACGTCGGAGAGGCGGGAGTCCGGCCGTTGGTCCACGACTACACCGAGCCGCTGCTCGTGGCGAACGAGCCGAACCGGGTCCGGATCGTCTCCGACGGGTCGATGGTCCAGTGGTGGAACAACGGGCGGCTCGTGTTCGACTACAGCGACCCGGAGCCGTACACGAGCGGCCACTTCGCCTTCCGGACCACTTGGAGCCACTTCCGTATCAGTGGGTTCCGGGTGTGGCAGTTGCCGCCTCAACAGCGCTGACGTGAGGGCTATTCCTGGTTTGACCAACCCTTGAAGAGTGGCTTATCTCACCGTCCGTCAACCCCTTCTTACGGTCGCGTAGCTCACATCCGAAGGGGAATCATGGGCCGACGTGGCAGACGATTCGAAGAGTGACACCAGATCAGTGATCGGGTCGTACGTGGCGGTGGGGGACAGCTTCACCGAGGGCGTCGGCGACCCCGGCCCCGACGGGTCGTTCGTCGGCTGGGCCGACCGGTTCGCGGTACTTCTCGCGGACCGGCGGCCCGAGGGCGACTTCCGCTACACCAACCTCGCCGTGCGCGGGAAACTTCTCGACCAAATCGTGGAGGACCAGGTTCCGAAGGCTCTCGAACTGGCCCCGGACATGGTCTCCTTCTGCGCCGGCGGCAACGACATCCTGCGGCCCGGCACCGATCCCGACGAGGTCGCCGAGCGTTTCGAGCGGGCGGTCGTGCAACTCACCGCCGTCGTCGGCACCGTGATGGTGACAACCGGCTTCGACACCCGTGGCGTGCCCGTGCTCAAGCACCTGCGCGGCAAGATCGCCACCTACAACGGACATGTGCGGGCCATTGCCGACCGGCACGGCTGTCCGGTGCTCGACCTGTGGTCCCTGAAGACCATCCAGGACCGGCGGGCCTGGGACGGCGACCGGCTCCACCTGTCGGCGGACGGGCACACACGCGTGGCACTGCGCGCGGGACAGGTCCTCGGGCTGGAGATCCCGGCCGACCCCGACCAGCCCTGGCCGCCGCTCCCGCCGCGCGGCACGCTCGAGGTCCGACGGGACGACGTGCACTGGGCGCGCGAGTACCTGGTGCCGTGGATCGGGCGCCGGCTGCGCGGGGAGTCCTCGGGCGACCATGTGACCGCCAAGGGCACGCTGTCACCGGACGACATCAAGTCGCGGATCGCTTCCGTGGCTTGAGGGGCTTGAGGCAGTTTTCGCAATCGCGGGTTTGTGGGTCGGCGGGTTCGTGGTTTTCAGTACCCGGGGCGTGTCGGCCTGTGGGCGGTGCGGCCGGGCACTCGGCTTGCGGGTCGGCAGTGGGGGCGGGCGGCTCGTGCGGGACGGAGCAGGGGGCTCGGCGCCCCTACGTGGTCAACGTCTCCCGTGCCAGCCCGAGTTCCCGGGCGAGTGCCTCGTCCACCCACTCCTGCGCCCGGGACCGCGGCACGGCGCCCGAGTACGAGGTGAGCTGAACGGCGAGCCCGTCCAACAGGGCCGTGAGGCGCACGGCGGTTCCGCCCGGGTCCGGGCAGTGGAACTCGCCGGCGGCCACCCCCTCGGCGATCACCTCGGCGAGGGCCGCCTTCCACTGGCGGTCGAGGTACCGGGTGACCTCCTGGAGCGCGGGCTCGCGCAGCGCGGCCGCCCAGCCCTCGATCCACAGCCGCCAGCCCTTGGCCTGGCCCGTCGGGGTGTACCAGCGCACGGCGGCCCGCAGCCGGCGCAGTGCCGTGGTGCGGCGGGCGAGCAGTTTCGACAGGTGGGCCAGGTCGTCCTCGGCCGCGTAGGTGAAGGCGGCGGCGACCAGTTTCTCCTTCGTGGAGAAGTGATAGAGCACCAGCGCGTTGCTCACGCCGAGGGCCGAGGCCACGTCGGCGATCCTGACCGCCGCCACGCCCCGCGCCTCGATCTGCTCGATGGCGGCCCGCAACAGCTCCTCGCGCCGCTGGGCCACGCTCAACCGCACTCTCGCCACGCGGTCACCCTAATCCGTGGTCCCGTGCGCTGCCGGAGAGAGGTCGTTTACCGGCCGAACCGGCCCGCGACCTGGTAGGCGCAGGTAGACAGGCCTGAAACGACCGTTCGCGGCTAGGATCGGGCACCTCCCTGTCGTCCCTGCCGAGGACCGGGTGGCCCCTACCGGTACCAACCGAACCGCTCGGCGATGACCGGCAGGCGGTGCGCGACGATGGCGTGCGCGGCGGCCCGCGGGGTCGTGCCGTCCCTTTCCGCGCGGGCCAGCATCTGCTCGACCAGGGCGCGCATCGAGCGGCGCGTGTGAGCGAACGCGGCGTCCGCGTCGGCTTCGATGTCACCGAAGAGCGTCCACCACCACCAGGCGTTCGTCCCGGAGTTGACGACCACGTCCGGCAGAACGGTCACCCCGCGCGCGGACAGCAGATCCTCCGCCTCGGGGAGCACCGGCATATTGGCCGCCTCGACGATCCAGCGGGCCGTGATCCGCTCCTGGTTGGTGGTGTCGATCGCGTACGACACCGCCGCGGGCACCAGCACCTCCGCGTCGGCGGACAGCCAGGCGTCGCCGGGCAGTTCACGGTCGTCGGGGCGCAGGACGGAGCGGTCCACCGTGCCGTAGGCGTCCCGCGCGGTGAGCAGCGTCTCGACGTCGAGGCCCGCCGGGTTGGCGATCGTGCCCTTGATGTCGGCGACGGCCACGACGGTGAGCCCCGCGCGCGCGAGGAAGCGCGCGCTGGCCCCGCCCATGGTGCCCAGGCCCTGTACGGCGACCCGCGTACCCGCGTGGGCCACGCCGGCGAGGTCCAGGGCCGTGAGCGCCGACTCCGCCACCCCGCAGCCGCCGACCAACTCGTCGAGCCCGATGCCGTCCACCTCGACCGCGAAGGCGTCCGCGAGCCGCCGGCGGGCCGCGGCCTCGTCGTCGAGCAGCGGATACACCGCTTGGACGGAAGAGACGAGCCCCGCTTCCGAGGCCGCCCGGTCCACCAGGTCCTGGGTCAGGCCGAGATCCTCGCCCGTGGTCCACAGGCTCTCCACGTACGGCCGCATGGCGCGCAGATAGCGCACCAGGAGGTCGTACGCCCACGGCTCCCGGGGATCGCAGTCGATGCCGCCCTTGGCGCCGCCGAGGGGGATGTAGCGGCCCTCGGGGTTGTAGTGCAGCGCCTCCTTCATGGTCATGCCGCGGGCGAGCCCGGCGACCTCGTCGAGCGTGCAGCCCGCGCGCATGCGCAGCCCGCCGCTGGAGACGCCGCGCACCAACCGGTCGACGACCAGGAAGCCCTGACGACCGGTGAGGTGGTCGGTCCAGGTGAGCGACATCAGGGGGGCGGTCATGCGGATCTCCTCCAACTGAACGGTGAGTCAGTATCCGGATGATGGCCATGTCCTGTCAACATGTAGAGGATCAGCGGTGGTAACCCGGCTGTCAGAGGCGGTGCCCATAATGGAAGGCATCACCGACTCCCCCTGGAGGTACACCGTGACCGGTTTCCGTTCCCCGAGCTCCGGGCTTCGCGCACTGCGGCCCGCGGCCTTCGGTGCGGACCCGAGCGGTGAGCGCCTGGCGCGCATCCGCAGATCGCCCCACTTCAAGGACGGCGTCTTCCAGAATCCCGGGGGCACCGCAGGCATCCGGCCCTCCGCTTCCTCCCTGGAACTCGCGAAGAGCTTCTTCGACAAGGACGAGCGCCCCCGCCGCGCCCCCAAGGGCACCGTGCCGGTGCACGCCACCACGCTGGCCGACATAGCCAAGCCCCCCGCCACCGGTCTGCGGCTGACCTGGATGGGGCACTCCAGCGTGCTCGCGGAGATCGACGGGCAGCGGGTGCTCTTCGACCCCGTCTGGGGCGAGCGCTGCTCCCCGTTCCCGTTCGCCGGGCCCAAGCGGCTGCATCCCGTGCCCCTGCCGCTGGCCGCTCTCGGCCCGGTCGACGTCGTCGTGATCTCGCACGACCACTACGACCACCTCGACATGCCCACGATCAAGGCACTGGCCGACACGGACACGCTGTTCGCCGTGCCACTGGGAGTCGGCGCCCACCTGGAGCGCTGGGGGGTGTCCGCCGATCGGCTGCGCGAACTGGACTGGCACGAGGCGACGAAGGTCGGCGGCCTCACCCTGACGGCCACGCCGGCGCGCCACTTCTGCGGCCGCGGCCTGCGCAACACGCAGCACACGCTGTGGGCCTCCTGGGTCGTCGCCGGCGGCGAGCACCGGATCTACCACAGCGGCGACACCGGTTACTTCGATGGCTTCCAGGACATCGGCGCCGCACACGGCCCCTTCGACGCCACGATGATCCAGATCGGCGCGTACAGCGAGTACTGGCCGGACATCCACATGACTCCCGAGGAGGGGATGCGCGCCCACCTCGACCTCCAGGGCGGCCGGCCGCACGGCGTGTTCCTGCCGATCCACTGGGCCACCTTCAACCTCGCCATGCACGCGTGGGCCGATCCCGGCGAGGGCACCGTCGCGTCCGCCCGCGCGGTGCAGGCCCCGATCGCCCTGCCCCGGCCCGGAGAGCCCTTCGAGCCCACGGCCGGGACCGTGCCGACCGAGCCGTGGTGGCGGAGTGTGGCCACCGCTCCGGCGGGCGGCTGGCCCGCTGCCGATGTGCTCACCGAGGCGGCGATCAAGACCTCGGCCGATTCGGCGGCCCGGGACCAGACCGACGCGACCGGCGACGCGCCGGAGGGCAAGGGCGAGGGGTCGGGCGAGCCGGAGGTCGTTCCGGCGGGCTGACGGAGCCGGGGGCACCGACTGAGCCGGGGGACGGCGGGACGGCTGCGGACGGTCCGGCCGTGAGACGGGTGTCGCGGCCCGTTCGTCGACGGGCGGCCACACCGGTTGCCCGGGCGGGCGGGCCGCGGGCTGCGCGCTGCGGAGACCCGGAGGGTTGTGGGGCAGGCGACTCCTCGGGAGGCGAGTCGATATGACATATGCATGACAGTTCCGGCCGGCCTGCTCGCTACGGAAAGTGAACCTCTTGTGGGTGCTCCAGGGGGTCGCTGTGTGGCTGATTCCCGGCTCGAAGGCGACCGCGGGCTGACGCGTGGGGCGCGGACCGCGGAAGGGGGCTCCTCGGGCTGTCGTCCGTTTGTGACCGGCTCTGACCGGGGACGATCGGCCCTTGGCTGCATGAGAGCGGAAGGGGGAGATGGTTATCGGTCTGTCGTACGAGGCCTCATACCAGAGCGGGATGCTGTCCGTGGGAGTTTGTCAACTGCCCACCGCACATGATGCGTCGCCGACTACTGTCAGTGTCCGTCGGGCGATGCAGGGCTGGAAAGTTCGGTTCTGTCGATCGACATCCGCATGCGCGTGCCCGCGTACGCACCCGACATGTGCAGCAGCAGGGCAATCAGGCCCGACGGACCAGTACGACGAGGACACCGATGTCTCACCTCCGCGCCCCGGCCGCACGCGCAGACCGCCGTGAGGGCGGGCGGCACGGCCGGCCGGCCGCCAGAGCCGTTCCCGCGCTGCCCGAGACCCACATACGGCCCCAGCTGCTGCGTCTCGCCGTACTGCCGCCCGTCGCCGTCGCCCTCAGCGCCTGCGCCGCCGTTCTGTTCACCGTCCGGTACACCGGCGCCCGGCCCAGCCTGACCCTGTGGTGCGTACTCGCCGGAGCCGTCTCGGTGACCTGCGCGGGCATCCTGATCGCCGCCGTGGCCGCCGACCGCGCCGCCCGGACGGTGAGCGACCGCATCGGTGCCCTGCGCCGCAGCAGCGCGCGCGGCGAGGCCGACCTGCGGGCCCTGGTCGAGGCACTGCGCCGCGGCGAGGGCCCGCCGCAGCGCAAGCCGCGCAGCGGCCCGCCCGAGGACGCCGACGACTTCGAACTGCTCGCCACCGACCTGGCGCGCGCGCACGACGGCGCCGTCACCGCCGTCGTCCAGGCCGCGCAGCTCTCCAGCCAGGCGGGCAGCGAACAGAAGCTCGAGGTCTTCCTCAACCTCGCCCGGCGCCTGCAGTCGCTCGTGCACCGCGAGATCTCGATCCTCGACGAGCTGGAGAACGAGATCGAGGACCCCGACCTCCTCAAGGGCCTCTTCCACGTCGACCACCTCGCCACCCGCATCCGCCGCCACGCCGAGAACCTCGCCGTGCTCGGCGGGGCCGTATCCCGTCGGCAGTGGAGCAACCCGGTCTCCATGACCGAGGTGTTGCGCTCGGCCATCGCCGAGGTGGAGCAGTACTCACGGGTCAAGCTCGTGCCGCCGATCGACGGCACCCTGCGCGGTCACGCCGTCGCCGACGTGATCCATCTGCTGGCCGAACTCGTCGAGAACGCCACGGTGTTCTCCGCCCCGCACACCCAGGTGCTGCTGCGGGCCAACCTCGTCACCTCGGGGCTCGCCGTAGAGGTCGAGGACCGCGGGCTCGGCATGCCCGTCGGCGAGCAGAGCCGGATGAACGCCCTGCTCGCCGACCCGGACCAGGTCAACGTGGCCAGCCTGCTGGCAGACGGCCGCATCGGACTGTTCGTGGTCTCGCAGCTCGCCAAGCGGCACGGCATCCACGTCCGGCTGCAGACCAACATCTACGGCGGTGTCCAGGCCGTCCTCGTGGTCCCGCAGACGCTGCTGGGCACGGTGCCGGGTGCCCCCGGAGCCGTACCGCAGCCGCCCGACGAGCCGGCGGGCGGGGCGGGCCCGGCGATGCCGCCGCCGCAGCAGCATCCGCGGCCCGGGCCGCCCTCGGCGGCGCACCGGGTCACGCCGAGCGCACCGATCGCGCCCCCGGCCCCGCCGCGCCCTCAGCCCCGGGAGACGCCGCGTCCCCGGCAGCGGGAGACCGCGCCACCCATGAGGAACGGCGGCGCACCGGCACCGCTGCCCGTGCGCGGAGCCCGCGAGGAACGGCCCACCCCGGCGGAGGCCGTGCCCGGTGTCCGGCCCGACCATCGTCACCTCGTCACGGAGCACACAGCCACCCCGCCCACCCCCCGCAACGGCGCGGTACGCGGAACCATGGGCAAGCCCCAACTGCCCAGGCGCCGCGCCCAGGAGCACATCGCGCCCCAACTGCGCGAGGGGCCGGCGCGCCGTCAGGAACCGGAGCACCTGGCAGGTCACGACCCGGGCCTGATGGCGGCCTTCCAGCGGGGCATCGGCCTGGCCGAGGCCCAACAGCACCTGGGAACGGCGTCCGGCAAGCCGACCACATCCACGGTGTCGCCCACGAGGTCGACCACCATGAGGCCGGCCACCGTGGAGCCCTCGCACATGGAGTCGGCCCACACGAAGGCCGCGCACATGGTGGCCGGACACATGGAGTCGTCCGACATGGGCCGGACCGACACGGACCGGGCCGACACGGACCGGGTCGGCATAGGCGGCGCCGACATGGGCAGGGCCCACCTGGAGCAGGCCGACACGGAGCCGCCCCAAGCGGAGCCCACCGTCCTGGGCCCCGTCCGCACGCCCGTGCTGCGTCCTGGAGCGGTGCCCCTCGCGCCCCTGAACCTCGGCCACACGGACGTCACAGACATGGCCACTCCGCCCTCCATGGACGTACGACCCATGGATCCGTCCCACATAACGGAGGCGCGCCCCGCGCACGGGACCGGGTCGCACGACCTGCGTGGCCTGCGGGACGGTGGGTCCGCGCCCGGGCTCGACCTCGACCACACCCCCAACCGGCACGACGGGAGCACACCCGCCGGATGACCACCCCCGCGTTCACCCCACCCCCCAGCGCTCCCGCAGACCTTCGTACCTCAAGGAGTCGATCCACCATGGCGAGCGAAGCGCCGACCGGCCATGTATCCGATCTCGACTGGCTGATGAGCGGCCTCGTGCAGCGCGTACCGCACACCACCAGTGCGGTCCTCCTGTCCTGCGACGGGCTGGTGAAGTCGGTCCACGGTCTCGACGCCGACGGTGCCGACCACATGGCCGCCCTGGCCTCCGGCCTGTACTCCCTCGGCCGCAGCGCCGGCGTCCGCTTCGGCGACGGGGGCGACGTCCGCCAGGTCGTCGTCGAACTCGACGCGACCCTGCTGTTCGTGACCACCGCGGGGTCCGGCACCTGTCTCGCCGTGCTGGCCGGCCGCGAGGCCGACGCGGCGGTGCTCGGCTACGAGATGGCGATGCTGGTCAAGAGCGTCCGCCCCTACCTGGTGACCGCGCCGCGCCAGCACTCCGTCGAACCGTCTGCGATGAGGCCTTGAGCGTGGCGGCGGCCGGCGACGGGCCCTGGCTCGACGACGCGGCCGGACGGCTGGTGCGCCCCTTCACGGTCAGCAACGGCCGTACCCGGCCCACCATCGCGCTCGACCTGCTGTCGCACGTGATGGGCACCGGGGCCACCCCCCTCGGCTACCTCGGCCCCGAGCACGCGCAGGTGCTCGACATGTGCCGCGCGCCCGTCTCGGTCGCCGAGGTCGCCGCCCACCTGAAGCTGCCGGCGGTGGTCACCAAGGTGCTGCTGTCGGACCTCGTCGACTGCGGGGCGCTGACCACCAAGCCCCCCGAGTTCACCCACAACCCGACAGACCGGGCCCTTCTGGAGGCAGTGCTCGATGGACTACGACGACAGCTCTGATCCCTTTCCCACCGCGCTGAAGATCCTGGTGGCGGGAGGGTTCGGAGTAGGCAAGACGACCTTCGTGGGCGCGGTCAGCGAGATCGCTCCCCTGAGCACGGAGGAACTGCTCACCACGGTCAGCGCCGGGACCGACAACCTCGACGGCATCGAGAACAAGGTCGAGACGACCGTGGCCATGGACTTCGGCCGCATAACCCTCGACCGGGAACACGTCCTCTACCTGTTCGGCACGCCCGGACAGGAGCGGTTCTGGTTCATGTGGGACGAACTGTCCGAGGGCGCGCTCGGCGCGGTCATCATCGCCGACACCCGGCGCCTGGAGGAGTGCTTCGCCGCCGTCGACTTCTTCGAGCAGCGCGGTCTCGGCTTCATCGTCGCGATCAACGAGTTCGACGGCTCCTACCGCTACGACCCCGAGGAGGTCCGGGCAGCCATCGATCTCGATCCGCAGATCCCCGTCGTCCGCTGCGACGCCCGGATCTCCAGCTCGGGGGTCCAGACCCTGCTCACCCTTGTTCGGCACCTCATCGCCCACAGCCCGGTCATCTCGCCGAGCCACGGCGCCCACATGTGACCCCCGCACACCCCGCAACGGAGCCGCATATGACGTACGTCCACAGCGACGGAGCCCGCCCATGAGCTACGACCTGCCTCGCCCGGCCGGTCGACTGCTGCTCACCCCCGAGGACAAGGAGGCGCCCGCGCGTGTGCGGCGGCTGCGCCTGCTGGGGCTGGGAGAGCATCCGGAGCCCGCGCTCGATGCCTTCGCGGACCATCTGGCGCAACGTACCGGGGCTCCGTACGCCATGGTCAACTTCATCGACGAGCACCGGCAGTTCTTCGCGGGCCTGCGCGTTCCGGACGTCGCTCCCAGCACGAGCACCGGCGAGCCCAAGCCGGAGATCGGCCGCTGTATGGAGCGCGACCACGGGTTCTGCCCCCATGTGGTCGTCCGGCGCAAGGCGTTGGTGCTGGAGGACGTCCGGGACTATCCGCGGTTCGCGGGCAACCCGGTCGTCGACGAGTTCGGCATCCGTTCCTACCTCGGTGCTCCGCTCCTCGACAGCACGGGGATGGTGCTGGGCACCGTGTGTGTCGCCGACATCCAGCCGCGGGGCTGGGGAAGGGCCGGCCTGGAGGCCATCAAGTCGACGGCGGCGGATCTGGTGGCGCGGCTGGAGCGGCGGGAGGCCGACGGGTTCCCGCTGTGAGCGCCGTACTGGAGCCAGGCGGCGCCCCCGCCGCGCGCCGAGTGAGCGCACGCCCAGTGGACGCACGCCCAGTGGACGCACCCCCGGTGAGCGCACGCCGAGTGTGCCTCACCGGCCTCGCCGGACGTTCCTCACAAGCCTCGCCAGACGTTGTCGAACGCCGCGTCCTCGATGGTCCGCCGCTGCCGTACGGCCTCCAGTTCCGTCACCGCGTCGCCGACCGTGGCGAGCACGGTCGCGACGGCGTCGACGGTGACCTCCGGCAGGTCGTCGGCGGACTCGTCGCGGATTCTGAGAGCGGCCGTCAGAGCGGCGAGGACGGGCTCGTCGGATGCCAGGCGCTCCTCGGCGTGGCGCCGGTCCGGTGAGTCGACCAGTGCCCTCCGGCCCGTCCGGACGGGAAACCGGCGACCGCGTTCCCGGGTGACCAGTCCCTCCGTCTCCAACGCGGCGAGATAGGCGGAGGACAGCCCACGACCGCGCCGCCACAGCCAGTCCTCGGCCGACTCGTACGGTTCCTCCCGGACGAGCGACGACGCGGCCTCGTCCAACAGCCGGTCGCCTGTCGCCGGTTGGGTGCCCGGCACGATGCGGTCGCCGTCCAGCGCGAGTGCGCTGGACTCGACGAGATCGATGAGTTCGGCGCCCGCCAGGGCGAGCGACAGATTGCCCTGCTCCACGGCATGGCCGGTGCCCACGTCCATGGTGACGATCAACAGGTCCCGTGCTGTGGTCATGGGGGGCTCCATGTGAGTCGGCCGACTTCGGGGGGACAGCGTCAGGCCCGGTCCGTACGGATCGCGGCGTCGTCCGTGGGGGCGGGCAGCCGTGCAGGGGCGAGTGTCGCACGACCACCATGGCGTGCGGGAAGCCGATCCGCAGGACGGCGGCGGCCGCGGCCAGGACCACGAGGGCGCCAGGTTCGTACGGGAGGGCGGGCGGGCGGCCCCTCGCCGGTGGCCGCGCGGATGGCGGGTGCGACCTGCGGTCCGACAAGACGTTGCTGGGGCGCTGGCCGGCGGCCGGGTTTGGGGGCCACGGAGTCGCTGCGCGCGGGTGGGGTCGCACGAGAAGTGTCCCCGTTGGATCCGGAGCCGGCCGCGCACTTTCAGGGTGGGCAGAAGGGGGACGCGAGGGTTGACGCGGGTCGCGTCGGGCAGCGGGCGTGAAGCGCAGCTGTGGCGCCGCTTAAGAAATCCTCGATGGACCGGGGCGCCGCCGTAGGGCAGATTGCTACGCGATTCCACCCCTCTCCCCGGAACGGGCCTGCTTCGGCATGCCCGGACCCGGGGACCCACGCACAGGAGCCGTTGCGTTGAAGGCGCTGGTCAAGGAAAAGGCGGAGCCGGGGCTGTGGCTCGCGGACGTGCCCGAGCCCGCAGTCGGACCCGGCGACGTACTGATCAAGGTGCTGCGCACCGGGATCTGCGGCACCGATCTGCACATCCGGTCCTGGGACGGTTGGGCCCGGCAGACGATCCGCACCCCGCTCGTACTCGGCCACGAGTTCGTCGGCGAGGTCGTCGGGACCGGCCGTGACGTCACCGACGTCAAGGCCGGCGACCGGGTCAGCGGCGAGGGCCACCTGGTGTGCGGCAGGTGCCGCAACTGTCTCGCCGGGCGGCGGCACCTGTGCCGGGCCACGGTCGGGCTCGGGGTCGGGCGGGACGGGGCCTTCGCCGAGTACGTGGCGCTGCCCGCCACCAACGTGTGGGTGCACCGCGTCCCCGTCGACCTCGACGTCGCCGCGATCTTCGACCCGTTCGGCAACGCGGTGCACACCGCGCTGTCCTTCCCACTGGTCGGCGAGGACGTCCTCATCACGGGCGCCGGGCCGATCGGCCTGATGGCCGCCGCCGTCGCCCGGCACGCCGGGGCGCGGAACGTCGTGATCACCGACGTCAGCGAGGAGCGGTTGGAGCTGGCCCGCAAGATCGGTGTGAGCCTCGCGCTCGATGTCGCCGAGTCGACCATCGCCGACGGGCAGCGCGAACTCGGCCTGCGCGAGGGGTTCGACATCGGCCTGGAGATGTCCGGCCGCTCCGAGGCCATGCGGGACATGATCGCCAACATGACGCACGGCGGCCGGATCGCGATGCTCGGCCTGCCGACGGAGGAGTTCGCGGTCGACTGGGCCCGGATCGTCACCTCGATGATCACGATCAAGGGCATCTACGGCCGAGAGATGTTCGAGACGTGGTACGCGATGTCGGTGCTCCTGGAGGGCGGCCTCGACCTCGCCCCCGTGATCACCGGCCGGTACGGCTACCGCGACTTCGAGCCGGCGTTCGCCGATGCGGCGAGCGGCCGCGGCGGCAAGGTCATCCTCGACTGGACCGCGTAGCCATCTTTCGACCGGACCGCGTTGGCCACCTCTGGACCGGACCGCGTTGGCCACCTCTGGACCGGACCGCGTTGGCCACCTCTGGACCGGACCGCGTAAGCCATCTGCATTTCTAGGAGCTTCCTGATGTACGACTCCGTGCGCGACGACCTGCGCACCACCCTCGACGAGATCAGCGCCGCCGGCCTGCACAAGCCCGAGCGCGTGATCGGCAGCCCGCAGTCCGCGACCGTGAACGTCACCGCGGGCGGTCGCCCTGGTGAGGTGCTCAACTTCTGCGCCAACAACTACCTGGGCCTTGCCGACCACCCCGAGGTGATCGCCGCCGCCCACGAGGCCCTGGATCGCTGGGGCTACGGAATGGCGTCCGTGCGCTTCATCTGCGGTACGCAGGAGGTGCACAAGGAGCTGGAGACACGGCTCGCGGCCTTCCTCGGGCAGGAGGACACGATCCTGTACTCCTCCTGCTTCGACGCCAACGGCGGTGTGTTCGAAACGCTGTTGGGTCCAGAGGACGTGGTGATCTCGGACGCGTTGAACCACGCCTCCATCATCGACGGCATCCGCCTGTCCAAGGCCCGCCGCCTCCGCTACGCCAACCGCGATCTCGCCGATCTGGAACGGCAGTTGAAGGAGGCCGCAGGGGCCCGGCGCAAGCTGGTCGTCACCGACGGCGTCTTCTCCATGGACGGCTATGTGGCTCCGCTGCGTGAGATCTGCGACCTCGCCGACCGCCACGACGCCATGGTCATGGTCGACGACTCGCACGCGGTCGGCTTCGTCGGCCCCGGCGGCCGCGGCACCCCCGAGCTGCATGGCGTCATGGACCGCGTCGACATCATCACCGGCACCCTCGGCAAGGCGCTCGGCGGCGCCTCCGGCGGCTATGTCGCCGCCCGCGCCGAGATCGTCGCCCTGCTCCGCCAGCGCTCCCGGCCGTACCTCTTCTCGAACACCCTCGCCCCGGTGATCGCGGCCGCCTCCCTGAAGGTGCTCGACCTGCTCGAATCCGCCGACGACCTCAGGGTCCGGCTGGCCGAGAACACCGCCCTGTTCCGCCGCCGGATGACCGAGGAGGGCTTCGACGTCCTGCCCGGCGACCACGCCATCGCGCCCGTGATGATCGGCGACGCGGCGAAGGCGGGACGCCTGGCGGAGCTGCTCCTGGAGCGTGGCGTGTACGTGATCGGCTTCTCGTATCCGGTGGTGCCGCAGGGGCAGGCCCGCATCCGGGTGCAGCTGTCCGCCGCGCACTCGACCGAGGACGTGAACCGTGCCGTCGACGCCTTCGTCGCGGCCCGGGCGGAGCTGGAGGACTGAGCGGCCCGAATATATTGCGATAATCGTTCGCATGATCGAAGCGCGGCGGCTCCGCATCCTCCGTGCGGTGGCCGACCACCGCACGGTGACCGCGGCTGCCGCCGCGCTTTACCTCACACCCTCGGCGGTCTCGCAGCAGCTGACCGCCCTGGAGCAGGAGACCGGCCACCGGCTGGTCGAGCGCGGCGCCAAGGGCGTACGGCTGACCGCGGCCGGCGAGATCCTGCTCAGCCACACCAACGTGGTCCTCGCCCAGCTGGAGCGGGCCGAGGCCGAGCTCGCCGCGTACGGCTCGGGCGACGCCGGCACCGTCACCGTCGCCTCCTTCGCGACCGGCATCGCCCTGGTCGTGGCACCGGCGGTGGCCTGCCTCGCCGAGTCGGCGCCCGGCATCCGCATCCGCGTCCAGGACGCCGAGGGCGACGCCAGCCTGCCGATGGTCCTCGACCGGCAGGTCGACGTCGCCGTGGCCGTCGAGTACCGCGGGGCGCCGCCCGCCGACGACCCCCGGTTGACCCACATGCCGCTCTACGCCGAGCCCTTCGACGCGGTCGTCCCCGTCACCCACCGTCTCGCCGACGCCGCCGAGATCCCCCTCGCGGACCTGGCCAAGGACCCGTGGATCGGCCCCTACCCCGGCAACCCCTGCCACGAGGTGGTCGTCCTCGCCTGCGAGAGCGCCGGGTTCCAGCCCCGGCTCGAACACTCCTCGGACGACTTCCGCGCGGTCGTTGCCCTCGCCTCCGCCGACGCGGGCGTCGCGCTCGTACCGCGCTCGGCGCTCATCGGCATGGACCTCGCCGGTGTGGTCGTACGGCCCGTCGACGGTGTCGCGCCCACCCGCCGGGTCTTCGCGGCCGTCCGCCGGGGAGCCGAGGAGCATCCGCTGATCCGGCCGGTCCTCGACGCGCTCGGCGAAGCCGCTCAGGGGTAGGGAACCGGCCACCGGTCGCACGCAGTCTGGATTGTCATGCGTGTGACGATGATCCTTCCGGCCCTGACCGAGGCGACCAGCCCGCTCTTCCGGCCCATCAAGTACTCGCTGTTCCCGCCGCTCGGCCTCGCCACCCTGGCCG
Organism: Streptomyces sp. NPDC006602; assembly: GCF_042870385.1. NCBI lineage: Bacteria > Bacillati > Actinomycetota > Actinomycetes > Kitasatosporales > Streptomycetaceae > Streptomyces > Streptomyces sp. NPDC006602. The sequence continues at coordinate 14,247 of NZ_JBIAHG010000021.1, read as the reverse complement.
GTCGGGTGGTGCGGGCACTGCCGGCGCTGGAACGGAGGCTGGCGGCGTTCGGGGGACGGGAGTGACGCGGCCCATGGACTAGTGTTTCATGTCCGGGATAAAATCCCGCATATGAAACAGGATGTGGTGGAGACCGGGCCCGACCCCGTCGACGCACGGCTCGGCGCCCGTCTGGCCGAGCTGCGGGCCGAACGCGGCTGGTCGCTGGGAGAGTTGGCGGAGCGCAGCGGAGTGAGCAAGTCGACCCTGTCCCGGGCCGAGCGGGCTGAGATCAGCCCCACCGCGTCCCTGCTGAACCGGCTGTGCGGCGTCTACGGGCGCACCATGTCCCAGCTGCTCATCGAGGTCGAGGCGGAGCCGGCGCCGCTGGTCAGGGCGGCCGACCAGCAGCTCTGGGAGGACCGGAGCTCCGGATTCGTACGCCGCTCCGTGTCCCCGCCGCACCCCGGGCTGCGCGGCGAACTCGTCGAGGGACGGCTCGCCCCGGGTGCCGACATCGCCTACGACCGGCCTCCCGTGTCCGGCCTGGAGCAGCACATCTGGGTCCTCGAAGGAGCGCTCGACGTGACGGCGCAGGACACCGACCACCACCTCGACACCGGTGACTGCCTGCGGCTGCGGGTGTGGGGGCCGACGCGGTTCCGGTGCGCAGGCCCCGAGCAGGTGCGGTATGCGCTGGCTGTGGTGCTGCCGTGATCGTGAGCCGACTGGACGGAACCCAGGTGCTCGACCGTGTCGACGCGTTGGCCGACCTGCTGGTCGACACCGTGGACGGCGGCGCCTCGGTGGGCTTCCTCGCGCCGCTGTACCGGGCGGTGGCCCTCGGCTGGTGGAAGGAGCGGGCGGAGTGGGCGGCTGCCGGGCAGCTCGCCGTATGGGTCGCACAGGACGGCGATCGGACGGTCGGTACCGTCAGCCTGGCCTTCCCCGACAAACCCAACAGCCGTCATCGCGCCGAACTGGTCAAGCTGATGGTGCACCGGGACGCGCGCGGGCGGGGCCTCGGACGCAGGCTGCTGACGACCGCCGAGGAGGCGGCCGTCGCCGCGGGCGTCACACTCCTGCACCTGGACACGGAGACCGGCAGCCCTGCCGAGCGCCTCTACACGACCGCCGGGTGGACGCGAGCCGGCGTGATCCCCGGCTACGCGGCGGACCCCGCCGGGGTGCTGCGGCCGACGACGCTCTACTACAAGCGCGTGGGGGCGGCCGCAGAGAGCGAAGTCAGGGCTCTCACCAGGTGATTGTCAGTGGGAGCCATTACGGTGCCTGTCATGCCGGACGCCGAAGACGTACGCCGAATCGCCCTGTCCCTGCCGGACACGACGGAGAAGATCGCCTGGAGCATGCCCACGTTCCGGGTCGCGGGAAAGATGTTCGCCACGCTGCCCGAGGACGAGACCTCCCTCGCCGTGCGCTGCCCCAAGGAGGAGCGCGACGAACTGGTGCTGGCCGAGCCGGACAAGTTCTGGATCGCCGATCACGAGGCGCAGTTCGCCTGGGTGCGGGCCCGCCTCGCGGCCGTCGAGGACGAGGACGAACTGCGTGACATCCTCGCCGACTCCTGGCGCCAGGCGGCACCGCCCCGACTGCTCGAGGCCCACCCGGAGTTGGGACTGCCGACCGCGGAGTGAAAATCCACGGGGCGTTGTCAGTGCCGCGTGCCATGATCCGAAGTGAGCGTGGGAGCCGGGGCGGAGGGGGCTTCGGCTCCCACGGACGCGTGGGGTGCCTGTGTGCTGATGGAGTCGGTGGTCGAGGGGTGCGCTGAGGGATGACGGGGGAGGCAGAGGCGCCGGACGTGGCGGCGCAGAAGGGCACGCGGCCGCTCTGGTCGCGGGACTTCGTCCTGTTCTTCGCCGCGCGGGCCGTCGCCCGGCTCGGCGACACCATCCTGCCGGTGGCCCTCGCCGCGGGCCTGCTCCAGCACGGGTACGGAGGTGGTGCGGTGGGCCTCGCCATGGCCTCGACGGCCGCCGCCTTCGCCGGTCTCGTCGTCTTCGGCGGCGTCATCGCCGACCGCTTCAGCACCCGCAGACTGATGATCGGCGCCGACCTGGTGCGGCTCGGCACCCAGGCCCTGGCCGCCGCGCTCTTCTACTCCGGACACGTGGTGCTGTGGGAGATCTGCGCGATCGGCTTCGTCAACGGCGTCGCGGGCGCCGTGTTCCAGCCCGGCGTCGCCAGCACCGTCCCCCGGCTCGCCTCCGACGTCCAGGGCGCGAACGGCGCCATACGCATCGCCGAGTCCGTCGCCCAACTCGTCGGCCCCGCCGCCGCGGGTGTACTGGTCGGGCTCGCCTCGCCCGGCGGCGTCTTCGTCGCCCACGCGGCCACGTACGCGGTGAGCGCCTTGTGTCTCCTGCTGCTGCGCCTGCCGCCGAGCACCCCCGGCAGCCGTCCGACGGGCCACGGCGGCGGTGCCTTCAGGGCCGATATGGTCGAAGGCTGGCGGGAGTTCAGATCGCGCACCTGGCTGTGGGCCGTCATCGCCGTCTGGTGCCTCTACATGATCGCGGTGTGGGGTCCGACGGTCCCGCTCGTGGCGACGGAGGTCGTGCAGGAGTACGGCCCCGGCGCCTACGGCCTGATCAACTCCGCCCTCGGCGCCGGCACCGTCGTCGGCGGGTTCCTCGCCCTGCGCCTGCGCCCCCGCCGCATGCTCCGCGCGGGCGCCTTCTCCCTCTTCGGCTTCGTCGGGTTCCCGGCGACGGTCGGGGCCGGCCTCGGCATACCGGCCATGGCCGTCGGAGCCGCCGTCGCCGGGGCCGGAATGTCCTTCTGGGGAGTGATGTGGGCGACCAGCGTCCAGACACAGGTCCCGCCCGACGTCCTCAACCGCATCCACGCCTACGACGTGGCAGGCTCCCTCGCGATGATGCCGGTCGGCCAGGCACTCGCCGGCCCGGCCTCCGGGCTCCTCGGCGCCGACCAGGTGCTTGTGGCCGCCGGGGCGATGAGCTTCGTCGTCGCGGGTGCCCTGCTCGCCGTGCCCGCGATACGCGACCTGGTGCGCGTCGACGCACCGGTCGCGGGCTCGAGACCGGCGGCGGCGCCTGGCGAGCGGACGGCCCGGGCGGAGAAGGGCTGACCGCCCGCCAGCTCACCCCGCCACAACGGGCCGGGCCCGCGGTCCTGCGGGCGGCCCGCCTCACGAGCGCCCCGCCGCCACCCCGCCCGCCAGGAACCCGCCGATCCGCTCCCGCAGGGACCCGGCGTCGAGGCCGTGCGCGGCGACGTGCTCCTCGATGCGACCGTAACGCCGCAGCTCGCGGCGGCCCACGCCGAGGCCCAGGACCCGGTGGGGTACGTCGGCGAGGGCGTCGTTCGCCGCGGCCGTCGACGTACCCGCGAGGTACGGCTCGACGAGCACGACGTCGGTTCCGGCCGTCTCCGTGGCCCGGCGCAGGGCGGCCGCGTCGAAGGGCCGTACGGTCGTCGCGTACAGCACGGTCACGTCCAGGCCCGGCACGGCGGCGAGCACTGCGTCCAGCATGGGCCCGACGGCGACGACCACGCCCGAGCGGCCCTCGCGGACGGTGCGGAAGTGCTCGCCGTCGACCGGCAGGGCGTCCAGGTTGGCCTGCACGGACAGCCGTACGTACACCTTGTCGTCGCCCGCGGCGACGGCGTGCCGCAGGAGGGTCTCGGCCTCGTCCGGATGCCCCGGCACATGCACGGTCCAGCCGTCGAGGGTGTCGAGCAGGGCCACGTCCCCGGGGGACATGTGGGTGTACCCGCCCGCGGGCCAGTCGAAGGACGCGGCGGCGCTCACCAGCACCGCGCCCACGTCCTGATGGCCGAGGTCCAGCTTGACCTGCTCGAAGGGCCGCTCGACGAGGAAGCTCGCGAAGGTGTGCACGACGGGCCGCAGCCCGGTCAGGGCCATTCCCGCGGCCGCCCCGACGAGGAGCTGCTCGCGGATGCCGACGTTGACGACCCGGTCGGGATGCCGGTGCCACGCCTCGGCGAAGCCGTCCCTGCCGATCTCGGCGAGGACGACCGCGACCCGCGGATCCTCGTCGAGCAGGCGCGAGACGACGGGGGCGAAACGGTCACGCATGGTGTCCATGGGGGTTCGAGCCCTTTCCGGAGGTGTCAGGACGGTGGACGTTCAGGCGGACTTCGGCTCGACCCGGGCCACGACCACGTGCGGGCGGTCCGGGTGCGGGGCGGTGAACGCGGCGTACAGCGCCTCGTGGTCACGGCCGTCGACCGTGACGGCGGACCAGCCGGCCGCCTCGAAGCGGGCGGCGATCCCGCCGGGCAGGGCGTGACTGGCGGAGGCGTTGTCGATCACGACGGTGTGCAGCCGCTCCAGCCCGGCGGGGCCGGCGAACGCGATCGCCTCGTGGTTGCTGCCCTCGTCCAGCTCGGCGTCCCCGACCAGCACCCACACCCGGGGCCCGTCGAGCCCCTGCGCGCGCAGCCCCAGCGCCGTGCCCACGGCGATCGGCAGCCCGTGCCCCAGCGACCCGCTGCCGATCTCGGCCCCCGGCACGAGCACCCGGTCGGGATGGTGGCCGAGCGGCGAGTCGTACGAGCCGAAGCCCGGCAGCCATTCCACGGGCACGAAGCCCTTGGCGGCCAGCACCGCGTAGTACGCCATCGGCCCGTGCCCCTTGGACAGCAGGAACCGGTCCCGCCCCGGATCGTCCGCCCGCTCGGGCCCGACCGCCAGCACCCGGTCGTAGAGGACCCACAGCGCGTCCAGCGTGGACGTCGCCGCCGGTCCGTGCTTCTCGTCGCCCGTCATCAGCCCCATGAGGCGGGGCAGGTCGCCGTACCCGTACGTGCGACCGCGTTCATCGGTGATCGTCATGCGGACGATCGTGCAACCTCAACCAAGATTGAGGTCAAGGGCCACACCGGGACAAACGAGTGCGCGACCACGGACCCGAGTGCGGTATTGTTTCCATGCGTGTCCGGCCGGAGGAAACTCCAGGTCAGACGGCACCGGGACGTGGCGCAGCTTGGTAGCGCACTTGACTGGGGGTCAAGGGGTCGCAGGTTCAAATCCTGTCGTCCCGACCAGCTTTGATGCAGGTCGGAGGCCGTTCTCCCGTTTACGGGAGGGCGGCCTTTCGCGTTCCTGGAGGGCTGGTGGTCGCACTGTGGTCGCAGGCCGCATCTGGGGAAAGCTCGCGGTGGCGGAGAAGCCGGGCGGGGCGGGGGAGCGGTGCCGGTGGAGGGCTTCGCGGAGCCGCTGGATGTGGTCGCGTGGTGATCGCAGCCTGCTCGGCCGGGCCTGCCGGTCGGCCTTCTGCTCGGCGCGGGCGAGGGTGTGCTCGATGGTGTCGACGGCTTCGCGGGCGGCTTGCTGGGTGAGGTGGCTGTAGATGTTGGCCGTGGTGGACAGGGTGGAGTGGCGCAGGGTCTTGGAGACCACGGTGAGGGGGACGCCGGCGGTGATGGTGAGGGTGGCGGCCAGGTGGCGCAGGTCGTGAACGGTCACCCGGGGGACACCGGCTTCGTCGGACAGTTGCCGGAGCCGGTCCAGGACGGCGCTGGGCCGCAGCGGTCGGCCGTCGGGTCGGCAGAAGACGAGTCCGGCGAACGGATCGCCCGGGCACGTGTGGGTGCGATTCCTGGAGCGGGCCCGGTGGTGGAGAGCGGCGGCGACGCGGGGTGAGATGGCCACCCAGTTCTTGCTGGAGCGGGTCTTGGGCGGGGTGATGACGAGTCGGTTGTGTCGATCGCGTAGAGCGTGCAGCGCACGTACAGCACCCGTTCGCTCAGGTGGACGTCGTCCCAGTGCAGGCCGAGGGCCTCGCCCTTGCGCAGGCCGGTGCCGATGAGGAACAGGTCGGCCATGTCCGGGTCGGCCTGGTGGCAGTGCTGGAGGAAGCGGACGGCCTCGGCGGCGGTCCAGATCCGGCGCTCCGGCGCGGGCGGTCGGCGTAGGGCCGGTGGGCTGGCGGGGTTGTGGGCGAGGCGGTGCTGGCGGACCGCGTCCCCCAGCGCGCTGGACAGGGTGGCCAGGCACCGGTAGAGGGTGATGCGGCCGCGGCCGGCGGCGAGCTGACCGGTGACGAAGGCACTGATGTGCCGGTGCCTGAGCTCGTCCAGCTTGAGGCTGCCGAAGGCGGGGGCGAGATCGTTGTGCACGTAGTCGCGGTAGCGGGCCATGGTGGTCGGCTTGAGCACCAGCGCCTTCGCCGCCAGCCAGCTGTGGAGGTAGTCGGCGACGGTCTGGTTCGGGTCGGCGTTGAATCCGCCGGCCTCGCCCTCCAGGAACGTCCGCAGTGCGGCCTCGGCGGCGTCGGGGCTGGTGAAGCCGCCTCGCCGGACGGTGGTGCGGTGGCGGTCTGGGGCGGGAACGTCGACGGCGAACGTCCAAGTCCCGTGGTGACCGTCGGTGAGCAGGCGGGGGCAGCGTGCTCCGAGCTGGCGGTGGTGGGTGTCTCGGCAGCCGCACCTGCGGTAGACGCGGCCGCGGTCGGCGGTGGTACGCATGGGGATCGCCTCCAGGGCGCGGAGGAAGGGCCGACTCTCCCAGTTTCGTGCGACCACATGCGACCACCACGTCCGCGATGCCAGCCGCGACCAGCGCGTTTCCCCTGACTCGGCGCCAAGGGCGGCGGCTCGGAAGCCTTCACGTGGATCACCTCTTCCACCTGACTGACCTTGATCACCAAAGGGTCAGTCGAAGGTCACAAGTGGGTTAGATTCGAGCGGCGCCGAGAGGCTGAGGAAGATGAGAGTGACGGTTCAGGGGAGCAAGACGCCGCCAGTGGTGGCGTAGAGCGCGAGGCAGACGCGGGCCCGGATGTCGCGGACGCGGCAGGACTGTCGGCGGAACCCGCCCCGGACGATCAACTTGGAACCTGCTGACATGGTCATGGGTTCGGGACGCCAACGCTATCGTGGAGGTACGGCGCGGTGGAGAGGAAGCGGCCATGACCTCGGCGTACGACTACGGGGAGCTGCACGAGCTCATCGATCGTCTGGAGCCCGAGCAGGCGGAGGAGCTGCGCCGTCACGCGCTGCGTCTGGTGAAGCCCGCGCCGAGTCGGTTTCGGATACTGCGGAGCTTCGATGGCCCGGCGACCGATCTCGGCGCCCGGGCGAAGGACATCGCGCGGGCGGAGATCGGCGAGGACGATGTTGACACTGGGTCCGCTTGTCGCCTTCCTCAACCGCATCGACCCTGATCACGAGCAGTGCGCCGCGTTGCTGGAGTCGTACGATGGCGATCTCCTTGTCACTCCGTATGTGCTGACTGAATGCTGTTATCTGGTCGGGAAGTATCTGGGCGCCGAGGCTGAAGTCAACCTGGTGGAGTCTGTGGTCGGCGGTGATCTGGTGCAGGTGTTTCCCGATGAGCGGGACATGGCCCGGATCGCTGAGCTGATGCACCGCTACCGTGGCTTTCCGCTGGGCGTGGCGGATGCTTCGGTGGTCGCTGTGGCGGAGCGCTTGAAGCTGACGGATGTCGCGACGCTCGACCACCGGCACTTCCGGGCCCTCGTGCCCGAGCACGTTCCTGCGTTCACGCTGCTTCCCTGAGGAGCTCTGTCCGGGCTTCCTCGGCCCCGTGGCAGTGGGGGCGTTACCGGAGACTGTGGCGGTCGAGGCGGTGGACGAGGCCGGGGCGGCGTTGGTGGTCCTCGCGCAGGCGGGTCAGGCGCTGGTGGAAGTCCATGTCACGTCCGGTGTGGGCGTAGGCGTCGCGCAGTTCCGCGAGGAGGGCGACGGCCTGGTCGTAGGCGGTGGTCTTCTTAGTGGCGATGTGTGCCTCGATCTGCTGCCAGGCGGACTCGGCTTCGCTCGCGAGGGCGGTCAGGCGCCGGGCGCGGGCTTCGGCTCGTTCGTGTTCGGCGTGCTGTCGGCGTTCGGTGCGCAGGGTGTGGGCGGCATCCAGGAGGTGGGCGGCGGACCGGCGTCCGGGGATCGCAGTGGGGATGGTGGTGCCGCGAAGGCGGTGCAGGAGTTCGGCGCGCAGCCGCGGTTCGGGGCCGAGGGCGAGCCGCAGGAGCAGGGCGTTCTTCTCCTTCTCCGGCAGGGCGACGATCAGTGGCGCGAGTTCCTTCTTCGTGGGATTGGCCGACTTCTTGGGCGCGGCGGGGCTGGCCTGGGCCGCGGCCGTGAGCAGGTCGGCGTCGACGCGCAGGAAGTCCGCGAGCGCGCGCTGCGGGGCGGTGAGCTCGCCGAGGCCGGCCGGGACGGGCGGTTCGGGGCAGGTCTGGTATTCCTCTTCGTCGTCGTCTTCGAGTTCCCATGCGCCTAGCGCGGAGAGCCAGGCGAGGTAGAGGGGGCGCAGGTCGCCGGTGGCGAGTTCGTCGCGCACGCCGATGAGGGCGGCCAGTGAGTCGTCGGCGCCCTCGATCCAGTCGCCGCCTTCGTCCTCGCTGGTGAGGTCGAGCAGGAGGTGGGTGCGGGTGGTCCAGGCGTCGACGTGGTGGTCCAGGCAGTACGGCTTCACCGTGGCCGGGGTCAGGGCTTGCCTGGGCAGGCGGAGCATCAGCCGGTGGGTGCCCCAGTTGGTGACGTACAGGTGGGCGTCGAAGTAGCGCTCGACCATGCGGCGCGGATTGCCGCGCAGGTCACCCCAGTTGTAGGTGTTGGTGAAGCTGGTGGCGGTGATCCGTGCCCGGGTGGAGACGGCCCGCAACTGGTCCTGTTCCTCGCGGCTGAGCGGACGGTCGAGGGCCTGGAACTCGTAGTACTGGTACTCGCTCACACGGCGGAGCCTATCGACGCCGCGGGTGGGTGGGCTCGGACGGATAGCGGGCAAGGCGGCGGGAGCTGACCGGACGTCATACTCAAACGCCCTGGGCTGAGCCGAGGCGAGCGGTTCCGGGGAGGCGCGGACTATGACGGCGGTGTGGACCGAGTAGGCCATGGAGTACGGGGCGCGAGCGGAGCTCGCGGCCGTGCTGCAAATGGCCGCCGCGGGCAGCGCGGGCAGACTGAGGTGCAGTGGCAAGACGAAGCGCCTTGGGCCAGCTCGGCCGCACCGAGCCCGTTCGCCGCAAGTCGCTGCCGCAGATCCAGCAGATGACTCCACAACGGCTCCAGATACGCCCCGCGCATCACCCCGCCCGACCGCTCCCGCGTAAGGCGAACACCGAGGGCGTCCCAGTCGCCGTCGCAGTCCACCGCGCACGCCACGGCGAACCACAACTTCCAGTACGACCACTTCCAGTACGACCACTCACCGGGCGGTGCCGTATGAGGTCACGGCTCCGGGCCCAACGTCGGCGGCCGACGCCTGGAAGGGGTCTCGTCTGCCGTGCTCACCAATGCGTTGTCGCACCGGAGATGATGGCGCTCGCAGCGCGTCACGGGGGTCACCTGGTCGAGCGCATGGCCGAGAACCTGGGGTAGTAGCCTCGCGGGAATGACCGAGGCATGGACCGACCACGCGCTCAAGGCACTCCGCGCCGCCTGCCACACCGCCAACGGGCCGTCCCTGCTCGCCCTGCTGCGTATGCATGACCCCGCCGGCGTGCTGCAGCAGTGCGGGGACGCACTCACCGCAGCCGTTTCCCGGTCAGTGCCCGGCGCTCAGCAGACAGCGACCGAATGCACCACCACCCTGCGCGAACGGGGCTGGCCCGGCGACGAGGTCCTCGCCTGGCAACTCGACACGGCGGGCGGCGGTGCCGACTACGTGCTGCGGCCGTTGCCGGTCGACCTGGAGGAACTCTCCGGTCTGCTCGAAGGCGACCCGGCCTGGGGTGGTGGCCGCATCGACCTGGACACCGGCGAGTGCCGACCCGCCCTCGCGGACACCGATGAGTCATGGGACGAGGACGAACCGGAAGGCACCGAGCGGTGGCTCCATGTCCCATGCGAGGGGTCACGTGATGCCTACCGCGACATGGAGGACTTCATCACCACCGTTGACGACCAGGACCTCGCCCGCTACCTCGGCATCGCGATCCAAGGCCCTGGGGCGTTCCGCCGTTTCAAGGACATGCTGGCCACGTCACCGGCGCAGCTGCAGCGGTACTGGCTGTTCTCCGCGGAACGGCAGCACGGCCGGGCTCGTGCCTGGCTCGCCGACCAGGGCTACCGGCCGGCGCTGCCGACCAGCCACTGACCCGGGCGCTCTCACGGTCCCCAGTGCCGGTAGGCATCGATCCACTCGGCCCCCTCGGGTGCTGGATCCGGCAGCGGAAGGTCGAGAATGCCGATCGCCTGCCGGTGCCTGCCCCGCGTGCAGACCGCCACGATCTGGCTGCTGGGCAGCAGGTCCGCCTTCTTCACGGTGACCTCGACCCCGAGAACGACCGTCTTGAACGGGACGGTCAGATGCTCTGCGAGCATCGTGTAGAGGCCCTTGAGTTGCTCCTCGTCGGCGTAGGCGTCCACGGTGGCCTGCTCGACCAGCTCATCGAGTTCCGCGTCACTCAGCTGTCCGTCCACAGGAACACGGTACCGGCGGAGCCCGCAGCTCCCCTCGCTCGGTCAACCGTCGGCCACTCCACCATGAGCTGCGACGGTCGTCCTCCCGCGCAAGGACCAGCGTGCCGCCTGATAGCGCGTGCCGACTCCCCAGTGCCCACTGCGGATTGGTGCCGAGAGGGCCGCCGACTGACGGGCTGATCAGGCGCAGGCTCTTCACTCGCGGTGCCTGCCGAAGGCTGCCGGGCCCCATGGCCCTTGAGTAGGAGTCCAGCCATGTTTTGGGTCCCCCGTAGGGCTCGAACCGGTGGCTGGCCGCTCACATTTCGAGCCATGGATGAGAGGCCGCGACCTGCGTTTTCCCGGTATACCTGATAATCCATCAGTTTTCTGCGGGAGGCGTGTGGAGGAGCTGTACCAGGCCCCGAGGAGGCAGTAGGCCACGGATGGCTCGGAGCGCAAGGGCCGTTCCCCTTCGCGGACTTGCCTGCTCTAGGTCGACGCGTGACGATGGAAGCGTCAGAGTCCGAAGTGGTCCCTCGATTGGTGGAAGGCGGCGCGTGAGGCGACGAGGCTGCCCGGCGAAGGCATGAGGAAACAGACTCCTTAACTCGCCCGAGTACAATGAACACTGACCTCGAAGAACGATCCGTCGCACGCCGCTCACGGACCACCCAACTGGGGGTCAAGGGGTCGCAGGTTCAAATCCTGTCGTCCCGACGGTGTGAAGGGTCTTCGCAGGCGAGAGCTTGTGAGGGCCCTTTTCGTATGGGCAGTTTCCGATCTTCGAGGTTGAGCACGCCGCTCATCGGCACCTTTGCTCGGAGGCCGGCGAAAATGCCGTTGCTGGACCTGGACAAGATCACTGTCGGGTTGTCGAAGACCTGGTCGGGGTTTCTGCGGGACTGGGACCGCTCACTGCGAGCGGGGAACTGTCCGGAAGCCACCCGGTACAACTACCTGCTGGCGGCCGCCCAGTTGGGCCGCTACTTGAGCGAGTACTCGCCGGACCCGGAGGCCGACGACGCGGCCGAGGATCTGACCGAAGTCACGCGCGCACACGTCGAGGCATTCCAGGCCTGGATGATCGAGACGAGGTCGGCGTCGACGGCGTCGCTGGTGGGCGCGGACGGGCGGGCAGCCTTCGACGCCGTGGGGCCGCTGCTGCTGATCGGTTGGGCCGAGGTCGGCCCCGGCCTGCTGCAGGCCATCAACGGGATTCGTGCTGTCGCCAGCGTCGCACGACAGCGTTGCGCGACAGCTCGGGTCCCACCGGAGGGCGACTGCGTAGCGTGCCAGCAGCCGAACCCGGTCTCTGGGACGGCGGCGATGACGGTCACAGGTCCGCGGTGAGCAACACTCCGGCGGCATGGCCGAACTCGCCGGTGTGCCGCGCCGTCTGCTCCACGAGCGTGAGGTCAGGCGCCCGGCCCCGTCGGCTCGGAATTCGACTTCCAAGCAGGAAAGAAGCCTTTGCTCGTACGTTTGTCATGCGGGGGTGCTCTGCGTGTTTCGTAGCGGTGCCGTCTGCGGTGCGCGACCATACGGACGCCGACATCACATTCATCGGCATGGTGCGTGGAATCACCGAGACAGAAAGAAGGACGACGTGTCCGGTAGCGAAAGCGAGAACCCGGCAATCGCCTCCCCGACCCCCACGCCGACTCGGCCCAGGACGAACCGGGACTGGTGGCCGAATCAGCTGGACCTTCAAATTCTCCACCAACACTCGTCCCGCTCCAATCCGATGGACGAGGACTTCGACTACGCGAGAGAGTTCGCGACCCTCGACCTCGACGCGCTGAAGCAGGACGTCTTCCAGGTCATGACGACGCCACAGGACTGGTGGCCTGCCGACTACGGCCACTACGGGCCGCTCTTCATCCGGATGAGTTGGCACGCCGCCGGCACGTACCGTGTCGCCGACGGCCGGGGCGGTGGCGGCAGCGGCGCTCAGCGCTTCGCCCCCCTCAACAGTTGGCCGGACAACGCGAGCCTCGACAAGGCGCGCCGTTTGCTGTGGCCGGTCAAGGAGAAGTACGGCCAGAAAATCTCCTGGGCCGACCTTCTGGTCTTCGCCGGTAACTGTGCCATGGAATCAATGGGGTTCAAGACGTTCGGGTTCGGATTCGGGCGAGAGGACATCTGGGAACCCGAGGAGATCTTCTGGGGGCCCGAGGACATCTGGCTGGGAGATGAGCGCTACAGCGGCGACAGGGAACTCGCCGCTCCCTTCGGTGCCGTGCAGATGGGACTGATCTACGTCAATCCGGAGGGGCCCAACGGCAACCCGGATCCGATGGCCGCCGCCCGCGATATTCGCGAGACATTCGGGCGCATGGCGATGAACGACGAGGAGACGGTCGCGCTCATCGTCGGCGGCCACACGTTCGGCAAGTGCCACGGTGCGGTCGATCCCGCGTACATCGGCCCGGAACCCGAGGCCGCACCCATCGAGCAGCAGGGCCTCGGCTGGCGGAACACGTACGGCAGCGGAAAGGGCGCCGACGCGCTCACCAGTGGGCTCGAAGGCGCATGGACCTCCGAGCCGACCACGTGGGACAACGGGTACCTGGACAACCTGTACCGGTACGACTGGGAGCTGACGACGAGCCCCGCCGGTGCGAAGCAGTGGACTCCCACGGATCCTTCGGCCAAAGACACAGTGCCCGATGCGCATGATCCGTCGAGGAGGCACGCTCCCATGATGCTGACGACGGACCTCGCGCTGAAGCTGGATCCGGTCTACGGCCCTATCACGAAGAGCTTCCACGAGAACCCGGACAGGCTCGCGGATGCGTTCGCCAAGGCGTGGTACAAGCTGTTGCACCGCGACATGGGACCCGTCACGCGCTATCTCGGCCCGTGGGTTCCAGAACCGCAGCTGTGGCAGGATCCCGTCCCCGAGGTGGATCACGAACTCGTCGGGGACGAGGACATCGCTGCCCTCAAGAGCAGGATCGTCGCCTCAGGACTGTCCATCTCCCAACTGGTCACCACCGCCTGGGCGTCCGCGGCGAGCTTCCGCGGCACCGACAAGCGTGGGGGGGCCAACGGGGCACGGATCCGGCTCGCGCCGCAGAAGGACTGGGAGGTCAACCACCTGCCCGAGGTGGCCGAGGTGCTGCAGAAGCTGGAGCAGATTCAGCAGGACTTCAACCTCTCACATGCCGGCGGCAGGAGGGTCTCGCTCGCCGACCTGATCGTCCTGGGCGGGTGCGCGGCCGTCGAGCAAGCTGCGAAGAACGCCGGTTACGACATCACCGTCCCGTTCGCACCGGGGCGCACGGACGCCTCGCAGGAACAGACCGACGTGGAGTCGTTCGCCGTGCTCGAACCCAGGGCCGACGGATTCCGGAACTACGTCCGCGCGGGAGGGAAGTTGTCGCCGGAGACACTCCTGCTGGACCGCGCCAACCTGTTGACACTGACCGCCCCCGAGATGACGGTGCTGATCGGCGGCATGCGGATCCTGAAAACCGGCTACAAGCGATCCTCACACGGCGTCTTCACTCACCGGCCGGAGACACTGACCAATGACTTCTTCGTCAACCTGCTCGACATGGGCACGGAGTGGAAGGCGTCGACTTCGGACGAGAACGTGTTCGAAGGCCGGGATCGCGCCACAGGCGAGCTCAAGTGGACCGCTACCGCGGTCGACCTCATCTTCGGTTCACACTCCCAGCTTCGAGCCGTCTCGGAGGTCTACGCGTCCCAGGACGCGGGACACAAGTTCGTGCGTGACTTCGTGGCCGCGTGGGACAAGGTGATGAACCTCGATCGGTTCGACCTCCCCTGACCGTTGCTCAGAACCTCAGCGGTTCTCAGCGTTCCGGGCATTTCTGCCCGGAAGGTCCGTCTCGTCACCAAAGCGTAAGGGCTTTGGCTTGAGGA